>JAUCQB010000255.1 GCA_030372985.1 Phycisphaerae bacterium
CGCTGTCTCGTGGGCTCGGAGATGTGTATAAGAGACAGATATCAGGCACCCTGACCGCGCCGCTGGCGGCCTCCAACTACACCGTGACCGCCACCAACTCTGGCGGGCCGCAGAGCTTCACGGTCAACATCTCCGCCAACTACCCGGCCCTTACCGGGCTCAGCTATACCACGCCGCAGGTGCTTACGGTCGACACGTTCGTCTCCATCACTCCGACGCTCAACCCGGCAGGATATTCCTATCCGCTGACCTACTCCGTCCTGCCGGCGCTCCCGACAGGGCTCACCCTGGATACCGGTACCGGCGAGATATCAGGCACCCTGACCGCGCCGCTGGCGGCCTCCAACTACACCGTCACCGCTACCAATTCCGGCGGGCCGCAGAGCTTCACGGTCAACATCTCCGCCAACTATCCGGCCCTTACCGGGCTCAGCTATACCACGCCGCAGGTGCTTACGGTCGGGACCGGCGTCAACATCGCCCCGTCCCTCAACCCGCCTGCCTATGCCTATCCGCTGACCTACTCCGTCCTGCCGGCGCTCCCGACAGGGCTGACACTGGATCCTTCAACCGGCGAGATTACAGGATCTCCATCGTCCGAACAGTCGGGAACATGGTACTCGGTAACCGCGCAGAACTCCGGTGGATCGCAGAGCACGGGGATATTTATCACGATAAACCCGTCCCTGCCGGCGGTAACAACGGCCCTGCCGGTGTACAATTCCCTCACTACGGCTGACGCCGGGGGCGACATTACTGACACGGGCGGCGGGACCATAACCCAGCACGGCGTGTGCTGGAATACGACCGGCAACCCGACAATAAGCGATCCATCAACGACCCTGGGGACCGGCGCGGCAGGCCCGTTTACCTGTGCAATGACAGGGCTTACCGTCGGTTTGACCTATCACGTGCGTGCCTACGCGGTCAACTCCGCAGGCACGGCGTACGGCGCAGAAGTCGTATACGCGCACGGTTCGCTCCTTCAGCCGAACCTTACTACCGTTAGAATCGAGTCTGGCATCGTGCCTTCTGTGCTGGCGCGAGTGGGTACTATCATCACCCTTACATTTATATCTGACATGGCGATCCAGACCCCGAACGTTTCCATAGCGGGTCATGACGAACTGGACGGCGTGACCGTAACCGGCGGCGGAACAAGCTGGCAGGCGACATACACGATGGTGGTGGGAGACTCGGAAGGCACGATCCCGTTCACGATTTCCAACATCCAGAGCCTGCTCTTTGTAAGCGCGCCGAATGTGAGCGCAACGACCGACGGTTCGAGCGTGACCTTCGACAGGACCGCCCCGACCGTGTCCATCGACGCGCCGTCGCAAACCCTGATCAACGGCTCCGGCTCCGTCGATTTCGGCATCACCTACACGGGCGCCAGCACGGTAAACCTGACGCAATCCGACGTCACGCTTACCGCCGTCGGCGCAAACTGCGGAAACATCGTCGTGACGGACGGCGCCACCATGAACCCGACCGTGACCCTCTCCGCGTGCACCGGAACCGGCACGGTCGCCATCAACATCGGCGCCAACACCTCGTCCGACGCGGCCGGCAACACCAATGACCTCACGGGACCGAGCGCCCTTTTCACCGTGGACACGATAGAGCCGAACATAACACCGGTAACATTCCGGTCCAGCAATCCCATCAACAACGCGTACGCGCGGGACGGCCATACGATTACAGTGCAGTTCACCACCGATGAAGCCGTCGTTCTGCCGACCGTTTTCATAGGAACATATCCGGCGGCGATAACCGATCCGACCGGCGGCGGCACCGGCATGACCTGGGAGGCGGCATACGCCGTCGCGTCAGGATCCGACGAGGAAGTCGGCTACAGCATAAGCGTTGCCGACCTGGCGGGCAATCCCGACACCGACACCGCTCCCGGCGGCGTAACCATCGACAACACGGCGCCGACCATCGACCACGTGGAAAAATGGCCGGCCGACAACGTATACGGCGAGGGCGAAACGATAACCATCCAGGTGCAATTCGTCGAGACGATCCGGCTGGAGACCGGGTCAATGGACGTCACGTTGAACACCACCCCGGTCAACGCCGTGGTGAATTTTAACGCGCCATGGGGGGGACCGACCAATTTCATAGGCATGGGATACCAGGTCCAGGCGGGCGAAGAGTCGGCCAATCTCAAGGTTGTCAGCATCGGAACATCCGGCGGCCAGATTGTGGACGAGGCCGGCAATGAAATGACCGTCTTCACCGGATTCACGAACTATCCCGACGGAATCATTCTCGACGGCGTGGCGCCGACCGTTGTCATTACCGCGCCATCAGGCGGCACCTCAGTCAACGGCAACGCGGTCATCGGCTTCACGGAAAGCGAGCCAAACACGCCGGAGGTTTCTCTCGACAACATCACATGGATCGGAACTGTCAACGGAGTTACCCTGATCTCCGACGTGACCGGGTTCGCATCAATCCCGGAAAACAACCCCTTCACCCTGTACCTGCGCGGCACGGACGCGGCAGGGAACGTCGGCTCTCATTCCATCAGCCTGACCAAGGACACGACGCCTCCGACCGTGTCTTTTACGTCCACGCCTGATATAAACTTCACGAACCAGTACGCGTATTCGGTGACCGGGTCCTGCTCGGAAGAAGGGCTGCAGGTACGGGTCAATATCGGCGGTGATGCCGATTTTGTCACCTGCACGGGCAACGCATTCACCCGCACCGTGGACGCAAGCGGGTTCTCCGAAACCTCAATCAGCATGACGGCGGAACATTGGGACGCCGCGGGCAATGACGACTCGGTTTCGACTTCAGTGAATAAAGACACGGTTGCGCCGGTAGTGTTCATCACCGCGCCGGCAGACAGCGCGCGAGTCAACGGCGACGCGGTCATCAGCTTCAACGACGACGATCCGAACGCGCCCGAGGTCTCGCTTGACGGATTTACCTGGACCCCGGCTGACAACGGAGTTACCCGGATCTCCGATATGTCCCTGTTCTTCGGATTTACCGAGGGAATCGGCTTCACTCTGTATCTGCGCGACACGGACGCGGCCGGCAACGTCGGCACGCATTCCATCAACCTCACGAAAGACACGGCCGCGCCGACGGTCACGATAACCAGCCCGACGGACGGATCACCCGTCAACGGCAGTGCCGTCATCAGCTTCACCGGCAGCGATCTAAACGCGCCCGAGGTCTCTCTCGACAACGCCACATGGATCCCGGCCGCCAACGGCGTGACCCGGCTCTCAGACATATCCGGGTTTGGCGGAGTCCCGGAAGGCAGCGGCTTCACCCTGTACCTGCGGGACACCGACACGGCCGGGAACGCCAGCACCGTCTTTATCAGCCTGACCAAGGACACCACGGCGCCGCAGTTGGTGGAGATATCATCCGATACCGATAACGACACCTACTCCTCAAGCGCTGCTATCGACATCCGCCTGACATTCGACGAAGTGGTCATCCTGCCGTCGGGGAGGACATTAAACATGGCCCTCACCGGAATGCCGTACACGGTGACCATAAACAGCTTTACGGGCCAGGTTGTGCACGGAACTTTTACCGTGTCGCCGGGGGATTCCACCTACGGTTCAGAGTTTAACGTTCCAAACGTCTGGGTCACTGGCGGCCCGATGACCGACCTTGCCGGGAACGAGACCTACGGCTTTACCATTCCCACGAGCAACTTTGCCTTCAACAAAGACATCTTCATCGATGCAGTACCCCCAACGGTCACTGTCGAGAGCCCGTTCAGCGGCGCAGATTATTCCACAAACGTAGCCGCGCAGACGATTTCCGGGAGCTGCAGCACTGACGCAGCCATGACCGGAACGACCATGGGCACATTCACCGACACCGGCGGCGTGGACGGATGGTGGTCCCTCGATGTCACCCTGCCGGGCGAGGGGACATACACGATCACGGTGACCGCAACCGACGGCGCCACAAACACCGGGGATGATTCCATGACGGTCACCTATGACACGACCGCGCCGGGGGTCTCCTGGAATTCGGTGCCGGCGATAAACTTTAACAACAGGAATGCCTATACCGTCACGGGATACTGCGACGAGAACGGGCAGCAGGTAGCCGTGACCGTAAGCGACGGCATCAATCCCGACGTCGAGGACTATCCGATATGCGGCGCGGTCGTCAGCAATGAATTCGCCACGGCGTCCCTTGACGTGAGCGGCCTGTCCGAAGGGTCGGTGGAGGTATCCGCCGACCACGCCGACGCGGCCGGGAACAACACGCACATTCAGATCACGAGGACCAAAGACACTGTCGCGCCGGTAGTTTTCATCACCGCGCCGGGTGACGGCTCGCGGGTCAGCGGCAACACGGTCATCAGCTTCAACGACGACGATCCGAACACGCCGGAGGTTTCACTCGATAACGCCACCTGGATACCCGCCGCGAACGGATCTACACGCTTCTCCGACATGTCCATGTTCTCAGGACTGCCGGAAAATAGCGGCTTCACCCTGTACCTGCGCGACACGGACGCAGCCGGGAACATCGGCACGCATTCCATCAGCCTGACAAAGGACACGCTCGCGCCGACGGTCACGATAACCAGCAGCGCTTCGCCCGGGCCGACCAGCGACTCGCCCATACCGATAAGTATCGACTTCAGCGAGGAAGTAATCGACTTCTACGCAGGACTTATCACTGTCACCAACGGCAGTGTGTCCGGCTTAATGGGTTCCGGCGCCAACTACACGGCGGAGATCATGCCTGCGGGTTTCGGCACAGTGACCGTCGATATCGCCGCCGGCGTTGTCTTTGACGGAGCCGGCAATCCCAACGACGCGGCGCCGCAATTCAGCATCAGCTACCTGAACAACGACGCGAGCCTGTCGAACCTGACATTATCCCCGTCGGGTTCATGGACGCCGGCAGCGTTCAGTTCGGGAACAACCTATTATTCGGTTATCCAGCCGAATTCCGTTCCGATGGTGGACGTGACCGCTACGGTTAATGATCTCAACGCTTCGGTGATGATCAACGGAATGCCGGGCGCCAGCCGGTCCGTCTCGCTGACACCAGGAATAGGAACAACAATAATCGTGCTGGTTACCGCCCAGGACGGCACCACCACCCTGACCTACACTCTGGACGTGTACAGGAATACGCCTCCGGAAATCAACGTGGCTCAATCAAGCCCCTCGGGCCTGACCTATAATTTCGGAGATATTTACCGCGGCCAGAACAGCGGGGCGATTACCTTTACGATCGAGAACCTCGGGGATGAGAATCTCCAGATCACCAACTGGGGGATCACCGGGGATTCGGGGGATTTCAGCTGTAATCTGCTCCTGCCCACGATATCAGGCCACAGCAGCAGATCTTTCCAAAACACCTTCACACCGCAGTATAGTGGCCAGCGCGACGCTTTTCTGACGATTTATTAAAACGACCCGGGTCAGCCTGCATATGTCATCAACC
>JAUCQB010000256.1 GCA_030372985.1 Phycisphaerae bacterium
TGCAGGCCGCGCGTCCGAGTCCGGGTTCCTCGTCGAAGGTGAAGGTGTACAACATCACCGCCAATAGCGCGTACACCGTTTCGGTGTGGATCAAGTGTCCGAGCGGCTCGTCGTACTGGGCCGAATGCGCGTACAAGCTGGGCAATTACAGTGCCCAGGATTTCGACGGCAACTCGGGGACCTGGACGATGATCCAAAAGTTTGCGAGCGACGGGACCAATGGCAACGGGAACACCTGGGTGCAGTACAGCAAGACGTTCAACAGCGGCAGCGCCACGCAGATCAGCGTGGGCTTCAAGCTGGGCTCGTCCAGCGGCACCGGGCCGACCGTGCAATGGGACACGCTGCGGGTGAACTGAGCGGGGTCGGCTTGCCTGGCTCCGGTCTCAAAGCGGAGCGTCTCATCGTCGCGTTGACGCGGCGGGGCACTGCCTTTGCCTCTTGCGGTCGCGCTCGTGCCGGCGCTGAAGGAATCAACTCGCACCCGCGATGCAGAATTCGCGTGCAGCGAGGCAGCGCGCCTGCGTCCCTGAGGCTCGCAGGTACGGTGCGCTGTGTGCCGAGTTCAGTCCAGGCAGGTGACGTCGTAGGGCTGATCCTGGGCGCTCAGGCAGTTCATGAACTTGGCCACGTCGGCCTGGTCGACGTCGGAGTCGGCATCCAAACGCGCATCCATGCAATCGGGATCCTGCACCGGGACGGCCAGACCGGTCATGCACACCTGCAGGTGTCCGAAATCCCGGGCGTCGACGTCGCCGTCCTCGTCGAAGTCGGGCTTGACGATGTTCAATCGTGCGTCGTTTGAGTACACGGTGCCGCATCCCGCGGTCACGCGACACCGGTAGGCTCCATCGTCATAAGCGGCGTTGACTTGGGTGATCGTGAGTGTCGGGCTTGTGACCCCGAGGTGCCGACTGTCCTCGCTCAAATCGACCCCGTCGTGCTGCCATTGGTAGGTGATCGCGCCGTCGCCTGAGGCGGCGACCACAAAGGTGGCATTCAGACCGTGCGGCACCGGCGGGGCATCCAGGGGCTCGGGATGCTGGAGCACCGTAGTCAGTGCCCGGGGCGGGAAGAGGGCAGCCGAGTAAGAGGACGCCGACCCCACGCTGTCGGTGACAATGCACCGGAAGCTGCCCATGTCGCTCATCCCCACGTTCGAGATGGTCAGCGTCGGGGTTGACACTCCCGAGACCCGCTCGCTGTCGGCCAGATTGACGCCGTCCTTCTGCCACTGATACGCCAGGGGACCCGTGCCGTCGGCCGAGACGCTGAAGTTGACGGTGTCGCCCAGGCAAGGGTTCTGCTCGGAGGGGTGCTGCATGAACGTTGGGTATCCGCCCGAGGACACGAGGGCGAGGTTGTTCTCGGCAACCCATCCTGTCGTCCCGGCAAAATCGCATTTCCACCAGGAGTAGCCCTTCGCGAATATGCCCCTGAGCGAGTGGTCGAGCACGGTCCCCTGCGCATCCTTCGCCAGAGAGATGAGCGAGGAGAAATGGGTGCCCGGGCCAAGCCGCAGATTGGTGTTGGCCGTCGTCACCTTGATCAGGTCGTTTACTCCGAACGTCGTGGACTGGATCTTTGGTTGGATCGCGACCATCATCATTCCATTGGCTACCGCTCTCTCTCTTCCGTCGGACGGATCGTTCTTGACCACCCCGTTGACTACCATGGTCGAAGAACCACCGCCGTCCTGATTGATGCCGAACGTGGCACCCAAGTAGTCTTTGCAGAAGTTACCCAGCTGGGTCATGGTCATTCCGATGCTGACACTCGACCGCCCGTCGACCACAACGAAGAAGACGTGATCGGTGTTGTAGGCGATGGCCGTGCGGGGGTGCAAGACTTCCTGTCCGCCGACCACGACTCCGCTCATCAGGAACCATTCTCCCGCGCCGACGCCGGCATAGGTTCGCATCCAAGGCTCGCTGTACCCGCTCTGACACGAGATGCCGACCTCCGCCCCGATACTGACACGGCTCAACAGCGTCGTCGCGGCGGTGCCCGTGGCCGACAGCACCACGTGGTCGAACGGAATGGGCGTCGAGCCCAGGTTACTGCGGATTTGCCGGACTCGGCCCACCGCGGGCCCGGTATCGGGCAGCACGAGAGTGGGGCGGGTCATCTCGACAAGCACCTCGACGCCCGTGTTGTCCGTCTTGGTCGTGCTGTCATACTGGGGCGTATAGAGAACAAGCTCGTTGGTGCCTCGCGATCGGTTCAGCCCATTGCAGTACTGCGTGGACCCTGACGCCATGTATCGCACGCGTGGCAGAAGTGTCGGAGCATTCTGGATGAATGGGTTGCGGTTCATCGACCATCCGAAAGAGGCGCCGCTGAAGGTTTTGGCGACCCATCCGGAGTGGATCTGACCGCCCAAAGGTACTCCTGTCGAGGTGTTCCAGAAATCTCCGTTGATCGCCACGATCACGTCGTTGCGCCGACCCCAGTCGTATCCCCAATACCCGATCGCGTCCTCATACCGGCTGGCTTGGCTGCGGACGGTTTCCGTGCCGCCCGACAACCGTCCCTGGCCGATGCTGCTCTCGATGGTGACGGCCGGGTTGCGACGTTCCATCCGGGCGACAAACACGTTGTTGGGGTCCGGCAACGTGAACTCCTGGTACTCGATCCCCGGCCCCACGGCCGTCCAGGCAGATGCCGTCGAGGCACAGGCGAGCATGCATCCCACGAGCAGGATGGCCGACAACACACCGCCGCAGACTGCCCCACGGCATGGGGTAAGGCAGGTTTTCCGCTCGGTCGTCATACCGGTCTCCGTGGGGGGGTGCAGGGCGAACAGGCCGAGATCTGCCGCTCTCCGCTCCGCCTCCGCTTGAAGCCTATCATATCATAGGGTCCCGATCCCTTTTCGATAATAGATGGACAGCTTCATTTTTTGACGGCAGGGCGGCGGTGTGACACCGGATTGCCCGAACGGAAGTGACCAGGGAGAGCGAACCGGTTGGGCTTTCGGGTCAGTGGCTCACCCGGCGAATCCCGACCAGGTTCAGAGACGCCGTCCTCGCGCACCGACACAGCATTCCGTCGCCTTATTCCTTCATCTCGCGCAGCTCGATGTAGTCCTGGTCGTCGGTGCCGAGACCGATTCTCGCGGCCGCGTGAATGTGAGGCACATGGCCAGAGCCGTTGCCGATGGGTTCCAGGCCGAGCCGGCTGCGTCGATCGTTAATGATGTCGAGGCCGACCGCGTCAGCCGCCACCGGATCTCGCGAGACGATCAGTCCGGCGTGGTCCCACATGCCCTCGGGCCGCACGTTGGGGCCGTCCCTGTAAAGTGCGCGGATGGCATTGACGATGTTGAGCCGAAGCTTGCTGCGAATCTGAGGGATGGCCACGATGTTTCCGACATACGGAGCACACGCCTGATCGTGATAGCGACCGGGACGCCGGATCAACGCATGCGAGAGGTTCTTCAGGCAGCCGGTCATGCCGGCGATGTTGTGCGTCTTGAGAAACGGCACATTGATGATGGCAGTGATCTCTTGCAGAACGGTCGCCAACTCCTCCGACCCGCCCACGAAGGGCACCTCGCCGCCGCTCCAGCCCAGGACCTCGGGCCGCGTGGCCAGACTGGCGCTGACCGCCGCCGGAGCCTCGATGAGCATGATCCGAGCCGGCGGAAAACCCGCGTCGCCCAGCGAAGCGACCAGTTGTGCCGCCATGACCTCCGTGCTGCTCAGTTCCTTTGCCCCGACATGGTTGAACTTAATCCCGATCACATCGTCCGAGCCGAAAAGCCTGTTCCATGCGTCAGACGGTCGCAGCGTGTCGGTCAGCACCTTAAGGCTCTCTTCGATCATCTCGCGAAGGAGGTGCGCATGAATGCTCTGGCGGTCGACGACCTCCGGCCGGCGAATATGAACGACCGTGGATTTTAGGAAGGTGTCAATCGGTCCCGTGTCCGGCCTGGTTTGCAGAACGGGCAGCGTCGCAGCGGAATCTTGATCAGCTCCCGAAGCCTGCTCGGCCAGCAGCCGTTCCGTTACGGCCACCAAGCCTGCCTGTCCGAGGCGTTTCAGGAATGTCCTGCGGTTCTCAAATCGCATCAAGGCACCCGACACGTCGGCTGGAGGCGGCAACTGCTTCGTCCGTTGACCAGAACGCTGCTGTGCCTATAGTTATCGACGATCAATGGGGGTGTCCTGAGATCTCGGCTGCCGACCGGGGACCCTCGGGCCGCCTCCCCTAACTCCTGTGCCAGACGATGGTTATCAATCACCGGCCGTGGGTGAGCCGGACGGTTGTGTGAGAGTGACGAAGGAAGCCTCCCGATGCTCCAGAGCCAGTCCAGAAGACTCGAGGCACTCCGGTCCCGTCTTATTGAGGCCCACCAGGGCCATTTGCTGGCCTATTGGGATGACCTGGATGATCGGCAGCGAGAGCTGCTCCTGGAAGATATCGGGCAAGTGAATTTCGCCGGCCTGCCTGGACTGCTCCGGAGTCACGTTCTAGACGAGCAGCCTTTTTCCCTGCCTCGCGATATCCAACCGGCGGTCTGTTATCCTGCCCGGCCAGGACTTGACCAGGTGGGCTTCTACGCGGACGCAGTCAAGCAAGGCGTTAGCCTGATACATCACAACAAAGTGGCGGCCCTCACCGTGGCCGGAGGACAGGGCACGAGGCTGGGTTTTGACGGTCCTAAAGGGGCTTTCCGCATATCCCCGGTCAAGAACAAGCCCCTGTTCCAGCTTTTTGCCGAATTCATCCTGGGCACGAATCGCCGTTACGGCGCCGATCTTCGCTGGTACATCATGACCAGCCCTCACAACCACGCCGACACAACCGCCTTCTTCGAAGCTCACCGTTTCTTCGGTCTCAAGCCCGAGCGGGTCCGGTTCTTTCAACAGGGGGTGATGCCGGCGTTTTCGAAGGATGGCAAGATTCTGCTTGACCAGAAGCATCGGCTGGCCTTCTCTCCCGACGGCCATGGAGGCTGCCTGCTGGCCTTGCGGCGATCCGGGGTGCTCGCGGAGATGGCCGAGGCCGGCATCGAGCATCTGAGCTACTTCCAGGTCGATAACCCGCTGGTCAAACCGATCGACCCGCTGTTCATCGGGCTTCATGACATGACCGGCTCGGAAATGTCAAGCAAAACCATCCCCAAGGCCGACGATCTCGAGCGGGTGGGCAATTTCGCGGTTGGCGACGGCAAGACCATGGTGATCGAGTACTCCGACCTCCCCGATGAGTTGGCTCATGCACGCGATGCTCAGGGGAATCGGCTCTTTGATGCGGGCAGCATCGCCATTCATCTGCTGAGCCGCCGTTTTGTGGAACAACTGACCGCCGATGAGGTACATTTTGGGTTACCCTGGCATCGCGCGGTGAAAAAGGTACCCCATGTTAACGAGGCAGGCCGGCGAATCGAGCCCGACAAGCCCAATGCCGTCAAGCTGGAGAGTTTTATCTTCGATGCCATTCCGTTGGCCAGGAACCCTTTGATCCTGCAGACGATCAGAGAAGAGGAATTCAGCCCTGTCAAGAACGCGACCGGTGTCGACAGTGCCGAGACGTCGCGGCGGGACCTGAACCGGCGGGCCGCCCGCTGGTTGGAGTCTGCGGGCTTTGCGGTTCCCTGGCGGGAAGCGGAACCGGACGGCCTGTTCGAGATCAGCCCCGTCCTGGCTCTGGATGCGGACCACCTGCGGGAGCAGATGGCAATGCCGCCCCAGATACGCCCCGGTAACGCCCACTACTGGGAGTAGCACCGGTGGGCCCCGCGGGCCTTTTGGATGCCGTGGGGGCCCGGTTCCTGGGGGGCCGTCGTGGCCGCAAAAACACATTGACGGGCAACGGACCAGACATGAGAATGGAGTTGCAAATCGGTGACCGCTCGTTAGACTAAGGCCGCTAGGATTGCCTGCGAGTGGAATGTGGAGTGGATGACACATCGGCAATCGTTCACGAAGGGATTTTGACCATGACAGACTCAACCAAGGGTACATTGCTTGTCGTCGATGACGAGCCGCTGAAGCGGGCTACGCTTCAGATCGAATTGGCTGGGGCAGGGTATACCGTTCTCGATGCCGCCGATGCGATGGCTGCGGCGAAGGTGATCGAGACTCGTCCCGTGGATGTCGTGATTACCGACGTGCGTATGCCGGAGATGGACGGCATTCAACTGCTCGAGGTGGTTAAGTCGCGTTCACCGAGGACCCATGTGATCCTCATGACCGCCTACGGTACGGTGGATTCGGCGGTCGAGGCCATCAAGCGCGGGGCCTACGACTACATCAACAAGCCCTTCTCGACCGAAGTGCTGATCGAGAAGCTTGAACGCCTGCTGGCCTGCCGTTCGGCGGAAGGTGACGGCCACGGCGGTCCGGAAACCCTGGGCCAACTGGTCGGCGTGAGCTACGCAAGCCGCCGGCTCTTTGATCAGATCCGGGCAGTGGCTGACAGTGATCGGAGCGTGCTGGTCGAGGGAGAAGCCGGTACCTGCCGCGAGCGGGTTGCGGCCGCGATACATCAACTCAGCAAGCGATCGACCGGTCCGCTGGTCAAATTCAACTGCACCGCGTGCGGGGCTGAGGTATTGGAGGGCGAACTCTTCGGGACCGGAGGCGACGCGTCTTCTCAGCGGCTGGGGCGGTTCGAGGAGGCCGCGGGTGGAACGTTGTTCCTCGACGAGATCGAAACGCTTTCCATGCCGTTGCAGACACGACTTTTGCAGGCCCTGGATGAGGGTTTCTTCAGTCGCACGGGTGGCGGGCGTGTGCGTCTGGACGCGAGGTTGGTCTTTGGCACTCAGGAGAACCTCCGGCGTCGCGTGGAGGCGGGGCAGTTTCGCGAGGATCTCTACTATCGGCTTGACGCCGTGCACCTGGTGGTTCCGCCGCTGCGAGACCGCCGTGAGGATATCCCGGCGATGGCGGCTCATTACCTTCGCCACTCCGCCAAGGCGGCCGAGGGCAAGTCGGTGCCGAGTCGCATCAGCACTCACGCCATGGATGTGCTGATGTCCTATCACTGGCCGGGCAATGTCCGTGAGCTGGAAAACGTGCTCGAGCGGGCGGTGGCCTTCGCGACCGGACCGGAGATTCAGCCACGCGATATCCTGGTGCCCGCCACGGGCCAGGGGAGTCAGGAAGCCGCGGCCCAGCCCGGCATGCATCCGGGGCTGACCGAGACCATCGCCGGTGTCGAGCAATCCCTGATCGACGCGGCCCTGAGAAAGGCTGCCGGCAATCAGGCCAAGGCTGCCCAGTTCCTCGGCATCCCGCGAACCACGCTTCGAGACAAGATGGCCAAGTACGGCATGGTCGGCAAGCCTGCCAAACGCGAGCTTGCGTGAGGTCGATGCGGCATTTTGTTCCTAAGCTTCCCGATGGTCGGTCGAGATACCGGCTGTCGGCTTTTCATGCAGCTCTGCGGCATGCCTCCCAACAGGAGAATCGGGTGAATCGAGCCGGATGGACCGCTGTGTCGTCGTGTCAGCGGCGACGATCGGTGGCCCGGTCGATATCCCGCTGGTGCTGACGTTTCTTGAGGTCCTCGCGCTTGTCGTGCTGCTGCTTGCCGGTGGCCAGGCCCAATTCCACTTTGGCCAGACCCCGCGAATTGAAATAGATGCTTATCGGTACCAGCGTAAACCCCTTCTGGGCCAATCGGGGGGCGAGTCGTCGGATCTCTCGGCGGTGAAGTAGCAGGCGGCGTTTACGTTTTGGGTCGTGGGGGGCTTCATGAGCGTGTTCATAGCGGTCGATCTGGCATCCATAAAGCGTTGCCTCATAGCCGTTTATGCGCACAAAGCCGTCTGTGATCTGTGCTCGACCATCGCGGATGCTCTTGACTTCACAGCCGGTGAGAACGATGCCGGCTTCCACCGTGTCCACAATGTGATATAGGTGTCTGGCCTTCTTGTTAACGATCCGCCGCTGCTCGGTCGGCTTACTGACCATAAGCGTTGATTTCCCAGATGATTAAGCCGACAATACAGTAGTCGGCCCGGCCTTGCCGGCGTTATCGCAAGGTCGTATTTTACCGGGCGCGGCGGAAGCTGCCAAACAGGTGCATCTTCGTGGCTGCGCGCATGTATAATTGATCGAGAAGAGACATGATCCTGAGGCAGGCCGAGAACGGTGTTCAGAGGCTGACCAGGCGGATGGAGAGAAGGCTGGTTGCCCAAGCCCGAGGCGGGGACGAAGAGGCCGCGCGCCGCCTGGTGGATTCGCACAAGGATCGCCTCTTTGCCTTTGTGTGGCGAATTCTGCGGGATCATGAGGACTCCGAAGAGATCTGCCAGGAGGCATTTCTTCGGGCGTTCAGTTCGCTCGACTCGTTTTCGCCGGAGTACCGGTTCAGTACGTGGTTGTTCACCATTGCTTATCGGCTGTGCCTGAACCAGATCCGGCGGAAGAAGGCCCTGACGGGCGAGGTCGATTTCTCGAATCTCTCGGCATCTGACGACGACGTTTGCGTGCAGTTGGCCGAGAGCGAGGAGGCCAGAAGGCTGAAAGACAAGATTTGGGAGGCCGTCGACGAGCTTTCCGTTCAGCAGCGTGCGGCCGTCCTGTTGTTCTATCGGGAAGAGATGAGTTGTGACCAGATCGCGCAGACACTTGGGATTCCGATGGCCACGGCCAAGAGCCATCTGCACCGTGCCCGGGGTCGCCTGCGGGATGCGCTGTCGGGTCTGGTGAAGGACTGGACGCAGGTTCAAGCTTTGAGAGAAGCGGCGTCATGATTACTTGTCAACACGCACGACAGTTGTTTGACCGCTACCTCGATGGGGAGCTGTCCCCGTCGTTGCAGGCGGAGCTGCACGCTCACCAGTTGAGCTGCTCGGCATGCCAGACCGAACTGGCCATGCTCGAAGCATGCGGCGACGTCATCATGCTCGACCGCCGCCGCGAACCGAAGCTCAGTGACTCTTTCACCGATCGTGTCCTGATGGCTCGTCGTGCTCAGTTGGCCTCGCAACCCCGGCGTCGGAACTGGGGTCGTACCCTTGTGGTGGTTGGTGCCCCGCTGGCCGCCGCCGCCAGCATTGCCCTGTGCCTCACGCTGATGTGGCCCAGTGCCCCGCAGCGACAACCCAAGACGGATGTCGCGGTCCGGGTGGAAATGCCCCCTGGCAGCACGACAGCGGTTTATGGCGGGTCTTCCGCACAAGGGAATCCGGATCCGAATCTGCCCGCCACCCAGATGCCTTCGTCTGCCCTGATGGAGTCGCTGCTCACAACCGTCGTTGAGCGGAGCACGCAGACGGTCGAAGGAACAAGGAACAATCTGGCAAAATACAAACTTCTGTTTCAGCAGTTCCTGATCGAGACAAACGCCCGGGTCGTTGCACAGGAAGACGGCTCGTTACGCAAAACGCCCTCGAGTGAACGGTCCGCGGATCAGCAAGGGACGGAACAGGAGTTGCTGAGTTCACCGCCGACAGGCTCCGAAAACGGCGGCGACGCCGGCGGCGATCTAATGCTCGAGCCGCTCTGATCTCATCGTACCTGGCCGCGGTTGTCGCCGGGTTCTCCGATGGTATAGTACGCAGGTTCTTCAGCGGTGAGACGGGTTGGTCCGTCAGAGGGATTGTCTTGCCATGTCCGGCAGGCGCAAATGCTGTATGGCGGTGGCGTCGTGGCTCAGCCTGGCGATCGGTACGACCGGCGTCATGGCTGCGGACGCCGCCTTGCCGGCCTTGCTGGCCCGCTCGGTTCCGGCGGATGCTCGCTTGTATCTCGAATTTCACGCGTTGAATTCGTTCGTGGGGACCCCGTTCGATCTGATGATGACTCGGATGGCCGGCGACCTGATGGCGTCGGGGCACAGTCTCGCTTCGCAACCGCCCGGCACCCAACCGGCCACTCAGCCCGCAGGCTGGCGGGCCTGGTTTGCCGAGACCATGGGTCTGAAGGACCCCAGGGCGGCCGATCTGCTGTTTTCCGGTCCGATTGCTTTTGCCGCCGAGGGCTGGAGCGGATTGGGTGATGCAGTGCTGCTGGCCGAGCCCAAGGATGTTGGTGCGTTTGAGGCGGTCATGGCGCCCCAGCGCGAACCCTCTTCTCAGAAGGTGCGGGTGTACAAGCTTTCGCAGGAGCATGAGCTGGCCTGCGACGGACGAGTCGCCGTACTCGGCCGGGCGGGGGCGGCCATCAATCTCTATCAACGGACGGTGGCCCTCTGGGAAAGCGATGCCGGTGCAACTCTCGGTGACATCGCCGAGTTTCGCGAGCGGATGGCCGGCCTCCCCGCAGGCGCGCAGATCATTTTCTATGCCGGTTCAACCGCTCGGGCCGCGGAAGCAAGGTTCATCCTCGGTCAGTGGTGGCCTGCCGATTGGGTGCAGTTGCGGGCCGTCGCGATCGGAGTCGGGGTCAGCCCCGCGGGGTTGATGTTTGATGTCGACGGCCGCGCGGAGCCGGATCCCGAATTGATCTCGGTCCCGCCGTTGGCCACCGACGCACTATCCAGGCTTCCCGCCTCGGTGGTCGCCGCCTGGACGCAGCCGATCGACTTTGTCGAACGTTTCAGGCGTCTTCAGGTGGACGACCCGACCGGAATCATTGAGGTGCTGTTGGCGGATATGCCCGGCAGGTCCGTCGAATGGCAGTTGCTCGATCACTTGGGAGACAGTGCGGTTTTCGTCCTGGCCGGACGTCCGATGTCCGCCGGGACCGCAAGCAACCCCCAGCCTGGAATGGTTACGGCGACGGCCCCCGGCGCGACGACGATGCCTGCCACCGCTCCGACGGCGACAGGGCCCGCGGTCGCGGCGAGCCAGGGGAGTGTGACTCAGCCGGCGACGGCGTCTTCGGCACCCTCTGCCTCGCCTGAGGTGGCACCGGCGAGCGCAACAGGCGGCCCCTCGGCGCATGATCCAGCCCTGATTCTGCCCGTCCTGGCCATGCTGGTGGAGACCGATGATCCCCATGCGGTTGAGGCCGCTCTCGAGCGGATCACCGTTAACCTGCAGTATCTGGTCGCAAGTCGCTCGCCCGGCGACGCCAGCGGTGTGGTGCGCAGGATTCCGGAACGCGGCGGCGGCCAGATGGTCTCCGTGTCGCTGCGGCGGCTGTTTGAGTCGCACACAAAATGCCCCTTCCTGCTCAACCTCGAACTGAGCTGGATGATCTGGGATCGCTGGCTGATCATCGGCACGAGCGCGGATGTCGTGCGCGAGATCGTGGCTGCCCGGCGCGGTGAGGGCGAACTGCTGCCTCGCGGCCTGATGCCGCATCTGGCCGCCGAGGTCGGCAAAGCTGGAACGGTCGGGCAGATGCTGCTTCTTGGCCAGCCCCATGACCTGGCCGAAATGCTGGATTCATGGGTGGCCTACGTTTCGGCTTACCATCCGCAGATGTTGCGGCCGGAGTGGTGGCGTGATCTTGAGCGGCGACAGCGGAGCATGGGAGTCCAGTTGGGAGTCGTGCCGACGGCCCAGGCGGTCCGCTCGGGGGTCGAGGTGGGGCAGACCTTGCCTGGATACCCCGCATTCGGCGTTCTCCAGCCCGGTGACCTGATCCTGCGCGTCGACGGACATCCTCTCAGCACAAACGAGCCGGCTCGAACTCTTCGGCACTTGCTGTCGGTGGCGGGCGAATCCGGAAAGGTGACCCTGGGAATCCTCCGTGCCGGTCGTGAACAGGATGTTACGATAACCATGCCCATCGCGAGGGAGTCGGCTCAGGCTGTTCAGCCCATCGCGTTGCTCCGGCAGATCGCGGGCTTTCTCCGTCCGTTCCCGGCAGCCGGGTATGCCGTCTGGCGTCCCGGTCCGGAACGACTCAAAGCCCATCTTGAGCTGCGTTTCACCAGTTCTACGCAGCCGCCGAGATGAGATCGCGGTGGAAATCCACATGTGGCGGCAGTATCTGCACTGAGGGTGCCGGCATTCTCGGTCCTTGGAGATACTGTCCTGGCCGCGGAGGCAATAGCCCTCTGCCCTGTGACAGCGTCGAAAACGCCCAAACAAGGGCTGGACCCCGCGGACTCTGCTAAAGGCTCCAGGTCGTTTCCCCGAAGGAGATAATACGGAGCGCTCTTTCAGTGCCGGGTCAGCGTGCAGTCCCGTTCGATCAGGTCCGGCTCATGGCAGTGACAGAACAACAATTCGGACGATTGGGGCTCACCGACGAGCAACTGGACTCCCTGTTAAATGAACTGGACAGGGCCTGTCAGGATGCGGTGGTCAACGAGCACCGCCGCTCCGTTCGCAAGCCGTTTCGGTCGGTGAACGTCCGCGTGTCGATTCTCGACAAGGCTCTGGCGGAAATCATCGCTTTCAAGGTTCCGACGCGCAATATCTCGCTGCACGGTCTGGCTTTTCTCCATCACCACATGCTGCAGATCGGACAGGCGCTTCGGATTCAGATTCCTTTCAGCAAGGGCTATACCGTCGAGCTGCTTGCCCGGGTCGCCAGATGCCGTCACATCAGCGGCATGATTCACGAGATTGGTGTCGAGTTCCAGGGCAGAGTGAGCCGGCAGGGCGTAGCCGACAAGGACAATCCTGCCCGCGCCGACAGACCCGAGACTGCGGAACCGCCGCCCGGCGAGGTTGGACGGTTCAGCCCTCAGGGAAACGTCAGCGCGGTGTGTGCAGGTCCTGGTCCTTCGGCGGGATCGGATGAGCAACGTCCGCGTACACCTGGCCGCTGCGCACTTCACACGGGTAGATCTTCAATCGCAAGTGGGGCAACTTGGGATCCGTCAGACCGGTCTTGAGGTCCCAGGGCCAGTGGTGAACCGGACAGACCAGCGCACCGTTGTGCACGTATCCCTTGCCCAGCGGACCGTTTTCGTGAGGACAGTTGAAGGCGGTCACGTGGAAAGTACCGTTGTCGTTGCAGACCGCGAACCAGCGATCGTTCACCATGGCCGGTACCGCGCGTCCGGCCGGGACATCCTTCGCATCGATGACGAAAACGTAATCCGACATGTGGTCTCTCGCAGGCTCAGCAGGTAGGTTGTTGGGGACCGGACGGGACGGCGAGGTTATGCCGTCCGAAGCTGCAGCCGACACACGCGGCAGACCCACTGTCCTGATTCGATGCGATGAAGGGACCCGAGCCGGCCGCAACCCTCGCAGATCTCCACCCGAGATTGTCGCGAGGCCAAGGTGATCTCCTCGTTGAGTTCGAGAATGTCTTCCAGCAGTTGGGTCTGCAGCGACGCGTTGATGGCCCGGTCTCGTTGAATGGCCAGAATCTGGCCCAGAGCCCCAAAGAGCAGGCAGCCGATGACCCCGGCACCGGCCAGGACGGCCGCCGCCTGATAAAGCTGGCCGGAACTCGTGAACTGGTTGAGGGTGTTGGCCAGCGGGCCGCCGGCGATCACCCCACTGCGCAGGGCCTCCGCATGTACCCACAGGTAGGCCCCGGAGGCCAGCCCAAACAACACGGACATGATCGAGATCGCGTAGAGGGACCCGATCAGAAAACGGACAATCGGATAGTCTCTGCTTCGAGTCATTGCTTCCACCGCACGCATTGTACGGATCGGTCCCGGAAACACCAACCGCATGCCAAGTCCTCCTGCGGCTCGCAACGGCTCTGGGCACGGCCAGAGCATCGTTCAACGTCGTCGTGATCCAGCCCGGCGGTCATAAGTACCTAAGGATCAAAGCCTTACGTTTTCCAGGCATGGTCTGCTACTACCGTTCCATCCCCGACCAGCCGTAGCTCTGACACGCTTCACGTTAACCTTTTATCGGGCTATTAAAGTGCGGATCTGCACGTCTGCTTTCGGTCTTGCTCAATCGGTCCGGCCCGGGTTGAAATCTAACGTGCCAGGAATCCCCGGTGCTGGGCGCATGGGCCCTGCGGGAATGCTCGGCAGGTTGCTGGTCGGCAATCTGCGGCTCAGGGATGGGCCTGTGTGCCGAGGTTGCCGGATCATTTGACGCTCGCTGGAGGTGGTGGGATAAAGGTCGCCGGTGCGTCGACAGCCCGATCGAAGTGGTCGGCGGCTGCCTTGAAGCGACAGATGGCCGAATCAACGACATACATGGAGATCGTCAGCGGTCAGCGGCGGGGTCTGCTTGCCTCGTCCGCTCGGGGAGTACTCTGGGTCGTTTCGAAGGGGTACGCCGGCCTCCTGACGGTGAGGAATGCCTGGTACGACTCTGCGGCCCTGCCCCAATGGCTTGATGTCCCAGTGATTTCGGTTGGCAACCTGACCGTAGGCGGAACCGGCAAGACGCCGATGTGCGGTTGGCTGTGCCGGCACCTTCTGGACAGGGAGCTCAAACCCGCCGTTCTGAGCAGAGGCTACAAGGCATCCCGGGAAGGCCTGGCTGACGAGATGCTGATGCTCTCGCGGCAATTCCCGCAGGCCGTTCTGGTTGCTCATCCAGACCGGTATAAGGCAGGCCGCGTGGCGACCGAACATTATGGAGCGCAGGCTGTGATCCTGGACGATGCCTTCCAGCACCGCAGGATCGGCCGCGATCTGGACCTTCTCCTCATCGATGCAAGCCGGCCGTTCGGATTCGGGCACGTCTTGCCTCGCGGTTTGCTGCGTGAGCCGCTGAAAGGCCTGATCCGCGCCGGTGCCGTGGTTCTGACCCGATGCGATCTTGCCGGGGCTCTGCAGGTGGCCGGGCTGGAGGACAATGTCCGGCGTCTGCATCCGAAAGTCCCCGTGGTGCGAGCGGTGCATCGACCACATGGGTTCACTGGGCTGGATGGTGCCGCGGTTCCCTTGCCCCCGGCCACGAGGATCGGCTGCCTTGCCGGAATCGCCAGACCGGACGCGTTCGAGCGGACGGTGGCCGATATGGGAATTCGTGCGGCACAAGTCCAATGGTGGCCGGATCACCATCCCTACACCGTTGCCGACGCGGAGATGATTCGACGGTGGGCGGAACGACACCGACTCGACGCGCTCATCACCACGGAGAAGGATGCGGTGAAACTTGCGGCCTTGAAGACCGAGTGGCCGTTGCCGGTGCTGGCCCTTCACATCGAGATGGAAATGCTTGATGATGGCGACGCGGTGCTATCCGGACTGATTGACGAGATGCTGAAGGAGTACTCTGAACCTGAGCCGTCAGACGAACGAGACAACGGAGACTTGGATGAAGAGCATTCACATCACTGAGAAAACGTTGCCGATGGCGTGGGAGAGAGCGGTGATCGCGTGCTGGCAGCAGGGCGAGCGTTTTCCTACCCAGTACGACAAGCCTGAGGACCCGAACAGCCGCGACGTGACCGCGATGATTCACGTGACCGAGCCGATGTCCGAACCGCGCTTGCACCGGGCGTTTCCGGGGGGGCTCGATGACCTTGAGAAATATCGGGCGGAGGTCCTGCTGGGCGTCCACGATCACTGGATTGCCCCGGAAGAGGGCAAGTGGGAATACACGTATCACGAGCGATTGTTTGAATATGACCCGCCGTGGGCCAGCGGTGAGAAGCTCGACCAGATCGCCACCTGCGTCCGGCTGCTCAAGGACTGCTGGTACACGCGGCGAGCTCAGGCGGTGACCTGGAAAGCGTGGGAGGACCTCGGAATCAGCGATCCGGCCTGTCTGCAGCGCATGTGGTTCCGCATTCAGAACGGCCGGCTCAACATGAACGTTCACATGCGGTCCAACGATGCCTACAAGGCCGCTTTCATGAACATGTTCGCGTTCGTGGAGCTCCAGGCCCAGATGGCTCGTGAAATCGGCGTTCAGGTCGGCGAGTACATCCACATTGCCGATTCGTTCCATATCTACGGCAGCTACTTCGACGAGTTCCAGGGTTTTCTCAAGACGGTCGAGACCCGGGACGCGGAGGATCGGGTGTGGGACACGGAGTTTGCCCGAGAGATGTTCGTTGAAGGTTGCGACGTTCTCCTGGCCGAGCAGGACATGCCCGAGCACAAGAAGGAGCTCGTTCGCAAGCGGCGGGCGGAACTGACGGCAGCGGGATAGCGGCAGCGCTGCAGCGACTTGCGGTTATGAGAATTGCGGTCATCGGCTCCGGTTCAGTGGGTTGTTATTACGGCGCGAAGCTCGCGCAGTGCGGGCACGACGTTCGCTTTCTGATGCGCCGAGATCTGGAAGCGGTCAGACGAAGCGGTCTGACGATCAAGAGCTGCGACGGCGATTTTCAACTCAAAGCGGCGGCTTTCGGTGATCCGGGGGAGATTGGACAAGTCGATCTCGTGATCTGTGCGTTGAAGGCGACGGCGATCGATGACGCCGAGCGGTTGATTCGCCCTTGTCTCGGGCAGCACACTCGGGTCCTGGCGTTGATGAACGGACTGGGGATCGAAGATCGTTTCGTGGAGTGGTTCGGGCCGGAGCGGGTTTTCGGCGGGATGGCGTTTGTGTGCATCAACCGGGGTGAGCCGGGCGTGGTGCACCATCTGGCCTACGGGCGGGTGGCGTTCGGACATTACCTGGACGATCTGAAGCAGGTTGAGGAGATGGCAAAACTCTTCGCGGATGCCGGCATCGAGACCATGGTGCGGCCGTCGCTCAGGCAAGCCCGGTGGGAGAAGCTGATGTGGAACATCCCCTTCAGCACCCTGACGGTCACGGCGGGCGGCGTCACCACGCACGAGATCATCAACGATCCCGGCCTGAAGCAAATGGCCTGGGCGTTGATGCAGGAAACCGGCCAGGCCGGCAACGCCCACGGCTGTGCAATCGATATCGCCGTCATGACGCGGAAGATGATGTCCAACACGCTGACCATGCCGCCTTACCGGCCGTCTATGCTGATCGATTACCAGAACAAGCAGCCGCTCGAGGTGGAAGCCATTCTGGGCGAGCCCGTGCGCCAGGCGGCTGCCGTGGGTGTTCCCGTTCCGACCATCGAAGCGCAGTATCGTCTGACCTCGTTTCTGGACCGGCTCAACCGTGGTGAGATCAGTGTTTCGCAGAGCCGCTGGTGAGCCCGCGGCCACAGTACCCTCCGCAGGAAAGGTGTGCACCAACACCGTCAAAGAAGGCAGGCTGTCATGTTGAACGTCGATGAGTTGCCGTACCTGACCGCGGAAGTCCCGGGCATTGGCGGCCGCATCAAGGCCCAGCCCGAGGACTTCGTTGTCGAAGAGGTGCCGCTCTATCAGCCGTGCGGTGAGGGGACGCACGTGTACTTCCGCGTTGAGAAGACCGGACTGTCCACCATGCGTGCCGTCGGTGATATCGCCCACGCCCTTGGCCGAGCACCCCACGACATCGGATACGCCGGTCTCAAAGACGCCGACGCCGTCACCACGCAAACGTTCAGCGTCGAGCACGTCAATCCGGACACTGTTCGCAGCCTCGCGCTGCCGCGCATGCGGGTTGTCGATGTCTCGCGGCATACGAACAAACTGAAGCTCGGGCACCTGGCGGGCAATCGTTTCACGATCAAGATCCGGGACGTGGACCCGGCACGCGCGGGTGATGTCCGCGGCATGATGGAGACGTTGAACAGACGCGGAGTGCCGAACTACTTCGGTCCACAGCGTTTCGGGATGCGGGGGGACACGTGGGAGGTCGGTCGTGCGCTGCTCCGCGAAGATTATGATGAAATGGTGCAGGTGCTCCTTGGGCGAGTGAAGCCGTCTGATTACGGCGACGTTCGTCGAGCCCGTGAGCTTTTCGACCAGGGTGATCTGGAGGGGGCGGCGACTACCTGGCCCTACCCGTTTAACAACGAGCGACGCGTCTGCCGGATGCTGATCAAGTTTCATGGCAATGCCCGTAAGGCCGTCCGCTCCATTGAGATGCGGCTGCAGCGGTTCTACATCTCGGCGTACCAGTCGCAGTTGTTCAACCAGATTGTGGCCGGGCGTATCGGCAGACTCGATCAACTCATGGCGGGCGATCTGGCATGGCGGCACCCGCAGGGGGCGGTGTTCCGTGTCGACGACGTGGCTAGAGAGCAGCCGCGTTGCGACGGTTTCGAGATCTCCCCGACCGGACCGCTCTTCGGCTATCGCATGAGTACTCCCGACGGCGAGGCCGGGCAGGCCGAGATGGCTCTCAAAGCCGCAGAGAACATCAATCCGGATGAATGGCGCGAGGCCGGCAGGCACCGGGTGAAGGGCGGCCGACGACCGCTCCGCTTCCAGCCGCACGACGTCAGCGTCGATGCCGGAGAAGACCATGCCGGTCCATACATATTGCTTGGTGTCCGGCTTGAGTCGGGTTGTTACGCGACAACGGTGCTTCGGGAAATATGCAAATCGGCCGGGCACGTGGCCGAGACGCTCGACGAATAAGCCCTGACCGGGTGTGTTGACGTTGAGCCAGGACCGGCAGTCTGCGCCCTGCTTCGTCCACGGGACTTCGCAGGGCTCCGATCATGGTCTACGTTTTGCATAGGCATTCTGAGGGCTTCGGGGCAGAAGACCTTCTTTGGAAGCGCTGCGGGTCAGCTTTTATGGGACGTACGCGCTCTAATCCGCTTTATCCGTAGCGGTTCTGGCGCAACCTGTGCTCTGGCGCTCAAGTTTTTTCATGCGAACCGCCGATGGTATTTTCGCCATGCTATCCAGATTATCCAGATTAACATTCAACCGAACAAGGTCGTGGATGTAAGTAATTCAGGGAAGATCTGGAACGTTGCGGTCTACATATCATCGTTGCCGGCGCGGAGCGGCCGGCATGTCTGCCTTCCCCAGCGGAGGGCTTCCTTTCCAAAGCATGACGCGACGGATGGGAACGTAAAAAACTGGAATGGTGAAGCGGTGCGGAGATTCCCTGCGCCGACCATTTGCCAGAAAGCCTGGAGTGTGATGATGAGTGCGGAGCGTCATTTCCAAAGGTTGATGATACCTCTCGTGGCAGGGCGTCGGCAGGAGTGCAGGGATGTGCTTGAGGAGGCAATGAATGAGGGGCTTGAGGTAAGGCAAGTCTATCGGAGCGTGATCTGGCCGGCGATGGAGCATGTGGCACAGATGTACCGGGAAGACCGGATCAGTCTGGCCGCCGAGCACATGGCTGTTCGAATCAGCCGCTGCCTTGCGGACCAGCTCCAGGCAAAGCTGCAGCGAGGAACGGAGAATGGAAAGCGAATGCTGCTGACCTGTGCGGAGGGTGAGCCCGAGGAGTTGGGAGCCCAGATGTGCGCGGATCTGTTTGAGGCGGACGGCTGGGACGTCTACTTTGTTGGCGGGGGGGTTCCGGATGATGAAATCCTCGAACTGGTCGGGCGATTGCGGCCGGACATTCTGATGATTTTCGGCACCCAGCCGGCCGGCGTTCCTGGCGTGCGTCGTCTGATCGACCTGATTCGCGAGGTCGGCAGTAATCCCACGATGAACATCATGATCTCGGGTGGCGTTTTCAATCGAGCCGAAGGGCTCTGGAAAGAGGTCAACGCAGACTTGTTTGCTCCCAACGCCGGGGAGGCGCTGAAGATAGCCGCGACCGCCGCGCCTCGTAAACCTGAAATTCGAATTCCTGGCGCTCCCAAGAAGCGTCGTCGTCGCCGTCGTCCCCCGTTGCTGGCGCAGTTGGAGGCGTAGTGACTCCCATCGGCTTCATGGAGGAGGCGAGCGGGAACAGTTCACGGATGGGCGCAAGCGGGGGAGCACTTGTACAGGCCCAGCCTCGCAGCCGACCGGGAGTGGTGGCGGCGGGGCTGAGGCCTGTTCGCTTTGGAGACGTGCGTGAGACGGGTCGCCGTCGCTGCCGCTGCGACAGGATGACGTTGTCACCCATCAGGCTTTCACACATCTTGTGCCGATAGGCTTTTACGCGCGAAAGCCGGCCAGATCGCCGCTTGACCCTTTTCTGAGGCAAGCCTAAACTGCGGGGTCGTGGAATGACTGGCCTTTGGCGCGGACCAGGCATGGCAACGCACGAAACCACTGACTCGATGGCAAGTGGGCAGTTGTCGTATATCCCGGTCTGCGTGGAGGCGAACAGTTGGCGAGACCGGAAGCAGGGGCAGGCGCTTTCGGAGAGCGCGATGAGCGACCCGAAGCCAGCTAGGCGGTTGCCGCCGGGCATGATGCGACTGGCCGGCGCAGGTGTCGAACTGGCGGCGGGTCTGGGTGGGGCTTGCCTGCTGGGGTGGTGGATTGACCGCCACTTCGGCACACGGCCTTGGGGCCTGCTGGTGTGCGCGATCGTGGGGGTTGTCGGAGGTCTTTACAACCTCATCCGGCGATCGGTGCTTGAGATGGTCGAACCGCCGCGAGACAAGAAGGATCGTGAGGATGGAGGGGGTGACGGGACGGCATCGCCATGAATCCATCTCGCGTATCGAACGCCGGGGTTTCGTGGCTCTTGTGCCTGCCGTTGGTGGCGGCCGTGACCTTGGCTGCGGCGGGCTGCTATCCGACATGGCGCCTCGGCGGCCGAGCAGGCGTCGAGGCCATGTTTGCCGGACAGTCGCTTGTCCTGCTGGTGGTGTACACAACGCTATTGCCGGCGCTGCGGCGAATGGCCATGGACGACGCGGCGGGGCGGCTGCAAACGGGACTGAAGGTCGGCGCGATCCGGCTGATACTCACGGCGGCGGCCATGGTCGTGATTGCCTGGCGTCGATGGGCGGAACCGAAGATGTTCCTGACGTGGGTGGCCGCTGCCTACCTCGTCATGGTCAAGATTGAGACCCTGGTGCTGCTCCGCTGGAGCCGGACGGCCGGGGAACGGGCATGATCATGAACCTTTTGGCCAGCGGCTCAAACCCCCTCACCCACGTGGTAGATCATGCGTGGGCGAAGGTCGGCGACGACGGGCCGCTGAACACCTTCACGCTGATCTCCAACCACATCATCATGATGATCGTGGCGGCCGTGCTGCTGGTGATTTGCCTGCCGCGGCTCATTCGCGTGCAGGAGTCGGGAGACGAGGTCAGGCGGATGACGCCGCGCGGCGGCCGAAACGTGATCGAGACGATCTGCGAGATGCTGCGTGAGTTCGTGGCCCGGCCTAATCTGGGACCGTATACGGACCGTTTCATGCCCTATTTGTGGACGGCGTTCTTCTTCATCCTGACGTGTAATCTCCTGGGCCTCCTGCCGCTCGAGCCGATCACCAAGCCGATCTTCGGGCACGGTATCTACGGGACCGCGACGGGCAACATCTACACGACGGGGACGCTGGCGGCCTGCACGCTGGTGATGGTGATCGCCAACGGGCTGCGGATTCACGGTATGGCTTATGTGAAGCACTTTTTCATGGGTCCGTTCCCGATCAACTGTCTGATCGCGGCACTGGAAGTGTTCGGGCTCCTTGTGAAATGCGTCGCGCTGGCCATTCGTCTATTCGCCAACATGCTCGCCGGCCACATTCTGCTCGGCGTGCTGTTGAGTTTCATCGCGATGGCGGGCGCCGCGAGCACCGCGGTCGCGCTGCTGCTGGTGGCGCCGTTCGTGGTACTTGGAAGCGTCGCGATCACGCTGTTGGAGATCTTCGTGGCCTTTCTCCAGGCGTTCATCTTCACGTTTCTGACCGCTGTTTTCATTGGACTGGCGGTCAACATTCACGGGGAGGGCGAGCACGAGCACGGCCATGAGCATGAGAAGGAAGGTGCGGAGGTGCCGCAGGCACACTGACGCGTGCCCGGCGTGCACGGTTTAACGATTCAGCGTGCCATGCGCGCGGAGTGGGACCGCGAGCCACGAGGCCGAGAGGCGATGGCGTTTGCGCTGACAGGCGGGAGGAGCCGTTTCCACCGGCTTCGCAGAAGAAAGGAAAGCGAGATATGAGGCGAGTGATTGTGACGGGGGCCTTGGCGATGATGTTCCTGGCGGCGCCGGTGGTGGCGGCGGAAGCAGAGGCGGCCGCGCCGGAGAAAGCGGCCGAGAGCACGGGCTTTCTGCTGCTTCAAGACAAGGGCGCGAGCTTTCTGGGCGCGGCCGTCGGCGCGGGCCTGGTGATTATCGGTGGCGCGGCGGGCATTGCCCGGATCGGCGGCAGCGCCGTCGAGTCCATGGCTCGGCAACCCGAGGTGGCCAGCCAGATTAACCTGACGACGCTGATCACGGCGGCGATGGTCGAAGGTGCGACGCTGTTCGCCGTGGTGGTGTGCCTGCTGGTGTTGTTCATGTGATGACCAGCGGTCTGCCTTTGCAGTCCCGGCGCCACGTGCGGGGCATGATACGGGCGGTACGCGCCGCGTCGCGCGGAGCGGGTTCGTGAATGGCTGGGCAGGAGATCAAGACGAATGACAGCGAAAATGAGTGAGTGTGCCACAGCAGCGGTCCTGCAACTGGCGACGGCCAGTACTCTGCTGGCCGGTGAGGGCGGGCAGCCCAACCTTTTCGGCGGTGACCTGGGGAATCTCATCTGGACCCTTGTGATCTTCCTCGGTGTGCTGTTCATTCTGGGCAGGTTCGCCTGGAAGCCCTTGCTGAGTGGCCTTCAGCATCGGGAGAAGTTCATTCATGATTCCCTGGCCGGTGCCCGGCGTGATCGTGAGGAGGCCGAGGCCCGGCTGAAAGAGCTGACCGCGAGGCTGGAGAATGCCCGGCAGGAAGCCGGCGTGATCGTGGACGAGGGGCGGCGAAATGCGGAGGCCGTCAAGCGGCGGATCGAGGACGACGCCCGCCGCAACGCCGAGGCGCTGATCGAGCGGGCCAAGCGGGAGATCGGCATCGCCCGCGACACGGCCCTGCGAGACCTGCATGAGGAGTCGGCGAAACTGGCCATGGAGATGGCGGGGGCAGTCCTCAAGCGGCAGTTGACGCCCGAGGACCACCGACGACTTGTCGGCGAGGCGCTGGCGAAGCTCAAGGAGCGAGGCCCCGGGAGTCGGAACTGATCCGCGTGGACGGGCGGAACTGAGATGGCTCACAACTTCGATGAGAGTATGGCTCTGGCGGATGTGTATGCCGAGGCACTGTTGAAGGCGGCCGCCGAGCGCGACGAGGAAGAAGCCATTGCCCATGAGATGGCCGAGTTCATGCGGTTCATCGAGCAGGAGATTGATCTGTGCCGCATGCTGGCGGCCGACTCGGTGGACGACGATCCGCGTCGGCAGTCGATTGAGCGCATTTTCCGCGGCCGGATGAGTGATCTGCTCGTCAACCTTCTTCAGGTCATGAACAACCGGGGGCGGTTGAGCCTGGTCCGCAAGGTGGGCCGGTGCGTGGAACTGCGGATGGAGGAAAAGCACCATCAGCAGGAAGTCGTCGTCGAAACGGCCATGCCGCTGTCGGATGACCAGAAATCGGCCATCCACCAGGAGATGAGCGCGAGGATCGGCAGAGAGGCCATTCTGATCGAACAGGTGAAACCCGAACTGATCGGCGGGGTGGTCATCCGGTACAGCGACATGCAGATTGACGCGAGCGTGACCTCGCGGATCAGACGCACGTACAGGCGGATTCGGGAGCGTGCGACAGAAGAGATTCATGGCGGGCGCGGATACGCCGTCGAGGCGTAATGGGTGCAGGCGGTACGAACATGAAATTCAAGGTAGACGAGATCGCATCGGTCCTGAGGGAGGAGATTGCCAAGTATCGGAGCGAGATCGACGTCGCCGAGGTGGGCAAGGTCCTGCAGGTCGGCGACGGCATCGCCCAGGTTTACGGTCTCTCCAATGCGATGGCCGGCGAAATGCTCGAGTTCCAGAACGGCGCGATCGGCCAGGTGTTCAACCTGGAAGAGAATTCGATCGGCGCGGTGATCCTGGGTGCCTATCTGGGCATCAAAGAGGGTGACACGGTCCGCGGGACCGGGCAACTGCTCAGCGTTCCGGTGGGCGAGGCGATGATCGGCCGTGTGGTGGATCCGCTCGGCCGTCCGCTGGATAACGCCGGGACCATCGAGACGCCTTTTCGCCGGCCGCTGGAATCCAATGCCCCGGGGATCGCTGGCCGTGAACCGGTGACCGAGCCCCTGCAGACCGGCATCAAGGCCATCGACAGCATGATTCCGATCGGTCGTGGGCAGCGAGAGTTGATTATCGGCGATCGCAAGACCGGCAAGACGGCCATCGGCGTGGATACGATCATCAACCAGAAGGGCACGGGGGTGATTTGCGTCTACGTCGCTGTGGGACAGAAGGAGTCGACGATTGCCGGTGTGGTTGAGGCTCTCCGCGAGCATGGGGCGATGGACTACACCATCGTTGTTGCCGCCGGCAGTTCCGATCCGGCGCCGTTGCAGTACATCGCACCCTACGCCGGCTGTGCCATGGCCGAGTACTTCATGTACGAGCATGGCAAGGCGACGCTGTGCGTGTATGACGACCTGACCAAGCAGGCCGCCGCATATCGCCAGTTGTCCCTGCTGCTTCGCCGCCCGCCGGGCCGCGAAGCGTACCCGGGTGACGTGTTCTATCTGCACAGCCGGCTGCTGGAACGGTCCTGCAAGCTGGCGACCCAGTACATGGTGGTGCCCAAGTCGGCGCCCGCCGATCATAAGCCGGCGATCAACGAAAAGATTTATGCAGGCAAACCTGGAAAAGAGGAGGCGGAAAGGGATCTCAAGGCGCTCGGCAAACCGGACTACGAAGTCCGCAAGATACCGGGCTCGGGCGGTTCGCTGACTGCGTTGCCGGTGATCGAAACGCTGGAAGGTGAGGTCTCGGCGTACATTCCGACCAACGTGATTTCCATCACCGACGGGCAGATCTACCTCGAACCGGACCTGTTCTTCGGCGGCGTTCGGCCGGCGATCAACGTCGGCATCAGCGTGTCGCGCGTCGGCGGCAAGGCGCAGATCAAGGCGATGAAGAAGATTGCCGGCTCGTTGCGACTTGACCTGGCGGCCTTCCGCGAGTTGGAGGCTTTTGCCCAGCTCGGCACCGATCTCGACAACGCCACGCAGCGGCAACTCGACCGGGGCCGCGCCATGGTAGAGCTGCTCAAACAGGGCCAGTATATGCCGATGCACGTCGCCGACCAGGTCATCAGTATCTTCGCCGGAACGCAGGGCTTCTGCGACGACGTGCCGCTCAGCCGGATCGGCGAATTCGAAACCGCGCTGCTCAAGCACGTTCAAGACGAATTCCCCGAAGTGCGCGACTGGCTGGTGCAGACCGGCGATTTGACCGACGAGATTCGCGACAAGCTTCTTCGGATCGTCGGCGATTTCAAGAAGCGGTTCGTGGCGGGCAAACCGTAAGGTGGGACGACCGGGATAGGGACAAGCGGCCGAGGAAGGTCAGATGGCCAAGGCGAGAGCGATCATCAAGCGCCGCAAGGCGGTCATCAACATCCGCAAGATCACGCGGACCATGCAGTTGATCGCCACCGCGCGCTTCCAGGCCGCTTTCAGCCGTGCCACTAAGACCCGGCCCTACACCGAGCGGATCACCGAACTGGTACGTCAGCTTTCGCGCGGGCAGGGCGACCTGTCGCATCCGCTGCTGAAGGTCAACAGCGACGCGAAGCGGTCACGGCTCCTCGTGCTCACCAGCAACCGCGGCTTATGCGGCGGTTACAACGGAGGCGTTCTTCGGTCGGCGATCGAGCACCTGAAGGCCCGCGAGGGGAACGGCGAGACGGTCGACCTCCATGTCATGGGCAAGAAGGGGATTTCATACTTCAAGTTTCTGGGGCGATCTCCGGTGGCGACGGATACGCGATTCGAAGGCAAGCCGCAGTATGCGGAAATCGAGCCGATTGCCGCCGGGCTCATCAACAGCTATGAGCGCAGGGAAATCGACGCCGTCCATGTGGCATACATGCGTTTTTTTTCCGCGGGCGTGCAGCGGCCGCAGGTGATGCAGTTGCTGCCGATCGAACCGCCGGGACCTGATGCCGCGACGGGCGAGGCCGCCGCGCCGGTGCAATACGATTTTACGCCGCCACCCGAGGAGCTGCTGGCCGAGCTGCTCCCTGAGACGGTGAAGGTTCGGCTGTTCCAGTGTTTCATCGACGCGGCGGTGAGCGAGGAAGTGGCCCGTATGGTCGCGATGAAGTCCGCGACCGACGCGGCCGGAGATATGATCCGAACGCTGACCCAGCACTACAACAGAGCCCGGCAGTCGCAGATTACGCTGGAACTGCTGGACATCGTCAGCGGGGCGGAGGCGATCAAGTAATGGAGCCGATGCGATTGTTTGCGATGATTCTATCTTTGGCGCCGCCCCCGGCGACGCAGCCTGCGACAAGAGAAGCTGAACTGAAGGTCAAGTCCGGCGACCAGATGGTCGCCATGGGTGACAGCATCACGCAGGCCGGCGGCTATCTGCGGGCGATGGAGGCCGTATTCGCCCAGCAGTATGCCGCGATGAAGATCCCCGGGATTGTCAACGTCGGCATCAGCGGCCAGAAAGCCGAGGACATGGTCGCGCGGTTTGAGAAAGACGTCGTTCGCCGAAAGCCCGCGATTGTGACCATCAGTGTGGGGATTAACGATGTCTGGCACCGGATGGCCGAGCCGGCCGATCCCAAGGTGCTGGAAACCTACGAACGCAACGTCGAGCGCATGGTCAAGATGGCCAAGGACGGCGGCGCCCGTGTTTTCGTGCTCTCCCCCACGGTGATTGAGGAGGACCCGGCTTCCGAGGGTAACAAGCGGCTGGCGGCATACGTCGCGGCGGGCAAGAAGGTTGCCGATCGCAACAAGTGTGATTACGTGGATCTGCACGCCCTGTTTCTCAAGTCGATCGCGAACCGCAACAAGACCGCCAAGCCGGGCGAGCGGTTCTTCACGACCGACGGCGTGCACATGAAGCCCGCAGGCGACGTTCTGATGGCCGTCGGCGTTCTGCGGGCGATGGGTGTGCCGGATGCGAAAATGAAGACAACGGACCTGGACAAGGTTTTCCCCAGGGCTGGGCAGCCTTGAGGTTGCGTGAGGTGTGGGAAGGGCATCTTGCAGGGTTGAGACCGGGATTCTGCCGGTCAATGACAGGCTGGAAACCTGTCCCACATGGTCCAGTGGGCGGGTGTTAGTGAGAACGACAACCATGGCAAAGGCAAATGGGCGCAATTTCGGGCGAGTGATACAGGTGATCGGCTCCACGCTCGATGCGGAGTTCGACGAAGACAAAATGCCCAGGCTCTACAACGCCCTGAGGGTGGATGTTGAGCGCAAGGTGCTGGGCAGGACCGAGCGCGAGACGCTCTGGTGCGAGGTTGCTCTGCACCTGGGCGGCGGCAAAGTGCGAGCCGTGGCCCTGGGGACCACGGACGGTCTGGTGAGAGGGGCGCAGATCGAGGATACCGGCGGTCCGGTGACTGTGCCGGTGGGCATGCAGACGCTTGGCCGGGTTTTCAACCTGATTGGCGACCCCATTGACATGCGCGGTGAAGTGAAGGCCGAGTCCCGTCGACCGATCCACCACGAGCCCCCCAATTTCGCCGACCTGACCCCCAAGTCAGAGATGATGGAGACGGGCATCAAGGTCATCGACCTGCTGGCTCCCTTCGTTCGCGGCGGCAAGATCGGCCTGTTCGGCGGTGCCGGCCTGGGCAAGACGGTTGTTGTGCAGGAGATGATTGCCCGTATCGCCCGCGAGCATTCCGGTTACTCTGTGTTTGCCGGCGTCGGCGAGCGGACCCGCGAAGGGAACGACCTCTGGCTCGAAATGCAGGAGGCGACCTTCAAGGATGCCCAGGGCAACGTCAAACAGGTTATGGATCACACCGCGATGGTGTTTGGGCAGATGAACGAGCCGCCGGGGGCTCGTCTTCGGGCGGCGCTGAGCGCGCTGACCATGGCGGAGTGGTTCCGCGACGAGTCCGGCGCCGACACCATGCTTTTCGTGGACAACATCTTCCGATTCTCCCAGGCCGGTTCGGAGGTATCCGCGCTGCTGGGCCGTATGCCCTCGGCGGTCGGGTATCAGCCGACGCTGGGCACGGAGATGGGAGATCTGCAGGAGCGGATCACCTCAACCAAGAAGGGTGCGATCACCTCTGTGCAGGCGATCTATGTCCCCGCCGACGACCTGACCGACCCGGCCCCCGCGACCACCTTCACGCACCTGGATGCCTTCATCGTGCTGGCCCGCGGAATCGTTGAGAAAGGCATCTACCCGGCGATCGATCCGCTGGCCTCATCCAGCCGCATTCTGGACCCGCAGTATATCGGCGAGCGGCATTACAGGGTCGCCCGCGAGGTTCAGCAGATTCTCCAGCGATACCGCGACCTCCAGGACATCATCGCGATTCTGGGCGTCGAGGAGCTTTCCGAGGAGGACAAGCTCCTGGTCAGCCGGGCGAGGAAGATCGAACGGTTCTTCTCGCAGCCGTTCTTCGTGGGCGAGGTCTTTATCGGTTACGCGGGCAACTACACGCGCAAGGAGGATACCATCCGCAGCTTTGAGGAGATCTGTGCGGGCAAGTGGGACCACCTGCCCGAGCAGGCTTTCATGTACGTCGGCACAGTTGAGGATGCGGCCGCAAAGGCGGAGAAACTGGCGAAGAATTGAGATTCAGGAATTGAGAATTGAGAATGGGAATGCGCTGATGGAAAACTGGAGATGAGGAATTGGGATTGCCGTTGTGTCTGAGATTTCAAACTTGAGATTCCAGACTTGAGGTCTCGGATTTCGGATTTGAGATCTCGAATTTGAGATTTCAGATTCAAGATTTCAGATTTGAGATTTCGTGTTGGAGATTTCAGATTTGAGATTTCAAATGTGAGATCTGAAATGTGAAATCCCGAATTCTCAATTCCTGATTCTCCACGCTGGATTCCCCGGGTGTTTCGATGGCAGACAAGACCTTCAAGTGCAGCGTGATCACCCCTGAGGCCCAGGTCTTTGACGGCAACGTCGAGTCGGTCGTTCTGCCCGTCCATGACGGCGAGATCGGCATTCTGTTCAATCGCGCGCCGCTGCTCTGCAAGCTTGGCGCAGGCAGCCTGCGATTGCGGAAGGGCAACGAAGAGACAACCTGGTTCGTGGACGGTGGTTTCGCGCAAGTGATCGAGAACCAGGTCACGGTGCTGACCCAGAAAGCGCTGCGGCCGGAAGAAATCTCCGCTGCTGATGCTCAAGCCCGCCTCGAGGAAGCCCGCAAAATGCCCGCCGGTGACGAGCTGGCTGCCCGTCGCAAGGACCGGGCCGTCGCCAGCGCCCGCGCACAAATCCGCATGGCCTTGGAGTAGCCTGCTCAGAGTGAACGTGCCGGAAGCCGGCCCCTCTCACGTGATCATGGCACAACCGCCCGTGTCGCCGGAGGGTTGACCTTCCTGCCCCAGAGCACGACTCGGTCCACGTTGCCCACATCGTCGAACGAGCCGACACCGATGCGGCCCCAGGAGAACGTCTTGTCCTCAGCGGTCATGCTCGGTCTGTTCATATCATCGAAGAACACCTCGATGCTGCCGGTGTCGACCTTACGGACCACGCGGACGTGGTGGTAGCCCTCCGTCCAGGGCGTGCCGTCGGTCCGCGTCCTGACGATCGGGCGGCGGTTGGCGTTGTTCACGATGTGGATGCTGTTGGATGCGTCGTCTGACTTCAGGCCGAAATGAGCGTAGTAGAACCGCGCCGGGTCCTGGTAGCCGAAGAAGAGGCACATGTCGCGGTGCGGGTAATCGGGTTTGGTCGATCGCACCCAGGCATCGAGCACAAAGTCGGACACGGTCATGTGCTTGAGCACCGCCATTCCCGTCGGGGAGCGGAACGGCGGCTTGTAGGTGCTGTTGCGGGCCAGGGCGAGCACTGTTTTGTCGTCGTCGCTGGTGAACTCCCATGCTTGCGGGTCGTTCAGTTCCCATTGCGACGAGGGCTTGTCAAAACCCTCGTCGATCAGCAGCGGCAGGCCCATGAGGACGGCCGGGCTTTGACCCTCGGGCGCCGTGCCCGAGAACCAGGAACAGCCGGGCAGCAACATCAACAGTGGCAGGAGAGCGATAGTCTTCGGCATTGTTAATCCTCACCAGAACTTCACATAGATGACCAGGTACATGACTGCGGCGACAACCGCCCAGAAAGCGACGGTCTGATACCACCGATGCTTTCCGCGTTCCTCGGGTAATGGCAGATTCAGCGACGGCCGCCAGACGTAAGGTGACACAGCCTTAACCGGAGCCGGCTTTGTCAGCAGGCTGACAAGAACCATGAAAACCGCTGCCGCGATCCACAGCACGAAGGCGAAGTTGAACAGGTGAATCTTGCCCGCGATCAGCGGCAGTTGCAGCCAGTTGTCGTCCGGATTGCCCCAGATGAACGGTACCGCGACGAAGGGTGCGGCCAGCACGAACGTCGCGGTCGCCGCCTTGGCAGTCGCGCGCCGCCACAGGGCCCCAAAGGTGAACGCCAGCATGATCGGGATGGCCAGGATGCACCAGGCGTTTTGAGAGTAGGTGAAGATGTAGCGGTAGCTGGTCGCCAGCAGGGTCAGCGGGAAGGCAATGAGCAGGGTGAAGAAACCGACCAGTCTGCCGACGCGAACCAGTTCTCGTTCGCTTGCGTGCGGCCGCAGCCAGCGTTGATGGATGTCAATCGTATAGACGCTGGCGGTGGCGTTCACGATGGCGCTGACGCTCGACATGATTGCCCCCAGAACGGCCGCGACGAGAAAACCTCGCAGCCCCGGCCCGAGCAGGGACTGCACGAGGTGCGGGTAGGTGGCATTGGCGTCGGGCTGGCCGTCGGATGTCAGCGGCAAGGCCGGCAGAATGCCCTGATTCAAGAGGTCGCTGGCGATGTAGCCGGGAAAGGCAAAGCAGAGCGTCAAAACCGGCCCGAGGAAGGCCGTCAGGAGCACACCCATGCGACCGTGGCGTTCGTCTTTGGCCCCGAGGCAGGACTGGACGTAGAACTGATTCGTGCAGCAGTACCAGACGTTTGTCGAGAGCATCAGCAGGATCAGCCCCGGCCACGGCACGTAGGGGTCGTCGATCGGCCGGATGAGATGCGCCGAACCGGCATCGTGCATTCGTTCCATCAGCCCGGACCACCCGCCGGGCACCTGGTTGAGCCCCGCGCCGAACAGCGTGAGGCCGCCGGCGAGGAGCAGGATGCACTGGAACGTATCCGTCCAAGCGACTGAAGACATACCGCCATAGACGGTGTAGACACCTGTGAAGACGGCCAGGATCACCGTCCCGACGATCGGGTCGATTCCCAGAAAGTACTTGAGTGCTGTAGCACCCAATGCCAGTACCATGACGAGTGTGACACAGGCGTTGTTGAAGACCGTGTAGCCGGCGAAGAGCAGGCGCGTCGTCCTGTCGTACCGTTTCTCAAGGTATTCGGGGATGGTGGTCGTTCCGCTGCGAAGATACAGCGGCAGGAACACGAAGATCATCAGTACCAGCGATGGATAGACGCCTAAGTCCCAGTTGGAGACCACCAGGCCGGCACCGAAGCCGTATCCAACCTCGCCGAGCATCTGCTCAGCGCTGATGCTGGCGGCGACCATCGTGAAGCCGACCACCCACCACGGCAGCGACCTCTCGGCTACGAAGAACGCCTTGGATCCGCTCTTTGCCTTTCGCGCCGACCAGAAGCCGATGGCAAGCGTGAGGATGAAATAGGCGATGATGATCGCGTAATCGACAGGCTCGTAGTTGCGCGCGGGCATTCCAGAATATCTCCCGGGGCCCTGATTTGCCCATATCGCCGGAAGTGTAACCGTGTTAACATTTCGGGTCCAATCGAACTGGAGACATTCTCGTGGGCTGTGTTCGATGTGAGAAAGACTGGAGGTTCAACGACTGCAGGCCAAGGGGTGCGTCACGCCGACGCGGATGGAAGGATGGATCACCCTGGCGGCATCTTCGCCGGCTGTTCGCATGAAGTATCGGCTTACGCATCTCGGCGGTCGCGGTTTCGACTGTGTGGGGTCGATCCATCCGGCTTTGCCCGTCGGTCCGCGATCGGCACTGGTCATTCTCGAGGCCGCGACGGGGTATCCCGGTGATCTGGCCACCGCCTCGACGACGGGCAGGTGCCGACACTTGACGGCGGGACAGGTGGTGGAGACGGAGACGGCCGTCGTGGTATTTCCAGGGCGGGATCGCATCGAACATATCGGCATGGACGCGACTGTCAGATAGGAGTTGCCTACATGGGTCGTCTGGACGGTGAAGTAGCGATCGTAACAGGTGCGGGCACGGGAATCGGTGCAGCCACGGCTGTCCGCTTTGTCAAAGAAGGGGCCTCAGTGGTGCTCGTTGGCAGACGGCGCGAGAAACTGGAAGACACGGCCAGAGCCACCGGGCAGCCGGATCGGGTGGCCATCGTGCCTGGCGATGTTCGTGACCAGAAAACGGTTGATGCGGCGATTGCGGCCGCGATGAAGCTCGGCGGACTGCATGTGGTCGTCAGCAATGCCGCCGTTTCACATCCTGTGGCGTTTCCAGGTGCCGACTTTGAGACCTGGCGGGACATCTTCGACATCATCGTGGTCGGAGCGTTTCGCTTCTGCCGTGAGGCGGCCAAGGTGATGATCGCCAACAAAACGGCCGGACGGCTGGTTAATGTGACCAGCATCCATGGCACGCAGGCCGAACCGAGAGCATCGGCATATGGCGCCGCCAAGGCGGCAGTCAACCAGTTCAGCCGGGCGCTGTCGGTCGAACTGGCTCCGCACAACATCCGCGTCAACGCCGTGGCGCCGGGGTTTGTCGACACGCCGATGTCGGTCTACAACGGCGAGAACGAGCTGGAAAGCGACTGGTTCAATCGGTTCTACGTCGAGGCCCGCAAGATCCCGATGGCCCGTGCCGGCCGGCCCGAGGAAATCGCCTCCGCCATCCTGTTTCTCGCCTCACAGGAGTCAAGCTACATGACCGGTCATGTCATGATCGTCGATGGGGGCCTGACGGTGACGTTCTAGCCGAAATCACGTTTGACTGTTCCGGTCGGCCTCCAGGTCGGGGGGGCGGCTGACGACTCACCGCGGTTCGAGGCGTCGAATGCTTCACGCGGGCAGTTCGCCGAAGATCTCCTCGATCACGTCCTTGAGTGTGATGATACCCACAAATCCTCGCCGCGGGTCGTTGACCACGGCCATGGTCTCGTTGGCTCTCTGGAGCTGGATGATGGCCCGGGCGGCCGAGTCCTGGGCCTGGAGCACGGTGGGGGCGTGCATGAAGCTGCTGACGCCAGCTTCCGTATCATCGGCCAGCGCATCGCAGACGCTGACGATGCCCGAGACGGTCCTGCCATCGCGTTCGAGGACCGGCATCCGCGAGTAGCTGTGGCCGCGGACGGCTCGGAGGAATTGGCTGCGGTTTGCGGTGATCGGGACACTGGCCACGCGGCGTCGCGGGATCATGATCGAGCCCACGCGCACGCTCGACAGGTTCATCACCCGTTCCACGATTTCGGCCTGCTCAGTGGTCAGGGCGCCTTCCGCGGCTCCTTCTCTCAGCAGACCGAGGACCTCGCCGCGAGGGCCTCTCATCCGGTTGTCTTTCTCATGTCCGGCGAGAGTCGCGCTGACTTGCGTGACCCGACCCAGAATCCACAGGGCGCCTGTCATTCGGAGCACGGTAATGATGCTCCTCAGAAGACGGGCGGAACGGTACATGAGACGGTCGGCTTCGGCCCGAAACCAGTTCTTCGGAACGACGTCGCCGAAGACGAACGTCAGCGGAGAGAGAATCGCCGCGCTGTAGAACTCGATGCTGGCCGATTGGAGCTGCAGGCCGCCGACCATCAGCGTGGTTGCCGCCACGGTCAGGAGGTAGTTGGCGATGTTCTGGCTGAGCAGGATTCCGAGCACGCTTTCGTCCTGGCGGGCGACGAGGCTTGACAGGGCCCTGGCGTCGACGGCCTCCGGTCGTTCCGACCGCAGTCGCAGGCGGACGCGGTTGACGCAGTAGAGGCCCATCTCCGAGCCGGAGAAGAAGCCGGCAGCGGCCAGGGCGGCGAGCGTCGCCAGCATGCCGAGCAGGATCATCATGGCGCAGCTCCCTCCGGCCGGTCGCCGGCCGTCCCGACGCCTGCCGCGTCGTCGGCCAACTCCAGCAGCACCCACTCGATTCGCCGACCCCTGAGCGATTCGATGGTCAGGATCAGGTTGCCCATCCGGAGCTTATCACCAACGGCCGGTACTCGACCCAGCCGGGCAAGAATCAGACCGGCCAGCGTCGTGACCTCCTCATCCATGCGGCTCATCTCGAATTGGTCGGACCATTCGTGGATGCTCATCGCGCCCGAGACACGGTAACGCCGCTCGTCAAGCCGGATCCAGAGCCTCTCCTCGCCGGATTCACCCTCGGTTCCGAGCCCGCCTACGATCAGCCGCGCGATGTCGTCCACCGTGACCAGGCCGACCACGCCGCCGAACTCGTCCACCGCAATCGCTAGCTGCGTCTTCTTGCGACGGAACTCCTCGATCAACTGGGTGATGGTGATGAGCTCGGGCACGTAATGGGCCGGCCGAACCAGTTGTGCCAGCGGACGACCGGGGTGCAGCAAGAGATCCTTGGCATAGATGATTCCGGCGATCCGGTCGATATCGATGTCGTGGACGGGTATCTTGGTGAAACCGTGCCGGCGCATCAGGCGTTCGAGATCGTGCGGATTGTCGTAGACGTCGTAGGAGATCATGTCCACCCGTGGGAGCATGATGTCCTTGGCCCTCAACTCGCCGAGCTGAATCACCTGGTCGAGCATCGCGTTTTCGTGAGCGTCGATGACCCGGTGTCGCTCGGACATCTCGACGAGCTCACGCAGCTCCTCGACGGTGACATATTCGTCGGGCTTGCGGGTGCCGACGAGCAAGCGTGTAAGCGGCTCCACCAGCACGCCCGCCAGAACGATGCGGAACGGGGTCAGCACAATCTGTGCGAGCCGGACCGCCGGGGCGAGGCGGACGGCCAGGGGGACCCGCAGCAGGATCGCCACCCCCTTGGGCAGGATGTCGCCCAGCAATGTCACCAGCAGCGGCGATGCCAGACCGATGACAGGAACGAGGGCGGTTCTCCTGCCGGCCAGTGATTGAGATAAGGAGATGCTTGCGGCGAAAATGAACATGTTGATCGAAACGTTGCCGATCATCAGCGTCAGCAGCAACCGGCGCGGATGGCGCATCAGGTCGGCAACCAGTCGGCGCGAGGTTCGTTTGTCTTGCCGAAGCCGTTGCAGTTCGTGCCGGCTCAGGGCGAACAGAGCGGTTTCGGCACCGCTGAAGAATGCGGACGTCAGCAGCAGGATCAGAAGCAGCAGAATCTGAAAGCCCATCGTCTCCACGCCCGCCCGGATATCGCTGGCGGCGGCCCGGGCCTGACGATCAGCCAGAGTGTACCGTGTCATGCGGCGTCCGCAAAACGGGAGGCGAGGCCGACTTGAAGGCAGGCCGAACCTCGATGATGATGAGGCGATGGCCGCCCACCTGCTCCATATTGTCGATGAATCGACGCCTGAGGACTCGCTTGCGCACCTTTCCCTGCTGCTTCATCAGTTGCCGCCCGCGCGTTTCAAACAAACCATTCTGATGCTCGGATGCCCGGCCCCGGTGCTGAGGTTGCCGCCCCACGTCTCCGTCCACCAGACGCCGGGCGTGAAGTCGATGCGCGAGCTTCGGGCAATAAAGGTTTTTCAGGTGTTGCGGCGGCAGCCTTTCGATTTGCTGCTGATGTGGGATCTGCTACAGCACGTGCCCGTTTGCGGCGAGGGAAGCGCTTCGCCATCGTTGGCCATCGTGTCGGACCGTCTCGGAATCGCCAATGTGTTTCACTGGCATGTGATGAGGCGGGAACACGGTCTGCAATCTCATTTCGTGTGCCTGACCGATTCTATCCGCCAACAACTGGTCCACGTGGGAATCCCGGGCGATAAAGTCCGACTCATTAGAGCCTCCGTTGATCTGGCGGAGATTCGTCAGGCCGACCGGCAGCGTCTGAGGACGGAGCTGGGCTTGCCGGCCGACGCCAGGGTTCTGCTGACCGCTTGTCCGCCAGGCAAGAACGGGGGGCAGTACTTGGCAGTCTGGGTTGCTGGGATTCTGCACCAGATCTGGCCGGACGTTCGAATGATCTTGCCGGGCGGCTTTCGCGAGGACAGACGGGCAAGGCGACTTGGCGAGGAATGCTATTGTCCGCAGATCTTTCGCTTCGCAGGCGAGCAGTACGGTCCGGCGGATCTTCTCGCGGCCAGTGACATGTTCGTTTGGCCCGAGGCAGCGAGTTCCCCTGTGGGCTGGCTGGCGTGGGCCATGGCCGCCGGGGTGCCGATTGTGGCGACCGGGACGCCGAGCACGCGAGAGCTGATTCGTGACGGGCAAACCGGCTTTCTGGCAGACTGCGCCCGGCCTCACGTCCTGGCGACCCGAATCCGCGCCGCCTGGGAGGATCCCAACGCCCGCCGCCGCTGTGTCCAGGAGGCCGCCCATCAGGCCTATGAGCTGTTCCGGCCGCAAAAGTGTCTGGACGCCTACCTCGACGTACTCCGCCAGCTGCTGGACGATCGGGCCGGCGACACGCAAGAGCCGACCCTGGGGGGTGGCGGGCATGGCTGAAACCCCGCCGCAACCTGCCTCCGAGCCGGCCGTTTCCGGGCGTATCAGGGCATCTTGCTGGAGAATCTGCCCGCGTCCCCGGGCCTGCGGGCCAGGGTGCCAAGGCGTCTTGCCCCACGGCCGGGATCTGATAGAATAGTCCCTGTAAGGGCGTATAGCTCAGTTGGCTAGAGCGTACGGATCACACCCGTAAGGTCGCAGGTTCGAGCCCTGCTACGCCCAGTGGCCGGGTGTTCATCTGGCGTCCTCGGGCATCATGAATCCTGATAACTCAGAGAGTTGCCTAGCCGACTCCTGGTCGAGTCATTTTGCGCTGTCTCAGCGGCGGTCACATCCATGATGCTCACGACACCCATTCGACGGCCCTGATGAAGAAGCGGTTGTTCTTGGCTTTCCCTGCCGACTGCTCAGATCTCGTGCCGTCTCTCCAGATCGCCGCTCCCAGGTCCGTCCGGACTGCGCGACTGGCCGTCGAAAGCGAGCTTCGTCTGAGTTGCCGTCGGCCAAGGCCGGCCGCTGCCGAGTGCACACCTTTCTGAACGAAGCCGGGGTAAAGGATGAATTCTGAGACCGAATTAATCGTATTGATGTAATGGCCGGCAATGGGGGCAAGTCAGGACATTCCTTTGCATCTCAACGGGTTTGACCGCCTCGCACTGCTGCGTCGGGCATGAAAAGGACGATCTCTAATTCTGTGGCCAGGAGACTGAGACTCACCAGGCTCTTCCAAACGCAAAGGAGCAGACCAGGGAGCAGCACATGAAGACGCCGAAGCATTGCATGGCTTGTTGGACCGTATGGGTCGGGGTATTGGCGGTCGTTGGCCCGGCCCACGCGGAAACGATCTATGTATCCAAGGGCGGCGACGATGCAAAGGACGGCTTGACCTGGGCGACAGCCAAGTACACGGTGCAGGCCGGCCTCAACGCAGCGTCATCGGGCGACCAGGTCTGGGTCGCGGCCGGGACGTACGTCGAGAACATCGCGATCAAGCTCGGCGTGGCTCTCTACGGCGGCCTGGCCGGCACCGAAAACCCGACCGCGTTCGACCTGGCCGACCGGAATTTCCTGGTCCACCCGACCATCCTCGATGGCAACCAGATGGGCAGCGTCGTTGCCTCGCCCTCAACGGCAACCGCAACCACTCGGATTGACGGCTTCACTGTCCGCAACGGCGCGGGGAGACTGTCCGGTTCATATCGCTACGGCGGCGGGATCTACTGTTCCTATTCCTCCCCGACAATTGCCAATAACACGATCACAGGCAACACCCTGTCCTATCCTTCCTATGGCGGCGGGATCTACTGCGACCATTCATCTCCGAAGATCATCAACAACACGATCGGCAACAACGCGGCATCGAGCAGGGGCGGCGGAATCTACTGCTCCTATTCCTCCCCGATGATTGCGAACAACGCGATCAAGGGGAATAGTGCATCGGGTGGTTCCGGCGGAGGAATCTCCTGCTACTATTCCTCCCCGACTATCGTGGCCAACATGATCGCTGGGAACAGCGCATTCACCTATGGGGGCGGGGTCTCCTGCGTCAGCTCCTCTTCACCGGCGGTCGCGGACAACGCGATCACGGGAAACCGCGCCGGGAGCACCGGCGGCGGCATCTACTGCAGTGGCTCCTCTCCGACGATCGCGAACAACACGATCGCGGGCAACTCCGCAAGCGAAGGCGGCGGGGGTGGCACCTACTGCATCAACTGCACGCTCCCCCCGACGATTGTGAATACAATCATCGCGTTCAACTCCTCGGGCGTATACAACAGCGGGGGAAGCCTCACGCTGCGCTACAATTGCGTCTACGGGAATATCACGGGCAACTATCTGGTTATCGCCGACCAGACCGGCATAAACGGAAACGTCAGCGCCGACCCGCTGTTCATCCGCAATCCCAGCGACGGTGGCGACGGCTGGGGCGACGACCCGAATACGACAGAGATGAACGAAGGCGCAAACGACGACTACGGCGACCTGCGTCTGCGCGTCGACTCGCCTTGCATTGACGCGGCGGATAACGCGGCGGTGCCGGCCGATGCCGCCGACCTCGATGGCGACCTCAACACGACAGAGCCTTTACCCATCGATCTGGGCGGCGGCAAACGATTTTTTGATGACCCGGCCACCACGGACACCGGTGCGGGAACGCCTCCGATCGTCGATATCGGAGCCTGGGAGTACTTCCTGGTCCTGATACCTGACTTCGACCGGGACCAGGATGTGGACCAGGCCGACTTCGCCCACATGCAAGAGTGCCTTGTCGGCAGAAGAGTTGTCGAACCGGCGTGCGAGAACGCGAACCTCAACGATGATCGATATGTTGATCAGGATGATGTCGCCATCTTCGAGGCCTGCGCCAGCGGTCCCGGAATACCTGCCGATCCGGCCTGCCTGGAGTGATGGAGCTGCCGTTCGTTGGCCCTGGTCGCTGACCTGTCCGTTTTCTGCTCCCCATATGTGAGAATGGCTCGGTGACAGCCGTTCCACTACCGGTCGGGGCCACGGGGCCGCCTCGTTGCCTGAATGCCTGACGGACGGCGGTTGTTGCTGTATGCTGGTGATATGTCAGGCTCGTCCGACGTGCGGGCGTCGGTAACGGCACAACCGCCATCCTGGGGCGATCATGTTTCGAAGATGGGTCTCGTCACCCACGCTTGGTGCCGCACTCGCGGCAGGGTGCCTGATGACGACCGGCGCCTGTCGTGAGCACGGCCGGCAGGTCGAGCGGATCACGAGCGAGGCGGCCGAGTTTACCATTGCCGTTGCTGGAACGGCGGACCACCGCCGCATGGGGCCGGGATGGAAAGATGACCCCGGCTCGGCCCACAATCCCACCCACCTGCTGGTTATCAGCAACCGCGGCGATCGGTCGGTGATCGACCCTCGCATTGTGGTTGACGGCGGGCACGACTGGTTCGACATCAACCGCATCGTCGAAGAGTTCGTGCGGCCGGGTATGACCGACGAGGAGAAATCCTTTGCCCTCTGGCAGTGGGTCCGCCGCAATCTCAGCGAGGGCCCCACCTATGGTAGCCCGATCTGGGGCGACACGCGCAGCATGACGCGATTCATGAACGTGTGCGGTACGGGGGCCTGCGGGACGTACCACATCGTCATGCCGGTCATCGGCAGGCACGCGGGCCTGCAAACCTTCAGCGGCTGTTTCGCCGATTGCAGTCACGCGGTGCAAAAGGAGTTCTTCGATGGGCAGGAGCGATTTCTGGACGCCCACATTCCACATGAGGCCGGCCAACCCGGCGGCTGGTTCGCGTTGAAGCTCAACAACGTCGAACTGGCCGGCGTCGACGACATCATGGCGGATCGCTACCTGATCGACCGAGCGGGCGCTGGGCCCGGCCGTGCGGACTATGTCGCCTATTTTGGTCCCGGCTGCCGGTTCCATGAGGAAAAACCGCCGTCTGACCCGCGCAACATGGGAATGGTCCTTCGCCCCGGCGAGAGTATCGTTTGGCAGTGGAAGCTGCTCGCGCCGCCGTGGAAGAAGGGCGACGGAACGGAGAAAGCCGACCGCCATGGCTCCGGTTACGTGGAATTCCGCCCTCGGCTTTCGCAGGAGCAGGTTCGATACTGCGCGGAAGAGGCGGAGAACGTGCAGTTCACTGAGCGCGGAGGCACGGATGCATTAGTTCCACTGGATGCCTTAGAGCCTGTCAGGGTGGTCTATCGCCTGCACTGCCCCTACATGATGACGCGGGTGACGGCAGGGGGGCAATTTGAGACTGGCGACGGCGGCAACTCGCTGATTGAGTATAGCTTCGATGGCCGTGAATACAGACCAGCCTGGCGTTCAACCGGCGGGGGTGTGCAGGAGCCGCAGGTCGAACTACCCGATGACGATCGCTTCCACGAGCCGCGATTCACACACGAGATGTGGCTGCGGATTACTCTTGAGGGCAAGGAAACGTATGCGAGCCATCTGAAGCTGCGCGGTGATTTCCAGGCGTATCGACCGTCGCTGCCCAGCCTTCACGCGGGCGACAACCGCATCCGGTTTTCAGGTCGGGTCGACGTTGCCTCCGGCGGCAGTCCCGCGCCGTCGAACATGGTTGTGGTTGAGTATCGGTGGCGGGATCTGCCCACTTTGCCGGTGCCGAAGCCACCTGCGGCGCCAGTGTACCCGGTGCCTGGCGGGTCGTTCGGCTTCAATGAGACGTTGCGATGGCGGCCGGCGGAAGTGGCGGCGCCGGCCAAGATCTCAGGCTATGAAGTCTACATCTCCGCACGGCCGGACCTGACCTGGCCGGTGATGCCCAACACGCACCGGATTGTCGATGGCCCGCAGCCGGCCATGCAGTTGGTCTCGCCGGACGTCCTCCGTCACGGGGCCAGATATTACTGGCGGGTCCGCGGCCGCAGTTCCGACGGGGTCTGGGGCGATTGGAGCCCGACGTGGTCGTTCGTGGCGGCGGGTCCCGGTGCTCCCCGTGATCTTCAAGTCGCGTACGACCAGACCACGGGAGACACTGTGCTCTCATGGTCAGCGCCGACGGAAGGGTTGCTCGCCGATCATTACGAGATCTACGCCAGCAGCGAGCACGGTTTTTCGCCGTTGCGAGCGGACGAAGAAGCGCGCGCACACGGTACAGCGATCCACCGGCCGACAACGCTGGTGGCGACGACGGCCGCAACAACTTGGGATGCCTCCGGGCGACCAGAGGTCTTCTATCGCATCACGGCCGTGGATGTCCAGGGCAACCGCAGTGTTCCGACGCCCATTGTAAAGGTTCCTTCTCCGGCGTTGCTGCCAATCGATCTGCCCCCGGCCAGGCTCAGTCAGGAGTACCGCTTCAAGCTGCCCGCGCGTCTGCGTAGTGGCCGTTTCGCCCTGTCACTGAGCAAAGGCATCATTACCGACGGAGCCGACACGCCAAGATTTACACTGCCCGATATGCCCGGGCTGGCCTGGCTGAGGATCGATCCATCGAGCGGCGAATTGAAGGGTACCCCCACGGTCGCGGGAGACCATGCTTTCACGGTGCATCTCGAAGACAGCCGGGGCGGCCAATGCGACCGGCAATACAGGTTTGCCGTGCAACCTTGACGCGTGGGCTGTCAAACCCGCCCTGATCCGGTATCATATGTTCCGGCCGGGTGCGCGGTTGTCCGGCCACAACTCGTTTGGCTTGTTTGCGTGAGAAAGGAGATGGATATGAGGGCTTTCTGCACGACCTGTGGAATGATGGCAATGGCGTTTGCCGCAGTCGGCTTCTGGTGTGCTTGCGCGTTCGCTCAGCAGGCGGAGAAGTTCAACGGCCTGCACATGAGCATGGGCAACCTGTCCCGCCTTTCGGATGCCAAGACCCGTTCGATTTCACCCGAGAGCTTCACCGGTGAAAAAGGCAAGGCCGGCATGGCCACCGAGGGAACCGGCAAGAACGCCGCCCGAGAGCTGGGCCAGGGCTGGAAGATATCGCCTTCAGTGCGCATCAAAGCCAACAGCACTTTCACGCTGGCTGATATTCAAGGCTCGGGCGCGATTCAGCAGATCTGGATGACCCCGACCGGTCACTGGCGGTTCCTGATTCTGCGTATGTACTGGGACGGCGAGACTGAGCCGTCGGTCGAGGTGCCGGTCGGTGATTTCTTCGCCTGCGGATGGAACAAGTACGCCCAGGTCAGTTCGCTGGCCGTCTGCGTCAATCCGGGCAGCGCGTTCAACTGCTACTGGGTCATGCCGTTCCGCAAGTCGGCGAAGCTGACCATCGAGAACATCAGCGACAAGGATGAGACCGTCTACTACCAGGTCAACTACACGCTGACCGAAGTACCCGCCGACGAGGGCTATTTCCATGCCCAGTTCCGCCGCAACAATCCGCTGCCGTACAAGCAGGACCACGTGATTCTCGACGGTGTGAAGGGCAAGGGCCACTTCGTCGGCACCTACATGGCATGGCAGTCGAACAACGTCGGCTGGTGGGGCGAAGGCGAGATCAAGTTTTTCATGGACGGCGACAAGGAGTTCCCGACGATCTGCGGCACGGGCACGGAAGATTACTTCTGCGGCTCCTACGGATTCCACGCCAGGACTGCCGACGGCACAACCGAGTACCGGGAATACACGACGCCGTATGCGGGCATGCCTCAGGTCATCCGGCCCGACGGCTTGAACGAGTCGCAGCAGCGATTCGGCCTCTACCGCTGGCACATCATGGATCCGGTGCGGTTCGAGAGCGACCTGAAGGTGACCATGCAGGCCCTCGGCTGGCGTTCCGGCGGGCGCTATCTGCCGCTGCAGGATGACATCTCCTCGGTCGGCTTCTGGTATCAGACCGAGCCGCACGCGTCATTCCCCAAGCTGCCGGACAAGGATGGGTTGGAGGTCAATTAGAGGCTATTAGCTGTTAGCTATCAGCCTTGAGCTCCCGGTTCAAGAACGACCCATGGGTCGAGGAGGTTTTCACGTGGACAATCAAGAACGAATCGGACGACGCAGTCTTCTGAAGTGTTCGGCGGCGGGGCTGGCCGCGGCGTCGGCTCTGTCGGCGGCCATCTCAGGCTGCGGCGGGAAGTCGGAGAAACCGGCAGCGGCGCCGAGGCAGAAGGGGGGCAAGCCTCCCAGCGAGCGAGTCGTGGTCGGTGTCATCGGCACTGGCAGTCTGGGACTGGGGCATCACATCAAGGGCTGCCTGCTGCCGAACGAGAGTTCTGAGGTCGCGGCGGTCTGCGATGTTGACCGCAATCGGCGCGACGACGCGGCCAGGACGGTCATGGACAAAGCCGGCAAGCGGATCGCCGCCTATGAGGACTTCCGGCACCTCATCGATCGCAAGGACATCGACGCGGTGCTGATCGCTACGCCGGACCACTGGCACACTATCCCCGCGATCATGGCCGCCGAGGCCGGCAAGGATATCTATTGCGAAAAGCCCCTGACGCTGACGGTCAACGAAGGCAAGGCCCTGGTCGCGGCGGTGCGCCGATACGGCGTGGTCTTCCAGACCGGCAGTCAGCAGCGTTCCGACAACGCCTTCCGCAAGGCCTGCGAACTGGTTCGCAGCGGGGCGATCGGCACGCTCAAGAGAATCGATACCGTTCTGCATGCCGTTCCTAAGGGCCAGTGGCAGCCGGTGACGACGCCCCCGCCCAGCCTGAACTGGAACTTCTGGCTCGGCCAAGCCCCGTATGTTGACTATTCGCCGAACCGCGTCCACTACCAGTTTCGCTGGTTCTACGACTACAGCGGCGGCGTGATGACCGACTGGGGTGCTCACCACAATGATATTGCCCAGTGGGCCAACGGGACCGACGGCAGCGGGCCGGTCTGGGTCGACGGGACTCGTGCAACCTTTGCCGAGAGCGGAATGCATACCGTCCCCATGACTTTCGACGTCCACTACAAGTACGACAACGGCGTCGAGCTCTGGTGCCACACCAACGACCAGACCTACGAGGACGGAACAAAGTTCGGCAACGGCGTGAAGTTCACCGGCTCGAACGGCTGGATCTTCGTTGCTCGGGGCAATCGTCTGGAGGCCTCGGACCCGGATATCATTGACAGCGAGCCGAAGGTCAAGCTTTACAAGAGCAAGAACCACCATGAGAACTGGCTCGACTGCATCAAGAGCCGCGAGCGGTGCATCTGCGACGTGGAAATCGGGCATCGTTCGGTGTCGATCTGCCACATGGGCAATATCTCGATGCGGCTCGGCCGGGCGATCAAGTGGGACCCGGCAAGCGAACAGTTTGTGGGCGACGAGGCCGCGAATCAGATGCTCAGCCGGCCGATGCGGGCACCGTGGCACCTGTGATGCCGACCGAGGGTTCAGGATTGAAGATCGGAAATCGTTGGAACAACTTATGACCGCGTAAGCGGAGGAACGACAAGATGGCATCGATTGCAGAGGTGATCGGACAGCTCGGCGGCGAGCAGGAAGCCGCCTACACAGCATATTGGCAGGTGGAACTGATGGTCGTGAAGGCCAACGCTCCGGGCAAGGAGGCCGAGCGGTCCCAAGTTGCGGCCGAACTGGCCGGGCAACTGTGGGCCCTGACCGACGCGAAGAAGGACGACCAGGGCAAGGATGTGCCGCGAAGGCCCATCCATCCCGTGGCAACGCGGATCAAGATCCTGCGTTTGCTCCAGGGTGTGGCCGGCGACAAGGAAGTGCCGGCGATTGCCAAGGCGCTTGATGATCTCGAACTGCGGGAGGATGCCCGCTGCACCCTGGACCGCATTTCATCCCACGAGGCCGATCAGGCGCTCGTCAACGCGCTGGAGACGGCCGTTGGCTCGGAGTTCCGAGTTGGGATCGTCGCTTCACTGGCTGCTCGTCCGAACGCCTTTGTGATGGCTGCCCTGCAGAAGGCGACGGCGGACTGCGATCGAGAGGTTGCCCTGACGGCCGTTGAGGCACTGGCCAATTTCCCCGAACCGGCCAACGACGAGTTCATCGCCAAGGCCGCCCAGTGCCCATGCCCCGTTGCTCGTCGCCGGGCATCCAGGGCTCGCGTGCGATTCGCCGAGAATCTGGCCCGGTCGGGCGCCGAGCCTGCTGCCAGGAAGGTGTACCAGTCGATCGCGGCCGGCGATGCCGAGGCCCCGCAGAAGAAGGCCGCCGAGATGGCCCTGAAAGCCCTGTAAAGGGGGTAGCGTCGCGGTTTGCCCTGTCAGCGTATCCGGAGCGTTTTATTGCCTCACCGCATCGATGACTCGTGTTCGTGCGGCTTCGGGATGCGGGGTCTCATCTCGAGCGTCGGTGCTGGAGTGTGGTGACGGCTTGACGCACTGCGGGAGGTGAATTCAGATGGCGTACACGATTGAAGTCATCGTTCAGGACAACAACAAGTGCGGTGAAGCACCCACCTGGGATGTGTCCAATCGCCGCGTGCTGTGGACCGACAATGAGACGGACAAGACGTACCAGTACGCGGTGGACAGCGACGAGCACGGTATCCTGACCCAGGGCGTGGTGGTCTCAGGAATGGCGTTGAACCGCTCGGGTGGACTGGTGTTGGGCGGGCCGACCGGCCTGCATCTCTGGCGGGACGGTCAGTGGCGCAGCATCGCGGCGACGTACAGGGGCGAGCAACTCAAAATCAACGACATGATCGCCGACCCTCACGGCCGTATCTATGCCGGCACCATGTACTGGGGGGCTGGCGGCATGGAGAAAACAGGTTGTCTGTATCTGATCGCGCCGGACGGATCGATCCGCATCGTCGATGAGGGCATCGAGCTGGCCAACGGTCTGGGTTTCAGTCCCGACAACAGGACGCTCTACTTCACCGACTCCACGGCACGGAAGATCTATGCCTATGATGTTCATTTCTCGACGGGCGAGCTGTCCGGCCGCCGCGTCGTGGTTCAGGTGCCCACCGATGAGGGCATTCCAGACGGTTTGACCGTCGATGCCGAGGGCTACATCTGGAGTGCCCAGTGGTATGGTTCCCAGATCGTTCGATATGACCCGCAGGGTAAGGTGGAGCGGCGTATTGCCATGCCGGTCCGGCAGGTGTCGAGCGTCATCTTCGGCGGTGACAGCCTGACCGATCTGTACGTCACCACTGCCGGCCAGTCCTGGGTCGGTCCCTATGCCCCTCCGAATTACGACTTCAACGCCTCCAACATTGGCGGGTCGCTCTACCGGATCCGCGTCGATATTCAAGGTCGGCCAGAGCATCTGGCCGATTTCGCGTGATGAAGGGGAATTGAACAGGAAGCAACAGAAAGAACAAAGTCGGGTGCCATGGCCACGGCTTGCACGGCCATCGTGCCTGCACCTCATCGCTCGATGGTCACCGCCGCGAGCACCGGTGCAGCCGGTGTGTCGTAGTCGCAGAAGACGATCCTCTTGAGTTCGGCCTGCCGGAGCTTCACACCCAGGACATTGAGATGCCACGGTTTGCCGCGCAGACCGCAGATGACCCCGGGCGCGTTTGGCGATGCTGTCCAGTCTTCGCAAGTGTAGCCCGTGATCAGGGGGACAATCTGTTTCTGTCCGTCGGCGTACTCGATCTCGTATGCGCCCACGGCACCCCACTCTCCCGTACCGCTGTCATGGGAGCCCCAGCCGGTCACGTTGCCGAGGAAAAACGCTCGTTTGGCCAGACCGCTGACTGGGATCTCAACTTGTGTGGGCCACTTGCGGTTGGTCGGGGCCTTGTCTGAAGCCAGAACGATGAACCCCCGGCCGTCGTTCGCAGACGGATCGATGATCCGGAAGGGAATCCCGCAGACGGTTTGATCGCCGACCGGCAGGCCGGTGAAGAGATACTCGCCGGGATTGGGCACCCCGAACGGTGCCGTGAGAGGATCGGTGTTGGCCGGCTTCGACAGGTCGAGCAAAACGCAACGATCCACCGGTACCGGCGGGTGGGCAGGCAAATCGACGAGATCGCGGAGCAATCGAGGAAGTGGGGGAGCGGTCCTGGCGTATGTATCCACCACGCCGGCGAAGTCCCACTGTCTGCGCTGATCGGGACGAATCTCGACGATCACACCGGGGATCGGTGCGTCCAGCGGCCGCGAGGACGGCAGATGCAGCACCATGCGTCCGGGCTTCTGTCGATCTGCGCCCTTGAACTGCACGAGAACGCCCTTGGCTGTGCCGCTCACCAGCATATCGACCGGCCCGAAGTAAGTCGGTGCGTGTTCGATGCGGATTTCCTTGCCATCCGCCAGCCAGCCGTCAGGCGCGCCGGCCAGCAGATGAAGCTCATCTTCCTGCTCGTGGATCAGCATGTGGCGAAGCATCAGGGCATAGTTGGCCGCGCCCGTGGTGTGGGGGATGGTATCACTCCAGGCGAATCGGCGCTTGTAGAAAATGCCCTCGGGAAAGGCTTGCGTCGCCGACGAGTGAAGCAGGTACCAGTAGTAGTCCTCGACGACCTGATCATGTTCGCCGCAGATCAGGGCGGCCATCGTTGTGTAAGCGGACATGTATGGGTGGATCGCATCGGCCACGCCGGTCCAGCGGATCGTGCCTTCGAGGAATCCGCCGCCGTGGCGCTCGCGAACCTCCTTCTGCATGGCGGCCATGCGAGGGTCGTTGACATCAAATAGGGCGGTCGGCCACAGTGTTTCCGTATTGCCCCAGTGCGTGCCGACTTTCTCCCAGCTTGGCGGGAAGTAATCGAGTCCTGTTCTTTTCCACGCCGTTTCGATGGCGGCCCGATACGCCTTGATCTCCGCAAGCAGGGCGGCACGGTCGGCGGTCTTGCCGAGGATCGCCGCGGCGTCGGCCGTGCGCAGCATCCCCCGCAGGTTCCAGAAGTCGTAGCCGACGATGTGGTGCTTGCCGTCCCAGAGATACTCGCCGTCCGCGACGGCCGCCGGCAAAACGCCCGCGAAGGGCGAGTCGGCCGGTTCCTCACGGCGGGCCTGCATGGTCCAGTCCACCGCCCGTTTCATCTGCGGGTAGACCTCCTCCAGCCATGCCCGATTGCCGGTGATCTTGTAGTACTGCCACAGTGCCCAGACCGCCTGTCCGTTGGCGTCGAACTGGCCTTTCTGAGTCTCGAAGCGGCCGTCCGGTCGTTGGGTCGCCAGATAGTGCCGGATGGCCTTGGCCGCCGCGTCTGCCAGTCCGGCCTCCTCCAGCTCCATGATCTGGTAGGCCCCGTCGCGGATGTAGAACTGGTCGTAAAACCCCTCGCCGCCGCGAAGCTGGCCGTGATCGTTGGCGATCAGTTGGCACACATGAGCGGCCAGCAGGGCCTGCGTGCTCTTTTCGCACGGAACCGTGATCCGGCCGGCGCTCAGGACCAGGTCTCGCCAGTATTTGACTGTTCGTTCGAGCCACAGGGCAGGCTCCTCCTTGTCAAACTCGGCGGCCACGCTCGAGTCGAGCGGCTGGAACGGTATCCGGAGTACCATTTGTGCCGTTTCGCCAGGGTTCAGTTTCCGCGACAGTGCGTCCACTGATGTGACCTGGCTACTGCCCGAGTGCACAATCACCGCATCGATCTCTGCTGCCGCCGTCGACTGACCGGTGTTCGTGGCTTTGACGGCGACCCAGTTCAGGTAGTTGTCGCCTTCCGTGGGCCAGTCGAACGCCTTCTGCCAGTCCTTGACCGTCGGCAGGGGGGTGGCCCACATCGTCATGTCATAGCGGATGCTTTCATCTTGGGCGGTGAGCTGCACGACCGGCAGCCAACCCTCCATGAGGGTCTTGGTCTGCTCCCGACTGAGCCGGTGGCGGCTTTCGCCGATCCGGATTCTCAACTCGCGCCCATCCGACAGCAGCAGCCGGTTGTCGGGTGTGATCCGTGTGCCGTCGCTGTAGTCCTTCAGCCCAATGACGCTCCAGGAGTTGGAGAAGTAGTCGAAGGGCTCGGCTCCAAGCGACGTCTGGAGGCACAAGAAATTCATCAGCACGGCCGGCACGGCCACGGTGAAACGGTGCGTATGGGGCATGGTCATCAGTCTCCTGAGTGGGAGCGGCATTCCAACCGTCAGTACCCGTCGATAGATACCGGTTTCAGCATAGCCTGCTTCAGGTGCTCCCGCCATCGGCTGTCGGAGCCACGATCCACCACCAGCACGCAGGTCGCCCGATCCGGGTCGATTTCAATCACGGCGTCGCGGGGGTTAACCGACATTGTCTCGTACTCCTTCCAGTGGCCGTCGGAGAAGTCAAGCACATGAACGCCGACAATGTCATGTGCCGTGGACGAAGCCGGCAGTATGAGGGTGCCCGGCTCGAACGGGGCGACCAGGACGGTCCTCGACCGCCGCAAATCCTGCCCGTCCAGCGACATCAAGGCTTTCATGCCCGCACCGCGCAGCAGCGGGTCTTTGCCGATGGAGGCATCGCCAAACGCGTTAACCGCCACGATCCTGCCGTCGTCTGTCACCGCCGCCAGGGCCGGCCATCGGTTTCTCGTTTTCAGCGTCAGGCGGCCGGCGGCCGTGGGGATGACCACCTCCTGCTGCCCCTGATCTCTTCGGCAATTGAAGACTACATGCACGGTGCCCTTCGTCGTGGGCTGGGCCATGACGTGCAGCCATGGTTCGTTCGGCTCAATGGGCAGCGGCTTGACAGTGGTCGTCTCCAAAAACGTCGCGTAGAGGCGGCGACGTGCCTCGCTTACAGCGTCGTGGTTGCTCAACTCGATCGGATCAAGACACAGGAAAACATTGTTGTGGCGAACCAGCAGTGGGGTGCCGTCTTCTCGGGACTGGATGACCTGGGCACCCGACGGCCGTACGCGAATGCACGGGTGCAGGGACGCGGCCGAGCCGCTCGCCTTCGTGGATGGGGTATCTATGCTCGCTTCCGTCGGCCGCTCGATGTCCGGGTACTCCTCCCCAACGAACTCAACGCCCGCCAGCTCCTTCAGGCGCTGCGTTCGGGTTCGCTTGCGGTTCTCGTCATACGAGATGTCGCCGGTCACCAGGATATGCGTGCCTTTCTTCGCAAGCGCCATGAGCTGTTCAAAAGTCTCGTCGCCGAGCGAGAAAGGCGACGGGTATAGGATGGCTCTCGTATCGTCCGGCACGGCCGCGAGGTGATGGTCGTCGATGACGTTGAAGTCGTAATGCAGGCCGAGCAGGGTCTCGAAGCAGCGGTCGGCCACGTCGCGCCCGAGGGCCTCGAAGTTACCCAATCGCAGGTTGTTCGGGATGCACACCGTCAGGCTCGGCGCGACGTAGCGAGGCGTGAGGTGCCGCCAGATGAGCGACTGGTTGCGATGGACATAGGCCACGTCCTTGGGAATGAGCTGATTTGGATAAAACAGTCCCCAGGGGAATACCGAGTGCTGGGCATCCTGCAGGCACCAGTTCTGGACCTTTCCGACTCCCATGCCCAGTGCGTAGTGTGCGACTGCCATGAAGAGCTGAATCTGCTGTTCTTCGGTGCGAACGATGTGGTAGTCCGTGGCTCCGTTCTCGACGCTCCAGGCCGGATGCGTCTTGACGCCGTATTCACCGAGGCATACGCCCTTGCCGCGAATGCGCAGATCGTTGAACCGGACCTTGAGCGGCAGAATGTCGAGATCTGTGCACGGCGTGCCGAAGAAGCCGAAATTGCTGACGTCCTGGCCGTCGATGGTCTGGACCAGGTCCATCCCGCCGAAGGGAAACTGGTAATACTCCGAGGTGATCGGATGCTGGGTGTCGTGCTTGCGGATCGCCGCAACGTGTGACTCGTTCCAACGTCGAGTGAGCCAGTTCTGAAACCGCAACTGATCGACCGCGGTCGTGTCAGCCCACTTCCCGCTCCCTAGCGGCCACAGCGGTATCTGGCCGAGATCCATTTTCGCGGCCGCCTCTCCCCATGCCACCCGCAGTCTGTCAGTCGTCCCATAGCACTGCGTCAGCCAGCGGTTCCAGAGAGCCTCGACCTCCTTGGGGTGCTGGCCGAGCATCATCTGGTAATCGCCGTTGATGTAGTACAGCAGGCCGGGCAGGTCCTTCAACCGCTGCGCATATTGGCTGCAGAGGGCGCTCTGCTTGTTCAGCAGGTCATCCCCGATCGCAACGTTGTGGCCGATGAGCATGCCGGGCATGTAGACCAGGCCTTGCCGCTGGGACAACTGCCCCATGCCGCGGAAGTCACGCCAGTCGTCGTCGGTCATCTCCCAGTTGGGCCGGACGTGATTCAGGTTCTCGTAAAGGTTCAGGCCGATGTCCACGCAGGCCTGCATATCCGCCGCCCACGTCAATGGGTTGCTGGAGGACGAGTTGTAGGTGTAGCTGTATGCGTCCGTTCCGAAGAGAAACATCGGCCGGCCGTTCAGGGTGAAGTAGTTATCCTTGAAACGCAGTTCAGGCCCGGCCTTGATGGCGGCATCGTTGTCGACGATGAAACCTGTGACCATTTCATCACGGATCGCGCTGCCCGGGCTGTTCTTGGGCGGTTCGAGAAGAGCTTTGGCCTCATACAGATCATGTCCGGCGTCGGGAATGGTCAGTTGGGCGGCAATCTGCTCCGCCTTGCCCGCCGCGATGGTCATGACGTATTCCTGGCGAAGCAGCGGCTTGTTCGCTGGTGTCTGTGGGTCAACGTGGGCACTGGCGACAAGGATTGTGACTTTGACCCGGCTTGCCGACCGACCGCGGTTGTCGATCGCAACCGAAACAGTCGCTTTCTCGCCGGGTTTGTAGAACCGATGGTCCGTCTTGAGGTTTCGCAGAAACGTCCTGGCGCTCATGAACCGGGCCACGTTTGCCAGGCCCTGGGCCATCGGAGCGTGTGGATCACTGAACAGATCGACATTATCTGCGCCGAAATAGGCCCAGCACGACCCGGCGTAGTGGCCATTGTAGTGCACGAGCATCGCCCCGGCGGCTCCGCGCAGACGGCCGAATCGATCGTTGGCTTCAAGCAGCGGAATCCAGCGGGCATTGTCGTTGCCGACCACCCCGGAGGCCGCCCAGCCGGTCAGCGGCCGAGAGACACTGACCTTATCGGGAAAGAATCGCTGCCCGCTGGCACGACGAGCGCCGGTTACGCGCTTGAGCGGGAACGACGCATCGAACATCCCGATCTGTTCAGGCGAGACGACCAGGCCGTCCATCGGCTTGCCAGTGGAGGTGTTCATCGGCCGGACCTGGCTCCCGGTGATGTCCGACAGACGGATGTCATCAAACCACGCGGTGCCGTGTGTTTGGTGGAGGCCAAGTCTGACCGTCAGCCGCCGTACGTTTGGCCCGGTCGTGGCAATGAACTTGTGAAGGGTCCAATCGGTCGTGCCGCGAGCCACGGCGAAATCCTTGAAGGTCACCAGCTTGCCCTGGTCGTCGTGCTGATACAGGGCGACATAAGCCATGCCCGTCTCGATGACTTTCTCGGAACGAAGCCAGCCGGAGATCTGGTAAGTGAGGCCTGGTCTGCAGGTGACCTCTTGCCAGAAGGTCGGGCCTTTGTCGGCATCCTCCGGCCGTACGACGGCCTTCGCACACCACCGGCCTTCCTGGGGTGACTCCTGCACCAGTTCGCAGCGGGGTGAGGTGCGTCGCCATTGGTCTGACGCAGGCTGATTGGGGTCTGCCAATTCCTGCCGGGTCTCGAAGTCGCCGTTGGTCAGAAGTGAGTTGTCCTTCCGCACCGCCTTCTCCAGACGCGCCTTACACAGGTCCGCTTCGCTCTGCCACCGCCCGTTCTCGGATCGCAGCAGATCATTAAAGGCGTATCCTCCCATGGTGATCAGGTTGCCATCGTCGCGGAGAAATCTGACCACGTTGTCGCGGGCCTCGATGGGAAAGCTCTCGCCAGTCGGCAGGACAAGCATGTCAAAGGCCGCCGGGTTGAGGATGCTCGGGTCTGCCATCTCCCTGGCAGAGATCAGACGGGTCTGTAGACCGGCCTGCCCTAAGATGGCCGCGATCGTCTCGGGCGACGATCCTGCTCCTCTGACCGGCATGCTGGGCTCATGGAGAATGGCAGCCGCGGGCCGCGTGGCCGGCACCGGCTGAGTGGCCGGTTGCCCGTACACATGGACTCCCTTGAGCAGGATCCACAAAACACAGGAAGACCGCAGGACACGCTGCATGCATCACACTCCTTCTCGCTTCGCGATGACGGCGTTACGGCCACGATAGTAATAGCAGCAGCCGTTTGGTACCATGCAGGCCGTGGTCAAGCCGGTTGCCGACGCAGGCAACACTCTGGTCTGCACTTTTCCCGACGAGGTGGTCTCATGCACGTCTCCTGTTCCCCATTCGTTCGGCGCGGTGTGTTGTCTGGCGTTATCGCTGCTTCCGTCGTTTCCTGTGGCCTGGCGGCCCCTTCTGCTGAGCAGAAGACCGCGGTCTCGATCGAGATCGTCCGCGACGGCAAAGCCGCAGCCTATATCGTTCTTCGGCCGGATGCACACGCCATGGAAAAAGAGGCGGCCGTCGACCTGCGCTGGGCTGTGCGGGAAGCGACGGGCGTCGGCCTTGACCAATATGATATGGAAAAGTCAAACGACGAGCGGCTCGCGATCTCGATTTCGAGCCTTGCGGCCACTGCGACGGAGTTCGAGAAATCCGCGAGCCACCCGGACGTGCCGTACGACGGCGCGGTGATCAGCGTGTCGCCGCGAGGGATGATGGTTCAGGGGATGACCCCGGCTGGAACCGCCAACGCCGTCGCGACAATCCTCATGGAGGACATCAATGTTCGGATGTACTACCCTCATTCGCGCGGCACGATCGTGCCGAAAACCAGGAACCTTCGAATTCGAGCACGCAAGCTGAAGCCGGCGTTTGCCTACCGAATCTGGAGCGGGCTGACCGGTCCGGATGCCGCCGCCTATGCTCGGAGGAATCGTCTGACCGATCGCCGAATCGCCACCCCTGGTTTTGGCTTCGGCCACAATCTCGCGACGATCATCTCGGTGGCCAAGTACGGCAAGGATCATCCGGAGTATTTCCCGCTTCGCGATGGAAAGCGGCAGATTCGGGGCAGTAACGCCGGCGACACGCCGCAGCCGTGCTTCACCAATCTCGACGTGCTCCGGCTCAGCATCGAGGCGGCGCAACACTTCTTCAACAAGAACCCCGACCGAGACACCTTCTCGCTTTGCGTCAATGACAACCCGTGGTATTGCGAATGCCCGAACTGCTCTGCCCTCGACAAGCCGTATCGCGATCTGCCGGTGGGGCGGCAGTACTCGGAGAGTTATTTCGACTACGTCAGCAAGGTGGCCGAGGCGGTCGCCCAATCGCATCCCGGCCGTCACGTGGGGGTCTATGCTTACTGGAACGTCGAACAACCGCCGCGAGGTCGCAAGAAGCTCCCGGAAAATGTCATCGTCGCTCTGACACAGGACATCCTTCAGCACTATGAACCGGCCTACCGCGACAAGGACCGGGCCCTGCTCAAGGCATGGGCCGGTTACGCGAAGAACCTCAACACCTACGTGTACTACGGCCTGGGCTGGTTGACGCCGCGGACGTCACCCAGACTTGTCGCTGAGGACCTGAGATTCGCGGCGGCCAACGGCGTCAAGGCCATCTACTGCGAGGCGTATCCGTTCTGGGCCTGGAGCGGCCCGATGCATTACGTGGCTTCGCGTCTGCAATGGGATGTGAACGCGGACGTTGACAGGATTCTCGATGAGTTCCATCGCGATTGCTTCGGCGAGGCGGCCGCGGAGATGCGAACGTACCATGACGCGTGCGAGAAGTACTGGACACGTGCCAGGCCCGGCCGATGGTTCGAGGGCCTGGACAATCTTGCCCCGGAAGAAGCCATGGCCGATCTCTCATTGCTGCGGGAGGCGCGGCGTTACCTGGAAGCCGCCTTCGGGAAGGCCAGGGATCCGAGGGTGCGCGAGCGGATCGCCTGGATCAAGAAGGGCTTCGACTTTACCGCTGCCGTGGGCAACGCCTTCGAAGCCACGAAGGCTGCGAGCGGTGCCGCAGAGCGGTTGACGGCGGCGGCCGATCGGGTGAACACCGCCCATGAGCAGCTTCTTGCCGAGCCGGCGTATGGTCAGGTCTACTACAACGCCGACGGCCGTTTCAAACGCAAATGGCAAGGCTGGCTCGACGCATCGCTGAGGAAACTGCGAGTCGAGCCCACGTCCACCGGACCTGCCGCCACCACGGCCGCCGGCGGGCAAACGGTGGAGTGACGACGCCGACTTCGCCGTGATCATCTCCGGGGACTTGAATCTCTCGCCCAATCGGCTCAAATACCTGCCTTACGCGCTTCCGAGAAGCAAGGAGGTCAAACGTGTCCAGGCGCATTGTGGTGATCAGCGTTTTATTGGCTCTGACAGCGAGTGCATGCAACATGAGTACCGTCAAGACGACCTATCTGCGAACCGAGTACCTCAGCGATCCGATGGCGATTGACGAATCGCAGCCGCGCTTGAGCTGGGTGCTGGACGCCGATGCTCGTGGCATCCGGCAGACGGCGTACCAGGTGCTGGTTGCCTCAAGCGAGGCGTTGCTTGCCGGGGACGAGGGAGATCTCTGGGATAGCGGCAAGGTCGAGTCGGACCAGATGGCCCAGGTTGTCTATGCCGGCAAGCCGCTGGCGGCCGAGCAGGACGTTTTCTGGAAAGTCCGAGTGTGGACTCAGGACGACCAGCCAACCGCGTGGAGCCCCGTCGCCCGCTGGCGGATGGGTCTGCTGACCCCGGCGGACTGGAAGGCCAAATGGATCAGCCTGCCCGGTCCGGCGCCGGCGGCCAAGGGGCTGCCCGCCCGGCCGTCGCCGATACTCCGCAAGGAGTTCCAGATCGGCCAGCCGATCCAGCGTGCGGTGGTGACGGCGACCTCGCTGGGCATGTACGAAATTCGCATCAACGGCCGGCGGGTGGGCGATTGCCTGCTCGCACCCGAGTGGACCAACTACCACAAACGCGTCGAGTACCAGACCTACGACGTGACCGACCTGGTGAAGACCGGGGCCAATGCCGTTGGAGCGACGCTCGGCGACGGCTGGTACGCCGGCCGACTGGGCATCTCCCATATCGTCAAGGACGGGCCGCTTCGGGGGCACTACGGCACGAAGCTCGCCCTGTTGATGCAGATGCGCGTGTACTACGCTGATGGCTCATCGGATCTTGTCGTGACCGACGAGACTTGGAAGGTGACGACCGATGGCCCAATCCGCAAGGCATGTATCCTCGACGGCGAGGTCTACGACTCGCGGAAGGAACTCCAGGGTTGGGACACGGCCGGCTACGACGATTCGGCATGGAGCCCCGTCGAATGGGCCGGGGAAGTCAAGGCGAAACTGGTCGCCCAACCGAACGAGCCGATCAAAGTGACCGAGGAACTCAAGCCCTTGGCCATCACCGAGCCGAAGCCGGGTGTTTACGTCGTCGATTTCGGACAGATTCTGTCAGGCTGGTGCCGAATCAAGGTGAACGCCCCGGCCGGAACGACCGTCACACTGCGTCACGTTGAAGTCCTTGACTCCGACGGCATGATCTACCGCGATAACCTGCGGATGAAGCCGCTGGGCGGCGAGTTGGGCGCCCGCCAGGAGGACCAGTTCATTCTCAACGGCAGCGGCCCGCAGACCTTCGAGCCGCATTTCACCTACCACGGCTTCCGTTACGTCGAGGTGACCGGCCTGCCCGCACGGCCGGCCAAGGACTTCATCCTGGCCAGGGTGTTCCACTCCGCGCCGCCGATGGCCGGGGCGTTCGAGTGCTCGAGCCCGCTGCTCAACAAGCTGATGAAGAACATCGTCTGGACGCATCGCGACAACATGCACAGCGTTCCGACCGACTGCCCGCAGCGCGACGAGCGGGTGGGCTGGATGGGCGACATGCTCGTCTTCGCCCAGCCGGCATGCTTCAACATGGACATGGCCGCGTTCTTCATCAAGTGGATCGTGGACATTCGCGACGACCAGGCCGACGACGGCCGCTTCCCGGACTTTGCCCCGCATCCCTACAACCCCAACGCCCTGTTCTCCGGCGTGCCCGCCTGGGGCGACGCCGGCGTGGTCGTGCCATGGCGGATGTACGTGAACTACGGCGACAAACGGGCCCTGGCCGAGCACTTTGAGGCCTGCCGCCGCTGGGTGGACCACATCCACGGCCACAACCCGGATCTGCTGTGGAAAAACAAACGCAACAACGATTACAGCGACTGGCTCAACGGCGACACCCTCAAGCTTGAAGGCCTGGGCTTTCCGAAGGGTGAGGCCCAGATTCCGAACGAGGTCTTCGCGACCGCGTTCTTCCAGCACAGCACCTCGCTGACTGCGAAGATGGCCCGCGTGTTGGGTCGCCAGTCGGAAGCTGACAAGTATGCCAAGCTGGCCGCTGATATCCGGCAGGCGTTCATCAAGGCCTATGTCGGTGACGACGCCCGGGTCAAGGGAAACACCCAGTCGGCGTACGCGATCGCGCTCGATTTCGATCTGGTCCCCGAGGACAAGCGCGAAGCCGCAGCCCGACACATGGTCGAGCGCGTCACCGCCTACAAGAATCACATTTCGACCGGGTTCCACACGACGGTCATGCTGATGAACCAGCTCAGCGCCGCCGGCCGAAGCGACGTGGCATACATGCTGATCAACAACCGGACGATTCCCTCGTGGGGCTACACCATCGACCAGGGGGCAACGACCATCTGGGAACGCTGGGACGGCTACATGGAGGGTCGCGGGTTCCAGGATCCGGCGATGAACTCATTCTGCCACTACGCGATCGGTTCGGTCGGCGAATGGATGTACCGCTCGATCCTGGGCATCCATCCGGACGAGCAGTGTCCAGGTTATCGCCACTTCATCCTCAAACCGCAGGTCGGCGGCGGGCTGACCTGGGCAAAAGGCAGCTACAACTCGATCAGCGGCCGTATCGTCAGCGAATGGAGAGTCAATGGTGAAGCGTTCTCGTGGGAGATCGTCGTGCCGGCCAATACGACTGCAACGGTGTACGTGCCGACCGCCGATGCCTCGACGGTGACGGAGTCCGGTAAACCGGCTTTGCTGGCTGAGGGGGTGAGCCCGGCCGGCAAGGCGGCCGGAGCGGCCGTCTACAAGGTTGTTTCCGGATCGTACCGCTTCGCGTCGAGACTGAAATGAGGCCTGCCCTGGACCCACCCTGAATGGTGATAAGGATGTGTTCAAGGGTTGCAGGCCAAACCGCCGATGCATCCCAGATGGTGCGCCCGTATAATGGCCTTGTTGTCACAGGGTCCGTGGCCTGCGCCGGATGCATTCCAGACGCGGTTTGAGTGGAGTCCACACATGAGCGGCGTGATGCGTTCTCGATCCTGGCTTCGGTGGCTGATCTACGGCTTCGTGGGGGTGTTGTTGGCCGGTTCGTTGGCCTGCGAAGGCAATCTTCAGCTTATCGCCACGTTGTTTAACACCTCCAGCCTCGGAGGTGGAACCCCGGGGCGTCGAGCCAATCTGCTGGTGAAGTTCGTCAACCAGACGGCTTATCGGCCGGTGTTCACTTTCGGCACCTATGACCCCTTGAACAGCAGACCCGCCAACGACGTCTATTTCCCTCCGAAATTCAGGCAGTTCGTGATTGATACGACCGAGGGTGGGATCCTCCTTGAGGCCTTCAGTGAAAGCGATGTGATCACGTTCAGCGGCAGCGGCTTGGGTGATCCCGGCGGATGCGGCAGGGCTATCAGTCTCGGGACGGAAGATTTCATCCAGCGCATCGAAGACGACGAGAGCCTGATGTCTGAGGCCCGTCCCGAGGCCCTTCGGCCATTATGCGTGAACGACGAGCCCCAGGCCGGCATCGCGTTCTTCCGTGAAACCAGCGCGGGGCCGGGTGAAGATCCTTGTCAGACCAAGGGTGAGATTGCCGCCTCCGCCGAGGCCATGAGGATCCTGCAGGGCGATCCCTTGAGGAACATCACGGATGACGCCCGTTATCCCTGTGACGGTGAGAGCATCGTAGTGATCACGTTTGTCGAAGAGTCTGCCGACACGATCCGGATCGACGTGAGTATCGAGCCGCCCGCTGAGGATGAGGAATAGCGGCAAGCCGATCGTCTGACGACGGGTTGTGGGTCGGAATGCTACGGGGCGCTTGCCGTAGGAGTCTGGGCGGCCAACGGCATGCCGATGATCCTGGCCTCGAAAACCAGTTTGCCATCCACGAACCCTTGGGCGTCGCAGACCGTCCGGCGCGGGCGGACCTCGACGATTTTCTCGATGATGTACATGGTCGCCGGCGGGATGACGGCTGTTCTGAACTTGACATCCTCGAGGCCGCCGAAGGCAAGGAATCGGGTCGATGGCTGCACAATCTGCGAAAGGTAAGAGGCCATCTGAGCGGCGGTCTCGAGCATCAGGACCCCGGGCATGATGGGTTGTCCGGGAATGTGGCCTCGCACCCAAAACTCATCGCTTCGGATGTGGCGCAATCCCACGGCCAGCCCCGCTTCGCGGTCGATCCGCAAAATGGCGTCGAGCTGCATGAATTCGAATCGATGCGGAAGAAGCTCGTAAATCGCCTGCCGGTCGGCAAGAACTTGGCTTGGATCGATTTCACTCAGGTCGGTGAAGGGCGTGGCGGCCATACCCGTCCTCACAACGCAAAGAACACAAACGAAAGCTACCCGACCACTCCCGCTGGTTGAGGGGTGTGCTCGGTCCGGATACGGATCACGCGCCGTACGGAAGCCATCACGCAGTCTTCGTCCCTGGTCGCGGGGTGTACGCTCAGGCTTGTTTCAAGCCCATTGTCCCTCAGGAGGTCGATGAGTCAGTCCGCTCGGAGTCGCGACAATGCCGTCGACGCGGTTTCCGGAACCGGAATCCCCAGGGTTCTACTCGCCCGCCGACCGGGTCTCAAGGACCTTCTTGCGGAGTTCCTGGGCGGCCGACTTGACATCCTGCATGATCTTTCGGACGCGTGTTCCGGCGGCCTTGTTGCCCCCTTGGGCCTTGGCAACGTCATCAGCGGCTGACTCAACCAAGCGTTTCAGCTTCTCGTAATCTTCCAGCACGGCTCTTCTCCGGTAACATCCTGTCCGCCCGTCCCGCCTACCCCGATCAACATCATCGGCCAGAGGGGGACGGCGATCCGAACCTCCGGCCGTAGAGTCGGGAGTCTAGCAGACGGGCACTGGCATGCAAGGTCAGAAACGGCCTGGGAGGCAAAAAAAATGGGTTCCGGGCCGGGGACAGGCAATCCGCGGCGGCTTTGCGGGGGCTGGCGGGCGAATTCGGGGCATGACTGGCGTTAATCCGTCACCCGTGTTGTCCACAGACCTGACGAGTTCGCTCGACATCTTTGGCGATTTGCTGGCAGAGAGCACCCACCGTGTCATAGCGAACCTGCGGTCGGAGCCATTGCAGGAACTCGATCCGGAGCGCTTGCCCATAGGTCTCTTCATTGAAGTCCAGCAGGTGGGCCTCGATGACAAGTCGGTGTTCTTCGAAGGTGGGTGTCCTGCCGATGCTGATGGCCGCAGGGTAGCGACGGCCGCCCAGTACGCCAAAGCCTGCGTAGACGCCCTCGGCGGGAACCAGTTGATCGCCAGGATCGATGTTGGCCGTTGGAAACCCCATCCCCGATCCCCGGCCGACGCCGTGGATGACCTGACCCAGCAGGGCGTATGGGCGTCCGAGGCAGATGGCCGCCTGATCGACGGGGCCGGCGGTGAGCAGTTGCCGAACAAGTGAACTCGAAATCACCGCGTCCGGATGGCCGCCCAACCCTATCCGAACGGGTTCCACGACCTGGACCTGAAAACCGTGCCGGGCAGCGGCAGCCCGGAGTGTCTCGACGTTTCCTTGACGGTGACGGCCGAATCCGAAGGATGGGCCTTCAACAATGGCCGACGGACGAAACCGCCTGACCATCACGTGTTCTATGAAGTCGGTGGCGCTCAGTTGAAGCAACCCCGCGTTGCTCTCGGCCACGACGGTCACGTCCGCGCCGGCCCGCTCGAGCTGCCGGAGCTTCTCGGGCAGTGGGGTCAATACGGCCGGCATCCTCTCGGGCGTGAGGACTGTCAGCGGATGCGGATCGAAAGTCATGGCCACCAGTTCGGTCCCGGCGGCCTGGGCCTTCAGGCGACCGGCCTGGAGGATCGCCTGGTGTCCGCGATGCACGCCGTCGAAATTGCCGATGCTCAGGACGACCCCGCTCATCGGCTCGAACTCAAGACCGCGTATGACCCGCATGGACGGCTAGTCTCCTGTCATTTCCACAGGGCAAACCATGGTAGTTGCCGCCCTCATCCCGTTCACGGCCGGCGATTCTCGTCAGCTCAAAGGGCGTTACTGACGGCCTGTCCCGAGCCATGTCGAGGGGCTTGTCCGCCAGTTCGACCTGTGCGGCTGCCGGTCGCTCCTGCAGGCGCAACTGGCCCGGCAGAACTGGCCCTCCCCCGTTGTGGATTCCTCAGCCGCCCAGCAGGCCGCTCTTCTGCCATTGTTTGACCAGCACCTTGAGTTCCTGCGCGGCCTCGCCAAGGCGACGCACGGTCAGCATCAGCTCTTCGTACAACTTCGGATCGCGCAGCAGCATGGGCACCGCCCCCTGCCCGTCGTTCAAGGTTTCACCCGTGGCTACCAGTTGATCCAGCAGCCGGGAAAGCTGTTCGATATTGCCGATCAGCTTCTTGCCCAGAGCATCAATGTGCTCGCGCGTGAGCGTCACAGTCGAGTTGACGTTTGTGAGCACATCGCTCGCCTGTGTCGCCGCCACCTGAAGCCTGCCGGAAAAGTCCCTGAACCCGATCATGGCGAGCTTGGCGTCCTCGCTGGCCTGGCGGAGGTTGGCCAACACGTTCCGCGCGTTGGACTGGCTTTCAGGGTCGCCGAAGACCGTATCGAGGTGCTTGAGCACGTCGTGCAGTCTCTCGACCGTGGTGTACAGATTCGCGGTTACGTCCGGCGGCTTGTCGGGACTGTCGATCAAGCGGACCGGCCGGAACTCCAGCAACTGTGTTACCGCGTTCGCTGCCGGCGTCAGCGCCTCGGCCAGCGTTCCGATCTGGGCCGTTGTCTTCTCCAGCGTGCTGATGAACTGCGGGCTTAGGATCTTCTCGAGGGGATTGACCTGCTCGCCCAGGATCTCGCCGCTTCCGTCTTTGGGTAGCGACGCAAATCTCTGCGGCGGAATGACCACCGGAATTCGGCCGGTCGGCGGGAGGATATTGATGACCGGCTGGCCCATCAGCGGAGACTCGACAAACGCCTTCCATCCGACCGGGATCTCGTATTTGCCGCGAACGTCGATCCTGGCAACGACGCCCTCCGTGGGATTGGTGGGATCTTTCAACTCGACGCTCAGGACGCTGCCGATCTGAACGCCGGCCAGAAACACCTGCGTGCCCTCGCGGACGCCGGAAACGGTGTCAAACCGGGCCGTGATCGTGTAACCTCGCGTGAGAAACTGGAACCGTGATTCGCCGAACATGACCAACACGATGCCGAAGGCGATCAAGCCTCCGAGTACGAACAATCCCACAAGAGCGTTGCGTCGTTGATCGGTCATTTAGAAGCCTCCCCGGAAGGCACGGGCGCAATGACGAGGTCCGCATCGCCGGTGACGAACCGGCGAACCCGCTGGTCCGTCGAATTCCGGAAGTCATCGGCCGTGCCGTCGGCGATAAAGCCGCCTTGTGATAACATGAGGATTCGGTCGGCAACCTTGAAAGCGCTGGTCATGTCGTGTGTGACCACCACGCTGGTGACGCCGAGTTCCTGTTGCAGTTTGATGATCAAGTCGTTGATCGTGTCGGCCCGGATCGGGTCCAGGCCGGTGGTGGGTTCGTCGTAGAGGATGATCTCGGGGTCCAGCGCGATCGCGCGAGCCAGCGCGACGCGCTTGCGCTGTCCGCCGGACAGCTCGGCCGGGCGCTTCGGCTGGATGCCGTCCAGACCGACCAGAGCCAGCTTCTTCGCCACAACGGCGTTGATCTCTCTCTCCGACAGATGCGTATGCTCCCGCAGCGGAAAGGCCACGTTCTCGCCCGCGCTCATCGAGTCGAACAGGGCGCCCATCTGGAACAGAAAGCCAAATCGCTTTCTGACCGGGTCAAGCTGCCATTCCTTGAGTTGGTCGATCCGCTGTCCCCCGACGTAGACCTCACCCTGATCCGGGTGAATGAGCCCCAGCATGTGCTTCAGCAGCACGCTCTTGCCTGTGCCCGACTCGCCGATCACCACCGTGGTCTTCGCACGCTCCAGGGCGAGGTCCACGCCGTTCAGAACGGTCAGTCGTCCGAATCGCTTGTGGACTTTGCGGAACTCGACGATCGGTTCAGCTCGGGTCTTCATGGATCGTCCCCTCGCGGGGTCAGCCTCCGTCAGAATACCGACTTGAATCCCCAGATCGACTCGTACAGGCCCTTGAGACCGAAGGCCAGGAAGAAGTCGAGGATCAGGATCACGACAAACCCCAGCACGAACGATTCGGTGCAGGCCTTGCCGACCCCTTCGGCGCCGGGCTTGCAGTTGAACCCCTTGTAGCAGGAGATCAGGCCGATGCAGGCTCCGAAGAAGACGCTCTTGAGCAGACCCGAGGCGACGTCCCATTTTTCCAGCGCGGCAGCGGTGTAGTCCCAGTAGACGCTGTTGGGAATGTCAAAAAGCGGGACGCAGATGAACCACCCGCCGCCCACGCCCATCAGATCGCAATAGAGGGTCAACACGGGCGTCAAGAGGACGCACGCCGCAAATCGCGGAGACACCAGGACGCGAATGGGGTCGGTTCCCATTGATCGAAGGGCATCGAGTTGCTCGGTGACGTTCATGGTGCCCAGTTCCGCGGCCAGGGCGCCTCCGACGCGGCCGGCAAGCATCACACCCGCCAGCACCGGACCCAATTCCCGAACGACCGAGAGGCTGACAATCACCCCCATCCGCTCGGCCAGACCTACGGACATGAACTGTTCGATGGCCTGTACGGCCAGCACCATGCCCACGAAAACGCCGGTGATGAGGATGACCGGAACGCTCAGTGTCCCAATCGCGTAACACTGCGGAAGAAATCGCTGAATGTCGCGACGGCGCAGCAACGTCAGGGGTGCGTAACGCATCGTCCGACCGGCAAACAGCCAGAAATCACCGAAATTCGCCAGACCGCAAATGATGGCTCGGCCGAGCGAGGCCAACCAGGCGGTTTGGGGCGGGCAGCCCGGCGTGGCTGAACTGTCCTGGGCGGACATCGTTGTGACCTCCGGCAGAACGTCTGTGCAGGTATCCGTCCATATCTCTATCGGCGCGTCTCGAGGATGTCAAATCCTTGCGACAACCTTAGTTATGGCAAGGGGCCCACCCTCGGGCCCGTTCTTGACAGATCGCCTCCACCAGAAACAATAGCGGGTTGCGGCTTGTCGGACGGCGCGCGTCCGGCAACGGGTTGACGGATGCCGGAGGCACGCCGGGTATCTGGGCAGAGGCTGTCGATCGCGCCGCGTCGGGAGGCAACGAGCATACCAAGCATGGCCACGCCAAAGACGAGAGGACGCACCCCAAGCTTGAAGGAGGGGGTCATTGGCCTGCTGATTCTTATTCTCCTGGCCGTGATGGTGTTCACCTTCGTGCTGTCGGGCGGCTTGTTCGACGGAGTGGTCGAACGCGTGCCCGTTCTTCAGAGGTTGAAAGGGATCATTGGGCTCAGGGAGGATCGCCTTTTCGACATTGCCTTGGGCAACATGACATCCGCCTCGCCACCCGTTGAAATCCAGATTGCCCGCAGGCTGTTGCCCGCCGCCCGACCGGAGGGTGACGGTCACTACGCGGTGTACGCCGTTGGTCCCGGCGAGAAGGTCGATGTGATCCGAGAGGCGAAAGGGCCGGGAGATAGTACCAGGGTGATTGTTCGAAGCCAGGAGGAACCGGACGCATTGGCCAAAGAAGCGGCAGGATTTGGAACCGGTTGGCTTTACGCATCCAGCCGGTTGGCAAAAGATGCCGAGCTCTTGCTCCGGGTTGTCGATACCGGACAGCCGTCGAACGCTGAAAAGCTGGCTGCCGCCAGGAAGCCTGCAAACGCGAAGGCCCTGAGTCTCGGCAGGGGGGGGTGGCAGGATGAGTCGTCCGGCGCCTGCGGCTTCTGGTCCGGTCGCTACTACACGGAAGTGGCTCTTGCCGGAGGCCCAGCGGTTGGGCTGGACCAAGTGGCCGATCTGCGGCAGATCGCGGCCGATCTGGCCGCCAACCAACTGGCCTATGGCAGTGAAATTGAGGTCGTTGAGCCGTCAGTGAAGGAGCCGGGTGATAAGGCTCTCTCCGCGGTCGCACGGGTGGCGGACTTCGCGTCGGTTCCCGGCGGGCAGGTCATGCCCCCCTCCAAGATCGACCGGTTCACGGACAACCTGTACGAGAAGATCGACGGCAAGGAAGGCATGTTCCGATCCTTTCATTTTGTCGCGCTTCGTTTCGCACAATATACGCACGCCCAGACCCAGGAATCGTTCGATGCGTACATCTATGACATGGGCGAGCCGGTGAACGCCTTCGGTATCTACATGGGAGAGAGAAGTCCGACGGCAAAGGCCTGGTCGCTGGGGCGCGACGCTTACGTTTCCGGCTCCAGTGCCTTTTTCTGCAAGGACAAGTACTATGTGCACGTGCTTGGTCCGCCCGAGGGCGGCGACGACAAGCTGGAGGTCTCCAAAGCGATTGCCACGGCCATTGCGGCGACCATTCCGGACACCGACAAGCCGTTCTGGGTCGAGCAGCACCTGCCCGCCGAGGGCCGCACGCCGAACAGCCTGAAATACGAGGCCACCAGCGGCTTGGGCTACGATTTCATCCAGCGGATGTTTCGCGCCGAATACCAGGTCGAGGGCAAAACCTTTCAGCTCTTTGTGGTCAGGGCGGCGGACGCGGCTGCGGCACGGGTGCTTTTCGACAAATACACCGAGGCGACGGCCAAATATGACAGGGTGGTTTCGAAGGGCACTGATGCACAAGGGCAGAAGGTGATCGGGGAGTCGCTGGGTTTTTACAGTGTCGCCTTCACGAAGGGCGTATTTTTCGGGGGCGTGACCGAATGTGAGGATCAGGCTCTGGCCGTCAAGCAGGCCGAGGCCTTTCGAGCGATGCTCCCGGCCGACGCAGAAGGCGCGACCGAGCCACCGGTCAGCGCTCCGGCCGATGGCGAACAAGGTTGAGACACCACGATGAGTGAGACCGCCCGACGGCAGAATCCCGATAAAGCGATGGAGCCGAGTGCGTGGACGCGCCGCGACCTGATTGTCCGTGGCGGTCAAACGATTGTCGCTGCCGGCCTGGCGACTGGGGCGGCCGTCTGTCTCCACGATCCCAAGGGTGGCGCCGGCCTCCAGCCTCCTGAGCCGATCCGGCTGAAGGACTACTTTGCCAAGATAAAACCCGACTACCCCTCATCGGCTCCGCGACTGTCGGCCGCCTATGGCAAGCCGGAACGGATCGGCGATCTGACGCACATTCGAGCCTTGGTCGAGGCCGCCGTTGCCGGCTTGGATCGCGACCTGGGGATATCCAGGTTCGTCAACCGCGGTGACGTCGTTTTGCTCAAGCCGAACGTCGGCTTCGATCGCGACCCGCGGCTTGGCGCCACAACCAACCCGCTGGTCGTTCAGGCGGTCATCCAGCTTTGCAGGCAGGCCAAGGCGGGCAAGATCATCGTGGCCGACAACCCGATCGAGAGCCCCGGCGCCTGCTTTGCCAAGAGCGGAATCGCAGCCGCGGCCAAGGCTGAAGGGGCGACAGTCGCCATCTACTCATCTGCTCACGAACGGGCGGTTGAGATTCGGCCCGGCCGGCCCGAGCCAAGCCGCAATGAGGCCCTCGGCACCTGGCCGATCTTCTGGAAGCCGCTCAAGGAGGCCGACAAGGTCATCGGATTGCCGGTGATCAAGGACCACAACCTGTGTTCCGCCTCGATGACCATGAAGAACTGGTATGGCCTGCTGAGCGGGCGACGCAATCAGTTTCACCAGGCGATTCACGACATTATCAGCGATCTCGGCTTCATGATGAAGCCGACGCTCATCATCGCCGACGGGACGCGGGTCATGATGCGCAACGGCCCGACGGGCGGTCGGCTCGACGACGTCCAAGTGGGTGGCGTCACCGGCCGGCCGACGATCGTTGCCAGTGTCGACCAGGTGGCCTGCGACGCGTGGTGCTACCAGAACCTGCTCAAGCGGGACCCCGAGGATGCCAAGGCTCCGTTGAAGTACATCGAACTGGCTTATGCGAAGTTCGGTCAGGACTCAAGCCGCATCGTCGCAAGACACTGGCAGGATTACGAACGACAAGGGCTGATCGCAGAGGCGAAGCTGTGAATCGGAGATGTCATCGTATCGGAGGATCGGCAGGTCTCTGCCGCCTTTGGCGGCTCCGACCGTGCCCTACGTGCTGACTGCTCAGTGCTGAAAGCTTACAGCTATGAAGATTACCACCGTTCGCATCATCTCGCAGATCGTCTTCATGGGCTTGTTCCTGATGTTCGTGTTTGTCACGACGTTCACCCATCTTGATGATGCCCCCGCCCTCAAGTTCTGGGTCAGCAAGTACCTCGAGATCGACCCGCTGATTGCCATCGCCACCAGCCTGGCCACCCACACACTCTACCAGGGATTGATCTGGTCGCTGGTGATCCTGATTCCGACGCTCCTGCTCGGGCGGTTATTCTGCAACTGGATCTGCCCGTTCGGTATTCTTCACCACTTTGTCGGCTGGATTTTCAACCGGCGGAGCACCCCCGGGCGGATCGCCTCCAACCGTTATCGCCCGATGTACCAGACGAAATACTACGTCCTCGCGGCGATGCTGGCCGCGGCGGTGTTCGGGAGCCTGCAGATCGGCCTGCTCGACCCCATCTGCCTGTTGCACCGGTCGTTGACGGTTTCCGTCCTGCCGGCCCTGAACATGCCCCCCGTGTTCGTGGAGATATTCGGCAACCCAAAGCTGCATCAACTGGGCTGGGTGGTGGGCGGCATCGCGCTGTTTCTGGTGGGGATGAATCTGGTCATCCCGCGGTTCTTCTGTCGGACGTTGTGCCCGCTGGGGGCCCTGTTGGGCGCAGCGAGCCGCTTTTCGCTCTGGCGTATCGATCGCGATCCGAACAGGTGTACGGAATGCGGCCTCTGCGACCGGAATTGTGAAGGGGCGTGCGATCCGGGCGGCAAGCTGCGCAAGAGCGAGTGCTTCGTGTGCTTCAACTGCATCGACTCCTGTCCGCATGGAGCCCTGCGTTTTGCCTTCTTGCCTGCCCGCATCGGCGAAGTGGCCTGGCCGGACGCCTCACGACGCCGGGCGATTCTGGCCGTGGTCGCCGGGGTCATCTTCTATCCATTCACCAAGCTGGCCGGAAAAACCACGCGAGATTTTTCCTCCAAGGCAATCCGGCCACCCGGAAGCGTCGAGGAGCAGGAGTTTCTCGCGCGGTGCCTCAAGTGCGGCCAGTGTATCCGAGTCTGTCCGACCAACGTGCTCCAGCCGGCGATGCTGGAGACAGGTCTGGAAGGAATGTGGACGCCCGTGATGAATTTCCGGATGGGGTTCTGCCAACTGAACTGTACGGCCTGCGGTCACGTGTGTCCGACAGGGGCGATCCAGCGGCTCACGGTCGAACAGAAACAAGGTCTTGGCCGGTTCGCCTCGGCCGGACCGATCCGGCTTGGCACGGCTCATTACGATCTGGGCCGGTGCCTGCCGTGGTCCAAGAATATTCCGTGCGTGGTCTGCGAGGAAGTGTGTCCGACTTCCCCCAAGGCGATTCACACCGAGCAGCGACTCTTGCTCGTCCGCGACGGAAAGAAGATGGTCGTCTTGGCGACGCCGGTGACCGTGACCATCTCGGAATACCCGCCGGAAGGCCAGAGCGTCGGTCAGCGGTGTGTTCTGCCCCCCAACGCGTACCGAGGTGATCCGACGGCCGGCTATTACGTGCAGTTGTTCCATCGCGATGGGACCAGCGAAACCCACCGCATTATCGCCAACGACGTTGACACCCTGATGATCGGCGAGTTGGACCCGGCCGGGGGACAGTTGCTCAACGGCTCCCGGTTCGCCCAGATCCCCGAGCGGGGCGATGTCGCGGCGATTCTGATCGAGCTGAAGGTCCCGAAGATCGATACCGAGCTCTGCATCGGTTGCGGCTTGTGCGAGTATCATTGCCCGGTGGTGGGCGATCGCCGGCCGGTCTATGTGACCGCCGAGGGCGAGACTCGCTCTGAAGGCCAGGCAGACGAAGCACGGAACCGCTCGTTCCGGCTGGTCAAGTAGCACTTTGTGCCCGAATGGCCCGGCAACCGGGCTGTGACCCGGCAGGTGCATGGAGGGGCCAACTCGCAGTGGCGATCGCACGACGGGGCCGACTGGGACAAAACATTGCCGGCCTGTTCGGCAGCACTGGATTTTTCGTCAACGCTTGAAACGGCCCATCGGTCGCGGTCCTGACAGAGCGATGCGCGCGGGCAAGCGGTGACCGGCCCGATTCAGTTTTGAATTCCGCGCCAGGAAAAGCGTTGATCCGACGCCAATCCTGCCGATTGGATAGGGGGGTGCCCCGTGAGGCTCCCCAAATGGTTAAATGGGGCGGAAATGCTGGTTCTACCGGACCTTGGCGTTTGGCGGGCGCGTATGATAGAAGGGGCCCCGTCCAGTGCCGGTCCGGGGCCGGATCTTGCGAGGGCCGTGCAACGCGGCAGCCCGGTAACCGGCGGATCGCATTGAAGCGGGAGTCTATGCGCACATTAGCTCACGTCACACACGAGGCAGTTGAGAAGGTTGGGGGCATTGGGGCGGTGCTGCAGGGGCTGTTGACCTGCAGCGCCTACCGCGGCCGGGACCAACGGACGATCCTCATTGGGCCCACCTTCGCTACCGAAGGCAGCGCCGACGGCCGGCTGGGGGCTTCCGGAGAAGTCTTGTACAGCAGCGTCGATGGCGTGACGCAACATCCGGTCGGCCGGCTCCTCGATCAGGTCCGGCGGGATTTTCACGTCGAGATCATTTACGGGTATCGCCGTTTCCATGACCCGCACACCGGGGTTCGCGTGACCGTCGAGGTTGTGCTGATCGATGTATCGCGGATGCACGCGCACCAGGTGAACAGCTTCAAAGGTCGTCTGTGGGAGGCCTGCGGGATCGATTCTTCCCGTTACGAATCGAGCTGGGACTACGACATGTATGTGAGGCTGGCCGAGCCGGCCATAGCGGTTCTCAAGGCTTTGGGTGCCGCCGACAGCGACGACGAGTGCGTGATCCTGGCTCATGAGTTCATGGGGTTGCCGACGGCCCTCGCCGCCAGGCTCGATCCGAGCGGTGCTTTCCGGACGGTGTTCTATGCCCACGAAGTCGCGGCGATCCGCAGGCTCGTCGAGCAGCACCCCGGCCACGACGTCACCTTCTACAATGTGTTGTCCGGGGCCATAAGCCGCGGAAGATATCTTGACCAGGCGTTTGGCTCCCAGGATCACTATCATCGCCACGCGCTGGTCAAATGCAGCCGCTTCTGCGATCGCATCTTCTCCGTCGGCGATTACGTCACCAAGGAGCTGTTCTTCATCGGTCCGGAGTTTGCCGACGCCGCGATCAACACGGTCTACAACGGCATTCCCGCCCAGCGGATCAGCGTGGCCGACAAGCACGTCGCCCGCGAGCGAATGCGGGACTACGCCGAGATCCTTCTCGGTGATCGGCCGGACTATATCTTTACGCATGTTGCCCGCATGGCGGTCAGCAAGGGCTTATGGCGGGACCTTGCCGTGCTGGAACACCTGGAGCGGGAATTCAGGCGGACCGGCAAGACGGCGGTCCTGTTTGTCCTGTCTACTGAGGTTCCGCCGCGCCGCCCTGAGGATGTCCGTGAGATGGAGCGATGGTGGCATTGGCCGCTGGCCCACCGTGAGGGCGGCAGCGATCTTTCCTACGGCGAGGCCGTCTACTACCAGGGCGTGCAGGTGTCTAACGTCCGTAGCCGCATGATCAAGACGATCTATGTGAACCAGTTCGGGTGGGAGCAGGCGGTGTGCGGGAAAAACATGCCGCAGGAAATGAGCTTCATGGACATCCGGCGGGCCTCTGATGTCGAATTCGGCATGAGCATCTATGAGCCCTTCGGAATCGCCCAGTTTGAGCCTCTGACGTTCGGCGCGATCTGCGTGCCATCACGGGTGTGCGGGTGCGTCGGCTTCCTCGAAAAGATCACCGGCGGGGCGAGCGTGCCGAATGTCTTTGTCGCCGACTACTGCGATCTCGGTCCGGGCCGCTGGGACGAGAAGAAGCTGCTGGCTCTCGATCGCGACCAGCGCACGCAGCAGGAACGAAAGGTCGCCCAGCGGATCGCCCGCTATATCATCGACACCCTGCCGCAAACCGACGCCCAGACCGAAGAGCTGCTTCGCAAGGGTTACGAACTCGCCAGCCGGATGAGCTGGGACGTCGTCGCCGGCAAGTACATTCTCCCCGCCATCGATGCCGTCTGCAGCAAGAAGGCCGATTCGCAAGTGGCATAGGAAGCTATTAGCACCTATCCCAGTTGGGTGCCACAGGCAGCTGGTCTGCCCGTGCACTGGCGGGCAAGTCGCCAGTGGCACCCGAGCCAACTGAGCCTACCGGGCCAGGCTCTTGGCTGTCTGAACTGAACCGTCCGGCGTGGTCTCAACAGGTAGGGCAGGTCGGAGCTGCCGAAGGCGGCGCAGACCTGCCGCTCTGGCTGAACCGTGAACCCCCGTCCTGCGAACCCTCACTGCGTTGGCGGTTGCGCCTCGGCCGGCTCGCTCGTCGGCCTCAATAGCGTCGACGGCACGTCCGGAAGATCGGCCGGGGCCACGTCCCGCACGGTCAGGTCCGCGTCGATCACGCGGTAGGTCGCGGAATCCTTGGGCTGGTACCAGAGAACGGGCGTTCCAGCCTGGCCGGACTGCACGTCCTTGCCCGCGTAATGGAAGTCGTCCCCGTTCTTCGGGTCGTTGATGAACATCCAGGCCCGTGTGATTGCGGTGGTGAGCTGGGCGATCTTCGCCGTACCCTCCTTGCGCTGGGCAGGGTCGTTCTCGTTCAAGAGTTTCAACTGCTTGCCCAATCCCTTCATGACGGACATGAGATCCAGGCCTACGGGGAACTTGCCGCCGTTCAACTCGGCCACGGTCCTCAAGCCCTCGATCACGTCTTGCTCGGTGGCCGGGCCCAGATTCATCTTCACGGTCTGCAATTCGTAACCCTCGGGCGGGGTGAGACTGACCAGGGACTCGTCCACCGGCGCGTCCCAGACAAAATCGGTCATGACCATAGTGGTGGCAGGCATCATTCCGATCTTCATCGTCGTCTCGATCTCGACCGGCAGCCGCGTCATGGTGTCGGCCCAGATGACCATCTCCATCGGCGGAGCCCCGACCTTGAACCCCTGGGTCCGACGCCCGGCGATCTCCTTCTCGCCGATCGGCTCGCCGGCTTTCTCGTCAAATTGCCGGAACTGCTGGAGGAGATTCTGGGATTTCTGCTCGGCGGGCAGGTTGGACATCTCCATCATCATCGCCCGCTTGTTGGCCGGATCAAGCGAGAGGCACCGTCCCTGGCCGTAGTCCCAGATCATGACCATGTCGCCTGGCCTCCCCTCGCTCGGCAAAACGGTCTGCCGCATCCGGCCGGGCTCGACGATGATCGTTTCCGAGGTCACGGTCCTGGTTCCGAGCTTCGGAATCTGCACGGTGGCCATCCCCTTGAACTGAACGGTGTGCACGCTCAGCACATTCTTGAGGACATCGCCAAAAGCCATCGAACCTCGCGAATGGAGACCCCAGAAGGACACACTGCCGAACACAATGACCACGGCGGCCGCAACCGCCAGCATCGATCTCAATCGCATGGGAATAATCCTCCGGTAAATGCGTGTGGGTTTTGATTCCATGCCGGCACCCAGTCTGGCGAGCGTCTGCTCGACGACCTCGGGTGGCGGCCCGTCGGGGACGTTGGCGTCCCGCAGAGCGGAAACCGCACGCTCGAGCAGATCATTCCCGGGATTGTTTTGCTCAAGCGACATGACTTACCTCTGTTCTTCCTCGCGACCGGTGGCGGCACCCAGAAGCTCCTGGAGCCTGGCGCGAGCCCGGTGCAGGGTCACGCCCACCACACCTATCGAGATTCCCAATTCGGAAGCGATCTCCTCGTAACTCAATTCACTCAACCATCTCAGACAGAAAACCGCGGCCTCTTTCGCCGTCAACTCGCACAGCGCCACCCGCAAACGATCGCCGAGTTCGTTCGCCACAATCTCTTGAAATGGTTCCGGGCTTGACGCCGCCATCTGGTCCGAAGGACCGTCCGAAGTCCGGTGCCGGGCCTCGCGCATTCTTCGCCGCAACTGATCGAGGGCACGCGAGGTCGCCAGTTTCTGGAGCAGCCCGGGCCAGTTCTCAACCGGTTCGCGAGCCGCGACGTCCATCGCCGACACAAACGTCTCCTGGAAGCAGTCGGCGGCATCGGCATGGCGACCCAGCAACCGATACGCCGTCTTCCAGACGATCGGGCCGTGGTCGCGGACGATGGCCGGCCATTCGATCACAGGGGTGCACCCTTCCAAGATGGTCAGAACTGCCGTCATGCGCATACAGAGTCGCTGACGGTGGCCGCTTTCTTACACGGAAAACGGGCCTGGCCGCAAGTCCCTTTTTCACAGGGGCTTGTGGCCGCGGGCAACGTCGTGGGTTTCATCTGACCTTGTCCGGCTGCGTATTCAGCCGAGGTCGTTGATCACACGTCGCCTGTTGCCACGGAGATCATCCCGACAGAGTGGCTGTACAATACGCCTGCGATGCCCGCCGTTGGCGACAGGAGGTGTCATGTTCTCAGTCATGTGCGAGCTTCACTACATGAGAGTGCAATCGAAGCATACTCTGCTGACGGTTACGCTCGGCGCGGGACTGGCTTTAGGCTTCGCGTTGCTGGCCGGTTGCCAGATGCCCACGGCGTACAAACCGGCGGCCGAGTATCCGAGCTTCCCGCCGCTGCGTCATGCCGTCAAGGCTGTCTTCGGCGAGAACGGCAACGATCACGGGGGTGACCTACCAGGGCGGGGAATGCAGTTCGTGAAGGCCTTCCACGATCTGGGCATCGACCTGACCCGCATCGAGTTCAAATGGGCGATTGCCGAACCCCAACGCGGCACCTATGACTGGTCGGAGCACGATCGCTTGATCGGCTTTTTGAACCAGCGCGGCATCGAACCGATGCTGATGCTCTACTGCGCCCCGACGTGGGCGATGCGCGGGACGCCCGAGGATGAGCAGCTCTTCATCGAGCGAGGCGAGCAGAATCTTCACTCGGTCGTCTGGCCCCGACGCGAGTATCTGCCGGATTTCGAGCGATTCTGCGAGACCGCCGCCCGGCGCTACCGCGGCAGAGCCCGCCTGTTCGAGTTCTGGAACGAACCCGACGGGATGGCCGGGCCGACCGTCTATCACGACCGCTCCGGCAAGGCGGTCGACGTTCGCTACGGCGGCGACGCCAAGGAATACACGCTGTGGCTGCGGCACATGTACGCGGCCGTCAAGCGAGGCAACCCCGACGCCGTGGTGGCGGCCGGCTCACTGTGTGTGCATGACACGCGGTTCATCGAGGCGATGTACGCCGCCGGGTGCAGGGACCGCTGCGACGCAATCAGCCTTCATCCCTACGCCGGCGACGGTATCAACGTGGAGTGGATCCGCCAGTGCCGCGCCGTCATGACCCGGCACGGCGACTGGGCCAAACCCGTCTGGCTGAGCGAGTTCGGTTGGAACCTCGGCGGCGAGTACGACGAGAAGGGGGGACGCTGGCCCGACTCCGCCATTCGCCAGGCTCAGATCATCACCAGCACCGCGCCGGTGATTCAGTCGCTTCCATACATCACCCACGCCTTCTGGTTCACGCTCAATGACTGGAACACCGGCCAGACGGGCATCGATCCCGTGGGGACGCACCGCTTCGGCCTGCTGGATATGTCCGGGCGACGACGCCCGGCCTTTGCGGCACTGCGAGATGCCGCACTCAAGACGCCTGTTCTGCCGCGCACGGCCGAGATGCCTTTGCCGCAGGTGGTGCCGCCCGCCGGGCCGATCGATCTGGCGAGCGAGTCTCACCTCAAGTTGACGCTGACCTGTTGCGATCCCAGTCCGTTTTTCTGCCCCGACCGGTCCGACGTCCGCCCGCAGCCCGGGTCATTGGCCTTCGACGCTCCCGGCGGCACCGGCGGTCCCCACGCCGCCCCCGTGACCTGGAGCAGCAGCGGTCGCGGACGGCCGGACGGAAAGGTGGCGTGGACCGCATTCGACGCAAGAGCCGACGTGATCGTGCCCATCGGACCGGCAGCCGGCGCCCGGCTCCTGCCGAACACCTATGAAGCCGTCGCGTCTTTCGGCTACGGGCCGCAGACGCACTTTCCCGTCACGCTGCCGGCCCTGGCACGTTTTGCAGACCGGCTGCCCAAAGTGGATGGCGGGTTCGAGGACTGGCCTCCAGACTGGTCGATCCGGGATGGCCAGATGAAGGCTGAATTCGCATGGACGAAAGCTCATTTGTTCTTCGCATGTGCTGTCCGCGATCCTCATCATCAGCAACCCCACCAAGGCAAGGACATCTGGAAGGGCGACTGCATCCAGATTGCCTTTGACCCGCTGCGAGACGCGGTTCGCGGCAGCCAGTATGATGTCAATGACAGCGAGTACGCCCTGGCTCTGACGCAAGCCGGCCCGGTGATTTGGCGGTTCATCTGTCCGCCGGACGGCTATGTCGGGCACGCAGTTGACGCCCAAGTCGCCGTGCAGCGAGCGGATGACGAAACGCACTACGAGCTGGCGATACCGTGGGCCGAAGTGGGCGTCAGCGATCCGGCCCCCGGCCGTCTGGTTGGCGTGGCCATCGCCGCATGCGACTGGCAGGACCAGGAACGCACGGTCCACCGCTTCGGCGATGGGATCATCGGCCAGAAGCAGCCCTATCGTTTTGCGTCAGTTCGATTGGTCCAGAACAGTTCCAGGTGACTCTGCCATCTTGCCGGACGGCCACTGCCGGTCGCCGGCTTGTATGCGCGTCATTACCTCTCGTCCCCGGCACGTTTCCCTGCAGGATGTTGGTCCCACACAGGGTTGTGTCAGAGTCCATCAGATGTTGATCAGGCAGTCAGTCCGGCAGCTTCTCACCGAGTGCGGCGCAGATGGTTTCAAGGTCGTCGGCGACCTTGCGGGGGGTGTTGGCGAACCTGCCCTTGGGCGGCACCGGTGGTGGGGGAGTGATGGCCTTCATGTCGATGCCGGTGTGGTACTTGACCGTGGCATCGGGGTCCTTGAGCTCGTGACCGGTGAGGATGCAGACCACCTGCTCGTCGGGCGAGATGACCTGCTCTCTCAGAAGCTGCCGCAGACCGGCCACGCTGGCGGCGCTGGCAGGCTCACAACCGAACCCGTATCGGCCGATCAGAGCCTTATGTTCCAGAATGTCCTCGTCGGTGACCTCGCGGACAACGCCGTTCATGACCTCCAGGGCCCGCAAGGCTTTCGGCAGGTTGACCGGCCGCGAGATCTCGATGGCCGAGGCGATGGTGTGCGGCAAATAGCCGGTCGAGTCGAACTCGGCGTAGAGACTCTTCACTTTCTGCTGGTCGTATCGGCCGCCGTTCCACCGGACGCCGTCCTTCTCGTGCAGTCGGTACAGCGTGTTGGCGCCGGTGGCGTTGATGACCGCCAGGCGCGGAATGCGCTTGATGAGCCCGAGGCGGTGCAGCTCCATGAACGCTTTGCCGAAAGCGCTACAGTTGCCGAGGTTGCCGCCGGGGACGATGACCCAGTCGGGCACCTCCCAGCCGCGGGCCTCGAGCACGCGATACATGATCGCCTTCTGGCCTTCGAGCCGGAACGGGTTCATCGAGTTCATCAGGTAGATGCCGAGCTTGTCGGAGACCTGTTTCACGCGGCGCATGCAGGCGTCGAAGTCGCCCTCAATCTGCAGGGTGAGGGCCCCGTAGTCCAGGGCCTGCGACAGTTTGCCGTAGGCGATCTTGCCCGAGCCGATAAAGACGATGCCCTGCATCGGCGGATCGGTCTTGTTGGCGAACATCGCCAGCGAGGCGGAGGTGTTGCCGGTGCTGGCGCATGCGACGCGGTTGCGGCCGAGAGCCCGGGCCAGCGAGAACGCGGCCGTCATCCCGTTATCCTTGAAGCTGCCCGAGGGGTTGAGGCCCTCATATTGCAGGTAAAGACAGCCGGGCTTCATACCGACCTCGGCGCCCACCCGGTTGTTCTCCTCAAGCAGCGTCCGGCCCTCGCCGATGGTAACGATGTGCTCAGGCCTGACGAACTGCAGGAGTTCGCGGAATCGCCAGACGCCGGAGAAGTCCAACCGGCCTTCGACGTTGAGCCCCTTGGTGCTCCAGCGGTGCTCGAAGAACTCGAGCGAACTGGGCACGGCCAGCCGATCCCAGTCGTAGGCGATATCAAACAGCGAGCCGCACGTGGGGCAACTGAAGATGACCTGATCGACCGAAAGGGTCTCACCGCAGTCGGGATTGATGCAGATCTGATAAGCTTTCTCAGCCATCGTGTGTCCTGTTCCGGGCAGAGCATTCCCGGTTGAGTCGTGACGCCGCGCCAATGGTTTCCTGAACACCCTTCCGGAAAGCGTGGCAGGGCTCGATTGTGCTGCCTGGGCAGACACTATAAGCGGGGTGGACCCGAAGTCAAAACGGACTTCAAGCTCGCCTTTGCCTCTCCTCCTCGCGGTCCTGTTGTCGCCGCGTGGCCTGGGCAAGGATCTTCTTCTCCTTGCGCGTCAGGCTGGCCAGCCCGCTGTCGTGGACCTTGGCCAGAATCCGGTCAACCTCCGCCTGTTCATCGGCCAGGGCCTTCTGCCTGCGAGCCCAACGCCCCGAAAGCCATGAACGCTTGCGGGTCGGACTGCGAGTCTGCGGCGGTTCCTCGAAGTTGCCATAGCCGTAAACGCTTTCGGAGGCCACGCTTTGCCGTTGTTGCTGGCAGGTGATGTAGCCAAATATGGCGACACCGAGAAGCAGGAAATTTTGCGTGAACAGGCCGATGCAGCCGAAGATGACAGCGCCCGCCAGGCCTACGCTCGTGGCGATGCGCATGGCACGTCCATAGCTCATCCGGTGCCAGAGGATTGACTGCAGGACCTGCCCACCGTCCAAGGGGTAGACCGGCATGCAGAGATTGAACACGGCCATCGTGTAGTTCACGTGGAAGAACAGAATGAGCCACAGCCAGGGGCTTCGCAGGAGCGGCCACAACTCGGGCGTGTAAGGCAGCGAAAGAGTGAACGGCACGAGAGGCAGCACGTCGATCGACCCAGTCTTGGTCACGAGCACGACGGCCGCAAGTGCACCGAGCAACACATTGACCATGGGCCCCGAAACAGCCGTGATCAGGTGGGCTGTCGGCCGGTGGGGCGGAGCGACATAGGCCAATCCTCCGAGTGGCCACATCAGGACATGATCGGCTGTGCCGCCGGTGCGACGGGCTCCAAGGCAATGCCCCAGCTCGTGGAGGAAGACGAGACCGAAGAGCATGGCAAGGTAGCGGAAGTGCCACCAGAAAGCCTGACCACCGCTCGTGACGGCGCGGAGCAGCTCAATGGCAATGTAGATCAGGAAGAGGATGTGAATCTGGACTCGGATGCCGAACACGGTGCCGATGGTGGGAGCCCAGGTGAAGGGGTTCCCACGGAAGGTCGGGCCGCCTGATCCCCACCCACCCCCAGACCCTCCGGAATAGGGCCGGTCGCGCCAGCTCATGGCTTGCCCCCAAGCCGATAGTGGTAGACGTGGAGGGATGCGATGGTCTTAGCGTCGATGATGCGCCCGTCGGCTGTCGCGGCCAGAGCGTCGCGCAGGAGCATGATCTCAACGCGGATCTGCTCGGTCGCCTCCAGCCGCTGCTTCGTGGGGGTCAGACCGGTGGCCACGAACACGTGCATCCGTTCATCGGTGAAGCCGGGCGAAGTGCAAAACGCGCACAGTGGCTCGAGGTGGGCGGCAATGTAGCCCGTTTCCTCCTCCAATTCGCGGGCGGCACATTCCGCCGGCGGCTCAGGCGGCTCGAGCGTCCCGGCCGGTAGCTCGAGCAGCTCGGCACCGACCGAGAAGCGATAGTTTCTGATCATCACCACCGTTTCGGGATCGGGCATCGGCAGAATCGTGACCGCTCCCGGATGAACGACCAGTTCCCGCCGAACCATCCCTTGGCCCGGAACGTCATATTCCAGACGCTGCACTGTGAACTTGCGGGTCTGAAGCAGGACTTCTCGCATGATGGAGGCTTTATCGGCAACCTGAAAACGGCAATTCGGCCCCGCGATTCGATCAGGCGTCCTCGAGGCCGACCTGGAACCCCAACGTTTCAATCGGATTATAACTGTTGCGGCCCGGTGTGCGAGGAACGGGGCGAGCCGAGAGCCGTGTCGCCTGGAGCCGCCTGGGTGGTTACGGGCAACCTTGTCAGTCTCCGGCCAGCTTCTTATAGTGACGCAACAGTGCCAAAGGAATCCTTATCACCAGAGCCGTCGGCGGAAGCTGAGGCCGTGCGTGTCTGCATCATGGGGTCGACCGGGTCGATCGGCAGAAGCACGATGGATGTCGTGCATTCTCTCCGTCCGAAGTATCGCGTGACAGGGTTGTGTGCGGCTCGCCGTTGGCGGGAGCTGGCCGCCCAGGCCGCCGAGGCTCGCCCGTCGGCCGTGGCTATCGCCCAGCCAACCCATGCGGAGGCCCTCAGACCTCTCCTGAACGGCTCCACGGAGCTGCTTGTCGGTCCCGAGGGCCTGGTGGAACTGGCCGGGCGTCCGGACAGCGATTTTGTCGTGGCTGCCATTGTCGGCGCCGCAGGCCTGCCTTCGACCATTGCGGCCGTCCGGGCCGGCAAACGAGTCGGCCTGGCCAACAAGGAAGCCCTTGTGGTTGCCGGCTCGATCCTGATTCCCTTGGCCCGGCATTCGGGTGCGTGCCTGCTGCCGATCGACAGTGAGCATTCGGCCATTTTTCAGTCCATGACGGCCGGCCGTCCATCTGAGGTAAAACGAATTCTGTTGACCGCCAGCGGGGGACCCTTCAGAACATGGTCGGGACCTGAGATTGCCCAAGCTACCGTCGAGGACGCGCTAAGGCACCCGACCTGGAAAATGGGGCCGAAAATCACCATTGACTCGGCCACAATGATGAACAAGGCCCTTGAGATCATCGAGGCTCGCTGGCTCTTCGGTCTTCCGGTCGAGTCGATTGAAGTACTGGTACACCCGGAGTCGATCATCCATTCCATGGTCGAGTTCTGTGACGGGTCGGTGATCGCCCAACTGGGGACGCCCGACATGCGGACGCCGATCCAATACTCGCTGACCTATCCGAACCGTGTGTCCGGGTGTGCCACGCGGTTGGACTTTGCCACGATCCGCCGGCTCAACTTCGAGCCGCCGGATCTGGAGCGATTTCCGGCTCTGAGATTGGGCTACGAGGTTGCGCGGGCCGGGGGGACGGCCGGGGCGGTCTTCAACGCGGCCAACGAGGCCGCGGTTGAGGCGTTTTTGAGCCGACGAATTCCGTTCGGACGCATCGTACAATTGATTGAAGAGGTCCTGGGACGGCACACGGTGAGCCCGAGCCCGGATCTGGACGAACTCCTGGAGGCCGACGCCTGGGCTCGGCGCGAGGTGATGGAATGCATGAAGGACTGATGGGATTAGCCGGTGTGGCTGGAGCCGTCCCGCTCCTGGGCAGCGCGGCGAGCACACTTCTCGGCTACGTGCTGATTATCCTGGGTTTCTCGTTTTTGATCTTTGTCCACGAGTTGGGGCACTTCCTCGCGGCGAAAGGCTGTGGGGTTCGGGTGGACCGTTTTGCGGTCGGCTTCGGCAAGGCCTTGCTGTCCTTCCGGAAGGGTCTTGGTCTTCGGTGGGGGTCTTCCGAAGAGGAATACCTTCAGCGGTTGACGGAGCATGCGGAGCGGAAGCGGCGAACGGAACTTCAGCTCAAGGAAAAGATTTCGGCGACAGACGAAGAACTTGCGCAAGCCGCCCGGGAACTGAGACTCGGAGAGACCGAGTATCGTTTCAACTGGCTGCCGCTCGGCGGCTACGTGAAGATGCAGGGGCAGGAAGACTTCGAGATCGACAAGTCGGGCGAGATCGAGCTCAAGAAGGACCCTCGCTCGTTCCTGAACAAGTCGGTCGGACGCCGGATGATCATCGTCTCGGCAGGCGTGATCATGAACGCCCTGTTTGCCGGGATTCTGTTCATGGCCGTTTACATGATCGGCAAGCCGGCGATTCCTCCGATTGTCGGAGGAGTGATGCCGGGCTGGCCTGCGGATCGCGCCGGTCTCCTGCCGGGTGATCGGATCATCGAAGTCAACGGTGAGCGCATCACGGATTTTGAGGGGCTGCGGATGGCCACCGTTCTGGCGGACCCCAACAAGCCCATGTCGATCCTCTTCGAGAGAAAGGAGAAGAAGGACGGGCCGCCGGTGAGAAACAACGTCGAGATCCAGCCCAACATGGATGATGTCCTGGGTGTGCTGGTGCTTGGAATCCGCTCCGCCGGAAACAGCATTGTCGCCGGCGTCTGGCCGGACCCGAAGCTGGGCCCGGAAGAGCAGCCGCAGATCGGCGATGAAGTGCTGGAGGCCGAGGGACGCAAGATCACGAATTCGCAGGACCTTCTGGCCATCCTGCAGAGGCAGAATGGAGACTACGCGAGACTCGTTGTCCGGCGGACAGCGGAGGATGGGACCTCCGTTACTCGCGAGGTGAAGGCCAGGGTTCAGCGCCGCCTGCTGCCGCGTGGCGAGGGCAAATACAGCGATCAGGAGCTGTTGGGCTTCATGCCGCGGACCCGCATCGCCGCCGTTGAGCCGAACAAGCGGGCGGACCTGGGGGGCCTTAAGGTCGGCGACGTCATCGTGAAATGGGGCGGGCAGCCGGACCCGATCGCCTCAGAGGTTCACGAGACGACCGCAGCCAGCCCCGAGCGAGACATTCGGGTGGAGGTGCTGCGCCAGGGAGGCCGGCAGCCGCCCCAGCATTTGCGGTTTGTGGTTCGGCCCGCTGCCGGGGCTTTGGGTCGCGGCAGACCTCTTGTGGGCATGGGCATGGAAACTGACAGCGAGGGCCCCCCCTTCGTCGCGAATATCGCGGCCGAGGTTCGGGAGGGTGTTCCCACCGCGGCGGCACCGTTGAAGGATAAGATGCCGCGAGGTTCGCTGATCATCAGCATCAACGGTGAAGCGGTCGCATCCTGGGATGAGGTGATTGACCGGTTTTTCAAGTTCGCCGGGGACGAGGTTCAGGTGGGCTGGCGAACGCCCGAGGGGCAAGAGCAGAGCGGCAGCATCCATGTGCCGGCGACGATTGGAACGCTCTTCCCCCTGCCCGGCGACCATGTGATTGTCCGGATCAACGGCCGTCGCACGGCCGAGGTCAAGATCCGAGGTCAGTATGTCCCCGTCCCGGTCGGCACCTGGTTGGGCGCGAGCCATGCCCTCGAATCGTGCATCGGGCAAAAGGTCGAGATCGAACACCGCGGCATGGTCGACAACAGCTCTTATACCGAGGTGGTCGAGGTGACCAGGGAGATGCTCGACACGTGGACGATGAGAATCGCGTACGACCGCGCGAGCCTGGAAACCTACGCCCTGCGGGAGCACTTTCGGGAACCTAATCCCGTCAAGGCCATGATGATCGGCGCCCGCCAGACGTATTACTTCATCGAAATGGTTTACCTGATCATTCAGCGAATGGTGGTCGACCGGTCCGTCGGGTTTGACACGGTTTCGGGGCCGATTGGCATCGTGAAGGCCGGGAGCGACATCGCCCAGGAGGACTTCGGCAGCCTGCTCTACTTCCTGGCGCTGATATCGGCGAACCTGGCGGTGATTAACTTCCTTCCACTGCCGATCTTTGACGGCGGGGTCATGGTCTTTCTGATCATCGAGAAGATCAAGGGCAGCCCGATCCCGCTCAAGGTCCAGGTGGTGACCCAACTGGTGGGATTGGCCTTGATTGTCACCATCTTCGTGTACGTGATGCTCAACGACATCCAGCGGATCTTCGGTTGAGGCTGAGGGGCAAGATCGCGATCATCGTCCCGGTGGCAGGCCGCCTCCGGCCTTCCACCAGGCTTCCCATTGCTCGCGAAGCGTCCCGGCCGGCCGCGTATCCGCCGGGCTGGTGGCGGTCGTCGGTGCAGCTCGCCCCGCGATCATCGTCAAGGAGCGCAAGGCCGCTTCGGCTACCGTGCGAGCGCGGGCCACGGTGATGGACTCGGCGTTAATCCCCTTGGCCGCGAACTGACGGCGAGCGGCGGCCAAGGCTCTGGTGGCTGACCGCTCGGAATGCTGCGTCGACTCCAGCGGGCGGATGTCATCCAGCAGGGCAATCAAGCGAGGCGCAGCCAATCGAGCGCCGATCATGCCCAGCGAATCCGCGAGCTGCGCGAGCAAATCGGGATCGCTTGTTCCTGACAGCGCATCGACCAGGATTCTCTCTGTTTGCTCGCCGGGAATTCCCTGCAGCGCTACGACGGCGTGGCGGGCCGCCCTTCCGCCGCGGGCAAGGGTCGTCTCCAAGTCGGGGATGAGCGCAATGGCCGTCCCCCGCCGAGGATCGGTCAGTGAAGTTGCTGCGGCGTCGGCTACGTCATCATCCGGATCGCTCAAGAGATCGAGCAAGACCTGCTCCACCTTCGGCCCGCGGCAGTTGTCCAGGGCCGCGACGCCCAGCCTGCGGACGCGCGGGTCGGCATTTCGGGCCAGACGCCTGGCCGGACCATATGCGCTGTCCTTGGTGCTTGCCAGACACAGCAGATAGTAGTGGGTATCCTGCGGACTTGATGCTTGCGCGAGCTGCCGGGCCCACCAGTAGGCACGGATCTCAACGCGGTACCACATGGCAAGGCACCACAAGGCGATCAGCAGGGTAATGATTGCCAGGGTCCACCGTCGCCCCCGGTTTGGGAGCGATGAACCGCCCTGAGGCGGCACGGAGGCTTCAAATCGTTCCGCATCAACCATTGCGACTGGCTTTCCTGCCTGGGCGGTAGATGCCGTTGGGGATGCGTCGTTTCAACGACCTCAGACTGACTGTAACCGTCGGTTGCCGGGCGGTCAACGCGGGCGGCTGTTCATCGTCTGCGCGTCCAGGCCGCATCCTGGTACTTGGATACCAGCCGGCCGGCCATGTCCAGTTCGGCTTTGCTGAGCTGCGCGGCCCTGCCGGCCGGGGCGCGGGCGATCTCCTCGACCAGTCGCGGCAGCCCATTGTCGATGACGACGTGTGCATGCTCTGCGACGCTGGCACATCGCTGCTGCTCGAAACGACTGCCCAGAATGAGTGAACCATGCTGGAGCACCGCCGTGGGCAGGCGCCTCTGGGCGCTTCCCATGAGCTTGCGATCGTCGAGGAGAAGATCAAAACGACTGTGACGCTCGAAGCAGAAGAAGGGTCCGCGGTGCGAGGCAGCGCCGGGTGCGCCGGCACCCTTGGTTACGTGGATTCCCAGATCGGTCAAGAAGCGGGCGAAGGCGTCGTGGACGACGTCGTACAGGGCGCCGGCGCCGCAGGCTGGCAGGAGCGGATGGTTCGGCGGCAGCGTGAGGGAGTAGGTGAGTTCCAGGTCGTGCAGAATGGCGCCGCCGCCCGTGAGCCGTCGAACGACCGGCAGACCGCCTGCCGGATGGGGCAATGCGGCGAAGTCCGCGTATGACTGGAAATAGCCGAGCGAGATTGTGGGCGACGACCATCGATAAAAGCGCATCGTCGGCGGGGCGCGCCCCTCCGAGACTGCGATAAGAATCGCTTCATCGCGGGCCATGTTGACCGGCGCGTCGGCCGGTTCGTCGCTGATCCAACGTACATCACTTTTTAGAGGCATAAAGACCCTCACGCTGCCCATCCATGTTGCCGGTTTTCAGCGTTAGCGAGCAGGTTGGCGGTCACTTTAGCGGCCGAGCGTCCGATAAACAAGGTCTTCCCATGTGGGAACGAGGATGTCAGGCGTGATTGCGTCGCATGGGGGCGTTGCGGGCCAGAAAGATCATCGAGCCGCTGAATAGGGTGGAAATTCGCAAGGCCGGGGTGTAGACTGGTGCAGGTTCAGGTCGTCGGGTCCCATAGGTAGGGTTGGTGGTGTCAGCCAGTAGAAAACAGCTAAGAAACTGCAGGTGCTGGCGGCCGGGGCGCGGCGACCGGTGAGCGAGGCGAAGGGTTGTAGACAGTACAGAGTTCGGGGCAAGGATCGCCCGCTGCCACCGTTACGGGGGCAAGTCTCGATTCCGGTTTTTTCCTGATTCTGCGTCGCGAAACCGCGGAAGCGGACGCGCCCAGATCGTGGATTCATCGGCCACGACTGATAATACCGGTCACCAGGGCGGGGGAAGCCCATGAAACGCGTATCGGACGAGGAAAAGCAGGGGTTTCAGTGGACTCGCCCTGGACCGGCGGGAATAATCAGCAACTTCGGCGCGGGTGAGGAGACATCTCCATCAGAGCGTGGCGATGACCGCCGGAAGAGACCCGAGGATCGGGGATGAGAGGCGGAGGTTGAAGCAATGACCGGGTTGTTTATCGCAGTACTGGCAATGGCCCCGGGCCTGGGAGAGTGGGAGCCTGTGGTGATGGACGTGTCGGCATACTGTCCGTGCAACTTGTGTTGCGGGGCAAATGCCGGCGGCATCACCGCCAGCGGAAAGCCGGCGATCGGCAAGCTGATTGCGGCCCCGTCGAGGTACCCGTTTGGCACGGAGATGCGGGTGCCTGGTTACGGCACGGCCAAGGTGCTGGACCGCGGCGGGGCGATCAAGTCGGCGGGAGAATGGGTTCGCAACGTCAAGATCGGGGACGAGAAGGTCGGGGACGTCAGATTGGAGCACGACCGGATCGACCTGCTGTTTCCGACGCACGCAGACGCTCTCAAGTGGGGTCGGCAGACCGTGACGGTATGGGTGAAGCGTTGACGTGAACGACCGGGTCCGGGGCTGTGCCCTGATCCGTGGACGATACGCAAAATCGGTTTTCAGTTTCCTTGGTTCCCTACGGTAGAGCGCCTCGGTGGGCAGGATGCCCGGTTCCGAGGCGTTTCGCTGCGCCTGGTGATCGGCCCGCAAGAGCCGGTGGGTGCCATCGTCGATGGCGACTCTCAGTGTTGTGCCGCAGGGTCGGGCTGCCAGCGAAGATCGGGTTTGCGGGCCGCAGTGACTTCGTCGAGCCGGTGCACCGGCGTGGTGAGCGGCGCGCAGCGAAGGACCTCAGGGTGCTCATGGGCTTCGCGTGCGATGCGGATCAGAACGTCCGCAAAGTAATCGAGCGTTGCGAGCGACTCGCACTCGGTGGGCTCGACCATGAGGCAGTGATGCACCGGCCAACTCATTGTCGGCGGGTGGAACGAGTGGTCGATGAGTCGCTTGGCGACGTCGAGTTCGGTGATACCCTGATCTCGGAACTCCGGAACCATGATGAATTCGTGGGCGTAGGGGGGGGCAAAGGGGAACCGGTAGTGCTGGCGGAGCCGGGCGGCGAGGTAGTTCGCGGACAGGACGGCTTTTTCGCTGACCCCGCGCAGCCCGTCGGGGCCGAGCATCCGAATATACGCGTACGCACGGATGAGGACGCCGACCTGCCCGTGAAACGAGCGGACGCGGCCGATGGACTGCGGTCCCGGGGGGGACCAATCGTAGCGGCCGTCCTCGCGACGGACGACCTGCGGTCCGGGCAGGAAGCCGCGCAGCCGGTCGGCGACCGCGACGGGACCGGAGCCGGGGCCGCCGCAGCCGTGCGGGGTGCCGAAACTCTTGTGGAGATTGAAGTGCATCACATCCACGCCGAAGTCGCCCGGGCGTGCGATGCCCAGAATGGCGTTCATGTTCGCCCCGTCGAGGTAAAGCAGAGCGCCCTTGGCGTGGAGAATGTCGGCGATGTCGGCGATTTGAGGATCGAACAGCCCGGCGGTATTCGGATTGGTGATCATCAGAGCGGCTGTCTGGTCATCCATCTTCTGGCGAAGATCGTCGAGGTCGACCCGGCCGTCGGGACGAGACGCCACCGCCATCGTGTGCCGCCCGCAGACTGCGCAGGATGCCGGGTTGGTGCCGTGGGCGGTATCGGGAGCCAGTACCTTGGGTCGGGCTTGGCCGCGGCTGCGGTGCCAGGCGGTGATGATCTTCAGACCGGTCATCTCGCCGTGGGCCCCGGCGCACGGCTGCAGCGTCACCTCGGCCAGGCCGGCGATCTCGGCCAGGAATACGCGCAGATGATAGAGCAGCTCCAGGATGCCCTGTACGTCTTCCGCCGGCTGGAGCGGGTGCAGTTCCGTGAGGCCGGGCAAGGAGGATACCCGCTCGCAGACCTTGGGGTTGTACTTCATGGTGCATGAGCCGAGCGGGTAGAAGTTGCCGTCGACGCTGAACTGGCGGTGGGCCAGCCGCGTGTAGTGGCGGACGAGATCGAGCTCGCCGATCTCGGGAAGGGGAGGCGGCGCGTCGGCCAGCAGCTCCGGAGGAATGACCGAGGCGGGATCGATGGCAGGTGTATCGCCGGCCGGCAGCGAGACGGCGGAGGTGCCCGGTGTCGTCAACTCGAAGACGAGTTTCTCCGGCGGCAGCAACGCGGCCCGTTTGAGGGCGTCCGTGTTTTCGGTGTTTCCGACTGGCCCTTGACTCATGATCTGTGTCCTGCGGCCTCCATGTTCTCACAGCGGCCTGGCCCACCAGGCCTTATAGCTCTCGGCGGTGTGGAGCTGCTTGTTCTGCATATCGAAAATCAATAACGCAGGAAAGTCTTTCTGCAGATGCGCCAGGATCTTGAGCAGGTCGCCGGCGCTGCAGTTGTTCTCAATGTGAATGGCCGCTTGCCTGGGGAAGACGCGGGCGTAGCTCAACCCGCGGCCCAGATAGTCGACAGCGTTCTTGGGGCCGGGCCGGCATCCGTCCAGTTTGAGCAGCGAGGCTCGTACGGCCTCGAGGTCCGTAAAGGCCACGGCTTTCTTGAGGAGCCGGGCCGCGGACTCGGGTTCGACCGGAAACCTCGTGCCGGCCGGCACCGTCAATTGAATGAATTCGATGTCGTAACCCATACAGCTCTGTCCTCGAATTCACTGCTTGCTCAAGGCGCTGACAAGACCGTTGATGTCTTCTTGAGTGCGTTTCTCCGTACAGGCGACCATGAAGCAGTCGGCCAGTTCGGGGTACCATTGTCCCAGCGGGATGCCGGCGAGGATACCCTTCTTGCGGCACTGCTCGAGCACCCTTGGCACCTCACGCCGAGTCTGAACGACGAATTCCTTGAAGAACGGCGACGCGAATCGGATTCGGAAGCCGTCGATTGCCGCAATGGCCTGGGCGGCATGATGGGCCTTTTCCAGGCAGAGCCGGGCGATGCGTGCCATCCCGCGCGAGCCCACAGCGCTCAGGTAAATGGCCGCACGGATGGCCAACAGGCCTTGGTTGGTGCAGATGTTGCTGGTTGCCCGCTCGCGGCGGATGTGCTGCTCTCGCGTTTGCAGCGTCAAGCAGTAGGCGCGTCGGCCGCTGAGATCGGTGGTCGCGCCGACCAGGCGGCCGGGCAGCTTGCGCATGAATTGTTCACGGCAGGCCATGAAACCCAGAGTAGGTCCGCCAAACGACATGGGCATGCCCAGCGACTGACCGTCGCCGACGACGATGTCCGCCCCAAGTTCTTCCGGCCGCTTGAGCAGACCACAGCTCAGCGGATCCACGGCGGCAATCACAAGTGCTCCGGCCGCGCGGGCGATCTCGGCCAGCCGGCCGAGCTGCTCGATGCAGCCGAAGAAGTTGGGAGTCTGAATGACCACCGCGGTCGTGTCCGCGTCGATCTTGCTGCGAAACTCGTCCTCGTTCGTACGACCGTCCTGAATGCCGCAGGTGACGATCTCCATCGAGAGATCGCGAAGGTAGGTGTGCAGCGTCTCGCGAGTGTGCGGATGGACGCTCGTTGGCAGGACCACACGGCCTCGGCCGTTGATCGACCGGGCCATCAGGACCGCCTCGCTTACCGCGCTGGCTCCCTCATAGAGCGATGAGTTCGACACATCCATGCCGGTGAGCTGGCAGATGAGCGTCTGGTACTCGTACAGCGCCTGGAGAGCGCCCTGGGACGCTTCGGCCTGGTAGGGGGTGTAGGCGGTGACGAACTCGCTCTGGGACGCCAGGGCATCAACCACTGTCGGCACGAAGTGATCATAGATTCCCGCGCCGAGGAAGCAGACTTGTCGATTGCAGGCCTGATTGCGTTCGGCCAGTCGCTCCAGATCCGCGAGCAGTTCGAGCTCGGTCAGCGGACCGGGCAGGTCCAGTGGGCGCTTGATCCGGTAACGGTCCGGGATGTCCCTGAAGAGATCTTCCACCTGCCGGGCGCTGATCGTCGCCAGCATATGCTGTACATCACGGTCTGTGAGTTGCGTGAACCTCATGATATTTGACCGACCTCACGAGGCTGCTGCAAGCATCTGGTCGTACGCCGACGCATCCATTAGCGCGTCGAGTTCGGCCGGGTTGGAGGCGCGAATCCTGACCATCCAGCCCTGACCGTAGGGATCATTGTTCACCAGTTCGGGGGCGTCACTGAGTGCCTGGTTGACCTCGGTGACCTCGCCGCTGACCGCGGAGTACAGTTCGCTGGTTGCTTTGACGGATTCGATCTCACCGCATGCCTGGCCGGCCTTCACCTGAGCGCCGATGGACGGAAGATCAACGAAGGTGATGTCGGCCAACTGGTCGGTGGCGAACTGCGTGATTCCGATGGTCACGACGTTGCCCTTGAGAAGACACCATTCGTGCGTCTTCGTGTACTTGCGATCGTTCGGAGTGGAACTCACCTTAGCCTCCTTGTATCTGCCGGCCTCGCGGCGATGGCCGTCAGGGGCCGGTCTTTCGCTTGTAGAACGGCAATTTGACGATGGTGGCCTCGGCCTGCCTGCCGCCCATGTCCACTGTGAGAGGTCGGCCCTGTTGAGTGTGAGCGGCATCGACGTATGCCATGGCGATGCTGCGTTCGAGTGTGGGGGACAACGTGCCGCTCGTGACCTCGCCCACGGGGCGGTTATCGCTGAGCATTGTGGAATGCGGTCGTGCGATCCGGCGGCCGGCCAGCTCAAGGCCGACCAGCTTGCGTGAGGGGCCGGTCTGAGAGATTCGCCTCAGGGCCTCCACGCCGATGAAATCCTTGCTGAGATCGACGCACCATGACAGTCCCGCGCTGAGCGAGTCAGTGTTCTCGTGCAGTTCGTGTCCGTACAACGGCATGCCGGCCTCCAGCCGGAGCGTATCCCTGGCGCCCAATCCGGCGGGCTTGAGCGTGTGATCCTCGACGTCGGCTCCGACGAGGTGATCGCCGACGAGCCGGGCGACGTTTGCCGGGAGAATGATCTCGACTCCGTCCTCGCCGGTGTAGCCGCTGCGGAAGACCGCATAGGGGGTGAACAGATAGTCGCCGCTGCAGAAGTGGTAGCGTTTCAGATCGGCCACGGGGACCGGCAGCAGGCGACTGATCAGCCCGATGGCCAGCGGCCCCTGTATCGCGACCATCATCGTCTCTTCGGTTCGATCGGCGATCTGAACATCTCGACTGCCTGCCTGCCCGCGAAGCCACGCCACGATTCGATCGCGATTCGAGGCATTGCAGACCATGAGCCAGTGATCCTCGAAGCGTGATACGATGACGTCGTCGAGGATTCCGCCGTCCTCCCGGCAGACGTGGCTGTAGAGCGACTGGCCGACGGCCGCATCGCACAGTCGGCGCGTGCACACGTATTCGAGGAGCGGTTCGGCATCCGGGCCGGTCAGTTCGATTCGCCCCATGTGCGAGACGTCAAATACGGACGCGGCGGACCGGGTATGCCGATGTTCCTCGATGATGCCGGTGAACAGGAGGGGCATTTCCCAACCTGCGAAATCGACCATCTTGGCGCCGAGACGGGTGTGGAGGTCATAGAGTGGTGTTCTTTGCACGATTCCTTCCGTGAGAAAAGCTATCTCAAACAACGCTGTTTTTCAGTCAGTCGGTGAGCGTACCCTTGCCCGGCGAGGCTGTCAAACAAGGCCGGCCAGCCGGTCCGCAAGACGGATTCGCCCGGCAAGCAGTTCGCCGGCCCGATCGAAGACGCTCTCCGGAAAACCCAGGGCGGTTTTCACGGCGATATCCTGGTCGAGCCAGGACGCCAGTCCGCGAATCACCTTGTACCGGTGACGAAGCTGAGGCCAAAAGACGATCGGAAACGGCGGGATCGGGAAATCGCTGCCGTGGACGAGCTTATGATGGATGTCCGGCATTTGGGCGAGCTTCTTGAGCCAGACCGCTTTGTTGACCATGGTCATCCCGGCCAGATCGGCGTAGAGGGGAGCGTCGGCGAATTCGCCCGTCAGTGCCTCTAGGAGTGTACGGAGCGTCCGGGCGGAGGTCAGAGGCCATAGCGGGGGACTTGCGACGTGGGCAATGATCACAGTGGGGGTACATCGCTCTTGCCGCAGTTGCCGGAGGGTGCGAAGCCAGGGTGCAGGATCCTTGAAACGGGGATGCATGTTGCCCAGTGCCGCCTCGCAGCCGCAATGGATCAGCAGCGGAATCCCCAGCGATGCGGCGCACCGAAGGAATTCGATGGTTCTCGGGTCTTGTCCGTCGATGTTCTGGCTCAGCGGGAGCCACTTGACGAGGACGGCTCCGGCCGCCGCGACTTCCTGCAGCATGTCGACGGCGGTCTTGCGGCCATCGCGGCGATAGGGATGAATCGAAGCGCCGAAGAGGATCCGTCGAGGGTGCCGCAGCCACAGTTGGCGGGCATACGTGTTCGAGACGTACAGGTCCGATCCGTGTTGCCACAGGTGGCGGCGCGATCCGAGCGACTGACCGTCATCGGTATGGTACTGGTCGAACGCCAGGAGGATGACGCGGTCGATGCTTTTCGCGTTGAGAATGTGATCCAACAGAATGCGCTCGACGGTCGCGTCGAATTCCTCCTCTGAACTGCGGCTGCCGCCAAGGCCGAAATGCCAGCGGGCCAGGCGCATGAACGCGCCGTAGTACATCACGTCGGAGAAATAGGAATCACAGGGAGCATGCTTGCCGGGGGCCTCGAATGAGAACCGCCCGTCGTCGCCACAGAGACGCCGGCGCTGGCCGATGTGGCAGTGAACGTCCACTCTCATAGGATCGCAGCTTCCCTCCGCTATCGTCTGCGGCCTGCCTGGCGGGGCCGGCGAGAGTGCCGCTTGCGGACGGCCTTGCGATCGACTCTGCCCGCTTTTCTGCCGCGTTCGGCCCCTTCGCGTTTCTCAGCCGGAGGACGAGTGCGGCCCGCACCGGTCTTCAGCGAGTCGGCCGTCAGGACGAGGTCGAGCTCGCGAGCCGACAAGTCCACGCCGGCCAGTTGGACCTTGACCGCATCGCCGATCGCGATTCGCCTGCGGCTTCGCTGGCCGACAACGCATCCGGAGCGGGCGTCGATATCCCACCAGTCATCGGGAAGGTCGGCAAAACGAACCAGCCCGTCCACCCGATACTTGAGCAATTGCACGTAGACGCCGACATTGGCCACGCCGGTGACGACACCCGGCTCGACGTCGCCGACGCGCTTCTCCAGGAACCGCAGAATCTTGACCAGCCTGAGCTCGCGCTCGGCCGCTTCGGCATGTCGTTCTGTGAAGCTGCAGTGCGCACCGAGCAGGGCCAGCTCCTCAGTGGACGGCACCCCGGACTTCCCCTGTGGCGTGTCCAGTTCGTGTTCGAGGTATTTGTTCAACAACCGATGGATGACCAGATCCGGATATCTGCGGATCGGCGATGTGAAGTGGCTGTAGTGGCGGCTGGCCAGGGCGAAATGGCCGATCGGGGCCGGCGAGTATTCCGCCTGGGCCATGGATCGCAGCACGGCCAGGTTGACAGCGAAAGCTTCGGGTTGCCCCCGTACGCTGTCGAGCACACGAATCATGTCGGGGCGTTCGAGTTGCCTGGGGACCGGCTTGCCCAGGACGCGCAGAAAACTGCTGAGCTTGTTCTGGCTTTCGGCAGGGGGCTCAGGGTGAATCCGCCGCAGGTGCGGGACGCCAAGATGGTCGAACAGCTCGGCGACCGCTTCGTTCGCTTCGACCATGAACATCTCGATGATGGTATGTGAGAACGCGGTGTCTTCAGGGACGACATCGGTCACTTCATCTTTGTCGTTCAGAACCAGTTCCACACCGGGCAGATCGAGCACAATCATGCCCGCCGCCAGTCGACGCTTCTGGATCAGGCGGGCCAGGTGATCCATGCTCTTCAGCAAAGCCACGACCTGGGGGCTGATGCCCCGCGTCTCACCTGCCAGGATGCGGGTCACCTCGCCATAGGTCAGCCGCTTGCGGGATTGAATGACCGTGTTGGCATAGCGCTTCGTGATCCGATGCCCCTTGGCGTCGTATTCGATGAAAACGCTCTTGGCCAGCCGGGCCTCGCCTTCCTGCAGGCTGCACAGGCCGTTACTGAGGACCTCCGGCAGCATGGGGATGACGTGCCGGGGAAAGTACACGCTGTTGCCGCGCAAGCGGGCTTCCACATCCAGCGGACGGTCGGGCCTGACGAACGCCGAGACATCGGCGATGTGTACGCCCAGTTCGTATCGCCCTCGCGCCAGCCGCCGGATGGAGATGGCGTCATCGAAGTCCTTGGCATCGTCGGGGTCGATGGTGACCACGATTTCCCGTCGGAGGTCTTCGCGTTTGCGGAGTTCGGCCTCCAGCGAGTACTCGCGCACGACGCGGCGGGCGTCCTCCGGGACCTCGGGCGGGAAGGTATGGCGGAGGTGGTACTGATGGATCGTGCTCAGCGTGTCGACGCCGGGGTCGGATCGGCGACCGAGGACCTCGACGATCACCCCGCGTCCGGCACGCGTGGCCGAGGGGAAGTCGGTCAGTTCGACCACGATCTGGTCGCCGGCGCGGGCCCGCGTCGAGCGGACGTCGCCGACGACCACCGGGGCGTGAAGCGCGTGCCCGTCGGGGATCATGAGCCACTGTTCACCCTGCCGGATCAGCTCGCCGACGAACCGGCTCTGGCCGCGTTCGACGATGCGTGTGATCTCCCCTTCGACCAGGGTCGAGTCGCCTCGCTTGCCTCGACGGGTGATTCTGGCCTCGACGGTGTCGCCGGTGATGGCCCCGCCGGTGGCCCCCGGAGGGATGAACAAGTCGCCGTGATCGGTCGGATTGGCCGGCACCACAAAGCCGAATCCGCGCGGGTTACCGCGAAAGGCGCCGATGATGACCCCGACGGCCGAGGGCAGCATGACGCAGTTGCTGCCGCCGAGCATGACGCGGCCGGCCTTCATCAATGACTTGACCGCCGAGCGGAACTCGCCATATTCATCTTCCTGGATGCCGATGGATTGGGCGAGCCTGCGCACGCGCTGCGGCCGGTAGTCCTTGCGGCTGACATGTTGCAGGATGCGGCCGGTAAGATCGTTCGTTGTGCTGATGGTCAACTCCTTCAGAGGCTCAGATGCCTTCGTTATCGAAAGGTCAGCTTACAGGCAGGGGGCGAAAGCTTCAACCAGACCGACGATGACAGCCTGGTTGCGACAGCCGTCAGATGGAGGGCAGTAGCGATCTGTTGACGCTTCAACCCAGGCTCGGGTCGTCATTTCTGTCGGCAAGGACCCACCGGCGGACGCGTCGAACGATATCGCGGTGAAGGGCCGCAACCTGTTTCTCGGGCAGTTCCAGGACCGCGCCGATTTCCGCGAAGGTGAGTCTTTCGCAGTACTTCAGCGTAACGATCAGACGCTCCTTCGTGGTGAGTCCCCGCAGCAGAAAGCGTTTCAGTTTTTTCCACGGCGGCGGGGTGTAGGTGATGGCTTCGAATGCGGCGGCCTGCACACCGGCCCGACGCGTTGGCGGGGTGCCTCTGGCCAATATCTCACGTCTCCTGGCGGGTGGTGATTGAAGGCCTGCATATGGCGATGCCATGGGTGACCTCCCTGCCACTTGCCGCCTCACGAAGCGAGGCGCAAGTTGACTGCGGATACCGTCGCCTCCCTGCTCGGGTACCCCACATGGAAATGGATGGGTGTATGACAAACCGTGAAGTGATCTACTCACGGGCGACGTGACCCGGGAAAACGAACGACCGGCCGTACTCCGTTGTGGAGCGCCGCGGAGCGACTTGTTGGACGCTGCAGTCATGGCCTCCTCCGTCGATCAACACATGCCGCACGCACAACGATTGAGAACAGGTGCTCAGATTCACCTGTTCGAGAGTCGAGATACTGGATTATCGGACAGTCTCCGTCGTGGCGTTTACCCGAAACTCAGCCGGAGGTGAGCGTTTTTCGCGCGGATGAGGGAGGGTCGCGAACGGCATCTGGTGGGGGGCGGCGATTCCGGTTGCCGGTATAGCCTGTCGAGGCTGGTGGTGCGCGCCGTGCTGGTCCGGGAGAACCCGCTTATCAGCATTGCCGTTCAGGTCGGAGGCGTGCCTGAGGGCCTGGCATATTGACCGGATCAGTGCTGACACTGCCGTCCAAGGTTGCGTTTTCAGTGGTGGCCGGCCTCCGCTCCGGCCGTTTCTCCGTACCCTGCGGCCGACCGGGCCTGTACCGCGGGTGCCTTGGAGAAGCTGTGGACTCGGCCGCTCGGATGGTCCCGGAGGCGGCGATTTCGCCTCAATTCTCAATTCGGCATTCTCGATTCTTCATTCCTGAATGACATTCACGCCGACGCGCGTTTGCCGCTCGCGGCTTTGCGGGCGGTTCACGCGGTCCGGATGCTTCCTGGCAAACTCCCTGGCCGCCCAGGCCATCTCTTCAAGGGTGACAATCTTGTACTCCTTGTCGCTGAGGATTTCTGCCACCCGCACATAATCCTCAGGGCAGAAGCCGTTCTGCGCCGAGGTGTTGCCCTTGGCGTCGGGAACGGCGAACACGGTAATGAACGCCGGCTTGTAGAGGATGTCTGCGGCGGCCTTCTTGATCGCCTCGGCCATGTCCTCCGCCGTCTTCTCGCTCGGGAAGTAGTGCAGCCCACTGTATCGTAGAATCACCGGGGTGCCGGCACGCGTCATCTTCACCTGGCCGGGCCCGCACGGCAGAAGGAAAGCGTCGGTGTGCGGGCTCAACTCGGCGTAGCGCTCGTACACCGGGCGGCAGAAGTGGATCCAGCAGTCCATCGTCTGCAGGTCAGCCTTCTCCATGAACTTGTCGGTTTCACGGAAGAACTCATCGGGCTCCGGCATCCAGTTGGGGTAGGTGTAGCCCGCGCCGCTGCAGCCGCAGAAGAAGTAGTCCTTGTCGGTCATGGTGTTGTAGTAGTACTCCGCCATGGCCGGCGCGACGTCCAGCATCCGCGGCTGGAAGCCCCAATTGACGACCACCTTGCCGCGACAGGGGTCCTGCCATGCCCCGCCCTGGAAGCACATGTGGATTTTGAGTGCGTCGCCTTCCGTGGTCATGAAGGCGATGTAGTACTTGTCTTCCTCCAGAACCAGCTTCGTCTTGTCGACGTGCGACCTTTGGCGGAAGCTCTTGGCTTCGACGGGCACCTGGGCGTGAAAGCTGAGGTTCGGCGCTTCGGTGCACATGATGTAGTTGCTGTTCATCGAAGCCATCTGGCAGTAGCGGTCTTCCGGTTCGCCCCACCCATACACTCCGCAGTTGGGGCCGGCGTAGCTGTGGATCCGCCAGATCCGCTTGTTGTCCTCGGGGTATTCGCTCTTGGTGCTGCACCGGAAGATGAACGCCTTGCGGGCGACGGCCAGGTCAAGAGTGTGGATCGACATCCCCGTCCACAGGTTGTCGACGCTGTAGATCATGCCGGGCCGGCAGCGGGGCAACAGGTTGTCGATCGCGTAATCAAGGGGCTCGAATTCGTCCTTCCATCGTCCGACGAGGTCGTGGACGATCTTGAGGTCGCCATACTTGGCGGTCAGTTTCTCGGCGACGTCGGGTTTGACCGGCAGAACGTCATCCAGCCCGGCCAGAACGCAGGCCACATAGAGTGATTGCTCGACGCTCGGGTCGTGGACCACCAGCCCCTTGAAGGCCCCGCGGAACCGGTCGATCACTTCGTACATGTCGGTGAGCGTCTCGAACTCGATGCCCTTGGCCTTGACGTAGTAGTCGCGCCAGGTCTGATCGGCTGGCTTCCAGTTCCAGAACTGCGTGTCGTACATCAGCCGCGGGCCGGTGCGGTTGACCAGCCCCTGAAGGGCGTACATCATCACCTGGTTCTTCCAGCCGTTGTCCTCCAGCGCCAGATGCCCTTTGGCCCATTCTGGCTGGCCCTCCTTGTACGACGGCACCCGCCCGCCGGTGATGTTCGGGTCGATCAACGAATCGAGATTGAACCAGACGGCCTTTTCGCTCACTGTGACAGATCCTTCCGCGACAATCGTGCTGCTGTCCTCAATCCCCGGATCAAACGGGGCTTTCGAGGCGGCTATTGTCACGATCAGACTTAACCACCGCAAGCGGTAGGGCAGCGTCGAGGTCGCTTCGGCGACCGAGACCTGCCGTCGCCGCTCTCTCAGTGGTAGGGCGGGCTTTGCCCGCCAGCCCGGCTATCTGCTGAGACCTGCCGTCGTCACTCTTTCAGTGGTAGGGCGGGCTGTGCCCGCCAGCCCGGCTATCTGCGCCCTCGCCCCTCGCTGCGACCAGTTCCAGGGAGAGGAAACTCGCTCTCGCCGGGCTGCGTGGTCGAGTAGTAGTAGTTGGTGCGACGTCTGATACCGGGCGGCGAGATGTCGATTCGCAGGGGGGCGTTGACGAAGTCCCAGGTCGTGAGCTTCTCGTCGGACTGGAAAACGTGGGTGATTTCAGCTTCCTGCGAAAAGCGATCGTTCGTCCCCTCATACTGTTGCGGTCTCCAATCAACGCGGTACGTGTGTTTCAGGATCTGCCTACGATTGCCCATCTCCGGCCGTTCGAGAAGCACGATCTCGTCCGCGGATGGGTCATATCTCACCGCCCCGACAGCAAAGGGCATGCTGATAGCGTCGATGTCGTGGTCGACGAGTTCCCACGCCCCTTGGTTGATCGGCTTTGCCGGTTGTGAAGCGGCATCTTCCGCGAGAATGTGCAGCTTTGTGTAGAACTCCGGTGTTCGCACCCCATATCGGGGTCCGGAAAAGAGCGACAGGCGGTACTGCCTTTCTCCCCTGCGGATCTTGGCTTCTCGGAAATGCCCGCAAGCCAGGCACTCGTCATATCTTGGGCGATTGGGAGCGATGAACTCCGCTCCGCCAATCGCCGCGATCACAATCCGACGAGGCACAATCTCTGCCTGCAGGATCGCATCGTCCTGACCAGCCTCGTCAGGTAGCGTGCTCGCGACAGCCTCCACAGCCCCTGTGCCCGGCCGGGTATGAGCCAACTTCAGTTCCCACCCGAAGTCTTTGAAGATATTGACGAGTTCTTTCCGCGTAGCTTCGCCACGCACGCTCATGGTGAGATCGACGGTTGGCGGAAGGCCCAGGGTTACCTCAGTGCTCATCCAGCGAATGCGCGGCCACGCTGCTTCAAAACGGGCAATCTGATCGTTATACCCCATGAATGCGAACAACATTGCCTCAGGCATCACGAGCATCAGAGGAGCGAAGACAAGCAACTCGTCAGGTTTTGTCGTTGAGCTCGGATTGGGCACGAGGATCGAACTCAACGATGCTCCCGCGGTGGCTGACAAAGCCTCTCGCAGCCGTTCGTCTGGGGCTACAGGCGATCTGGTGCGCAGGATGCTTCCTTCCTCCCACAGCACGAGCCATGAGCCGATCCGACGGGTTCTGCCCGGTTGTGACTCGGAGGGACGCAACCAGGGAAAAAGCGAATAGACTGCGCCGGCTATCTCTGTCTCGGAGACCCGATCTCCTTGCAGGCGAATCAGTGTGACGGATTTCCCTTGCCACTGTATTTCCCCTGGGATTGCTGGGAGCACATCGAAGATCAGAGCAATCTCCCGGCCGCCTGCCTGACGGAATTGCTCGATCGCCCCAGGTATGGCTTCGACCCGATCGGCAATTTCAGAGTCGAGCTTTCGTAGAAGAAGATAGGCCACGGTTGTCTGAGCGTCAGCGGGGTCGATCCTTGTGAGATCGATCCGATGGATCGCCACGGTGTGTTCGCTCAGCAGTTCTTCTGGCAATGGGACGGTATCGGTCGTGGGGGCGCCCGCAATCGCGAGCCAGCACATGAGCAGGAAGGTCTGTGCCACAGCGTTTCTCCGGCCGGAGCCTTGAGCAGGGCAGAATATCATCCGTGACGGGCACCGCGGAGCGCTTTCGTCGCGAACAGATCATACCATCGTCGTTCCGCTTTGTCAGGTGGCGCGGGATGTCCAAGACCGGGTGTCCAAAACCGTCAGGATTGGGGGACACCATACGTATGTCCACGCCCGCTTCGGGGGAAATCCGGTCCCTATGCCGTGAGGATGCGGTTGACGCCGTCATGAGCGGATCTTGACGCCAGAGCAAGAAATAGTATGGTGTTCCCCGATGTATCCACCGATTTATCCAGGTATGGTGGCCCCCGATCTATCCGGTCGACGGCGGCATCTCACTTCTTCGCCTTTATCGGGGATCGTCGTCGGTGGCCGCGGACCGGGTGGTTCCAGAGGGTGCCCGTCTCGCGATATTTTTTGACGATGATATCTACGGCCTCGGCCGGGTCGTCGGTGAGGGTGAACAGGTTCATGTCCTCGGGGCTGATGGCCTGGTACTCATCGAGAACCGTAGTCTTGATCCACTTGATGAGCGGTCGCCAATAGTCCTTGCCCATCAGGACCACCGGAGACGGCGGAGTCTTTTGCGTTTGCAGCAGCGTCATGCTTTCGAAAAACTCATCGAGCGTCCCGAAACCGCCGGGCAGGCACACCATGGCCACGGCGTACTTCACGAACATCACTTTGCGAACGAAGAAGTAGTCGAAATCAACCTCGATCTCGATGTAAGGGTTGGGCCTCTGCTCGTGCGGAAGAACGACGTTGAGGCCAACGGTCGTTCCGCTTGCTTCGGCTGCCCCGCGATGAGCCGCTTCCATGATCCCGCCGCCCCCTCCGGTGATCACCGCAAACCCCGCCTCGGCAAGCCGCCGACCCACGTCAACGCCCAGCTTGTAGGTTCGCGCCCCGCGCTTGGTTCGGGCTGACCCGAAGACGGTGACCGCGGGCCCGACGCGTGCCATCACGTCGAATCCTTCGACGAATTCGGCCATGATGCGGAAGATACGCCAGGTTTCTTCAGGGCTGGTCTCAAACCGCGGCTTCGGATTGACCATATGCATTGATGTTCCCCCAGTCGTCTCCTTATGACCACTATCGGCCCGCACGGCCGGTTATCTGAAGAGCAGGGCGATGCCCCCTGGGATCAGGTTCATCGTAAAGTGGGCAATGATGGCCGGCCAGACGGACCGCGTCCGCAGCGTGACGTACGCAACGACAATACCGCCCGGAAGCGAGAGGCTGACTTCCATCATGTTTTGCTTGCCCAGGTGAGCAAGCCAGAACAGAATGCCGGATGTCGTCACGGCGACCAGCGACGCTCCGGTCAACCCGAACCACGGCAGCACGCGGCCGCCCTCCACCGGCTGGGCGAGCCCCAGGCAGCGCAGCGCTCGCCGCTGCCAGGTGCCTTTGACGACCGCCACGGGCACGCGATCGGGCATTCGGCGGCCGGGCAACATCAGGGCCACAAACAGCCCGCATATCAGCACATGCTCGGGCACAATGGCCAGGAGCCGCCCAAGATAAAGCCCGGCCTCGGGCCAAGACTGCGGCAGCGATATCGAGCCCGGGTCGCTCCACATGATCAGGAAACCGAATGGAATCGACAGCACCACGCTGATCGCGATCAGCCACCATCCGAGGACGTTGAACCTGCCCAGACCCAGCTCTCCCGGCTTGCGTCCAAAGGCCATGCACAAGAGAGCCGGGACCAGTGCAATCAGGAACTGCGTCACCAGCCATCGCCAGTACGACTCACCCTGCCAGCGCCTCACTGCCCGAGGAATGCTGCTCCAGTAGTCAGTCAGTATGGGGGGAAGCCATGGGCGAGCCCAGGAGATGCCTCGGCCCCACCACGTGCAAACGTAGACGGCGCCGATGAAGAAGATCAGCACTGAGGCCATCCAGCCGGCCAGCGTGTGTGAACGGGGTGTTCCGTCTGCGCGACTCATGCGGATCAGGTTCCTCCGAAAGCTGAGGAGATGTCATTTATATGTGGATGCGCCGCCGATGGCAAAGCCTGGGTCCCAAGCCGGGTGGTCATGGACTGACCGGGTCCAGGTACCATTCATAGCCCGAGCATGTCAGGTCGATTTCCCGCTCCCACGTCTTGCCATACCAGGGCAGACCCTCGGCGCTGAGTGTCCAGTGGCCCGGGGCAAGCGACAATGTCGTCTCTCCGTAAGCTTCATGGATCATGCTGGCCCGCGAGGCGCCGTCCGGGGTAGAAGCGGAGACGTAGATGGGGACGTCAGTACCGTTGACCACGCGCACCCCTGCCAGATCACAAAGCGGCACGTCCTCGTCGGTTTTCTCCCAGAACGCCAGATCCTGGTTCCCCTGGATTTGAAGCGTCACGGTCGTCTCGGTCGTCGGATCGAAGTACGACACGCGAGTGTTGGCGTACCAGAACTCCAGCGTCATCGGAATCGGGAAGGTTGTGTCGCACATGCCGGCGAACATCTTTCGTCCGAGCGACAACTCGGCCACGCAGAACGTCGGTTTGTCCCAGCCCAGACACACCCAAGCTCCACACCTGTCGATGAGTTCCGTCGCCCAGGTCCCTCGCCAACTGTTACAGAAGCCTAACCACACCATCGTTTTCTTTCCCGACGAGTTCAGCCCGCTGGTGACAAAGGCCGGGGCGACGGCCAGGTACGAGCGGACGTCACCGTGGTCGTCCGTTACCACCGGCTGAATCTGCCGCAGCGCCAGAAGACCCTCGTACTTTATCTTGACGTCCGTCCATGTGCTCTCACCGGACACGCGATGGCCGGTCAGCAGGAAGGTGTTGGGGGCGGCGCGCAGCGGGTCAAACATTCGAACGCCGTGGTTGTCGAAGTAGATGAGATCGTACCCGCTCAGCGAGCTGTATCGGTCGATCGTGCAGGCTTCATCGAGATAGCGTTCCGCCCTCGGCGCGTTCATCCGCTCGAAACCCGCGTCCATGGTCGACAGCATCAGGTCAGCATAGGTCTTGTAGTGAGAATACTCGGGGATCAGTACGATCGCACGGGTGATGCGAGACTTAATGCCGACCGTCGCGGCAATGTGGAATGGCCCGTCATCCACCGGCGCGGCGCTGGCCGTGGACTCGGCTGTGATGAAGGGGTCGAGGGTGTCCGCGCTTCCTGCAAGTGGATCGAGCAGAAGCATGCAGCATGTGCCGTTCCGATACCCGATCCAAAGGCCTTGGTCGGTTATCTCGGTTCGCTCCACGGCTGAGTCGGAGGCGAGGGAATCGGCCATCTGCTGCTTGGCCGTCTCCGAACCCAGCGTCGCAGCGAGAGCCAGCAACTGCGTCAGCGACGTCTTGCCGGAGTCGACAGCCGTATTCCACTCCCTGGCCGAGGGTCCCTCTGGCACACTGATGTCCGGCGGCAAGCCGCCCCCACAGGCAAGCATGGTCGAGATGGCGGCGGCGGCAGCAACCAGCAGGGTGATTCGAGCGGCGCCGATCATGGCAGAAACCTCCTCAAACGGCAGTCGCGGCGAACACGGTGTTCCCCGTCGCTGCATCGTACATCATAACACGATGCAAGCCGGAAAGGCATCGAGAAACGGGAATCAGTTGTCCGGACTGCGGCGAGACCGATGTGGGATTGTCGACGGCGGGTCGAGCTCAGACGATGGCTGAAGCCTTGCTTCCGTTTTGATGCTTTCACGGTTGACAATCCGCTCCTCCTGGTTCTGCAGCGGCTGTCTTGTCTCCGATGCCATCTCATTTCCGGGCCCGCAGTTGACCCCGAGTTGCATAAGAAACCCCGCAGGTGTGCGGAAAAAAGTGCTTGGATCGGGTTTGTCTCGCCGAATCACCGCTGTTTCCGGAGTTCACCGGCAGCGAGGTTCATGGGCGACGGCACAACACGGCCCATTCTCCATTCACCATTCTGCGTTCCCCGGCGTTGCCGTATGCAACGCTGGGGTTGATTCATGACTCTGTCGGCGTTCGGATGCTGTAAAGCCACCATCGGGCCTTAGGATTTCGCCGATTGCGGGCCTGCCGTTCGCAGTAAAGAGTCATTCGCAGACCGGCATCAGTCTGTACCGTATACCAGTGTCGACGCAGGTACAGACGCCCGGTCCCGCCTTCCGGAGCGCTGGTTTTCCAGGCCTTCAGGACTGCCGTGATTGCGTACTCCCGGTTACGCCATCGGAACCGCGACGGCAGGCCGGGCTCGCCGCGGGCCATCGCCGCGATGTCGCCGGTTCCCACGGCCGGGGTGATCGGCTCGCTCACAAACTCCTCGGGCTGCAAATTCGTCATGCACATAGCGTCTCGGTTCGATTCCAGGTCGCACGCTGCGCGATGATCAACATGTGCAAGCCGGGCCCGGAACCATATCCGGGCCGCTCAAGCAGGCTCTGAAGATCATGAAATCACCGGTATCGACATCGTTGTCGTCGTCGCGGCGGGCAGGCCGGCAGTCGGCGAGCGGCGGCTCGACGCCGGGTCCGCCATAAGAGGCCTGGAGGCGAGCCATGATTTCCAGATGCTGCCAGTCATTGAAGCGGTCCGTCACGGCATCCCCTCAATGCGGGCAATCCGGGTCGGCCGGTAGCTCCGGTCCGGTGAGACATCCCGCAAACAGCTCAAAATCATCACGGTCCACGTCTTCGTCGGCATCCAGCTTGGCGTCCAGGCAGGCGGATGCGCTCTGCTCGATGCCCGGGCCGCTGATGCACGCCTGGAAATGTCCGAAATCCTCCTGGTCCACATCGAAGTCGATGTCAAAATCCGCCCGTGAGTTGCGGGGGGTGATGCTGATGCTGTCGAGCCAGATCGTCAGCCGCTGGTCCCACGGGATATTCATCGTGGTCGCGGACATGTCCACGTAAAACTCGATGGACGCGATGTCGCGGGCGTGCGGTTGTGTTAGCGGTAGCGTCAGGTTCCTCCAGGTCAGCGGCGTCAGCGAGCCTTCAGGATCGATCCTCGCATCCAGAATGATCGTTTCGTCACTGTCTTTGACCCGAAGTGATACGTATTGTGACGCGACGGTCATCACTCCCGTCCTGTCAACTGCCCGTTCGGGTCGTATATCGAAGGCGATCTGGTTGCCACGAGGCCGGTAGAGAGCCGGCCCGACGTATTGCCAGACAATCTGTCCGGTCTCGGTGTTCTTCAGGCCGGTCTCCTTGTTCAGGCTGTTTTCGGTGAAGACGACCCGGGCCGATGACTGGCCGGAGGTCTTCTCATCCGTGTCGCGGAAGGCCCATGCCGTTCCGTCCCAGCCGTCATCTTCAAGCGAAACATTCCTCCACCCGGCCAGGTTCTCGAATCCCAGAGCCTCGGCCCAGGGAATCGAGGCCGCGCTTGTGCTGACCTCGAATCGGCGGGCATCGTTGTACTTGCCGCTGCGCCCGGCGGTGTCCGTGGCCGCAACGCACCAGTACCACCAGCCTTGCGCCAACGAAGAGGAGGGTGTGTAATCGGTCGCGGTGATCCCGGGCACGACCGTGGTCTGTGCCTCCGGGAAGCATTTCTCGGGCGAAATCAGCAGTGTGTAGGAGGCTGCACCGTCGACGGCGCCCCACGCGAACCACGGCTGCGGCGATTGCCGCGATCCGTTCGCGGGATTCACGCCGCTCGGAGCACTCAGAAGCTGCAGTGGCGCACCCTCGACGAGATAGCCGTAGACCTGCGAGTTGAAGGTGTGCATGATGTCCAGGGCCGTCAGATACGGCTCGTCCTTCACGTTGAACAGACCGAAGTTGGCTTTTTCGCCGTCTGTTCGCCCGAGGCCGGACTCGTCGTAGTACTGGAACCACTGCGCCCCAAGAAACGGATGAACCGGCATGCCGCCGGCAGGATCGGTAAAGGAGAAATCCATCAGGATCTTCATCTGGTTGTAGTAGAACTCGCCTCGATCACGCTGGTAGGTGCGCCAGCCGGGGTTGACCGCGAACTGCGTGTCGTTGGCCCAGGTCGCCCACTCCGTGACCATGAGCGGTTTGCCGGCGGCTGTGAAGATGCGACTGAACAACTGATGGGCCGCTTCGAGGGCTGCGTTGTCGTGATAAGTATTGACGGCCACGATATCGCAGTATTGGCCGGCCTTCTTCCAGATGCGGGCGTTGCATGCCTGGTGCTCGGGGTAATTCACGTCGTACGCCGTGGTCCAGAGTGCCCAGCGGGCGCTGAACACCAGGTGGTTCGGGTCGTATCCGCGCATGGCCGCTGAGCAGATGCTGTAGTACTTGTCAGCGATATCCTCGGCAAAGTCCTTCTTGTCCTCAAAAATGGCCGGATGGACAGGATCGTTGGGAATCTCGCTCACATTGAGGGCCGAGGTGCTCTCGGATCCGGTGAAGCTGGTGAGCGACGTCCCGTAAGCGGCGTTGAGGTCTTCGATGGTCGCGTACTTGCCAGGCAGAAACATGCCTGCCCAGTACTGCTTGCCGTAGGTGGTTGCCGGCAGGGCGATGAAGCATTCCGGTAAGGTGGGCCCGGCTCCCCAGTATCCGCCGCCGACCCATCCAAGCTCATTGTCGGGGAATGCGCCGATCCTGTAGCGATCGTTCGCGTAAGCGGCCAGCGACTGGGCTACCTGATCGGCTGCCTGGGCGAACTTCGGGTCATAGACGTCTGCGAAGCCATTGCCGACTCGCGGGGCGCCGAGGTTGTGCGCCTGCCCGGTGGTCCACAGCACGGCCACACTCTCACTCACGTTGGCAATTCGCTGGCACCAGCCTCCGAGGCTGTTGAATCCCCATCGCTGCATGTTCGCCTTGACGGCCGCTTCCCAGGCTGCATTGCTGCCGTTGTACTTGGCCTTGTTGCAGTACGGATTCGGGTAGGAGTTCAGCGGCGGACAGTAGCCGCCCCAGGTGTCGTTGTAGTTGGCCGTGTCAAACGCCAGGGAAATGAAAACATGATTGTCGGGAGTGATCAGGTAGTAACGGCCTGCGATCTTCTCAACGCGGAAGTAGCCGCTGGTGTTGTTGCCGGTCCATCCGGCGTACCCGCCATACGCGTCCAGGTCCTGGGCGAGTGCCGGGTCGCTGCTCACCAGAAGCAGGCATACAAGCTGGCAGATTCCTGCGTGTATGAGAGATTGCCTCAACTACAAACCCTCCAGCATCATGGTCTCCGCGAGCATGAGTCACATTGTATCACGAGCGGGGGTTCAGGGGAAGCTTTTTGAGACGCTCATTTCTCGGCCACGATCTGCTTCTCGGCCTCGATCAGAATCTGAAGCATCTCCTCTCGGGTCTCAACCTCGAGCAAGCCTGCGACATTCTCAGCCGCCAAGAGTCGGACAAGGCGGGCCAGGACCCGCAGGTGGTGGTGGTCATGGTGGCAACAGATGAGAAAGAACAAGTGCGTCAGTTCCCGGGAGGTCGATCCAAATCCGATGCCTTTGGGCACGCGACCAATACAGATAAGCGGTTCGGCTGAGACGTACGGCATCGGCTGTCGCGGGTGGGGCAGCGCGACCCCGTTGGGCAGGGCGGTCGAGCACATTTCTTCGCGTTGTTCGAGAGCAGTCAGGAGGCCCGCCGGGTCATAGAGCAGGCCCGTCCTGTTGGCCAGGCTCACCATTTCACGCAACACCGAGGCTCTCGTCCGGGCCGGCAGGGAAGGGTCGATCCCTTCCAGGCCAATCATGTCGGTGACGGTCAGTTCGTCGGTTTCCGTCGACAGCCCCGAACTGGAGCGGATACCGCGCTCAAGGGCGATCAGCCGCTCCTCGCCCAATGTATGCATTTCCTGCTGGAGCCATTCGGTGACCCGTGCCCGGTTAAACCGCCATTCGCCGCCGATTTTCTGGCCAGGCAGTTTGCCGCGGTCGGCCAGCCGCTTCACGTCGCGCGCATCCATACCCACGTATTTCGCAAAATCGTCGAGGCTCATGTTGCGATAGGGCATGTGTACAACTCGGTCCCAGCCTGGCGGGGCCGTACAGGGCAATCCGTACCTGACCTGCGGAAAACGCAGCAGCTCCGGCCCCAGCAACGCCGGTGCCTGCGGGCTCCCGCCGCTCGAACTTATTGTAATCGGAATGATCGGCCGCCTCGCATGACTTTTGATCGCTCCCAGACCCGGACGCGGGGCAACGGCTGGACGGTGAATTATCATCCCTGGACCGGGGGGTGTTGGGCTTCTCAGGTGGTCAGCCACCTCAGCAGGTAACCGGGCAACGGTGGGTCAGGCCTGTCTTTAAACCTTCAGCTTGTGCGACTGAAAAGCGGGGGTAAACACCCCATTCGAGACGCGCCCAAGCTCGTAATGCAGATCCAGCGTGCGACCAGAAAGCCCGTAGCGACGCCGGGCGCAGCCTTCGAGGAGTCCGCACCTGCCCAAGGGGTTCTGGCGCCCCTCTCGATCCCGGAGGATGCCGACTCTGACCGTACCAGAAGAGCGCGTTAACCCAGGCCTGCCTTGCCGGAAAAAGGTGGATTATCGCGATGAACCCAAGGTAAAATCAAAGGGAACCGGGAGGTGTGCGATGAACATCGACCTGACTTCTGAGGAACGCGAGGTACTATTGGCCTTGGTGGAGCGAGAGATCACCGATCTCGGACCGGAAATCCGACACACCAGGACCCGGACCTATCGCGAAGATTTGAAGGACCAGCAGCGGACCCTGAGAAACCTCTTCCAGCATCTCCGGGAGCCGCAGCCGGCTGAACGCTTCTGATGCGCCGATCCTGCGGTCTCGGGGTGCTCGATTGGCCGGGCCGGGCGGCATTGAGAGGATGTGCCGTCTCCGTGCGTGTCGTATCCTCATCGCGCCCTTGTATCATTGCCCCGGCAGGATCGTTCGTAGGCGGCGCATGCCTTGCGACTGGCACCGCTTCGTTTCCTGCCGTAGGCTTATGCCCCAAACGGACCTCGGGCTGAGCCTGGAATCTCCTTGCCCGGGTCCACGTTGTTGTTCTTATTCGCAGGAGCAAGCGATGGCCACGACACAGCAAGGCTCCGGTCTGCTCACCCTGGCGTTGTTTCTCAGTCGTTGTTCGCTGGGGCTCTACTTCCTCCTGGCGGGCATTGGGAAGATCAGGTCGGGCGTGGAGGTCTTCTACAAAGGCGATTTTACAAAGATGAAGCCCATATGGCTGCCGGACTGGTTTGCGATGCCCTACGGCCATGCGCTACCCTTCGTCGAAGTGCTCGTCGGCGCCGCCCTGATCCTTGGTTTCTATGGCAGGGCGGCGGCCGCCGTGGCAACCCTGGCACTGGTGAGTTTCACCATTGCCCTGTATCAGGCCGGTGCATTCTTTCCCGAGAGGGGCGGCCCGTTCCATGCCAACGTGATCTTCCTGGCGCTCGCCTTCCTGCTTGCGGTCACGGGCCCGGGCAACTTCAGTGTCGATTCGTTTCGCAGCAGGAGCGCAAGCCGCTGATCGCGCCGGCTTTCAGCACCGAGTGGGCCAGACGATGATCATAAGTCACAATCGGGGTTCCTTTGGTGCCCCCCAGCCCGGTATACTGACCACCGTGGGCGGGATTCTCGATCGATGAGCGATACGCGCAAACGAAAAACGCTGCTCCGTGATGACAAGCCTCGCACCCCGCATTTGCCCGACCGCGGATACTGGGGGATCGGCGTCTATCATCCCAAGAAGGAGCACAATTTCGGAACCATTTTGCGGAACGCCTATGCCTTCGGAGCGTCGTTTGTCTTCACCGTGGGGCCGCGATTTCGCCTGCAGGCTGCCGATACCGCCCGGGCATGGCGACACGTGCCGGTTTTTCGGTATCAGGACATGGATGACTTGCGAGCTCACCTGCCGTACGCTTGCAGTCTCGTGGGTGTGGAAATCGTGGAGGAGGCCATCTATCTGCCACGGTTCAGCCACCCCGAACGAGCGTGTTATCTGCTGGGAGCCGAGGATTACGGCCTGCCTCGCGAAGTGGTCGCCTGTTGCGAGCACGCCGTCAGGATTCCCGGCGCCGCCTACTGCCTGAACCTGGCCACGGCCGCCGCGATTATCATGTACGACCGCGTGTCCAAGAGAACCACGCGGGTTCTCGGACCATTGACCGCTTTGACTGTCCCCCAGCTCAAGCCCCCGATTGACCGGGTCGAAACCTCAGGAGGCAGCATCGACAGCGGCGACCGGGGCGGACGCCCGGCTGATGGGTTGCCGACCCGTTCCTAGAGGAAACGGAATGACTCAAGGGGCGTTCTCCAGGCTCATTGTGTTTGCCTGCTCGCCGTGCCGGCTGCGGATTCTGCCAACCCTTGCCGCTATCAAGCGTAGCCGGTATTATGCTGTTGCATTCGGCTAAGTCTTACTGATAAGGGAGCAAAACATGATGTTTCGATTGAGCGATACAGTCCTGCTGCTGTTTGCGGTGATGGCTCTGATGGTGTGTGGTTGCTCGCCCGTCGACAATGGAAACGGCGACGGAGACGATGATCCGGTGCCCGGCGGACAAGGCATCCCCGCGGGCACCTACGCCGGCACGCTGCAATGCGCCGAGACGACCAGCCTCGTCCAGGAAGGTCAGGACGATACGGTTCTCGGTGAGACGACCCCCTCGTTCTCTGTTTCCGTCAGCTTCGGTGACACCGGGGTCCTTCTCGATTCGAATGGCGATCCCGTTGAGGCGGGCTCGACGGAATCAACAACCATCGCGGGCGTGACCGCATCGGGTACCATCCGGTCGGTGACCACGGCCGTGGATCGACTCGAAGTCATTGCCGACGCCACCGCAACGGTTGAGGTCTCCGACTACGGCCCGCTCCCCATGATCGGCGTCGTGACCGCGGTGTACGAGTTTTCCGAACCCAACACCGTTACCCTGTCCACGGGGAAGGTGTTCACCAGCAGCGTCACGGACAGCGAATTCGTCAAGATCGTTGCCGAGTGCACGGCGACCCTGGCGTACCAGTAACAATCGCCGAAGCGCGGTAGGTCGCGCTCCGCACGACATCTTCTTGCCGGAAAGCCCGGGCTCAACTCTTGCCATTCGCGAGGGAGCCCGGTAGGTCGTGCTCCGCACGACATCCTGTTGCTGGAAAGAACAAGCTCAACTCTTGACATTCGCGAGGGAGTTGAAACCACGAAGCACGCCCAATCGGCGAAAGCGTAGTCGATACGCCGGTGTGCCCGCTGTGCGGAGGTTGCCTGGCACGATGAATGCGTCAGGCAACACACGGTGTGGGAGTTGGAGACGGATGTGTCAAGAGTCAGGAGTTGAACCCGAGCTGACCGCCCCGAGTTAACCGCATGAAGGAAGAGAACAATCATCCTGACACCTTTTTCGTCCTGGGCAAAGGCCGACCTTGTGAATGCTCCTGGCCTGTGCAGGAGACAATTAAAAAGTCGGTTATGCTGAGACCATCTGTGAGGGCCTGTGTCAGTATGGTAGGGCATGGTCGGAGCCGCCGAAGGCGGCGCAGACCTGCCGGCAAAGACTACCGCCAGCTCACATCTTCCTTTGCAAATGCTCTCAGCGGATCAGGAACGGCCGTCACGCAGCCTGCTGTGCCATTCGATTGCGGCTGATATGGAATGAGCACGCAAAGCCGCCGAACGTAGCTGGTGTTGCTGGATCTGGGCAGGCCCCAAGCACCATGAAGAGAGCCGGTTAGAGCTACTGTGGGAGGGCTGCAAGGCCGCGTTCAAGCGACTGACCGCGGTCGGCCGATCTATGTATCAGTGCACACGCTCGCAGTCATCATGGCCCGGGCAGGCAGCAAGGGCCTGCCCGACAAGTGCAGTCTGCCCCTGTGCGGGCGGCCGTTGATCTCATACACCATTGGGCATGCCCAAGAGGCCCGCCTCGTCAATGCCATCGTTCTGACAACCGACTCGGCGTCGGCCAAGAGTGTCGCCCAGGCCGCGGGTATCCAGGTGATCGATCGCCCGGCCGAGCTGGCGGGCGATTCCGCTGCGGTTGTTGACACCGTGCGTCACGCCGTCGAGACCTACGAACGCCAGACGGGGCAACAGGTCGACGCGGTTGTGATTCTGTACGGGAACATACCGGTCCGAGCGCCCGGCGTTGTTGATCGCTGCGTGGATCATCTGGTCCGCACGGGTTGCGACTCGGTTCGGACCGTCGCCCCGGTGACCAAGCAGCACCCCGACTGGATCCATCGCCTCGAAGGTGATAAGCTCGTCCAGTTCCGCCCCAATACGATTCACCGCCGGCAGGATCTGGAGCCGCTCTACTATCACGACGGCGCGGTCATCGCCGTCAAGCGAGATAGCCTGTTCACCCCGGAGGCATTTGAGAACCCGCACGGCTTCTTCGGCCGCGATCGTCGCGCCATCGTCCAGACGCCTGAAGACGCCGTGGACGTGGACGCGCGGGTCGATCTGTTTTTGGCCGAGGCGATCCTGCGGGCGCGCGGAGAAGGGGGTACTGCCGGACCTCCCACAGCGGCTGGTCGGCGGCCACCGTTTGCGGCCGGCGCAGTTCATGCGGTTGCCCATGATGAATAACGATCACAGGTCATTCCAGATTGGCCCTGCAACGGTCGGTGAGGGCGGCCTCGTGTATATCATTGCCGAGGCCGGCGTCAATCACGATGGAAACATCGAGGTGGCGAAGGAACTGATCCACGCGGCGGCCGGTACTGAGGCGGACGCCGTGAAGTTCCAGGTGTTTTCCGCCGATCGCCTGGTGACAGGATCGGCCGCGACGGTTGAGTATCAGCGGCGGGCGTCCCAGGGTGACAAGCAGCGGGACATGCTGGCGCGCCTGGAGTTGTCACGCGACCAGTTTGCCGAGCTGTCCGCGTATGCCCGATACTGCGACATCGAATTCCTTGCAACGCCGTTCGGCGTCGATGATCTGAAGTGCCTCGTGTCCATGGGTGTGCAGGCGATCAAGCTGGCCTCGACCGACATTGTCAACGATCCGCTGCTTGATGCTGCGGCTGCATGCGGCTTGCCCGTGATCGCCTCGACGGGGGCCGCTACCGGGGCAGAGATTGCCCGGGCCGTCGAACGATTCAAGCGGCCCGATGCCGGCCCATTGGCTCTGCTTCATTGTGTGAGTTGTTACCCGACGCCCGAACCGCAGACGAACCTGGGTGCAATCGGTGCATTAGCTCGTATGTTCAACTGTGTGTCGGGCTTCAGCGATCACACTGAGAGCATCAACATGGGAGGCTACGCGGCTGCGGCAGGTGCCCGAATCATCGAAAAGCACCTGACCTTGGACCGTTCGCGGCCGGGGCCCGATCATGCATTCTCCCTCGAGCCGGCGGCCATGGCAGAGTACGTTCGCCACATCCGGTACGTTGAGAAGCTGCTGGGCGACGGGGGCGTCGGATCGCAGGCGTGTGAAGACGAAGTTCGTCGCCTGGCTCGCGGGAACATCGTTTCGACGAGAGATATCCGGGCAGGCGAGGTGCTCGATGCCGTGATGCTGACGGTCAAGCGAGCAGGTGGCGGGCTTTGGGCGTCGGAGATGCAGACAATCGTGGGGCGGCGGGCCAAGGCTGACATCCCGGCCGATACCGCCATTCAGCGGGAATGGGTCTCTTGACAGGCAATCGCAGGCAGAACCGAAAACAGAGATCGAGCAGGCTTCGCGTGGCCGTGGTGACCGGCACGCGGGCCGAGTTCGGTCTTCTGGAGCCGGTGCTGCGAGCGATGCGACGCCGGCCGCGACTTGATCCCAAGCTGATCGTCACCGGCATGCATTTGCTGCCTCAGTTCGGTCGGACCGTTGACCAGATTCGGGCGGCCGGTTGGCGCGTCGACGTGACGGTGCGTATGCAAACCGGCCGCGGGGCAAGCGAAGAGCCCGCGGTTCTTGCCCGCGGCATCAGTGGTATAGCCAGGGCTCTTGACAGGCTCGATTGTCCTGTGGTGCTGGTCCTGGGAGACCGGATCGAGGCCTTTGCGGCCGCCTGTGCGGCCACCGTTGGACGCCGCGTGCTGTGCCACATCCACGGCGGCGATCGGGCAATGGGGGAGATGGACGATATCTACCGCGATGCGATCAGCCGCATGGCGCACGTGCATCTCGCGGCATCGCGCGATGCCGTCCGTCGCCTGTGGAAAATGGGTGAGCAGCCCTGGCGGGTTCATCTGGTTGGCGCACCCGGTCTTGACGACATTCGAGCGTTTCGCAGGCGTCTGGCCGGAAGCGATCACAAGGTGGGCATGCGCTTGCGAGAACGGATTGGCCCGCTCGCCGAGCGGCCTTATGCCGTGGTCATCCAGCACCCGATCGGCCGGTCGGATTCGGCAGAGGCCGCAAGCATGCGGCGAGTGTTGGAGGCGGTTGAATCCGCCGGTCTCGGCGGGGCAATCATCTTTCCGAACAGCGACGCCGGTCACAAGGGAATTGTCCGCGAGATCGGCCGATGGCAGAAGCGCCGGAAGTGGCGCGTATTTCGGTCGTTGCCTCGCGAGGACTACTTGCTGCTTGCCTCGCATGCTGCCGTGCTGGTGGGCAACTCTTCCAGCGGCATCATCGAGTCTGCCAGTCTGGGGGTACCCGCGGTGAATATCGGACCTCGACAGGAAGGTCGTCTCCGGTGTGGTCCGTCGGTTGCGGACGTGCCTGATCGGTCCCAGGCGATTCGTCGGGCAGTTGCACGGGCCGCGAGGGCCCCCCGCCCGGCTCCAGCCCGCTCTGTCTATGGCGATGGCCGGGCCGGGGAACGGATCGCGGACATACTCGGACGGCTCTGCGTCGACGATCACCTGATCCGAAAGCGACCGATGTTCTAGGGACGCTTCTGCCGACAGGAGGCTGGTCTAAGCCTTGCACTGACAAGCGCGAACGGTCAAACCAGCAGCCGCACCTTTCCTGGAGGACAGGACTAACCTCCAAAAGAAAGCCTGATTCGCGATAAGTTGTTGGATGATCGCTGCTTGCGAAGCCTGGTCCTCGCGTTGCAGGCGAAAGATTACAGCTAAAGGCCCGACGCCGAGGGGACGATGATGACCGGGCGGGCAAATGTCCGTTCGAACATCAGTCTGAGAAGGACGCGATTGGATGCCAGCTTCACCGGTTGCCATGGAACCTGAGCAGGTCGTCAAGACCATGCTGGGCAGGATCGGGGACATTGCCACACTTCCCGAGGTGACAGCCAAGATCATTGCCGCCGTTGACGATCCCAAGAGCACAGCCCATGATCTCCACAACATCATCAAGAACGATCCCGCGCTGGCCACGAAGATCCTGAAGGTCGTGAACTCTGCGTTCTATGGTCTGCCGGGTCAGGTGTCCGATTTGGACAGGGCCATCATTCTGTTGGGGCTGAGCGCGGTCAAGAACATCGCGATTTCCGCCTCGATCAGCCGTCTGTTCACCGCCGAGAGGATCAGCGATCAGTTCAGCGCGCGCGATATCTGGCGACACAGCGTGGGCGTGGGCGTGGCTACCCGCCAGTTCTGCACGATGATCGGCAAGAAGTCCTGTGCCGAAGAGGCGTTTCTTGCCGGGCTGATCCACGATCTTGGCATTCTGATCGAACGCCAGGCCAATCCGGAGCAGTTGGCCGAGATCATCGGAATCGCCGGCAAGCGCGAGCAGGCATTCCACGTGATCGAGACCGAGATGTTGGGCGTGGACCATCAACTCCTGGGAGCCGCCTTGGCCGCCAAGTGGAAGTTTCCCCGAGGCCTGCAGACGGTGATGGGTTATCATCATCGTCCTGAAGTGCTCAGCGCCGACAATCGGCTGCTGCCGGTTGTGGTTCACATCGCAGACACGCTCTGCTGCCACGACAGCATTGGCTTTTACCTCACGGCTGCCGACCAGAAGGTCGACGAAGGGATCCTGCAATCGGTCGGCCTCTCGGAAGCGAATTTCATGGCCGTCCGGGAGAACCTGCTGGAGCAGGTGGACCAGACCGAGACGATCCTCATGGGCGGTTAAGCGGTTCGCTGTCTCTCCCGAGTATGCGCTACTTGACCTTGAGTCGCTCACGGCATTGCGGTACGATGGTACATGTCGTGGAGATGGCATCTGCCGTGGTTGTGGCGGTTCGTCGAAAGCAAGGACGGTCGGTTCGTAGTGGGGCGGGCAGAAGCATCGTCTCGATCCCGGCTTCTTGTGAATCTCCCCGGCCCGGTTTCGGAGGTCCCGTCATGATCAAACGAACTGCGCCGGTCTGCATGGTAGTCGTTGGGGTGGCGGCCTTCTCAGCAGCCGGGTACGTGGGGGTGGACGATCCATGCCTCTGGCCAACGCCCTGTCCGCCGCCGGGCGCGCCCTGGGCATCGGTCAACAATCCGGGTTTCGAGGCGGGTTTTACCGGCGGCGTCGCCAACCAATGGATCGGCTGGAAGGACAAAGGGCTGGCCGGTACGGTCCACGCGGCTGGTAATGACCGACCCTACAGCGGCTCTTATTCGCAGAAGCTCATGATGCCCGACCCGTCAGGCGAGAGTCAGGAGGCGGGCATCTACCAGCGCATCTACGTGGTCCCCGGCGGGACCTATACCGCGACAGTCCGCGTCTACCTCCAGATCGACAATCCGGATGGTTGGGATCTCCTGGCCTTTCTGGGATTGGATCCCTACGGTTGGGACAGCGGCGACAGCGGTTCCACGGCCTGGACCGAGGTGTCCCACTATGGTGAGTGGCGCACGGCCACGGTGACGGTCCAGGCCGTTCTGCCGGTGATGACCATCTCACTGAAGGCCACTCGCAAGTTCCCTCGGCACCGCGATACGAAGGTATGGTTCGATGTGGTGACCTTCACCGGTCCCGTGCCGACCGACCCGCCACCCGCGTCAGATCCGGACCCCGTTGATCCCGAGAGTCTGATTCCGGCCACCGAGGGGCCCAACCTCGTCACGAACCCGAGCTTCGAGAGTGCCTACTCTGGTGACGGCGTGTCCAGCGGATGGAACAAGTGGGGAGGGGGCGGATCAGGCCAATGGAAACGATCCCAGCGAGTGGGCAAGGTCGGCGGGGGCCAGTACGGTTGCGACGGGGAGCAGGAGAACGTGGACATGTGGCCCAAGACCTCCATGCTCATCGCGGGCAACCCGGAGAAAGACCCCAACGATAACGCCGCACTCGGTGTCTCGGATCACTACAAAACCTTCGATCATATGCAGGACACCATTGTCATCGGCCGACCGATGGTTGATGACAACTATGGCGAGTACTGGGCCAACCCCACATACTACGGCACCCGCCTGGCCGAGCACTGCAAGAATTATGAACAGAGGTTCCCGCGCATCGACGCCTGGCTGGACTGGAATGAGCCCGATACTTCTGGTCACTGGCAGAGCGTGCTGGAGTTTTCCCGCGCATTCACGCAGCGGGCTCACGAACTGGGTCTCAAGACGGTCGTGCTCAACATGGCGACCGGGAACCCGGGCAACATTTGGCAGATGGTCAATGAATCTTACGATCCGCATTGTGGCGAACTGCTGGCGATCGCCGACTACCTGGGCCATCACGTTTACGGATGGGCCCCGGACGAGTTGATGGTCACCAACCAGGTCGAGGTCAATGCCTGCGATTTCGCCCTCCGGCCGCGACGGTTCAAGGATATGTACGATCGCCGGGGTTGGCGCTTCCCACCGGTGATCGCCACGGAAGGATCGACGTCGTGCGGATGGCACGGGAAGTACACCCCGGACCAGATCCATACCGATTTGGTAGTGATGGGTGACTACATGAACGTCGACAACTGGTGGTGCGGCTACACGAATTTCGTGGTCGGTGGCCAGTGTGACGCCTGGCCGGAGTTTGACATCATCGATCAGTACCTGGTGGACGGGAGGAGCATGGCCGAGGCGATCGGCGACTGGAACTACGAGCATCCGGCCGATGCGAAGGACGGGTACTACTCCCAGATGTTCGGCGCAGGCGAGGTGCATCCCAAGAATCTCTCCGAGCTGACACCGGCCGGCGTATTCAATGGTGGGGTCAATCAGGCGGTTAGCGGGTTGATCGGCGGCGAGGCGTACCTGCTCATCGCGTGGGTCAAGTACGAGTTCCGCGGCATCCAGCCAACCCAATTGAAGTTCTACCTCGGTGTCGACCCGACGGGTCAGACGAGCAACGGCAATGCGGCGACGATCGACTGGGGCATCGACCAGGTGGCCGACAAGGCCAAGGTGCATGAGACGTTCACCCACGTCTGGCGAACGTTTACGGCCACCGGTCCGACGGCCAGCATCTGGTTGCGCGCCAACCACCCGACGAGCAATCCGTCGTTCAAGTTCTACGTCGATCTCGTCGAAGTGCGACAGCTTGACGACGCCCCTCCCGGTCCGTCAATCGAACTGATTCCATGGCAGCTCAACCACACGATCGGCTGCGGCGAGCAGCTCTCCGACGACGTGTTCATGATCCGCAACGGAGGAGCCGCCGGTACCATCACGTACAGCCTGCAGCCGAACTGCTCCTGGATTTCGGTTGCCCCCGATAACGGCACCAGTTCGGGCGAACAGGACCCCATCACGATCAGCTATGACGAGGCGGACCTGGATCCGGGTCTCAACACATGTACGGTGACGGTGACCGCACCGGAGGCATCGAACTCCGGCACCAGCCTGCTCATCAACGTAACGGTTGAGCCGCCGGCGGCGGATTTCGACAAAGACTGCGACGTCGACCAGAAGGACTTCGGACACTTCCAATCCTGCATGACCGGCGGGGGCGCGCCGCAGACGCTGGAGGCGTGCATGAACGCCAGGCTGGACGAGGATGAAGACGTCGATGAGGCAGACTTCGCCGTCTTTCAGGGCTGTTTCAGCGGCACCGGTGTCCCCCCGCCAAGCACTTGTCCGTGAAGGAGGCTGCGAAAGGATGAAGGCGGAGGGATGAAGGATGAAGAGGAACTGCCGGCACCGTCACCCCGACCAGCCTGATCTTCGATCGCCCTGACAGACAACCATGCCAGAGGCCCGGCGGCTCAGCACTCACATTGACCTCCACCTCGCAATATCGTCTAATAGTGCGTGTTCGCCGCAGGCTTATCGCCTCCGGCGGCCGTGTTCGGGGCGTAGCTCAGCCTGGCTAGAGCGCCTGGTTTGGGTCCAGGAGGTCGCTGGTTCAAATCCAGTCGCCCCGATATGACAGGTCACCCGGAGGGGTGGCCTGTCTTCGTCTGTGGATCCGGGCCACCCCTTCTCGGGGTGGAAGAGGATCCGCCGTCAGGCGTGGTCCGGCGTCTGAAATCTGGGATCTTTGATTTGAGATTCTGTTACGGAACCCTGCTTGCCCTGCGAAGCTCGCAGAGCGAAGCAGGCAATCCGGCACCCTGAATCCCGAACCTTGAGCCGCGAGCCCTGAACCCCGACCCCCGAACTTCGCCACGGCGAGTCTTGCCCTCGGCGGACCTGAACCCGGCTTGCCACCGCGCAGCCTTGGTGGAGCCGGGCCCTTCACTCGTATCGCCCGAACTCCTGAATGGCATCGAACATCGCCACCACGTTCTCGACGGGAGTCTCTTCGAGAATGGAATCATGGCTGGCTCCGGCGATGTAGCCGCCGCCGGGTTTCATGATGTCCAGGACCTCGCGGGTCTTGCGGCGGACGAATTCGGGCGTGCCGTTGATGAGGATGTGGTGGGAGTCAATCGCCCCGTTGAAGACCATCCTGCGGCCGTAAGTCTTCTTAAGCACCGCCGGGTCCATCCCGTGGCACGAGGGCTGCACGGCGTGCAGGCCGTCGAGGCCGATCTCGATCATCGCGGGGATCAGTGGGGCAAACCCGCCGCAGCAGTGCATCATGACCTTGAGCTCATACGAGTGGCCCAGCGCGACCAGCCGCCGCAGGTGGGGCAGGCAGAACTGCCGGAACAGGTCTTCGCCGAGCAGCGGGCCGGTCTGGCTGCCGAAGTCGTTGCCGATGAAAAAGATGTCGATCGCATCACCGGCGGCCTCGAAGATCCGCTCGCTGACTGCGGCATAGTAATCGACGATGTGTTGAATGACGGCGTGAACCGCATCAGGCTCGTCGTACATCCGCAGCAAGAGGTTCTCCATGCCCAGCAGGTCAATGGCGTCGTGCCAGAAGGGCGACCAGTCGCCGCCGAGGACGGCGTACTGCCGATCATATGTCAACGCCTCGTCGCGGATGGCCGAGACGTCCATCCAGTCCGGGTCGGGCCAGGAGTAGTCGTGGATCTGCTCGATCGTCGCGTCGGCGAGGGGGTGGCTCATCGGCTGGCCGTAGCCCATGCCATGCCGCTGGATGCCGAAAGGAGTGGCATAGACCGCGCCGGGCTGCAGCGGCACCTGAGGGCCGGTATACTTGGCCCAGACTCGCCGGAAATCATCGCCAAAACGGATTCGAAGCCCCTCATCATCGAGTCCCAGTTGTCTCTTGGCCTTGGCCCAGAACTCCGCCGACGAACCGCACCAGGCCGGGACGCGATCCGGCTCCGCGTGGTCAAAGGTCGCCAGTACCCGTTCGCGCGAGGTCAATCGCAATGAAAGACCTCCTCCATGTCTGCCCAGCACTGGCCCTCGGCCCGTGTCGGCAGCGGCTCCAAGCACGGGATGCACACCGCCCACCATTTCTGTGTTGTCGGGTCGGCGGCCATCGTGGCCATGTCGGCCGCGAAGTCGGTGCCGTGGTACTCGAAATAGCTGAACAGGTAGCCGTCCTTGTGGTAGATCGAGTAGTTGCGGATGTTGCAGGCGGTGATCATCTTGAGGACGTCGGGCCACACGGCCGCATGGAGGCGTTTGTACTCCTCAAACCTCTCCGGTTTGACCCTGACGACCATGCCGTAGCGCGTCATGTCGCGTACCTCCGAGGGCGACGCCTTCCGATCAATCCGCTCGTGGCCCTGAGCAGACTCGCCGAGCGGTCCGGGACTTGGGATCGGGGACTGGGGCATGGGGCGAAGACGAGTGTTCTCGAGTCCCCAGTCCCAGCTCCTTTCCCTACTGTCATCCCCACATCACCCCTTGCCAAACGAATTCGTTAAACTCACCGAGTTACCTGATGACTCATCACTCATCACTGATCACTCATCACTCCGTTGTCAAACGGATTCGTCATACTCACCGAGTTGCAGCGGGTAACGGCCGTACTCTCGCGCAAGCCGAACAGCGTAGTCGTAGCTGTCGAACGAGACGCTGTCCGGTATGCTGTGGTCCGACTGCATGATGTACCCGCCGCCCTTGGCCGCGTTGAGTTTGCGAAGCACCTCGCGGCGGATCTGCTCACGGTCATTGGTGGCCAGCACTCGCACGTCGATATTGCCGTTAAAGGCCCATCGACGGCCGTACTGCCTTTTGAGAGCGACCACATCCAGCCCCGCCTTGGCCTCCAGCGGGTTGTAGCCGTCGACGCCGACCTCGATCATGTCGTCATAGACCACCGACGCGTTTCCGCAGCCGTGGTAGATGGCCTTGAGCCCGGCCGCGTGAGCCACGTCGCACAGGCGTTTGAGCTGCGGCTTGTAGACGCTGCGCCAGTAGTCGGGCGAGAAGAACATCCCTCGCGTGTAAGCGACATCTCCCCAGATATAGAGGCCGGTCAGCCGACCGTTGGCGGCGGCGATCTGTGCCTCGGCAATACCCACCAGAAAGTCGCCCAGCCGCTCGATGAATCTCGCCAGCCGCGCGGGCTCGTCGGCCATCTTGTACAGGGCGTTTTCGGTCCCGATGATACGCCAGAGCATCTCGTGCGGCTCGCACACCGCTCCGAAGACGCAGAAGTCGGCGGCGTACGATTCAACCCGATCGATCCAAGGCGGGAGATTGAGATTCAGGGCGTCGCCGACCGAGTTGATCTGGTCGTCCAGGGCCGCTAAGTACCTGCGCTCATCATGCGGGTCGTCGAACCGCAGGGCCTCCATCTGTTCGAAGCTCGTGTGCGTGAAATCCACGTACATCGGCATGGGGCAGGATGCGTGGACCTCGATCGTGGCTCCAAAGCCCGTCTTGACAGTCCTGATCTCCGCGGTCTCACGGACGACCTGGATGCCCGTCAGGTGCGGGTCCATGTTCGGCGTCAGGACGACCATGTCCAAATCCCAGTGGCGGTAGGGGTCGAACCCGTCGCCGATCTTGCCCTCACGCCTGGCCCGGCGGATGAAGTTGGTCCAGAAGAACTCGCCGACCGGAACGCGATCCGGCTCCCGATGCTCCAACGCGGCAATGATGCGGTCGACCTTGACCTGGACGCTGCTCACTGAAACACCTCCAAAGCCCGAGTCGTTCGGCAACAGATCTGAGGATGCGAAGTCTACAAACGAAGAAGGGATGCGACAATGGCTGCCCGGGGGCCAGAGACTGAGGACGCTCAGTTCGCGCCCCTGTCAGGACGACGCAGGAAGAATCATTTATGTTGAGACCATCAACAAGAGCGGTGTCAAAACGGTAGGTTCACAGCCGCCGAAGGCGGCGCAGACCTGCCGGCACAGACTCCACAATAAGACAGGTCTCGGTCGCAGCGGCGGCTTGGACGCTTGAGTCCACCGATTGGGCATTTCCTCAAGGTGTGCGAGCACGTGGAGCGAAATGCCCTGCGGGCCCACACGGCCGTGGCGATGATCAAGCTGTTGCACGAGGTGGAGAAGGAGGCGAAGAACCTCGACGCCGAGGCTCGCCTTGCGCTGCGACAAGAGAAGTCCGTGCCGCGCCTGGCCCCGATCAAGGCCTGGTTGCAGAAGAACCAGGGACAGGTGCTGTCCAAGAGCCCGATGGGGGAAGCGATCCAGTACTGCCTGGGCAACTGGAAGGCCTTCTGCGAATACGTGAACGACGGCGACCTGGCGATCGACAACAATGCCGCGGAAAACGCCCTACGGCCGATCGTGCTGGGCCGGAAAAACTGGCTGTTCGCCGGCAGCGACAACGGCGGGCCCACGGGGGCGGTGTTGGCCAGCCTGGTGGCCACCTGTACGCGGCACGACATTGATCCCGTGGTTTACTTGAAGGACGTGCTCACCCGGATCGCCGATACGCCGGTCAGCCGGCTTGATCAGTTCCTGCCCGACCGCTGCAAGACCACCCGCGCCACCGGCCCGCTCCCCAGACATGAACGGGATTCACCGGATGCTTACGAAGCGCCGCGTGCACACCACACCCGATTCGGCCTCGGTTGCGGCCGCTCCGCCTCGAAGGCGGGTCCCCGCAACGGGCGGGGTCAGCGTACGTTACGTCAAAAGCGGGCGACCGGGTTCGGACCGGCAACATTCAACTTGGAAGGCCATTGGCCCGCAGCGACGAAACCGTAACCCTTTGTCGTTTCTATACCTCGGAAACGCGGCGATTGCAAGCGTCTCGTCCCAAACCGCCCGAATTCGCCGCATTTCGTGTAGTGTACACGCTGGCCTCCGTGGCCGGCCGACGCATCGCCGAGTTGCCATCATGCCCGTCTGAGCCCGCCCGGCGACGCCGTCTCGCCTCGATGCCGGTCGAGAAACTGTCTCTTATACACATCTGACGCTGCCGACGAGTTCCGAA
>JAUCQB010000257.1 GCA_030372985.1 Phycisphaerae bacterium
TTCGGAACTCGTCGGCAGCGTCAGATGTGTATAAGAGACAGGAGCAACACCGCCACCGTCGCCGCTCCAACCGGCGTCACCGACCCGAATACCACCAACGACAGCGCCACCGACACCGACAGCCTGACCCCGCAGACCGACCTGGGCATCAGCAAGACGGCCAGCGCCGCCAGCGGCACCTCGGACTGCGGCACCAACAACAGCAGCGGCAACACGGTGGACTTCACCACCGGGACCTTCCCCGTCGGCGCGGGTATCCAGATCGTCATCACCGTGACCGGTACAGCAGTCAGCGCGGGCACTGCCATCGACAACACCGCCACCATCGCCGCGCCCACCGGCGTGACGGATGGTGTGCCAGGCAACGACTCGTCCACCGCCACCATCACCATCGGCATCTCCGCCGACCTGAGCATCACCAAGACCGACGGCGTGACCAGCGTCGTGCCGGGCAGCAGCGTCACCTACACCATCACCGCCTCGAATGCCGGGCCGAATGCGGTCACCGGGGCCACCGTGACGGACACCTTCCCGGCGGCGCTCACCAGCGTGAGCTGGGTCTGCGTCGGCGCGGGCGGCGGCACCTGCACCGCTTCTGGCAGTGGGGCCATCAATGACACGGTGAACCTGCCCGTGGGCGGCTCGGTGACTTACACCGTCAGCGCCACCGTGGACCCGGCAGCCACCGGCACCCTGAGCAACACCGCCACCGTCGCCGCTCCAACCGGCGTCACCGACCCGAATACCACCAACGACAGCGCCACCGACACCGATACCGTGCTTCAAAACGGCTCCATCGGCGACCTGGTGTGGGACGATCTGGATGGGAACGGCACCCTGGACACCGGCGAGTCTGGTATCGCGGGCGTGACCATTTTCATCGACACGAACGGCAACAACACGTATGATACAGGTGAGCCATCTGCCGTCACCGACAGCAACGGCGGGTATGTCATCACCGGGCTGGCAGCAGGGATCTATACCGTCGTGCTCGATACCAGCACCCTACCAGCAGGTTATGGCATGACGATGTCTCCGACGCAGGTCGTCGTGCTCGCTCCGGGCGAGATCTACCTTGACGCCGATTTTGGCGCGCAGCTGCTGCCCGTGCCCACTCCGATCATCCAGAGCACCAAAACGGTGCAGCTCACCGGGGATGCCAATGGGAATGGAGCGGTCGATGCGGGCGATACGCTGACGTATACCGTCACCATCACCAACACCGGAACCGCGCCGGCGACGACGCTGGTCTTCACCGACACGCCCGACGCCAACACCCGGTTGATCGTTGGCTCGGTCACGGTATCGGTTCCTGCGGTAGTCACCCAGGACAGCGCGGTGACCGTACAAATCGCGTCGCTGGACGCTGCGGCTTCTGTCACCATAGCGTTCCAGGTCTCGGTCAATTCACCGATCCCGGCGGGGGTCACGCAGCTGGCCAATCAAGGGACGATCAGCGGGGCGAATATTCCCCAGGGAGTCACGGACGATCCGCGGACGCCCCCGGTGGATGATCCGACTGTGACCGCCGTTACACCGACGGTGCCCGGCCCTGAATCAACCGCCGCACCGGCGGATCAGCCGCCCGCCGTGCCCGGCCTGCTGGTGTTCGACCCGGCGCTGAGCAAAGTGGGCTTCTTGCAAGAGGGCGGGTTGGGGCTGCCCGGTGAAAAGCTGACCTGGGAATTCACGATCGTCAATATTGGGGCGGCGGCAGGTACCGATGTTGTCATCACCGATACCATCGTCCCCGAACTGAGGATTGACGGTGCCGCCACTGAGACCGGCACGTACAGCATCAGCGGGCAGACCGTGACCTTCAACATTCCGCTCTTGAATCCGGGACAGACGGTCAGGGCCTACATTTACACGACCGTGCTGCAAAGTCCGCTCAACGTCAACAATACGGTGACGCTCAGCGGTCTTGGGCCGAATGCCGCCGCGGTGACACGCAGCGCACAGGCGCGGGTCATCGGGGTCTCGACGCTGCCCAATACGGGCTATGCGCTCGCGGAGGAAAACGAGGCGAAACCGTCGCGGGGGCCGCTGTGGATCGCCGCCGGGCTTTTGGGCGGCACACTGCTGAGTCTCGGCCTGATCGGGCGGCGGCTGCGAAGGAACCAGCGCAGAAACATGAACTGATCCCGGTGCGGGTCACACTGCCGGGCCGTGTTTGATATATGAGGACAGCGACATCGTGCCGGGGTTTTGGGCAAGGCCACCACGCTCTGCCGAACAACCCCGGCACGATGGATTCCCCCCTTCCCCCGATCCCCCTGCCTGAGTGATCTGTCCGCCAGGTTTGCCCCATGCCCACTATCACAACGATCCGGTGACTAT
>JAUCQB010000258.1 GCA_030372985.1 Phycisphaerae bacterium
CCGGGAATATCGCGGCCGTGGGCCAGCTCCTTGAGTTTCTTGTTGACCCAGGCGGGCTTGTCACCGCCGCCGTCGTACCAGGTCCACTTGAGCGGGGGCAGGGTGCCGCGGCCTGGGAACTCGTAGCGGATGACGCTCCACATGGGGAACGTCTCCGGGTTGTACTCGGACATCTCGGCCTCGACACTGGTGGGGTAGCCGAGCTTGCAGGCCATGAACGCCATGTTGGCCGTATGGCAGGCCATGTCGCCGAGGGCACCTGTGCCCCAATCCCACCAGCCGCGCCAGTTGAATGGCTGGTACTGCGGCTGATAAGGCCGATACGGGGCTGTTCCAATCCACAGGTCCCAATCGACGTCCTTCGGGTCCGGATGGGCAACTCCCTTGCCGGAGAGGGCGTACTTGACGCCGTCGAGACCGAGCACGGCGCCCGTGCCCTGCGGCCAGACCGGGCGGTTGGTCCAGACGTGGACCTCTCGCACGGCACCGATCATCCCGGACCAGACGAGCTCGACGGCCTTGCGCAGCCCGGCCGATGACGTCCCCTGGTTGCCCATCTGCGTGCAGAGCTTGCCGCCGCCCTTGGCCTTCAGTTCCTTGGCCATCCGGGTCAACTCGCGGGCCTCCCACACGTCGTGGCAAAGCGGCTTCTGCACGAAGCAGTGAATACCGCGTTTCATGGCCATCATCGCGGCCGGGGCGTGGGTGTGGTCGGGTGTAGAGATGGTGACCGCATCGATCTTGTCACCCATCTCATCGAACATCTTTCGGTAGTCGGCGTAGCCCTTGGCGTCGGGAAACTTGTCCAGTTTGCTCTCCAAGGCGCTGGGGCGGACGTCGCAGAGGGCCACGATGTTCTGACTGCCAACGCTGTCCGTGTCACCGCCGCCCATGCCGCCCGTTCCGATGCAGGCCATGTTCAGCTTCTCATTGGGCGACTTGCTCTGGGCTGCGGCGCTGCGGGTGGCAACCCAGAAACCCGCGCCGGCCAGGGCGCTGTTCCTGAGAAAATCACGACGATTGGTCTTTGGGCTCATTACCGATCTCCTTTGATGATCACATCTGGTTGTTCGGCGTCCAAGGCGGGGCCGAAAGCGTTTGTCACAACTCCGCGGCTTTTCTCTCGCTCTGCCTCCCCCGTGGCTGAGCGGGCGGGGGCCATCGTGGCCCACCGAATACCCCAACAGCCTAACCGCAGATGGCCTGTCACGCAAAGCGTCGGTGTCGAGCGGACCGTTCCAAGGGATGCCTGGGCGAGCGGGCGATCTGTGTCAGCCTTTGGGGCGGCGAAGCAGAAGGGAGCCGACGGCTCCGAGCAGAGCCACACCTGCGGCCAAGAGGAACGCCGACGAAAACGATTTACTGGCGTCCGCATCCGCCAGGGCACCTGCGGCGATGGGGCCTGCGGCTTGACCGATGCCGAAGAAGAGGGTGATAAACCCCAGGCCGGCGGGAGCGAGCCTCGGCCCCAGCAGATCGCCACACATCGCGGCCATAATGGCGGGTATCGTCCATGGTGACAGCCCGAACAGGACCGCAGAGATCGTGAATCCGACCGGAGAGGGCCACAGTGCGAATAGGGCGAAAGCGGCGGTGTGGATCAGATAAATGATGACCAGAGCACCCTTGCGTCCGATGACATCCGAGACCCATCCCAGGATGAAGCCGCAAGGAAGACTCACCCAGCCCATGAGCGCGAGCAACCAACCGGCGGCCTGCTCAGTGTACCCTCCCTCCGCCTTCAGGTACTTGTCGAAGAACGTCATGTAGATGATGTACGAGAAGCCGAAGGCAACGTAGATCAGGCCCATGTGCCAGACGACACCTGAGGCATAGACGCGGCCCCAGTGAAGGCCACTCTTGGGGGCCACGACAGCCGGCTCGTCGTGCTCTGTGGCCCCCAATGGTTGCAGTCCGACATCCGAAGGCCGATTGCGCAAGGCGGCCCAGGCAAGGACGGCCAATCCGAGGGTCACTCCCGCGAAGGCGAACCAGCAGATTCGCCAACCATTTTCTTTATAGGTCGTGAGGATGCGAGGTATCACGATTCCCAACAGGATGAGCGCCAACGAGGAACCCGTCACTCCGATGCCGGCGGCAAGGCCGCGACGGCGTTGAACGAACCATGCCGAGAGAAGGGCCATCACTGGTACGTTGCTCGCCCCGCTGCCGATGCCGGTCAGCGCTCGCCAGGCCATGGCTCCGCCGATGCTGCTGGCGAGCCCCGTGAACAGCATGCCCAGCCCTGCTACCACCAAGCCGATACTGATCACCGCTCGCGGGCCGTACCGGCTCGCCAGTGCGCCCCCCGCGACCGCCAAAGCCAGGTAGCCGGCGAGGTTCGCTGTCGCCAAGCCGCCGGTTTGGGTGTTATCCATCCCCAAGTCCGTTTGCATCGACGGCAGCAACTTGGTGTATCCAAACCGGGCCAGTCCCAGCGAGGCGAAGACGACGAGTGTGCCAACGGCCAGGATCATCCACGCGTAGTGGAATGCTGGGTGTCGGGTTGGGGTGTGGATCTGATCCATTCGCGGTATCGGAAGATTTCCTTGTTCGTGCCAGCGCCGACTGGGTGCGTAGTGTACCCGGGTTGGCCGCGGACTCCAATCAGGAGGTAAGGTTCCAGAGATCCCGGTGTCTGCCGGGCAGTACCGTTCTCTGGCCTGCGAACATTCAGGGCAGGGGGCACCGGCAGGCATGTGCCTCGACGGTGCTCAGGGCAAGCCGCCGGCGGGACCGCCGCAGCACCCCTGCCGAATGTGTCACCGACCCGCGGCTGAATCGTCAAGGATGCGGGGTGGTGTTTCCTTACCGGCATCGCTATAATATTCTCCAGTCTGTTTGCACGAATTCGCGAACCGGCGAAGCAATGCCGCCGCGAGGCGGACCGGGCAGCGGGGAATGCACGGTGGTTGTCCGGCAACGCGTCGTCAAGCAGAACCGGCTCCGGCGCGGGTCGGCCTGCTGCGATACAGAAAGCGCCCGAGGCTTCCGGCCGCATTCATGAGCAAGACCATTGCCGCTAAGTTCCTGCGGAACGAAGGCACGGACGTCTTCAACGGCAACGAACTCCTGGTCAAGGGGGCGTTGGAGACGGCCGGGGGTGTGCACCTCCTCACGGGTTATCCCGGTTCCCCGGTTTCAGCTTTCTTTGATGTGATCGCCGCCTGCGCGTCCCTCTTTCGAGAGCGGGGCATCGAGGGCCGCATCTCGAACAACGAAGCTCACTCGGTGGCTGCGGTCAACGGCTCACAGATGGCTCCCTTGAGGGCCATGGCGGTGATGAAAAGCGTGGGGCTTCACGTTGCCAGCGACGCCTTGGCCCTGGGCAATTTGGCCGGTCCCCATCCCGACGGCGGGGCGGTCATTGTGGTCGGTGATGATCCGTGGAGCGAAAGCACGCAGGTGCCCGCCGACTCCCGCTTCCTCTTCCGGCATCTGTTCGTCCCGGTCATCGAGCCCAGCACGCCCCAGGAAGTCAAGGATTACGTCGGGGCCGCTTTCGAGCTGTCTCGGGCTAGCGGGCTTTACCTCGGATACGTGATCACCACCATGCTGGCTGACGGCGGCGGCACGGTCACCTGCGGACCGAACCATTACCCGCTGGCCAACACGGCTCATCCGATCGATCTCGACACATTCTCGCTGGATCTTGAAAACCGCGTCCTGCTGCCGCCCCGGACCGGCCGCCGCGAAGTCTCACTCGCGGACCGGTACGAGCGACTTGGCGAGACCGTACGACGGTTGGGGCTGAACCGGCTCATCGACGTGCCCGGCAGCGACGAGTTGCTTCTCGTCACCAGCGGGATGGCGTTTCAGTACGTGCAACAGACGCTCGAGGATCTTGGCCTGGCCGGACGAATACCGGTTCTCAAGCTGGCGGTTACCTGGCCTCTCGATCGCCGCGACATCGAGCCGCTTCTACGGCGGTTCCGCCATGTGGCAGTCGTTGAAGAGCGTCGTGCCTTCATCGAGGAGCAGATCTCGCAGTTTGCCCTCGGTCTCGTCCAGAACAGGGCCGGCAGCGTGGCAAGCGTCTGGGGCAAGCAGTTCCCCGGGCCGACTCCGGGGTTTCAGACGGCGCTGGGGCTCAATGTCTCGATGGTCAGCGAGCGGGTGGGGAGCCTGCTGAAGTCGATCGAATCACGGTTGGCCGTGGAGGCGTCCGAGTCGATCGAACGCGAGCTGCGTTTCCACAAGCAGGCGGCCAGGGAAACGCTCAACATCCCGCTTCGCACGCCGACCTTCTGCCCCGGCTGCCCGCACCGCGACTCGGCCAACGTGCTCCTGCAGATCAAGGAACAGTTCGCCGACGAGGCCTACATGCGAAAGCATCACGGCTGCGGGGCGATCGATCTCGTTTTTCACGGCGACACCGGCTGCTACACCATGCTGATGTTCGAGCCGAACGCTCCGCTGATGCACAACTACTCGGGCATGGGCCTCGGCGGCGCGACCGGAAGCGGTATCGATCCCTTCATCCGCAACAAGCAGCTTGTGTTCATGGGCGACTCGACCTTCTTCCATTCCGGAGCGGCCGCGATCAGCAACTCGATTGCCAACCGGCAGGATATCACCTACGTGATCCTGGCGAACGGCACGACGGCGATGACCGGCCACCAGCCTCTGCCCACCGTGGAGACCGACCTGCTGCAACGCCCGGTCCCCGTCCAGCAGATCGACGCCGTGGTGCGCGGCTTCACCGGCGGGCGGTGCACGGTCATCCGCACGGACCCGGGCGACCGCGACAACTACAAGAGGCTTCTCGAACAGACCGTTCTGGCCGACGGCGTCAAGGTGGTGATTGCCGACAAGGAGTGCGGAATCACCGCGCAGCGCCGCCGGATGAGGCTGGAACGGGCCGAGCAGGACCGCAAGGGCTTTATTCGCCGGAAAACGCACATGAACGTCACGCCCGAGGTGTGCGAATACTGCCTCGAATGCACAAACAAGACCGGCTGCCCCGGCCTGACCATCGAATCCACGGATTACGGTCCGAAAGTTGCGACCGACCTCTCGTGGTGCGTCAACGACGGTGCCTGCGCCAAGCTGGGCACGTGCCCGTCGTTTGAGGAGGTTGTGGTGACCCGTCGCAAGCCGCCGACGCCGCGCGGGCACAAGATCATGCTGGCCGACATTCCCGAGCCGGTGCCGCAGTTCAACGGCGACGTCTGGCGGGCCTGGATTGCCGGCGTGGGCGGTATGGGCATCGGCACGGCTACGGCCATTCTCGTGCACGCGGCTCAACACGACGGCTATAGCGTGCAGTTCAGCGACAAGAAAGGTCTGGCCATCCGCAATGGCGGCGTGTATTCACAGCTCGTCCTGAGCCGCAACGGCCGGACGGCCGGCATGACCCTTGGTTACGGCAAGGCCGATCTGCTGCTGGGGATGGACCTCCTTGAAACGGCCAGAGCAATCGACCCGGTCGCTCCGTTTCGGGTGGCCTCGCCCGAGCGAACCGCCGTGGTGGTGAACTGTGACACCGCACCTACGATTCGCACGCTGCTGGGCCGTGATACCACCGCCGCGGACGAGTGGGAGGCCGCGCTGCGGCGCGCCGCACGTCCGGGCCAGTATTTCTCGGCTCGCGTGGCCGCTCTCTGTGAACGGATCTTCGGCACGAAGCTGTACGTCAACCTGACCATGTTGGGAATCGCCTGCCAGCGAGGTCTGATCCCGTTGTCGCTTGAGGCCATCCAGGCCGGCATCCGCAAGACCATGAAGGTTGACGTCGAGAAGAACCTGCGGGCCTTCGAGGTCGGTCGCAAGCTGGTCAGCCATCCCGAGCTGTTCGGGGAGATCTACGGCGACATCGACGATGGCCGGTCGTTGGCTCGCACCGTTCGAGCCAAGGCCGCTTATCTCAATATGCGGCAGATGGGGTCGCGGCGGGCGCTGCGGGGCGAACAGCTGGGCGGCAGCATCAAGCGCCGGCTGGTGGACACGCCGCTGGCCCGGACCTACAAGCACCTGGTGTACACGACACTGCGGGCCTGCCGCGAACTGGACCGCCGGACGATGCGCGATATCGCGGTCCGAATCTATGATCTCATCCAGTGGGGCGGGATCCGATATGCCCGCCGGTACGTCCAGCGCATACGCCGGGTGTTCCTTGCGGACCACGAGCGGTTTGGGTTTCCGGCGACGCGCGCCGTCGTCCACAACCTGGCCCGCCTGATGCTGATCAAGGACGAGTTCTACGTCGCCTATCTGCTGACCAGCTACGAGAAGCTCCGCCGCGATCGGCAACGCTTCAACGTGAATCCGGCCAACGGCGATCGCATTCGCTATCGGCGGGTGTTTCACCCGAGACTCCTGGGCCGCCGCGTGGATATTCGGCTGCCGCAGTGGTGCCTGTACGTGATGCGAAGTCTGCGGTTTCTCCGCAAGCCCATGTTCTGGTATCGCCTGCGGGAGCGCCGTTTCCTGCGGTGGTACGAGCAGATTGTCGACGGCTTCTGCTCGGCGGACGAATCGAGTTACGAGCAGTACGTCGAACTTCTCCGCCTGCCGGACACGGTCCGCGGCTATGCCGAGATTCGCTGGCCGAAGATGAAGCAGGCCCGCGACCGCGCCGCCCAGATGCTCGCCCGATCCGGTTCCAGCCCGGTCGAAGTCAGATCGGGATGAGGATCAGCACGGCGGGCCTGTCGCAGCGTGAGATGGCGCAGATCACCCACGGATTGGGGATTCGAGGTTTGGAATGTGAGATCGGAGATCTGAAATCTCAGATGGGGCAGGCCGTGCGTTCGCGCTGAGCCTCGAACAACGGCTCTTGCCAGCGCCAATCTTGTCGCAGACGGTTCCGAACCCCGGGTCCTGAACCCTGAACCCTCAACCCTGGACTCTCTCGCACAGCACGACGGCCTTTTCGGAGAGAACCAGGGGATCGGGAAGTCTGGCCTGCAGGAATCCCATCGCCCTGATGTGGCAGGCCAGGCACCGGTTGCAGGGTTTCTCATTGTTGGCGTAGCAGCTCCACGTCAGCTTGAAGGGGACTTCGAGCCGCATGCCCAGTCGAACGACTTCGGCGCGCGTCATCTCCAGCAGGGGAGCCTCGACGACCAGTTCCCGGTCGGCCGGCATGGCGTACTTGAGCATCAGGTTGAAGGTTTGAATGAACTCGATTCTGTGGTCGGGATAGAATTCGGAGATCGCCGGACCGGGAACGCCGTGGTCCTCGCTGACGCCGACGACGATTCGCCGGGCTCCAATGCAACCGGCCCAGGATGCTGCCGCGCTCAGCATGCTCGGCAGAAGCGCCAGCGCGAAGGTGGCGGGTGTGCCTTTCTCCAGGGTGGTTGCGTCCTCGATGGACAGCCGCCTGCTGGCTCGCGCGTTTGTGCCCAAGGCGGCCAGGCCAGGGATCTCGACCAGCATGGTGTTCTCGATGCCCATGGCGCTGGCGGTTTGCTGGAAAGCGATCGCCTCGCGTTCGGCGGATCGGTGCCCCCAGTTGACGTGCAGAAGGTAAGGCGTGTATTGCTCGCGCGTGAGCGCGACGGCCACCGTGCTGTTGACCCCTCCGCTGGCGAGCACCACGGCCTTGTCCATGTGCGAAATCCTCCTGGTCTGGTTTTATCGGTCAGCAGAGGGTGCTTCATCAGTAGTCGAAGGGTTCTCGGACCTTGCGTCTGGACAATCGACCGTCCGGGGCTGAGAATGGGGCTGCCTTGTCGTGGGCGGGGAGGATCGTCGAAAGGTCGAACCCGAGAGGCCATACCAGCGGCTCTACCCAAATGCGCCAGTCTCAGATTGCCTGTGTTCGCGTTTTCCCGCTGTCTATTCCCCTGCGGCATGCCTTCAGTCACGCCGCGCACAGCCGCGCCCATGCCGATCCGATCGTGGTGCAGATCGAGTTGGGCGGGGGCACGCTCGGACATGGCGAGACGCTGCCTCGGCCTTATGTGTCGGGCGAGACCCTGGAGTCCGTCGTGGCGGCGGTTCGCGGGCCGCTGACCGCTGAATTGCTGACCCTGCGCCCATCGACGTTTGCTGAGGCCCTTGAACGCATTGACGCACTGCCTTTTCTGGATGACGCCGGGAGAGTGATGTGTGCCGCTCGCGCAGGGGTCGAGCTGGCACTTCTGGACGCCTACAGCCGATTCTTCCGGCGCGACATCGCTGAGGCGGCCGGTTGGGTGGGGTTGCCCGGGTTGGGGAGTCCCGGCAGCGCGTCTCATGTCCGCTATAGTGGCGTCCTTTCCGGCGACAATCTCACCCGGCTGAAAAAATCGCTCCGCAAGATGCGATGGTTCGGACTGAGCAATGTCAAGCTCAAGGTGGGGTATCCAGACGACATCGAGAGAATCGCGGTGGTCACGACCGCCCTGCGCCGAGCCTTGAAGCGCGCCGCAACGCTGCGGCTGGACGTCAACGGAGGCTGGTCGATCGAACGGGCGATCGAGATCTGCAGAGCCTTGGAGGGCCGATCGATCGCGTGCATCGAACAGCCTTTGCCTCCGGGACGCGATGAACAGTTGATCCGGCTGAAGAATGAGACCCGGCTGCCCATCATGTACGACGAGTCGCTCGTGACGCAGGCCGACGCCGAGCGACTGTACCGTATGGGCATCGCCGACGCGTTCAACATTCGCCTGAGCAAGAACGGCGGATTCCTGCCGTCGATTCGGTTGGCGCACTGGGCGGGCAAGCGGGGAATTCGCCATCAGTTGGGATGCATGGTCGGCGAGACGAGCGTTCTGTCCGCCGCCGGCCGGAAGTACCTCGAGTGCGTCCCCGGAGTATGGTTTGCGGAGGGCAGCTACGGGCGATTCTTGCTGAGGGGGGACGTCGTCAAGAGGCCTGTCGGGTTCGGCTACGGAGGCCGCTTCCGATCGCTGCCCGTGCCGGGCTGGGGTGTCGAGGTCGATCAGTCCCTGCTGCGACGATATACCGCCGGAGCCGTCGCCGAGGTGCTCTTCTGACCGCACAAGCCGGGTCGCGGCGCGACCTCCACCTCACGCGGTCCATGTCAGTTGCGGGGCATGATTGCCCTGCTCCCGCATCTCGGCTACGCTGTCGTCTCTTCAAGGCATCCTTCCGGAGCCTGGGAGGACGAACTGATGGCATCTGCAGCAGTCTTCTGGGATCGGGACAGGACTTTGATCGAAGACCCGGGTTACATCAGTAGTCGGGATCAGGTCCGACTGCTGCCCGGGGCCGCGGAGGCGCTCAAACGCGTCTCTGCCGCGGGTTTCGAGAACATCATCGCGACCAACCAGTCAGGCATTGCCCGCGGGCTTCTGGATGAGCCGACCCTCGAGAGCATCCATGAGCGGCTGCGGGAACTTCTGGCCGCGGAAGGGGCAAGCATTGATGCCATTTACTACTGCCCCTATCTGCCGGGCGATGAGGCGGTGGTGGAGGCATACCGGCAGGACAGCGACCTGCGCAAACCGCGGCCGGGCATGTTGCTTAAGGCCTCGCTGGAGCGAAAAATCGATCTGGCGGGTTCGTGGTGTATCGGTGACTCCCTGCGCGACGCCCAGGCCGGCCGCGCGGCCGGTTGTCGAACCGTGATCATCGAGCCCGACCCCGCTGCAAGGGCGGAACTACGGCGGCGCAAAGAGGTCGACTTCACGGTGACTTCCTTGTCCGAAGCGGTGGATGCCGTGCTCAATCACTCACGATCGTCGAGCGCCAGAACCGAAACCATACCGGGGACGGACACGGGCGAGACCCTTCAGGAAATCCTCAGCTTTCTTCGCATGGTCGATCGACGACAACAGACAGTGGATGTTTCCCTGCCGGCGATCGTGGGGATGTTGTTCCAGGTGCTGGCGTTCGTGGCCTTGATTTGGGCGGTGTTCGGCTTCCTCAACGCGGACAGGTTTAGCGAGCCGATGCTCCGCATCCTCTTTACCATCGCGCTTCAGCTTGTCGCGATGACATTCTTCCTCATTTCATCCAGACGATGATCGGCGTGGGGCGGGGCCGGCGGGTCGACGTTGCCGGAGTCAACCTCGCTGCCCGGACCACACCAGGAAAGCAATGGCCGCTATGGCGGCGCATGCCAGAGCAATCGTCACGACAAACAGCATGATGAATCGTCGGTTCTGCCTGGCGATGGTCTGTGTCAGCAGATCGACCTGCTGTTCCGTGCGGGCTCCGATCATGGTGAGGCGTTCCGTCTGGCTCTGGGTGGAGTTGCTCAGCGTCCCCAGGGCCGAGCCCATGCGCTCCAGCGTCTGGCAGGTGAGCGATCGCTGTTCGCCCGCGATCTCCAGTTGCCGGCCGATGCTGATCAGCGATTCACTCTGGGCTTTGGCCAGCTTGGGCACGTCGGCAAGCGACTCGGCCATTTGTTGTGTCCGACTGCCCGTCGCCTCGATATGCGCGGCGATCGTCTCGAGTGTCCGGCTCTGTTCCCGGGCGATCGCCGGCAACTCGGTGGCCGAATGTGCCAACTGTTCGAGGGAGTTGCAGATCCGGTCGCTTCGGTCGGCCTGGGTGACCAGGTGGTTCTGGATCTCCTGGATCACCCGAGTGACCTGCTCATAACCCTCCTGGAGCTTGGCCAGCGTCTGGTCCCGCTTGCTCCAACGCGTCAGGGGCCCGGGTGTCCTGTCGGGCGCTGATTCCGCTTCGGCGTCAACCTTCTCGACGGAGTCCACCAACAACCCGTCTTCGCCTACCCTGGGTAAGCCGTCGTTCGGGGTATCCGTTGTTTCGGGTCTTCTCCATGAAATCCGCAGACGCCGCCACCATGATCCGGTCTTCATCATTGTGGAACCCTCCCGCTGCCGGTCTCGCGCCGGCCGATGCAGAGACGAAGCTTCTTCACATGTTTCTACCGGGATTGGCGCTTTAAGGCAAGCAGATCACTTGGCCTTGCTCGCCTTGGCCCGGGCGGCGTGGATTCCGTCGACGGCCTCCCTCATCCGGCCGAGCGTGTCTTTGTTGCGGGGCGTGCCGCGTCCCGCGTTTTGGTCGACAAAGCGGGTGATCCCGGCGAGTTCCTTCTGATCGGCATCGAGGGGTTTGGGGCACATCCGGGCGAGGCTCAAGTAGCGGTCAATCGAGTCGGGGGGCATGTCGGCATCGAACAGCCGGCGGGCCATCCGCGCGGCGAAGACCTCGTCCCTCATCTTGAGGTCCCAGCAGCGCTCCCTGAACCAGTACTGATGTGAGAAGAAGGGCATCGTCCGAGGATCCACGTTTCTGGGTTTGTCGTGTCCCATCGCCGCCCAGCCGTTCCACGGATTGCCGTATCCCTGGCCAGGGTCGTAGCTTGTCGCAAAGCCGGTGAGCGATGTCTCGCGCGGCTCCGGCGGTGACGTCGATCCGTGGTAGTCGCTCATCTGGATCGTTGTGTGCCACCGGAGAATGAGGGGGTGCTCGGCCTGGGCGTTCTGCATGAGCGGATCGCCCCAGCACCACCACCAGTAGATTCGCTTGGCGTCGATGTCGTGGACCGCTTGGCGGTATCCTGGGCTGTTGAACTTGCCGATGGCGATCGCGAACTCGAATTCCGGCCGTTCTTTCCAGATGGTCTGGGCGAGACGCTTGAGGGCGTCGGTCCGTTCACGCCAGGTCTTCTCGTCGACCTCGCGGCCCTCGCCCGGCGGTTCGAGATAGATGCCTTCTGTTCCCGGCAACGTCTCAACCATGTCCAGGTACCACTGGATGCCGCGGTCGATCGACTTGTTGGCGATCTGGTCATGGTGCCAGGTGAACCATCCGCCCCCGATGTAGAACTTCATGCCTTCGGCCCGGCAGAGCTCGACCAGCGCGTTGACGTTCCAGCCGTTGGCCAAGTCGCTTTTCTGATACTCGCCGCCGTATTGTTCAAGGATCGGGAAGCCGGCCAGCCAGAACCAGTTGCGGTTGATCGTCAGCTCCGAGTGGAACTTGAGAACTCGCTTCCAGTTCTCCAGGGAATCATACGCCGACCAGCACGGCAGCATGTACGTGCCGCGGTAGGGGAAGGCGGGTCTCATTTTCACTTTCAGCGGCCAATCGGCGGTGGCCTCCTCTGCCGTGATGCTGATTCGGAAGAACAGAAGCTCCTGGCAGCCGTGTTTGAGCCCGACGGGGCTGTTGGCGGTGATCACGACAAACCGGCGGTCGCCGGCTTCGTGGGTCAGAATCTGGAAGCCCTCCGGGCCCAGGTCGCCGCGATCCAGCTTGAGCCCGGCCTGGACCAGCCCTGCAATGACCGGATTGTTGCTCTCATCGCCCACGGCAATATAGAGACCTGGCTGGTCGGCGTGTGTGAACTTGGGAAGTGTCCAGCCGCACCACTCGGCAAGTGTGCCGTTGACGGTGATGTCCACAATGTCCTGCAAGGGTTCGCTCAGCCGGGGCTGGATCAAGCGAGCCTGGGGCTTGTGGTCGCGCCACAGGACTGCCTGGTCAGCACCGAACGTAGCCGCCGGAATGCTCGCCGCAACCATCGCCAAAACGAAAACGGGCATCCTCATGTTCGCGTCTCCTTCTGCGCCAGATCAGCAGACTGTTGACCGCTACCATTGAACCCCGCTTGCCCCGGTGTGTCCACCCGGCCGAAACAGATGCTCCTGTTGAACCCCGAACCCCGAACCCTGGGGCCTGGACCTGAACCTCCCCACGGCGAGTTGTCCGCCACGTCGGGCAGGCCTGCCACGACGTGAACCCTTCCGGCTCGGGCTTGATGGGCGGAATCGAGCGTGGTAGACTTCCGCGGGCGCTTACCGGTAGCGTTAAGCGTAATGGTTGTTCTACAAATTGTGAACTGTCTATGAGCCAGAAACTTTTAACAACGGCAATCGTCACGATTACTGCAATGACCTTAATCCCACATTCGGCCGCCGGCGCCAATTTTGGCGATGACATCGCGTTCCTGAAGAAACACACCGACCTGGTCGTTCTGAGCGACAAGGCGGGTCAGGCCAAGGTGGCCCTGGCCCCGGCCTGGCAGGGGCGGGTGATGACCAGCACGACGAACGGCGACGCGGGCCCGAGCTTCGGCTGGATCAACCGCGAACTGATCGCCTCGAAGAAGATCCTGCCGCACATGAACGCCTTCGGCGGCGAAGACCGTTTCTGGATGGGGCCTGAGGGCGGGCAGTTCTCGATCTTCTTCGAGAAAGGCAAGAAGTTCGTGTTCGACGACTGGCAGACCCCCGCCATCTTTGACACCGAGCCTTTCAAGGTTCTCAGCAAGGCGGATGACAAGGCGGTGTTTGGTGCCGAGTTCTCACTGACCAACTACTCCGGCACGGTCTTCAACGTGGGTGTCGATCGCGAGGTGCGTCTGCTCGCCCCGGAGACGGCCTGGGAGAAGCTCGGCGTGAAGGCTGCCAAGGATGTGAGTCTCGTTGCCTACGTCTCCAATAACAAGATCACCAACAAAGGCAAGGAACCCTGGAGGAAGGAGACAGGACTGCTCTCCGTCTGGATTCTCGGCATGTTCAATCCGTCGCCATCCACCACGATCGTCGTGCCCATCAAGGCCGGGCCGGAGTCGGAACTGGGCAAGAACGTGACGTCGGACTATTTCGGCGAGGTGCCCCCGGACCGGTTGGTCGTGCGCGACGATGTGGTTTTCCTCCGCGCGGACGGCCAATACCGCAGCAAGATCGGCATCGGCCCGAAACGCAGCAGGGCGATTCTCGGCAGCTACGACGCGGACAGCAGGGTTCTCACCATCGTGCAGTTCAACCAGCCGAAGGGTGTAACGGATTACGTGAATTCGCTCTGGAAACTGCAGGATGATCCTTTCAGCGGCGATGCGGCCAACAGCTACAACGACGGACCGCCCACCCCGGGGGCCAAGCCGATGGGGCCGTTCTACGAGCTCGAGTCCTCCTCTCCGGCCGCCGCCCTGGCCCCGGGCAAGAGCCTGACTCACACGCATCGCACGATCCACCTGGCCGGACCGGAATCCGCCCTCGACGGGATCGCCAAGGCCACCCTGGGAGTATCGCTCGAGGAAATCAAGAGCGTATTCAAGAAGTGAACCGGCCCGGATGGCCGCGATGTGAATTCCAGCCGCCCGCAGACCGGTGGCGGCCGATCCGTATCTAAAGAGACCCAAACACCATGAGCACCCCGACCCAGCCAAGCCTCAACGCGATCGACGACGAGCGAAGCATGTTTGTCGTCGAGGGCAAGAGCGTCCTTTTTACGTTCTGTCTCGTCAGTTCGTTGTTCCTCCTCTGGGGGCTTCTCAACGGCATGATCGACGTGATGGACAAGCACTTCCAGAACGAGTTGAACCTCTCGCTCGGAGAATCCGCCTGGGTGCAATTCGCCCACTGGATCGGCTACTTCCTCATGTCCTTGCCCGCGGGCTGGCTGGCGACGCGCCTGGGTTACAGGATCGGCATTGTCACCGGGCTGCTGCTGGTGGCCGCGGGCGGCTTCTGGTTCATCCCCGCCGCGAGCGTCTACAAGGCGTTCTGGGCCTTTCTGCTCGGCGTTTGTGTCGTGGCCGCCGGCCTGGCTTTTCTCGAAACGGTGGCCAATCCTTACACAACCGTGCTGGGCCCCAAGCGATGGTCGGCCACGCGCATCAACATCGCCCAGTCCTGCAACGGTGTCGGCTGGCTGCTGGGGCCCTTTGTCGGCGCATTGTTCTTCTATGGCGAGCACCCCAAGCTGTGGATCCCCTACGCCACGGTGGCGGTGGTGGTCCTCGTGCTGGCCGGCATTTTCTCCATCGCACCGATGCCGGACGTCAAGGCCAAAGACGATTACAGCATCGACGAAAACGCGGACCCCGACGCGGCTCCCCAGAGCATCCGCAAAGTCAACCGCGGACTGTCCTATGTGCTGCTGCTGGGGTGCCTGACCGCGCTGGTTGGCGTCTTCGGCATGATTTCCTGGCTGATTCTCAATTCACTGGACGCCGGACAGAGGTTGATGGGATTTGCGTCGAAGCTGCCGCGCCCTGAAGGGTTTCCCATCACCGCGGAGAGCGCACTGCTGATAACGATCATCTTCGCGGGCTGCGTGGTCATTGCGATAGGGGCCATGTGGCTGATCGCGGTGACCAAGCGGTTGACGCATCACAGCATCTGGTCGCACGAGCACTTCACCGGCGCCGTGCTCGCCCAGTTCTTCTACGTGGCGGCTCAAGCCAGCATCTTTGGGTTCGTCATCAATTACATGGTCGCCGAGCCGCCCTCTTTGCCGTCCTCGTGGCTGAACGCGAGCCAGAACACGTGGGTGAGCTTTGAGGTCCGGACGGCGCTGGCCAGATCCGATTTCAAAGACGTGCCTTCTCTTATCGAGAAGCTGGCCGCGCAGGCCGACCCGGTATCCGTGTTCATCGCGTCGAGGCTCTCGGATACCACCAAGGAGACCGTGGCTCAGTACCAGGCGGGAACGGCGAGTGAAAACGCCGCCAGGGTAGCCATCCAGCAAGACCTGAAGTCTATCGTTCACCCGAAGGAGTCGGAGAAGGACCATCTCTACACCCCGGAACGATTCAGCGGAATCGAGTTGCAGGGCAAGACGAAAGAAGTCCTGAACGAGTTCCTGGTCTTGAAGGCGGCCTACGAACAAGTGAAGCAGGACAAACAGAAAGCACAACCGGCCCAGGATGCGGTGAAACGATGCGAGCCGCGGCTGAACCGGATGCTGCTGGCGGATGCCTATCCGAAGGAGCTGGCCTTTGTTGACGGCGTGGTGAGCATCACGGACCGGACGGCCGCCAACCTGGTGATCATTCTCTCCGCGTGCTTCCTGTTGGGCCGGATGACGGGGGCAGCCATGCTGAGGCGCGTCTCCGCGCACAAGATTGTTGGTCTCTACGCGGTGCTGAACGTCCTGGCCGCTCTGGTGGTCTTCTGCAGGCTCGGCTGGGTCTCGGTGGCGAGCGTCTTCCTGATCTACTTCTTCATGTCGATCATGTTCCCGACGATCTTCGCCCTGGGCATTTTCGGTTTGGGCAAGCGGGCCAAAGGGGCATCGGCCTACATCGTCATGGCGATCGCGGGCGGTGCCTTATTGCCCAAGCTGATGGGTGCGATCAGCGAGCACTACGACCTGTCCAAGGGTTTCATCGTACCGCTGGTGTCGTTCGCTATGGTTGCCCTTTACGGCTACGCGTGGCCCAAACTGAGCCGTGCGGAATCCTTGCACGGCGTGGGCGCGTCTGGCCGGCATTAACAGGTTGCTGAGACTGTGTGTGGAAACGATAGGGCATGGTCGGAGCCACCGAAGGTGACGCAGACCTGCCGGGTCCTGCGGCCGGAATAGGGCAGGTCTCGGTCGCCGTCGCGACCTCGACGCTGTCCTGCCGACCCGCTCCGTCGGTTTTCGCGCATATTCTGACAGACAGCCTGTCAGGGAGTGCCTGCCCGCCTGGATCTGGCCGCCGAGGGCACGAAGCTCATGTTGGCCAGTCTTCAGGGACGTACTCTGCGGAGGTTCCATCCCGTCCCGTCGAGACCCTTCCCGATGCCGGGGGCAAGGCAACGCAGGATGGGTGTCGGACGAAAAGTCAGTGCCGACAGGCGGTTGAAACAGGATGGATGGACCGGCGTAGGCCGAGGCGGCCTGTTCACAAGACCGATGCAGATAAGGAATCCGTGCCAGAAACACAGTCTCCTGCTTAAATTCCGCTGAAAAAACACTGGCAATCATGCCGCCCTTGTGGATAATGTAGGCGCGCTCCGTGCCGCATTTGGGTTTTGACGCCGTTCGGCATACCGAGAGGCCGACCCGCAAGGTGCCAGTGTCGGCCGTCAGCTCGGGAGTCTCCCGGGCGGCACACTGTCTTTCGCTGCGTTCGTCTTCTGCAAGGCACGTCTGTGATGCCGGGCGAGTCAGGGCCTGGAGGGGTCATGGCGAACCATCTCTGGCAGCGGGCTAAGCAAGATCTGTGCATAGTGATTCCGCAATCGGCACCCGACCCGGTCGTGTGGGAGCATTGCGCGCGTGTTGCCGGAATCTGTAAGCAGGTCGCGAAACTTCCGGAGATTTCGGCGGGTTCCGTCAATTCGGAAGCGCTCACAGTTGCGGCCTTGTACCACGATATGGGCTGGGTGTTACAGTGTCAGGCCGGCCAGATCAACCGCGGCGAATTGCTGCTTCGCCCGACATCAGACGCGTACCGCGAGATGGCCGCGGACTGGATAGAGGTTCATCTCAAGGGTGTCGTGCCTGGGGGCGTCGTTGAGCGGGCCATGGCCACGATCCGGCAGTCGAGCAATCGCCGCACCCGGCTGGTGGAGGCCCAGATTCTGGCAGACGCCGACAATCTGGACCAGATCGGCCCGCCTTTCATCGACCAGATCATTCGCAAGTGCCGTTGGGAGGGTAAGACCTTGGAGCAGATCCTGACGACCTGGCAACGACAAGAGGAGTACAAATACTGGGAGGCCCGCGTCAACGAGTCTCTTCATTTCGAGGCCGTTCGAGCTATTGGGCGACGACGCCATGAGGCACTCCGGCAGTTCATGACCAGCTTGGCAGCCACCATTACCCTGGATGATCTCGCAGCCCTCTCTAGCTCGCGCGGTGAAGCATTGCCACCTTTTCAGCCTGCGACCGGCGTTGAGTCGCCATAGGCTGGCTTCCGATCGCGGCTTCTGTCTGTCTACATTCTGTCCGGCGGCGTCGGCAATCCGTCTCCGGGCGGCTGGGCTTACCCCGGACGGACCGGATGGGGACATTCTCGCTCTGTCCGGAGAAGCCCGCGACGCACCACAAAGACTTGTGCAACCAACGATTTAGGCCGATGATGAATACCGACGGAACCAAGCAGTGCTTGTGGACCTTGAAACGCCGTCGACATCAGCGGCTGCGACACCTGTCAGCGCCAGCCGTCGGGCTACGGCGCACGATCACGCTGTTCTTGGGCAAGGGTTATTGCTGATCTGAAGGAGCGGGTCTGTGGACTACTTTCGCATTAACGGCGGCAAGCGATTGCGCGGAACGGTGGAAATCAGTGGGGCGAAAAACGCCGCACTTCCCATTATGGCAGCCTCGATCCTGTGCGAAGGCGAGGTTGTACTCAGGAACGTTCCCGATCTGATAGACATCCGGTCGATGGAGAAGCTTCTGAACAAGCTCGGGGTTTCGTCTGTCCACGAGCCCGGAGGAACCTTGCGGCTGAAGGTCCAGGACGAGATGAATTGCCACGCGGACTATGACCTGGTCCGACAGATGCGGGCCAGCGTGTGCGTCATGGGTCCGCTCCTCAGCAAGCGGGGCCGTTCGCAGGTCAGTCTTCCCGGCGGATGTGCGATCGGCGACCGGCCGGTCAACCTCCACATCCTGGGTCTGCAGGCCCTCGGCGCGGAAGCCGAGCTCATCAATGGTGACATTCTGCTGAAGGCGAAGCGCCTGACCGGTTCGGAACTTTTCCTGGGAGGCCCGTTCGGCTCGACGGTTACCGGTACGGCCAACGTCATGATGGCTGCCGTGCTTGCCGAAGGCCGGACCGTCATCGAAGCGGCGGCCTGTGAGCCCGAAGTGGCCGATCTGGCCAACTTCCTGAACGCTTGTGGTGCCCGGATCACCGGTCATGGCTCCCCGAGAATCACGATTGATGGGGTGAAGAAGCTGACCGGCTGTGAATACACGATTATTCCGGATCGGATCGAAGCGGGTACTTTCATCATCGCCGGAGCCATCACCAACGGCGAGATCAGGCTCCGGAACTGCAGGCTGGAGCACCTTCTGGCGATGGTCGACCGCCTGCGGCTGATCGGCGTCAACGTGGAACGAGAGGGTGATGAGGTGGTTGTCAGCAGCACCCGGCGGCTTGAGCCGGTCGATATCACCACTCAGCCCTACCCCGGTTTCCCGACCGACCTGCAAGCCCAAACCATGGCCTTGCTCTGTCTGGCCGATGGAAACAGCATCATCACCGAGAAGATCTACCCGGACCGTTTCATGCATGTCGGCGAACTGAGCCGGCTCGGAGCCAAACTTCGCAAGGAAGGGCCGACCGTGATTATTCAGGGTGTCAAGCGGCTGGTGGGAGCCCCCGTCATGGCCTCCGATCTGCGCGCTTCTGCCGCCCTGGTTCTGGCAGGTCTGGTGGCCAAGGGTGAGACCCGGGTGAACCGTGTTTACCACATTGACCGGGGCTATGAGAAAGTGGAACGTAGACTGCAGGCCTTGGGTGCCGACATCGAACGACGTTCGGGCGAGGACGAATGAGCCGTCGGAGGCTCCTTCCGCGTCCAGTGGGCAGAGCCCGGCAGGATTCAGGGAGTTCGACCGCTCTCGATTAAATATAAACCTCTTGTGACAAAAGCCTTACAGCTCAATGCGGCGAGGTAGAACGGCGCATAGGGTGTTCGCGGTCAGGCGATCCAGTCTGCCGATGCCTTCCAGGCAAGGACGGACCGCTGACGAGGCGTTGACTGACGGGTCTGGCGGTCTTGGTTTGACCGCTCAGTGCTCCGCAACTTGTACTCGTCCTGCCGGCGCGGCTTGCAGTGCAGGTCGCCGTTGGGGACCGGCGGAAGTGATTCGCCCGGCACGCCTTTGCTGAAGTCCCTCGACATCCCCTATGGCCGTGAGCGCCCCTTTGAAAAGGGTTGACACTATTGAGCATCTGGCTACATTGATGGTAATCTGGCGTGTCCTCAGTTGGCGTTGAGGCAAGCGTGCGCCGGGTTGCCCCACGACGGTTCTACCGGTCCCCAGGGGGCAGGACCTGCCGACATGGAACCTTGTCCGCAGCCGCGGGCCGGGTTTGCCGAGAAATCCTTGCGAAGGAGTGACATCCCGTGTTGAGTCCGGATTACGACCCACGCAATCGGTCGATTTGCAGGAAGGTTCTGGTTTGCCTCGCCATGCTGGCGACGCTAGGTGCAGCCGGATGCCAGTGCGGGGGCAGCAGCTGCGGTAGCGCTTGCGGATCCAAGACGCAGCTGCACTTTTACGCCCCACCGGGGGCGATGGTCGAGATTCAGGCCCTGGGTGCGAACTCGTCGCGGCAGATCCTGCCGCCAGGCGCCTTCGGCGATCGTCTCGAGCGGACACCGGAAGAGGCCTGCGTTTTCAACCTGTCACCGGGCTGCTACGAGTTCAAGTACGTTGCCGCCGAAGGCGTGCCGGGAGCGTCGATCTACGGGGAACTCCACGTCCGCCATGCCAACAGTTCGATGGCCAGGGTTTTTCAGCGTCGTTCGGCCATACCGATCGCGTTGCCGTCGGAATACTACCGCAGAATCGAGGCCCGTGGAGATGAACTTGTGCCGTATCGCGGCGAGGGGTATCGCACGGCCATCGATGAACAGGACATTGTACGGGTGAAGGCCGGAGACGTGGTCGAGAAAGTCTTTGTCGTGGCCGATCTTGAGAAGGCCGACAAGCTGCTCCGCAAGACCGAGGTCGAAATCGCCGCGGCCGAGCGAGAGATCGAGTATGCCGAGGCCCGCTTCCGTGAGGCCTACTACGACTTCCGCACTGATGTGAGCGATTCGTCGGCCAATTTCTGGGGCACCGATCGCAAATTTATTCGATGGGAGAAGAAGCGGCAGCGAGCCCAGCAGAATCTCGATAAACTCATCGCGCTGCGGCAGCGCACGCAATCGCTGATCAAGGCGGATCACGTGATGATTCGCGAGGGGATGCTGGTGCTGGCCACACAGGAAGTGGTTCGACCCTATCGAGACGTGGTCGAAGCGTCCGAAGATATCGGCGAAGTGCTGCTGGTCATGCGGATCGGCGGCCGACACATGCAGTGGGGTGAGCCGCCCGGTGAGCTGGCGGCTTACGAACCGTGAAGCGATGAAGGAGACCAGCCGTCGGGTTTGGGGAGCGGGCGGCGTGAGGCCCGCTCAAAAGGAGTGCGACGATGTTTGAGAATCGGTTCAGGGTTGCAGGTGCGGTACTGGCGGGCGTGTTGCTGCTCGCGGCCGGGATGGGATGCTGCATGGACGGGCAGTCCCGCGCGACAATCGCTCCGGTGGCGGAAGCCGCTGCCGGCGCGGCGGATTACGGTGCCCCATTGCCGGCCGGGGTCAACCTGCCGCAGGGCTTCTACCCGCTTTCCGGACAGTATGATCTTGAGAATCCCGACGACCACTACGACGGCTGGCCCCGGTACATCATGTCCGTCAGCGATGAGATGGTCATGGCCTACGTACCGGCGCAGACCTTCATGATGGGCGGCGGCACCGATCTGGACGAGGTGCCTGCTCGGGAGGTTCGGGTCAGCCATTTCTATGTGGATATCCACGAGGTGACCAACCGGCAGTTCAGCCGCTATTCTCCAACGGGCCCTTATACGCGGTATTACCTGCCGGGCGTTAATGATCATCATCCGGCCCGCAACGTGACCTGGGTTGAAGCCCACGACTACGCCGCGTGGGCCGGCAAGACGCTTCCCACGGAGGCGCAGTGGGAGGCCGCGGCCCGCGGGAGCGACCGCCGCATCTATCCCTGGGGCAACGAGGAGCAGAGCGACGTGACCCGCTACCTGTGCAACGCCAGCACCGGGCGGGAATCCTTCGACGGCTACCAGGGACCGGCGCCGGTGATGAGTTACTCGGCGGGTATCAGTCCGTTCGGGGTGTTCAACATGGCCGGCAACGTCTGGGAGTGGTGTGCCGACTGGTATGATCCCGGCCGTTACGCCTATCCGAGCGAGGAGGACCCGCCGTCGGCTCTGGAGCGGGGTGCTTTACCGTTCGGTGATCGCAACTACCCGAGTCCGGGTCACAAGGACATTCGCGAAGCCCGCGTCGGCCCGCCGATCGGTGTCGAGCGAGCCATTCGCGGCGGGTCGTTCATGGAACCAATCCAGCAGTGCCGCGTGGACGCGCGGGCCTCGCTGCCGCCCGCCGCCCGCCGTAACAACATCGGTTTCCGCTGCGTGCTCATGTTGCCGCCGGAACAGGGCAAAGACACGGCAATGGCATCTCGCTGACACCGCGGGTCGCTGATTCGCTCAACTTGAGAATTGACTGGAAACGCCGCAAGCCGGCTACTCCCCGGTCTGTTTCAGGATCTCGGTGCGCACCGACACAGAGATGAAGAAGCCCATTGGTCATGTGCCCGTTATTGCTTTTTCCCGAATCTCGCTGCTTCCGTTTCCGTGGCCAGCCAGTCATCCAGCTCCTTGCGAAGCTGGGCGACCAGGGGGTGTCCGGCCGCGATGTTGCGGCGTTCGGCAGGGTCCTTTTCGACGTCGAACAGCTCGGCCGCGCCTTGGTTAGTGATGACCAGCTTGAGGTCGCCGCGCATGGCCGCGAGCTGGTTGTGGCCCTCGGCTCGCCATTCCCAGAACAGCGTCCGCTCGGGCGATTTGGCCTGACCTACCCAGACCGGCAGCAGATCCGCGCCGTCGACCTTCCAGGCCGGATCGGGCTTGCCACCGGCGGCCGCCAGCAGGGTGGGCAGAACATCCATCATGTGGATGATTTCCTTGGAGACTTCTCCGGCCGGCACCTGCCCGGGCCATCGCACCACGCCCGGAACGCGAATCCCTCCTTCCCAGAGAGTTCGTTTCTGTCCGCGGAACGGCCGGTTGCTGTCGTGGAACGCAGATGTGCCTTTGTTGCCGCCTTCAAAGGTCGCTCCCTGATCGCTGGTAAAGATGACGATGGTGTTGTCCGCCAGCTTCAGCTTATCCAGCGTCGCCAGCACGCGGCCGATCTGCCGGTCCATGCAGGTGACCATCGCAGCATAGGTGGCGTTGAGTGGCTTATCGGGATCGCTCTCAGCGAACGTGCCCCTGTAACGTGCAACGTCCTCTGCCGGAGCCTCGATATGAAAGTGCGTCTCGTTGTACGGGAGGTAAAGGAAGAACGGCTTGTCCTTGTTCTGCCTGAGAAACTCGATTGCCCGGTCAGTGAACATCGTCGAAGCATGGCCGCTGACGGGTTTCATCTCACGGCCGAACCAGAGTTCCGTGGGAAAGTGCTCCCATGCGTGCTTCGCGTTGGTGAAACCGAAGAACTGGTCAAAGCCCTGGTCCATGGGGTGGACGTAGTCCCTGCGACCCGGCCGTGGCTGGCCGTGGTGCCACTTGCCGAACAGGGCGGTGACGTAGCCCCGGGCCTTGAGGGCTTCGGCGATGGTCACTTCCTCGGCCGGCAGGTCGTGGCTATTGAGGCACACGCCGTTGTGGATCGTGTATTTGCCGGTCAACAGAACCCCCCGGCTCGGATCGCAGACCGTCGCTCCGGCATACCACCGGTTGAAGACTGTTCCCTGGGCGGCCAGCCTGTCGAGATGGGGTGTCATCCAATCCTTTCGGCCGTTGAAGCCGACGTCACCCCAGCCAAGGTCGTCGGCGAGGATGAGAACGATGTTCGGCGCGGTGGGGGAGGTGCCGGCTGCCGCCACAGGCCGGCCGCAAACGCACGCCGTGACGCAGACAAGGGCGATGGTGATCAGCAAACGGGTGTTCATAGGACAGCCCTCGGTCAGACATTGAACCTGATGGATGCAGTTACGATAACGAATCGCATTGCTTTCGCACAGAGGGGGGGCGACAGGACAATCCTCATCCGCTGGTGACGCCTTTGGCATGCAGTCGTCCCAGGATTGCCGCCACACTGCCCATGGAGACAATCTCGTCGTTGTCGAAGGTAATCTTGAAGGCTTTCTCCAGTTCCAGCACAAGGCTAAGATGGGCGACCGATGTCCAGCCGGGCACATCAGCGGCCGTGGTTTGCTCAGTGAGCGACGCGGCCGTCTTAGCGTCCAGCTTCATCGCACGGGACATGCATTCGCGAGTTGTTTCGAGCACGGGGAACTCCAAAGAAGCTGTCAGCGATCAGCTATCAGCCAGAAACATCCCCAAAAGCTGAAAGCTGATCGCTGACTGCTGACCGCTCTCCTCAATCCAGCCACTGCTTCGGGTCCCTGATCTTCATCGGCACGTACTCCTCGGTCAGGTACGTGAGCCGTTTGTTGATCATGGCTTCGACTTCCATCTTGAAGCCGTTCTGCATCATCTTGCGGATCTCTTTCTCCCAGTGCTTCTTGCCCTGGAACCAGGGGTACTCGAGGATCTGCTTGGCCCGCTTGATGTCCTTGTCGTCCAGGCCGATCTTAACGTCGTCGGTCAGACCGCAGCGCTCGTAGTCGAAACTGGACACACCGATGAACTTCGCCTGAGGCACGGCCATGCGCCGGCTCTCATAGGCCAGGTTGATCGAACCCTGCTTGATCACCGAGTAGATGTAGTATCCCCAGGGGTCGTTATCGAGCAGGCAGTAGACGGGCAACTTGAGCTCATCGTGCATCCGCCGCAGCAGCCGGCGCATGCCGCGCGTAGGCTGGCCGCTGCCGTGCGTCACGATGCAGCGGTGTTTCTCGTGGAAACGGTCCTCGTAGAAACGCCGCCAGACCGTGTCTTTTTCGACGTGCAGGATGTACTTCGCGCCGCATTTCTTGAACTGGATGACATCCGGCTCACAGATGCTCGGCACCGCATACCCGGCCGAGCCCATCCGCATGCAGTCCAGGGTGTTGCCGTCGTCCACCAGCGTGATCGGCCCGACCAGATTGCCCCGGTTGCTGGCGTAGACGTGCAATTCCTCGCGGAGCGCGTCTATGGTGACCTCGAGGTCTTCGATGATCGGATCAGACTCATCCTGATCGTTGAAGGTCTTCTCCTTGGTGCCGGCCACGTCGTGCTTGCAGAGGTAAAACAACCCACGAATCGAGGAGGTCTTCTCCTCGTCAATCAGATTCTTGCAGTGCGATGCGACCAGCATGGTCTGCATGAACTTCTTGGCCATGGACAGGTCGAAGAACTGCCGGCTCTGCGCGGCTTTACCCATCTCGAGGATGGCTTTCTTGGGATTGAAGTTCACGTTCGACAGCGCCCGGATGGGGATCTCCATCTTCGGGCTCTTGCGCTTCCGGGCGCTCTCGACGATCATCTCCGCAAGACCTTCGATCTTGCGGGCCGTCTCTTTGGCCTTGGCCTTCGCGGCCGCACTGCTCCTGCCTGAGCCGCCTGCCGAATCAGTTGATTTACCTGCCCTCTTGGCCACCCGAGAATCCTCCTTGCGTGGCTACAGTCAACGCTCATCCATCCGGATTGGCCCGGATCTCCTCCAGACGCGGCCGAAGCTCCGGCGGAATCTGCTCGGCCAGAGCGTCGTCGATCAAGCCGACTTTGAGCAGGTCGCGAATGTGAACGCGGTCAATGTCGCGAAACGCGATGAGCTTCAGCGTCAGCAGCCCCAGCAGGTCAAGGCCCAGGACATCGTCCGGGTCTCGAATGCCCACCTTGACCGATGGTGCCGGGAACGGATCGTGCGGTTTGATCTTCTCTCCTGCGAAAACAACATGAACCCCCCGGCTCGGCATGGGATCGTCGCTGTCAAGGAACATGGTCACGCCATTGACCTCAGTCATCTCAAATCCGGCCTTCGACATGGCCTGAGCCGCGGCGTCCAGATCCGGCCGATTCAGGAGAATGTCCACGTTCTTGGTCGTCCGCACGGCTCCGGGATCCCTGCTGGCGACCCAAATGGCTACGGCATTGCCGCCAATGACGGCAAAGGGAACGCCCGCCCGTTCCAGTGCCTGCGACGTCCGCACCGCGCGCTCGCGCACCTTCTCGACCGCTCGTTCGTGTCTCATCAGCCACTCCAGCGGAAGGCGAACAACGTTCACGGGAATGGTCACATCAGGAATCGTCATACACCCTTGATTCTACCCCATTCTACCCGTTGAGACCACGGGGCAAGGATTTGCGGAGGCCGAAAACCAACAGACACCAGGCGCACGCCGCTGCCTGCCAGAGGCCCGACAGGGCTCCGCATCCAGCTCATGCCGTCGCCTGGAACAGCGTCCCGGCCGGCGCTGCCGGCGGATCGTCCTGCTCGACCACCACCGTGTTCTCGCCGTACTCGGAAGCGCTGTCGACCCGTTTGCCGTGCTGGTCCAAATGGTCGTCGGCCTGGGCGGTCGCCTTCTTCGACATGGCCATGAGGTTGTCGGTCAGTTCCTGCTTGTTGATCCGCTTGATCGTCGCGCAGGCGTTGACCACCTCGGTGATGTACCGGTGAAAGATGTTGCGGCGCTCGCCTTGGTACTTCATCTTGCGCCGACGATTCAGATAGGCGGACAGCTTTCGGCCACAGTCCTGCAGGGCCAGCTTGATCTCCGCCCGGATCTCGTCGTAGTCGGCGATGGCTTCCTTGGATTCCGATGTGAACGGCACCCACACGCTGGCCATGTGAACCAACACGACCATGGGGGCCTGGGGCATTGCTCCGCTGCTCTGAGACAAGCCGTATCGCCGCCAATCGACGTCGATGACGCTTTTGTACATGCAGCAGGCCGACTGCTGATACAACAAAGGAACACGGTTGGCAAAACGGATCACGCGGGCCTGTGATGACGAGCCCGACCCGTTGCCGTTGCCGCTCTTGAGCTTGCCACCCCGCTTGAAGGCCCTCAGGGCGTCGACGGCCACCTCTGGCTCGCTCTCCTCCTCGGCCTTCGGATCCGGCCCCAGCGAGCCGCCGTAGCCCAGCCCGACCTCGATCTGGAAAGGGTTTCCGCGGTACACGGCCGGCGGCCTCGTCGAGGCGGTGAAGAACTCGGCCTTCACACCCTTGAGCAGGCCGGTCAGGATCTGCTCGGCGCCGATGGGGGCCAGGCAGTTGGTCGGCGGGGACATGAGCTTGGTTTTCTTGATGGCCTCATAGAGCTTCTCGGCTTCCTGGCGGGCGATTCGTTTCGGGTGGGCCCGGGCGTTGAGCCTGGCCGCCCGGCAGATCTCCTCGGCCACCTTGGGGCCGACGCGGCAGAATTCACTCTGGAGAAAACCGCTCAGCCAGTGCGACTTGGTCTCGTGAAGCATTTTGATCAGCAGGCCGAGCTCAACGCCGTGCGGGTGCGGTTTGATCTCCTGCGTCTGCGCGGGCATGACGTCGGTGCCACGGTCGTAAGTGACGGGCTCGCCCACCGGCGGGCAGTAGTGGATCCGGACGTGCGGATTGGCGATGGCGGTCTGTTCGATGTACTCGTCGACTGACTGGCGGCCCTTGTTGTATGAACCGGCCAGTTCAATCTCGACTTGGGTCCCGGTCTCCCAGTCAACCCTGACCGGCTCATCCTTGACGATGTTGGGGGCATTCTTCTTGGTGTCGATCTGGATCTCGTAATAGTGGGCGTCTTTTTTCAGTGAGATGCGTGAGGTGATCTTCACGCTCTTGCCCGTGGTCAGCAGACCGTACATGCCCGCTGCCGAGATCCCGATACCCTGCTGGCCGCGGGACATCTTGAGGCGGTGGAACTTCGAGCCGTAGAGCAACTTGCCGAACACGTTGGGGATCTGCTGCTTGACGATGCCCGGCCCGTTGTCTTTGACCAGCACGCGGAAGCGCTCCTCCGCCGTCTGTACGATGCGGATTTCGACCTCCGGCAGTTGGCCGGCCTCCTCACAGGCATCCAAGGCGTTGTCCACGGCCTCCTTGACGCACATGAGCAGGGCCTTGCGTTTGTTGTCGAACCCGAGGAGGTGTCGGTTCTTGGCGAAGAACTCCGAGACGGAGATGTCTCGCTGCATCTTGGCCATGGATTCGGCTGTGGTGCGCGATGCCTTGGAGCGAACGGGTTTCTCGCGATCATCAGCCCGGCCGCCCGGATCGGGCCTGGTTTCGAGGGCCCGCCGTTGCGGCGCGGGGGCGCTGACCGCATTGGCCGCCGGCTTGGCTTCCGAGCGGGCCTTCCGGGCGGTCTCCTGTTTCCTGCCTGTTTTCGTGCTGTTCGCGGGCGATGCAAATGACATCAGCATCTGGCCCGCGCCTGAGTGCTTTTTCTGCTTCATCATGGAGCAGCCATCCCTGGCTCGGGGTAAATCCTTGAGGTTATCTTGTCCGGCACCATGATATGATACCGGCCTGAGGATGCAACCGCCAATGGGAGACACCGTGACATCGCTGCCTGCGTTTGCGTGCTTACTTGTACATCGGCCGGTACGGGTCAAAAAGAACACCCGCCATCGGCTTGGCGGGTGCGGGCATGTGTTTCATCTGAAAGTGTGTCCGGCCGGGCCTCACCTGGCGGGAGCTCAGGCGGACCTTGCCCAGGGGACCTCGCGGAGCCGTTCGAGAGGAATGGCAAACCCGGTCGTCACGTCTACTCCGTAGGTACCCTCGTCCATGCGTCGCAACGCCTGGTCGACCTCACAAAGAAGGCTGAACTTGCGGTTCACGGCGATTCGTGAAACAGTGCAGTCCCAGGCGATTCGGCGGCGCTCCGCGGGCTCCATGCGAAGCGGCGACTGGGCGTTTTGCCGGTCGGCCTCGCTTTCAATCGCAGCCATCTGCTCGGACAGGGATTGGCGCCGGTCCAGAAGGATCTGACGAAGCTCAGCCAACTCTTCAGGGGCCAATCCTGCGTTGGTTGGGTGCCCTTGCGTCGTCCCTAGCGGCCGTCCATCACTCATTAGAACCTCGCCCATCCAAGTCAGGGATGTTGTATAAGCGGTCATCCGGTGATCCTCCGCCGACGAGCCAGACTCCTGGGCTGGCACCCAGCGAGGCCACACCTTGAATGGGCCGGAACCCCAGCTCAGCCAACTAAGCCAGCAATTCGACAACCCTGGTGGACAGTTGACTCCCCGAAGCGCGCCACACGAGGGTTGTCGAAAAGACAGGCTCTCCAGAGGTGAACCTTGCATATCCCGTACCATCTTGGTAACAAGGTTAGGTTATTCTTTAAGTGTTTATATTTAAAGGATTTACAGTTGTTTCTTGTCTAACGATTCGGTCGGAATATGGCTATTGAAAAACCGATCTGGTTAGAAACTGACCAGAAGTATCATATCGTATTCACTCTGATACGGATCGATGAACTCTGATGTTCAGCTCGCGCATTTTTTTTCGAAGCGTGGTTCGAGTGATCCCCAGGAGCCTTGCGGCCGGGGCCAGTTGGCCGTTTGCGTGTGCCAAGCAGGCCCGGATAACCTCCCGCTCGGCAGACCCGACCACCCGTTCGTAGAGCTGCCCGTGGAACTGTTCGTGATCCAACAGGCGGGTACACAGACCCCGAAGGTCGCCTTCACGGCTGTCGAGGGGACTGGTTGGCGACGGTAGCTGAGGACCCGGCGCCGCGCCACGCGAGCAGGCGCGAATCTGCTCGGGCAGGAATTCGAGTTGGAAGACCGAGCCGCGGGCGACCACCAGGGAGGCCTTGATGACGTTCTCCAGCTCGCGAACGTTGCCCGGCCAAGGATAGCTCAGGAAAGCGGAGATCACCTCGGGGGAGAACTTCTGCACGCTTGAGCCGATCTCGGGGTTGAACCGCCTCACGAAGTAGTGAGCCAGCAGCACGACATCGACGTCGCGATCCCGTAGAGAAGGCAGATGAATCGAGGCAACCTTGAGGCGGTAGAACAGATCCTGGCGAAAACGGCGCTCGGCAATCATCTGCTCCACGGGTTGGTTCGTGGAGGCGAGGATGCGAACGTCGCAATGGATCGTCTCGCTGCCGCCAAGACGCTGGAAGGTGCCGTCCTGGAGGACACGGAGCAGTTTGGCCTGGGTCGGCAGCGGCAGATCGCCGATCTCGTCGAGCAGGAGCGTGCCGGAGCTGCATTGCTCGAATTTTCCGATGCGGCGGATGTCGGCGCCGGTAAAGGCACCTTTTTCGTGGCCGAAGAGTTCGCTTTCCAGGAGGGTTTCAGGGATGGCGGCGCAGTTGACCGCGAGGAAGGGACGGTCCTTGCGCCGGCTGTGGTGATAGATCGCCCTGGCGACGAGCTCCTTGCCGGTACCGCTTTCGCCGGTGATGAGTACGTTCACATCACGCGGGGCAATCAGCCCGATGAGCTTGAAGACTTCGTGGATGGCCGGTGACTGTCCCACGATTCGGTCAACAGGCTGGTCGCGATCGGAGCTCTCGTAGACCGTGGGAACGGTCATGTCGTGGCTGATCCGCAGGGCGTTGCTGAGGTGATGCGTCAGGTCCTCGCGGCGAAGCGGCTTAAGGAGATAGTCGATGGCCCCGTGTTTGATGGCCTCGATGGCCTGATCGCTGCGGGCTCGCTCGGCGATGAGAACGGCACAGAGCCTGGGCCATCGTGCGCGGAGCTCCACCAGCATGGTGAGCCCGGCTCCCTCGGGAGGCCCCATATCCAGGAGGACGACGTCCGGCGGGGAGGTCTCGATGGCCTGGCACGCCACGTCCAATGTCTCGGCCAGCATCAGCGAGACGGACAGGTCCGAGCAGGCGGAGGCGACCAGGTGGCGGACATCGGCATCGGCGTGAACAAGGAGAATGCTTCCGGCCATAACGCCATCGTACCGGCAGCGGCGATGGGATCAAAGCCGTGGGGGCCGCTACGATTCGGCGACCTTCTCGATGGGCGGTACAGCAGCCTTTGTCTGGCGCGCCGCTGGGCGGGTGCCATGCCCACGGCCTTGCGTGGGCATGTTTGGCCGCGAGCAGGCCGGGCGTGCTTTGCGCGCCGCTGGCTTGCTCAGGCAAGTTCAACAGTCGTCGGGCCTTTTTCGATCCTGCCGATGATCAGGGCGTCGAGTTGATGGCGGCGGCGGAGGCGGCCGATGATCGAGTGGGCAAAGGCCGGGCGGACGACCAGGGTGTAGCCGATGCCCATATTGAAAACGCGGAACATCTCATCGCGTTTCACGCCGAGGGATTGCAGGTAGCGAAAGATGGAAGGGGGGGTCCAGCTTCTGGTGTTGATGACCGCTTTGAGGCCGTCGGGGATGACGCGATCGACGTTGCCGGGCAGGCCTCCACCGGTAATGTGGGCCATACCGCGAACGACCCGTTTGACCTTGTAGTTGTGCAGCAGGTCGAGCACGGGCTTGACGTAGATTCGCGTCGGGCGGAGCAGTTCATCGCCGATCGGCCCGCCGATCATCGGGACCACCGAATCGTACTTGAGGCGGGCTTCCTTGAAGACCAGCCGCCGGGCCAGGGCATAGCCATTAGAGTGCAGACCGGTCGAAGGCAGGCCGATGATGACGTCGCCGGCCTCGATGTCCGAGCCGTCGATGATCTTCTTCCGCTCGACCACGCCGACGGCAAAGCCGGCCAGATCGAAGTCGTCGGACTTGTAGATGTCGGGCAACTCGGCCGTCTCGCCGCCGATGAGGGAGCAATCTGACTCCCGGCATCCGGCCGCGACACCCACCACGATCTGGGCGACCCGCTTCGGGTCGAGCTTGTTGACGGCCACGTAATCGAGGAAGAACAGCGGCTCGGCGCCGAGGGTCAGCATGTCGTTAACGCTCATGGCCACCAGGTCGATGCCGACGCTGTCATAGTGGCCGGAGTCGCGGGCCAGCAGAATCTTGCTGCCGACGCCGTCGGTGCAGGCCACCAGGACCGGCTCCTTATAGTTGCGCTTGAACAGAGCCTCGCTGTAATCGAGGCGGAAGAGACCGGCGAAGCCGCCGTGCTTACCGAACACACGCGGGCCATAGGTGCTGCGAACGACGGGCTTGATCAGATCGACCATGGCATCGTTCGCGTCGATGTCCACGCCGCTGTCTTTGTAAGTGATATGTTTCTTGCGCTTAGCCATTACGACAATCTAACGGGCGGGGAAGGGGCAGACAACTGGCCCGGAAGGGATTCCGGTCTCAGCGGGCCGAGCGGAAGGACGGGCACTCCGGCCCGGGCGAGATGGCGGTTCAGGGCTGAGGGCTGCCGGCTGTGTGGCACGGAGATCGCAAGAGACGTTTTGTCGTCACCGGTAAGAATGCCGGTTGAACTGGTGACACAAGGCGAGGAGCAGGGGAAGCTCGGCAGGATCGCCCCGGGGATGGGGCTTGGGCAGGAAGCTCGACTCGCAAGAAATGGAGAGGCCGGCCAAGCTTTGGTGGCGCGATCGGGAAATACAGAATCACGAACAGGCCTGCCAGACGGTCGCGTGGTCACTCAGGTGAACACCGGCGGGTGCCCGTACGCCGATGAGGCAGCCGGCGAAGCCAGATCGGCAAGTCTTCTCCTGGGCATTGCCATCCAGCTCACGCGCATTTAGCATTCCAGCGACCTCACAAAGCCGCGTTGTGGCAGAGACCGCCGTGCGATTGTTGCTGAGTCGGACCCAACAATGCTGAAATCATCTTGTCTTGGTGCTTGGAGTCTGATTGTCCTCAATCTGGTCCTGTTGTGGCTGGTCGGCTGCGCGATTCCCGGACCCGGTCCGGAGTTGTGCCCGGCGACACCGTTGGTCGTCCGTGCCGGACCCGACGGAAGTGTGGAGCAAGGTTACGACACCACAGGTGACGGAAAGGCCGATTGCAGCGAGCGCATGAATGCCGCGGGAATCGTGGATGCCATCCGATTCGACGACAACCAGGACGGTTGCCTTGATGATCGCGATGTCTGGATCGTGCTGGCCGACGTGCCTGAGCAGGATCGGCGTCATCTGGTCCTCATCCTGGACAGCATTCCGTTCGCGATGGTCGAGAGTCTGTGGATAGAAGGTCGCTTTCGACTCTTTCATCAACCCAGCCGGGTCATCAGCCCGTTTCCGGTGATGACCGATCTGTGCCTGTCGGACTTTTTCGGCATTTCGCCCTGTCCGGGCGTGGAGTCGGAGTACTTTGACGGCGAGCGGCTGAGGAACGGCTACGTGGCCTATGCCAACAAGGACAACGTGCCCTGGATGGATCTGGTGGATTGCCACCTGGAGCCAGCGACGCACGCGTCGGTCTATGTCCGCGCAAAGAAGTGGTACCGGCATGAACTTCGGCGGGTGCAAGAGCACTTCCGGCGCAGCACCGGGCCACGGATGATTGCCTATGTGGTCGGGACATCGGCGCTTGGCGCCAGAATCGGACGTGACGGGCACCAGGCGGGCCTGATTCAGTTGGACCGTTTCTGCCGGCAACTGACGTTCGAGTCTCGCGGCCGGGCACGGATCAGCCTGCTTTCGGACCACGGTCACAGCTTCATGGCCACCAGAAGAATCCCTCTGGCAAGGCTGCTGGCAGAGTTCGGCTACCGTCCCGGCAGGACGCTTGAACGCCCGGGTGACGTGGTTGTGCCCGAGTTCGGCATGGTAAGCTGTGCCGTCATCCATACGCGAGAAGCGGCTGAGGTTGCGCGAGACGTCCTGGGTATCGAGGGCGTGGAACTGACAGCCTATCGCGATGCGTCGGACGCCGTAGTCGTTTTGAGCCGCACGGGGCGTGCGCGAATCAGGCACTCAAGGGGGGCGTTCACTTATCAGCCCGACTTCGGTGATCCTCTTGAGCTGTTGCCGATCTACGCGTCGTTGCGGACGGCTGGAAAGCTGGATGCGGAAGGATTTGCCTCTGACGCGGTGCTCAAGGATGCGACCGCATTTCACCCCTATCCCGACGTTGTGCATCGCTTATGGCGGTCTTTTCACGGGTTGGTGCAGCACACTCCCGATGTGCTCGTATCCACCCAGGACGGCTATCACTGCGGCAGCGCGTTCATGTCCACCCTCGTCAACATGACGGCCGCCCACGGCAGCCTGCGACAGGCGAGCTCGACGGGTTTCAGTATGTCGATGTGCGGCCGTCTGCCCGAGATGGTCCGCATGGAGGACCTGCGCGGGGAACTCGTCCGCGCATGTGTGCCCCTCGAGAAGCTCGAAAGCCATCACTGAAAACGTTTGTGATGGGAGCAGGACCGAGCTCAACCCCGGGGCAGGTCTCGGTTGTCGTGGCGACCCTGTCGAGTGCGAGGCAGGCTCGACGCTGCCCTACGGCGCGGTCGCGGCGGCCTTGATCAAATGTGCAAGCTTGGCCATGGCGGCGCCCGAGTCGATGGCCTGGGCAGCTTGGGCGACCGCGGCGGGCAAGTCTTCGACCAGGCCGGCCACGATCAGGGCGGCGCCGGCGTTCAGGAGGGCGTGCCGGCGGCGGGCCCCCTGGTCGCGGCCTGAGAGGATGGCAAGCACGGCCTCGGCACTGGACTGTGCGGAATCGACCAGCAACGAGTCGAGAGGCGCCGTGTCGAAGCCGACATCAGAGGGTCTGATCGTGAAAGTTCTGACCTGGCCGTTGCGGGCCTCGCTGACCCTGGTCTCGCCGGTGATGGTGATATCGCAGAGATGCGGATGGTCAGCGACACCGGTGGATCCGGTGACGACCCAGGCGAGTTTCGCCCCACGGGCGGCGAGCACGCCGGCCAGTGTTTCGGTCATCTCGGGCCGGGCGACTCCCATGACCTGTCGCCTGGCTCCGGCGGGGTTAGTGAACGGTCCGAGGTAGTTGAAGATGGTGCGGATACCCAGTTGTTTGCGGACGGGACCGGCGTACTTCATCGCCGGGTGCAGATTGGGTGCATACAGGAAGGCGATCCTGCATTCCTGCAGGCACCTTTCGAGCACCGGGATGGGTGCGTCCAGATTGACGCCGAGTGCGTCGAACACCTCGGCCGACCCGCTGACCCGGGTGTTGGTCCGGTTGCCGTGCTTGGCCACGACCGCTCCGGCGGCCGCGGCGATGATGGCTGCGGTGGATGAGACATTGAGCGTGCTGATCCCATCGCCTCCCGCGCCGCAGGTGTCGATGCAGTCGGCATCACATCGGACGCGTGTGACTTTCTCGTTCATCACGTCGGCCGCCCCCGCGATCTCATCGACCGTCTCACCCTTGGCGGCAAGGGCCTTGAGAAACTCGGCCATCAGTCCGGGCTCGACCTGGCCGGTCATGATGAGTTCGAAGACTTCTCGCATCTGCTCCCGCGACAGGTGACGACCGGCGGCCAAATAAGAGGTGGTCTCATGGATCGAGGTGGCCATTGTCTTCTCCGTTACGTGCAAAGCCCGCGTGGAGGCCGGGGTCCTCAAAGCGGGACGACGGTGGCGCCTTCCGAGGCCGTGGTGGTGTAAACCATTGCGGGTTTTTCGAATCGCATGTCATACTTGTCCTTGACGGCGGTTCGCAGGGATTGTTCAGCATCGCTTTTGACCAGCGCGATGACGCAACCGCCGAAACCACCGCCGGTCATCCGGGCGCCGTAAACGCCGGGTACCTGCCGGGCAATATCGACCAGGGCATCCAGTTCGGCGCAGGAAACCTCATAGTCATCCTTGAGCGACGCGTGGGAGTCGAACATCAGCCGGCCGAAGGTCACGGCGTCGCCGGTCTTCATGGCCTCGGCGGCCTGCGGAACACGAGCGATTTCGGTAATCACGTGGCGGCATCGCCGGAAAACCACTTCGTCCATGCGGGACCGGTGTTGAAGCAGCATGTCCATGTCGGCATCGCGCAAGGCGATCAGCCTGGGGTCGGATCGCTGGAGGATGGCCAGCCCCTCGTGGCACTGCTTTTGCCGAACAGGGTATTGGCTGGAGCCGATGGCGTGTTTCACCTGCGTATTCATGATGACCAGAGTCGTGTTCTCGAAAGGCAGGGGGATCTGCTCGTAGGTTTGTGAACGGCAATCGAGCATCAGTGCGTGGCGGGTCTTGCCGAGGACGCAGATGAACTGATCCATGATGCCGCACGGCGAGTGGGCGTACTCATGCTCAGCCTGGCGGGCGAGCAGGGCCAGCGGGATGGCCTCGATGCGCCGCTCGTTCATGGCCAGCAGGGCCAGGGCGGTGCCGACCTCAAGGGCCGCCGAGCTGCTGACCCCGGCACCCAGCGGGACGTCGCTGTGGATGGCAAGACGGCAAGGTTTGAGGGGGATTCCTCGACGGATGAGCATGACTGCAACGCCGCGGACGTAGTTCGCCCACGCAGGATCGGACGGGGAGCCGGGATGGTCGGCGGGGAAGTCAACCGTCTCGCCAAAGGCGGTGGAATGCACCGAGATTTGTCCGTCGGCCGAGGGGCTCGCGGTGACGTAAAGAGCCTGGGACATGGCGATCGGCAGGACGTAGCCGTCGTTGTAGTCGGTATGCTCGCCGATCAGGTTGACCCGGCCCGGCGCCCGCACCGCGACTCGTGGGGCCGAGCCCGGGTATACGCGGCTGTGCAGATCCCTCAGTTCCCCGGTATTGACCATGCTCATCATCTCCTCAACAATAGGCGGTGCGACTGTAGGGCGTCAGTTGAGACCTGTCAAGAAACGCCTAGGCGTGTATCCGAAGACGGACTGGCAAGATGCCGGTCCCACACCGGGCCTTGTGGAGGCCCAGGAAATCGGTGGACTTGTCATGCCCCGGCCGATTCTCATAGACACGGACATGGGTGTGGATGATGCCGTCGCGATTGCGCTGGCGCTCAGCTCCAGCGAGATCGAGGTGGCAGGTCTGGTCAGTGTGGCGGGCAATGTGGCGATCGATCAGGCAACGACCAACATCGGACGTCTGCTCGGTGGTCTGGTGCCGAAGTCGCTGCCCCTGGTGGCCCGTGGTCTGGATCAGAATCTTCCCGGCATGAAGGACGCGATGCATGTGTTCGGTGAGGATGGCTTGGGCGGAATCGATCTGGCGGTGCCGCCCGATTTTGCGCTGAGTGGATTTCTGGAGGTTTACGAGCGGCTTGCCAGGCAGCACGGTCACGCGTTGACCGTGGTGGCCCTGGGTCCGCTGACCAATCTTGCGGCGGTGTTGCGGGAGAAGCCGGAGGCGTTGGCCAAGGCGGGCCAGATCATCGTCATGGGTGGGGCGATCTGGTGTCCGGGCAACATCACCCCCTGGGCCGAGTTCAACTTCTATCGCGACCCGGCGGCCGCAGCGGCGGTCTTGTCGGCCGGGCTGCCGCTGACGGTGGTACCGCTGGATGTGACCCGCCAAGTGGCGATGGATGAATCCCATACCGCGCACCTTTCGCGCGGGGGAACGCGGGCCGGCGATCTGCTCGGCCGCATGATCCGGCTGCCCATGGAGCGCAAGACCGAACAGTCATCGCCCGGCTCATTCATCGTGCACGACGCGGTGGCGATGGGTGTTCTGCTGTGGCCGAAGCTCTTCATGCGATCGAAAATGGGGTTGGAGGTCGTGACCTCGGGTGAGCCGGCCGGGCGGTGCAAACCGGTGGTGGTCAAGGACAAATCCCGCCAGATCGGCGTGGTCATTTCCGTCAACGTCGGCGAATTCATGGAGAACATGCTGGAACAGCTCAGCCAGGAGAAGTTTGTGGTTTAGGAGCCGTCAGCGGTCAGCCATCAGCGGTCAGCCGTCGGCCGAGCCGGAGGCATTGGAGCTGGTTGGCTGCTCCGATGATTCCGCCACGCGTGCGATGGCCTCCGCGGGCAATGCTCGCGAGGCATAGAGGTACAGGGCCAGGGGCATCGACAAACAGGCAAGAGCGGAGGCGAGAATGCCCAGTACGCTATAGACGGCCGTTTCAAGCGATGAAAAGGAGTATACTTCTGCGTTGAAAAGCAGGTTGATGGTCTGGCCGGCGATGAAGCCGACGGTGGCCACGACCAGAAAAGACTTGAGGTGCCGGCGAGTCGAAGCTGGATTTCTCAGGATGTCGCGGGTGATCCACGCAAAGCACACGGTCTGGGCGGCGAGCAGAAGCGTCCAGGAGGCCGGGGAGGCAACGTCCTCCCACCACGCGATGCCGAAACTCGAATTGTCCATGGCGAGCCATATCATCCAGATTGCCGTCTCCACCAGCCAGCCGAAAGATATGAGTGCCGACACGGCAAGCAGAGCCACGAGGATGGGCAACCAGTCGTTTCTGGGTGGGAAGACTGTGCGTGGGAGCCTGAGCGGAACATCAAGTGAACTGCGCCGCAGAGACGTGCGCGCGAGCCGTGTGCAGAGGACGCAGGCGAGTATAAGAGACGGGAGAGCGAACTGGCTGGCCAGCCTCCATAGGCGCAGGACATACCAGATCACTCCCGCGTCCAATTGGCCGTTCAGGCCAGCCGAGACGACAGTGAAGATAGTACGAAAGGAAGCAGGCAGCAAAGGTGCGAATTGCAGCAGGTACATGCCGACGGCAATCTTGCGGCCCCAGTCTATCCTGCGGATCAGCCCGATCAGGGCGAAAGGGGCGATCAGAATCGTTGTCACGGAGTCGAACAGAATGAGGGGATTTCGTTCGTTGCCGGCCAGCAGGTACCACAAGATGGGGCGATTCGTACTGAGAGCCTCCAGCGCCAGCGATATCAGTTCAAGAAAAACGGCAACGCAGAGGGCCGTCAGATCCCAGACGACCAGTCGGGGCCATTCGGGCAGATAGCTGCTCGCCATCTGCTCCGGATCGAAGGGCGTGCCGCACTCCGGGCAGCGGTTTTCGGTCAGCCCGCGGAGAGAGTAGCCGCAGCGAAGGCATGATGCGTCGGCGAGAGGGCCGTCATGCGGGACGGAATCAGCCTGCGGTGATGTCGCAGCCGACACCTTGTCGGGTTTCGCAACATCAGATTGCCCGTGCACTTCCATTGAAGGTATCCGTATGGCCCGGCCCGTATGCTAAAGGCGGTCCATTCCGTCTGCAATCCGAAATCTGCAATGTGAGATCCCCAGCCGGTCGCGGACGCAACGGCTCAGCAGTCTGGGATCCCGGAAGCATGGCACCCCAACAGACTGGCTGACCAACAGACCAACAGACTAACAGACTCCCCACCCAATCGCGTATCATGTGTGCAATGTTCCACCAGTTGGACGACACCATTGTGGCCGTTTCGTCTCCGGCCGGGACCGGGGTTCGGGGGATCATCCGGCTCAGCGGGCCGGGCGCGTTTGAGCTGGCCGCGGGTGTTTTCACCTGCGATGACGGGCGATCGCTGACGGAACTGCCCGGCCATCGCCGGGTTGCCGGTCGCCTGTGGATGGAGCCGTCGGCCTCGCTGCCCGCGGAAGCGTACACGTTTCGCGCGCCCGCCAGCTACACGCGCCAGGATGTGATTGAGCTTCATACCCTCGGCTCGCCTGCGGTGCTCGCAGCGGTTCTGGAGCGTTTGACGGCTGCGGGTGCGCGACCCGCAGAACCCGGTGAGTTTACGGCCTGGGCGTTTTTCTCCGGGGCGATGGACCTGACTCGCGTCGAAGGCGTCGCGGCGATCATCCATGCCCGCAACGACTCGCAACTGCGTGCTTCCGAGGCGCTGCTGCACGGCCGTCTGAGTCGTCGTTCCAATGGACTTCGCGAGCAGCTCGTCGATCTGCTGGCTCTTGTCGAGGCGGAGATTGACTTCTCCGAAGAGGCGGTTGAGTTTGTGACGCCGCAGCGAGTACTCGACGTGGTCGGCAGCGTGTCGGGAGAACTGGCTGCCCTGATTCATCACGCTCCCTCGATCGAGCGGCTTGAGACGCTCCCCGAGGTGATGCTCGCGGGCCGGCCCAACGCGGGGAAAAGCACGCTGATGAATGCGCTCACGAACATGGACCGGGCGATTCAGTCGGCCATGCCAGGCACCACGCGCGACGTGCTCTCGGCCCCGCTGAGCGTTCCGGGCGGCGAGGTCATGCTGCTGGACGCCGCAGGCCTGGATGTCGGCGTCGGCATGTCGGCTGATGAAGCGGCCGGGCATCCGGACGCCCAGGCGCAAGCCACCGCTCGTCGTTTGATGCTGCGAAGCAACATGCTGATTCTGGTGGTTGACGCGACCGATGCGCCGCGAGAGACGCTTGAATGGCTGCGGCCCATCCTGCCTGCCCGGCCGATGTGCACGGCGCTCAGCAAATCGGACCTGGTCGCGAGTGCGGACGTGGATCGTCTGGCTGCAGAGTTGAACGGGCCTGCGCCGGTGCATGTTGTCAGTGCGGTCACAGGACAGGGCGTGGCGTTGCTGCGAGAGGAGATCGGCAGGACGGTGTTTGGTGCCGGTGAGGCGAGCGCAGCGGAGGTTCTGACGCTTTCGGACCGACAGCGGCAGTCGCTTCGCACGGCTTATGACGCGCTGTGCCGCGCGCGCCGCATGTGCGAGGAGTGCCCGGATGTGATGAACTCGGTCGAGTTGCTCGCGATCGAGATCCGCGAGTCGATCAACGCGCTTTCGCTGCTTGTTGGGGAGGTTGCAACCGAGGAACTGCTGGGCCGGATTTTCTCCCGGTTCTGCATCGGTAAGTGAAAATAGTCAAGAGTGCTGTCGCAACTGGTCGATATAAAACACGGCGTCCAAACTTGAGGATTTTTTGCACGAAAACCTCAGAAAACGCCAAGGTTTTTGGACGAGAGTTCGGATGGTCATTTAGGCCTGCTGCCAGAAAGGAGATATTTCGGTGGCAAAGAAGAAAGCCAAGAAGGCTGCGAAGAAGGCCAAAAAGCCGGCTCGCAAGAAGAAATAAGCCGAAGCAAACATCAGCCGTGGCTGTTGCCTGACAGCGTGTGCCGCGAGCGGCCCCATCAGCGCGAAGCCACGGCGGTCGTCTCTTCGTTTTGTGTGGAAGAACGACAACACCATGTGGGAAGTACCGCCCGCCACGGCACGGTACTTCCCATTATCATGCGCCTTGCTGCCCAAGCTCACCGACAGTATTGAAAACCGCGTCGACAGACGAAAACGTGACATGGGGATCCGGTTCGCGGTTTCGCTGTGGCCGGCGCTCGCATGTTGGCCGACAGCCGGTTACGATCGTCTCCCGCAGGACCGATATATCTGAAGGAGCGCCATATCCGGCGGCGGCAGCAGATACCCGTGCCGCGGTGATATCGGACGGATCGAACGATGGCACGCAGATCAGGATCTTCGAATCGCAAGAACCGGGGGCGGCCCCGGCGGGTTCCACCACATGTGTGGGCGGGCTATCCCGAGGATCGCCTTCTCGACATGCGGTTATGCGATCTGGGGGTGAGCCTGTCGCGGAAACCGATCAGGCGCTGCCTCGAACGGATCCAGCAGGAATTGGAGCAGCGGCAGATCCGCTTTCGCCCGCACTTCTGGCTGGGGGAAGAGTGGTTCACGCCGGACGGCATACCCGGTGCGGCCGTCCCGTTCTATCTGGCCCATCCGCGACTCGCGCGGCTTGAGCGAAGCCAGATGCTCGAAGCGGAAGGCGGCACCTATAAGTGGTGCATGCGAATTCTTCGCCACGAGGTCGGTCACGCGATCGACCACGCTTATCTGCTTCATCGCCGTCGTCGCTGGCAGCGGCTGTTCGGCAAGTCATCTCAGCCGTATCCGGAGCGCTACATCCCCAAGCCGGACAGCAGGCGATACGTGCTGCATCTCGATCACTGGTATGCCCAGAGTCATCCGGACGAGGACTTCGCGGAGACCTTTGCCGTCTGGCTTCGGCCGAAGGCGTGGTGGCGGAAGCGTTACCAGGGCTGGCCGGCACTCAAGAAACTCGAGTATGTGGATGAGTTGATGCAGGAGATTGCCGGGCAGGCCCCGGTGGTCAGGTCGCGCAGGGTCATCGAACCGTTGTCGCGGATTCGCAAGACGCTTCGCGAGCACTACGAACAGAAGCGGGCCCGCTACGGGCAGGGCCTGCCGGCCTTTTATGATCGGGACCTTCGCCGGCTCTTCTACGGAACGGGCGACAGCCCGCGACGTGAATCGGCGGCTTCATTCATCCGCCGCCATCGTGCCGAAGTTCGCGGGATCGTATCCCGGTGGACGCGAGAGTATCAGTACACGCTGGATCTGGTCATGCGAGAGATGATCGCGCGGTGCCAGGAGCTGAGCCTGTACGTGCAGGGGCCGCGCGAGCAGGTGAAGATGGATTTCGCCATCCTGCTGACGGTTGAGACGATGAACTACATCCACAGCGGCCGCCGGCGTTTGTTGATCATGTGAGTCATGAAGAAGAAACGCGTTCTGGCCATCATGCACAAGGACCTGGTGCCCCCGGACAGCATCGAAGGGCTGACCGAGGCGGAGGCGGCGCCTTTCAAGACGGAATACGACGTGATGGCCGCCTGCCGGGCACTGGGCCACGAAGTGCGGCCGTTGGGCATTCGGAGCGATCTGAGCGTTCTGGGCAAGACGATCGAGGAGTGGAAACCCCATATTGTCTTCAATCTGCTCGAAGAATTCGACGGCGAAGCGGTGATGGATCACAACGTGGTGAGTTATCTGGAGCTGCTCAAGCTGCCGTACACCGGCTGCTCGCCACGCGGACTGATCCTGGCCCGCGACAAGGGTCTGTCGAAGAAGATCCTGAGTTACCACCGCGTCCGGGTGCCGGCCTTCGCCGTGTTCCCGAGACACAAGACGGTCAAGCGGCCCACTCGGCTGAAGTTTCCGTTGTTCGTGAAATCGTTGATTGAAGAGGCTTCGCTGGGAATCGCCCAGGCCTCGATCGTCGATGACGAAGAGAAACTCAAGGAACGCGTGGCCTTCATCCACGACCGGGTCGGCACCGACGCCATTGCCGAACAGTACATTGAAGGACGGGAGCTCTATGTGAGCGTGCTGGGCAATCGGCGGCTTGAGATATTCCCGATCTGGGAACTGAAATTCACAAAGGCGGGGAATGGCGTTCCGCTGATCGCGACGGCCAAGGTGAAATTCGATCTGGACTACCAGAAGAAGCTCGGAGTGGAGACTTCGGAGGCAAAGGACCTTTCGCCGGAAGTGGTCAAGGGAATTCTCCGGCTGTGTAAGCGGATCTACCGGAACCTGGGGCTCAAGGGGTATGCCCGAATTGACATGCGCATGACGGCCGCGGGGCAGGTGTACGTGCTGGAGGCCAATCCGAACCCGCAGTTGGCGCGTGGAGAGGATTTCGCCGAGGCTGCCCGGGCCGTGGGTATCTCCTACGAGCGACTGATTCAGCGAATCATCAATTTGGGCTTCAGTGGGGCCCGGTAGCCGTCCGTTGGGCCGGTCTGATCGCTCCATTTGCGCTGTCAATCCGTTGTCTTGCGGCCGGGGGCCCGGAAACCGGTCAGCAGCGGCCTGACTGACCACAAGTGGGGCGGTGGGTTGCCGAACCGGGGCGGTCGGTTTTTCCGGCAAGTAAACTTAACCTCGCGAGATTGGAGAATCGATATTCCGATGAATAGAATCACTATCGGGCCTTTTCTCTTGGATTCGACTGTTCCAGAGCGGTCCGTTGCGGATAACACGACATGCCGGTAGAGACCTTGTTGATCAGCGGTCCGCCCGGAGGCGGGAAAAGCGCATTGGCTCGCCTCATTGCAGGGCAAGTCCTCGACCGTCCGGTGCACTATCTTCGCACAAGAAGGTCGGCCGACGGGTACACCAACACCATTGTCCCGGCAGAGCCGGGGGACGATGGTTGCGGGGCGATCTGGGCTTCGGCCTTTATGATCGGCTACACGGCGGAGAGGGTTTTTGAGACGCTCCCGGACGGGCTCCGCGAGGTGAGAAAGATCGATCGTTATGGGTTTGCGATCATTGAAGCTGACGGAGATCCGCCACTTCGCCACGCCTATCCCTACGATTACCGTGTTTTTGTGATGCCCCCGCCTGCGGATGTTCATCAGGTGTTTCGGGATACGCACGAGGCGACCCATGCCTTACAACAGGTAATGCAGGACACCGCTTCGTTTGCGTCGGAGATATTCGGGCTCTTCAATTCCGCCTGTTTCGATGATGGTGTAGGGGTGTCGCACCATGAACCGGTCTGGACCGGTCCTGCGCAGACTGCGGTCGAGCGACTCGAGATTGCCGAATCGCAGATTCGCGGTTTTCTGAACTCTCCCCTGGGCGTTGAGATTGCCTCTCGCATTCAGCTTCAGCCCGATTACCACGCACTGGTTGAGTCGGACGTGGTCGTGGTGAACACCGGGGTGGGCAAGGGCGGCGAGGTGATGAAGGAATGCGTCAAACGCATCGAGAAGCTGCTTGCGCGGGTCCGGCATGACGCCCGACGGTCGAGCATTCTGTATTGGGGCAACTTCCTGGACACGAATGATTCCACGCAGAAGCGGCTGCTCAAACGGCTGCGATGTCTGTTTGCGATGCAGTCGTGAGGTATCAGTCGTCGAAGGGCGACGATCGCTGAGCGGCCTCCACCTCCTGCAGTATCGCGGATCAGAAAACGAGCACCGGTTCGGTGTCGACCGGCAGCCAGTCGACCTTCCTCACTCGCGAAATCGGTGGAAGACTGGCGGTGACCGCGTATTTGACGCCGATTTCGCAGCCGCGTTTGGCGGCCAGGCCGGTGTAGTAGTGCAGGTAGTTGAAGGAGATCTCGCCGCGGAGAAGCTGGTGCTCACGGCAGGCGCCGACCCAGGTGTCGAATACCTCGGACACGTCAATCCAGAGGTTCGGTTGGTAGTCCTCCAGGTCCTCCCAATTCTCCAGGTAATACAGCCCGCGGATCAGATGTGCCGGCTCGGCTCGCTTGATTCCCGGGAGGGCGGCGAGGAAACCGCCTTCCATGACGATGTTGTAGGTGGCGCGGTGGTCGCGATGGAACGAGCCCCGCCAGTGAGTCAGGATGATATCCGGTTTGAGTCGCCGGACGAGATCGCACATCTCGTGAATCGTTTTCTCGTCGGACTGCAGTTCGCCGTCGGGATGGTCGAGCACGATGCACTCGGTGGCGCCCATCCTGCAGGCGGCGGCTTCAGCTTCGCGGATTCGCTGCTTGGCGTATTCCAGGTGGTCCATCCGTGGGTTGCCCTTTTCGCCGGCGGTCATGTGCAGGATGGTGGCGCGGTGGCCGGCAGCGGCGTACTTGGTTACCAGCAGGCCGGCGGTGATCTCCGCATCGCCGATATGTGCCCCGATCGCCAGAATGTGTTTCATGTCACTCATGATGATGCCTCCTGCGCGTCGGTCTGCATCGTGCAGTCCGACATGACCGTCGATCAGTGTGTCCGCCCGTACCACTCCCAAATAACGGTGAACGCGAACCAGCCGACGCTGATGCCGAGGGCCCATTTCCAGAGTCCCGGCCATGACTTGAGCCCCACCCATGGGCCACGCACGTCCTCGACCGTGTGGACGGTCAGGTTGACCAGCCGTGCCGGGTCGGGCGGCGGCTCGAACCAACTCAGGACCACCGTCGCGACGACCGCGTAAACGAACGAGACGAAGCCGCGGTACGCGAAATTCCAGTCACTCCAGATGTGCAGCCCGACGGCCAGGGCGATGGCCGTAATCATGGCGAAGAACGCCGCCCCGGCCGTAGCCCGGCGGGAGAACACACCTACGATGTACAACGCCACGACGACGCCCATCAGATCGCCAAAAAAGTCCTGAACGAAGGTGACGGCCGATTGGGCCCGCATGGCGACGGGGACGAGGCTCAGCGAAAGCATCATTGCGGCGGCTTCCAGCACCCGCGTGACCAGCTTCACTTGCTGCTGGCTCGCGGTGGGGCGCAGGAACCGCAGGTAGATATCCTGGGTGATCAGGGTGCCGGAGGCGGTGAGCAGACCGTCCGCCGAAGACAGCAACGCCGCCATCATGCCCGCCACCAGCAGCCCGCGAACGCCCGTGGGGAACATGGTGAGCATGACGTCCATGAACGCCTGGTCGGCCGGCATGCCTGGATGCAGCTTGCGCATGGCCGCCCCGACAGCAAACGTCAGGAAACAGGCGATGTTGGCGAGCACGGCGAGGAAGAGCAGGCTCTTCTGTGCATCCCGCTCCGTCCGCGAGGCGAGCAGTCGCTGGACCATACCGAAGTTGCAGGCGATCCAGGACAGCCCGGCCACGGTTGCCCAGACGAGGATCGCCGGTAACGGAAAGAATGTTCCGGATTGCAGGCCAAGGTCCGGCGGCGGCGTCATGCTTCCGATCGGCACGCCGGCCTCGCCCGGATCCTTGATCGCCGCCAGGGCCCCGAGCCCGCCGATCTCGGCCAGCACCCGCCAGGCGACGACGATCAGCGTCGCCAGCAGGATCGCACCCTGGTACACATCCAGCGAGAGCACCGTGCGCAGCCCGCCGACGACCACATAAAACGTACACACGACCGCAATGACGGCGATGCTGACCGGCAGCGGCCAGTCCAGTAGCTTTGTGACCAATAGGGCGCCGAGGTACATCGCGCTGGCGAGAATGATCACCAGGATCGCCGCCATCAGTACGGAGAACAGTGCACGGCACCGTGCATTGAACCGCTTCTCCAGATACTCGGGCGTGGTCACGATCCGCGTGCGCCAATAGATGGGGACGAGGAACATGGCAGCCACCCAGCTCGTGAGCCAGATGTGGACGCCGGTCCATTGCGACACGTACATTCCCCAGATGAAGGCGATGCCGGCCATGCCCATGTAGGTCGGGTCGACGGCGAACGCCAGCAGCGTGAGGCCGGTCTGCCACCACCGGAAGGTCCGGCCCCCGGTCAGGAACTCCGATGCCTCCCGTCGGGCGAAGCGCCGGGCGAGCAGCGCGCCGGCCACGAAGACGGCGATGAAGTAACCGGCAACGATCATGGAGTCGAGATACCTGCTCATGGCTGACATTGAGTCCGGCGTGGCTGCGCGAACCCAGTCACAACTCCTTCACAAAGATGGAGTAGCGTCGCGTCGCGGTCAGGCCGAAGCGTCCGTAGAAGCGTGCAGCGTCGTCCTCGGCCCAGTTGAACCATGCAGTTCGTCCGTCGGCTTCGCGGATCTTCTGAACAGCCTCGACAAAGAGCTTGGCCCCTATCCGCTGGTTTCGGTATTCCTTCCTCACGCCGAACGGCCCGAAATGCTCGCCTTCCCACTGGCAGTAGCCGACGATCCGCCCGTCGACCATGGCGACCAGAATCTCGTGCCGAAGCCCGGCCCGGATCTTGCCCCGGGCGGCAGTGTTCCAGTCGCCGGGGAAGGCGTCGGCCAAGAACTCGAAGAAGTCTGAGACCTGCTCGGATTGCAGGGTGCTGATCCGGACGTCCTTACCGGTCTCCCAAGCCTGCCGGCGGTATTCGTCGACGTCGAAGTTGACGACTTCGCGGGACATGGCCACGGAGCCGCGATGGGCGCGGAAGCCGCCTTTGGTGAACAGGGCCAGCCCGCCGGGGTAATCGTCCTTGTCCACGCCAGGGAAGATGTATCCGGGAGCCGAGCCGCTGTTGCCGCAGACCCAGATCCGCCGGCGGTTATGCTTGCGGAACCAGGCCAGGGCCGATTCCAGCAGTGCCAGGCCGATGCCTTGGCGTTGGAAGGCCGGGTCGACCGCGACGACGGGGAGCCAGCCCAGTTCGGGTTCAAGGCCTGCTCGGTCATTGGGTGTCCGGCGGATGATGGCTCTCAGGAAGCCGACCGGACGGCCGTCCTGAACGGCCACCAAGAAGCCGGAATCGTCGCCAGGCCAGTAGTCGGGATCGGCCAGAACCCACGCGACGAACCGCAGATCGGTCATGGGGTCCTTCTTCAGAGCCCGATTCCAGACGGCCAATACCTCTCTAAGGTCCGAGCCTCTAAACGATCGTATCTCTTGGCTGCTCATACGGCCTCGCTCAAGGATGTGATCCGGATTTTCAGATCCCCCGCAGCCGGGGTCAACGGCAGTATCGCCGCCGGGCGGATCAGCTGCAAGCCCGGAGATGCGCATGTCTGGTTTGGGAGTCGCTCTGTCCACTGGCCCTGATGAACGTGGCGAGTAGACTGGAGCGATCGTGGGGCCGCGCGGCCCGGTTGACTGGCCGGAGGACGAGAATCGTGTTTGGCGGCCTGACTCATACCCTGTGGCGGGCGCTGTATCCTGCCCCGGGGGTTGCGCTGCGATTGGCTCGGTCTGTGAGAACGGTATGAAGTGGGTTTTGCTGGGCATCCTCGGTGTGCTGATTGCTTGGTCCCTGCTGGCCTACGCGATCATGCCCGACCCTTCAGAGGACGGCCGCACCGTCCTTACCTGGGTCAGCGATGACAACCCTGCCCGGCGTGGGAGCATTCGGTTATTCGAGGAACTCCATCCGGACATTCGGCTGCTTCTTGACCCTGCCAACACCACTGTGGAGAAGATCATCGTTCAGTGCAAGGGGGGCGTCGGCGGCGATGTGTTCAACTGCTACGGCCGCTGGCAACTGGTCGACTTTGTGCGGGCCGGCGTTTTGCAGCCGATCGACGAGGAGGCCGCACGGCTGGGTTTCGATGTCACCAGGACCTGGCCTCAGGTGCTGGATGAGATTTCGATTGAGGCGTTCAACCCGACCACCGGCCGACCCGAGCGCCATCAATACACCTTTCCGCTGAACGTCAACGCCAACGTCATGTTCTTCAACAAGCGGATCTTCGATGAGGTCGGCGAGCCCTACCCGACGAGCGATTGGGACTGGAACGAGTGTCTGCGGGTGGCCAGGCGGCTGGTGAAACGTGACAAAAGCGGACGAATCACGCGTTACGGGCTGGGCACATACGAGATGCATGAGACCGTCGGGTTGGTCTGGCAGTTTGGAGGCTCGTTCTTCGACCCCTCGCTGACGTACTGCACGCTGGATTCGCCGGAAGCCATCGAGGCGATCACATTTCTGCATCGGATGCTGGTAGTGGACGAGGTGATGCCGTCGGTGGCTGAACGCAATGCGATCGGCACACAGGGCGGATGGGGATCGAGCGTGATCGACCTGTTCTGCACCGAACGGATCGCGATGCTGCGGATCGGCCGATGGGGGATGGTCAAGTTCCGCACGCAGCCGAACCTGCGGGGACATGTCGGGGCCGTGTTGCTGCCGCACATGCGGAGCGGGGCCGATGAAATCAGGGCGCTCAGCGTGGGTATCAACCCGAAGAGCCCGAACAAGCAGGAGGCCCTGCGATTTCTGCAGTTTCTTGCCTCGGACGAGTTCAGTTGGCAGGTGGTCGAGTCGGCGGATGCGTTGCCGCCCTCGCCGAAGGTGGGGCAGGATGAGCGTTTCCTCAAGGACGCCGCGCACCCGGAGGAAGACTTCAATCACCTGTTCATCGAAGCGATCAAGCGGGGCCGAAGCAACCACTTCCCGCCGTTCATCCAGACGACGCGGGTGGAGCGGATATTCAACCGGCACCTGGCGGTGATGAGCGACCGCAAGACGACCCCGGAACAGATGTGCCGGGCCCTGACCGACGAGATCAACGAGGAAATGCGGGTCAGTCTGAACCGCTACGCTTCGATGCGCGAGGAGTACAAGCGGCGAACGGGACGAGATTTTGACCCGGCCGACTATCCGCCGAAGGAGGGGCACCGCTGATGGAGGTGCGGCTGTCACGTCGATCGCGGCGGGATTTCGGTTGGGCGATGTTGTTTCTCCTGCCGAATATCGTCGGTTTCGCGGTATTCGTGGCCGCGCCGGTCGTGTTCAGCCTGGTGATGGCGTTCACCAATTGGGACCTGGCTCAGCGGGAGCCGTTCGGCTTCGTGGGGTTCGAGAATTTCGAGCGGTTGTTCGGCGGGCCTGAGGCCAAGGACTTCCGTAAGGCTTTCGGGACGACCCTGTACTTCATGTTGGGCATGCCGGTCTCCATTGCCGGTTCGCTGCTGCTGGCCGTGCTGTTGAGCGACCCGATTCCCTTGGGCTCGCGGCGGGTACGCGCGCTGTTGATTGGCGTGAGTCTCGCGGCGACGTGCGCTGGGGTGGTGGTGTGTGCGGCCACGGGACGTACCGCGACAGGGCTGGCTCTGGCGATCATCGGAACCAGCTCGACAGTAGCGATGGTCTTCAGCCGCGTCGGGCTGCGAACGCTGTTCTACCTGCCGTATTTCACCGCCGGCGTGGCGCAGTACATCTTGTGGAAGCTGATGTTCCGGCCGGATTCGGGGCCGATCAACGCGTCTTTGCGAGCCCTGTTTGCGCTGTTCGGGCTGGACATCGATCCGCCCGATTGGCTTGGGAGCACGGCCAACCTGCTGTGCCTCGATCCGCAGACAGGGCTGCCTGCCGCGGGCAATTTCGGCCTTGGTGCTCGCGACGCCATCGTGATCATGGGCATCTGGGCCGCCGTCGGCGGCAACAACATGCTGCTATACCTGGCAGGGTTGGCGAACGTGCCCCAGGATTTGTATGAAGCGGCGATGATCGACGGCGCGGGGCGATGGAAAACCTTCTGGCATGTGTCCTGGCCGCAACTGGCCCCGACGACCTTCTTCATCGTGGTCATGAGCATCATCGGCGGGCTTCAGGGGGGCTTTGAGCAGGCCAAGATCATGACCGAGGGCAATCCGGCAGAAACCACGATCAGTCTTGGTTTCTACATTTATCTGACGGGCTTCGCCGACTTCAGGCTGGGGCTGGCGTCGGCGGTCGCCTGGACGATGTTCGTGATGATTCTGGCAGTGACGCTGGTTCAGTGGCGGCTCGGCAGCCGCCAGATCAATGCGTGAGGACGAGATGGACCCTGCTTCGATCGGTATGCTGGCAGAGGACCCGCCGGCACGCAAAGCCAGCAGCGGGGCCGTCGAAGGGCGGTCGCCGTTGCGGACGGTTCTCACGGCGATTCTGCTGATCGGCCTGGCGTCTTCGATGACGGTGCCGTTTGTGTGGATGCTGTTGGCGAGCTTCAAGTCCCCGCATGAGGCCGACAGGCCGGATTTCCTGCCGGGCCAGTGGAAATGGAACAACTATCCCATCGTGCTGAGCCTCGCACCCGATGCCAAAGGCGAGAAGCTGCCGATCCACTTCGGCCGGTGGTATTTCAACAGCCTGTTCGTCGCTTCATGGGTGACCTTCCTGCAGGTGGTGACCAGCGCGATGGCCGCGTACGCGTTCTCGCGACTGCGGTGGCGGGGGAGAGATGTCGTTTTTCTGGCTTACCTGGCAACGGTGATGATTCCGGCGGTCGTGCTGCTGATTCCCAACTACTACCTCATGTTCCGGCTCGGTCTGCTGGATTCGTACCTGGGCCTGATTCTTCCGGCGGCGTTCAGTGCGTTTGGCACGTTCCTCTTGCGGCAGTTCATGCTGACCATACCGACCAGTCTGGATGAAGCCGCCGAGATCGACGGGGCCAGCCGCTGGCAGGTTTTTGTCGAAGTGATCTTACCCCTTTCGCGGCCTGGACTTATCGTTCTGGCGATCTTCACCTTCCTGGGCAACTACGCGTCGTTTTTCTGGCCTCTGGTGATGGTCAAGAGCGACCATCTGCGGACCTTGCCGGTGGGGATGATGTGGTTTGAGAACCTCGGCGGGGCGGGGTACGGCCGGCAGACGGAACTCATGATGGCCGCGACAGTTATGAACGTTGTGCCGTTGATCATCTTATTCGTTGTCCTTCAGAGGCATCTTGTTCGCGGCATTCAGTTGGGAGCGGTCAAAGGCTGATGATATCCGGACCCTTCAGTTCGGCCGTTTGGCTGCCGATGCTGAGGGCATATGTTTCGCCGCAAGCGTCCTGCATCGCCTGGCAAGCTCTCGGTCAACGTCTCGCTGCAACAGCGATGGTGGCAGACCGCGCTGCTTGCGGCCGCGCTTGCGACCGGCCTGTACGTGTATCTCGCTCCGAATGGCCCGAAGCTGGGGCAGCATGCACTGACCCTGTTTGTCGCTCTCTACCTGGCCGTGTGGTTCTGCAATCCAGCGAGCTTTTTCCGGCGGATGTCGTGGGTCGCCCTCTCGCTGGTCGGCGGTGTGGTGTTCGTCTACTTCCTGCACCACAAGGGCTGTTTTGGGCCTGAGGCATCGGAAACCTTCGTCATCTCGAACGCTGCGTGGCTGGCGGCGGTCTTCAGCGGGGCGGCGGTCCTCTTTGTGGTCATGGAGTATCTGCAGCACCGCAGCCCACCCGATGCCGATGTGGTAGGGGATGAGATTCCCAAGCGGGAGTCTGTTTCTCTGGGCTTCCGTCGGCGTCGGGATGATGAACTGCCCCCATTCCCACCGCCGGCTCCGTTCAAACGCAACAAGCGCGTTCCCGACCAGGACACGTTGAGGAAGATCCTGGAGCGTTACGCTGCGATGCCGGCGCCTTCGGGGGCGCCCAAGGTGGTTGTGCGGATGCTCCGGTCGGAGGGGGATCGGCTGATGGATCGGTTGGATGCTGCTCTGGCCCGTGCCGACTCGCTCGCCCAGGCCGGTGACGCCGGGGGGAAGGCAGCGGCGGCGGCCGCTCGAGATCAACTGGCCATCGAACCACTGCAGGAGTTCCTGTCCGCGGAGGCTGATCGTCGCGGCTGCAAGACGCGCGAGGATGCGACCGCCTATGTGGCCATTTGCCGCGAAATGGCCGGTGTTGCGGAAATACGCGGCGATTGGGCCGCGGCCCGACGAGGTCTCGATGAGGTCATCCGGCTGGTGCCGGAGGACGTGGACGCCTTTTGCCGCCTCGGGCGTGCCTGCCTGTTGCTCAACAAGCTGCCCGATGCCGAGGAGGCGTATCAGAGAGTCCTGGTGTTATCCTCGGAGGATGAGTGGCGAGCGATGGCCTTCACCAACATGGGTACCGTCCAGCTTCTGTCGGGCTCACTGGAAGAGGCCGAGCGTGTCTTTGATCGGGCAGTGGAGATCGACGAGCGCATCGGGGATGTGCAGGGCATGGCGGCCAACTACGCCAACCTGGGCAATGTCTGCCGCCAGCGAGGCAAGCTCGGCAAGGCGGAGAAGATGTTCAATGCCGCTCTGGAGATCGACGAGAGCCAGGAGCTCTCGCTATCGGCGTGCTGCTGAGCGAATACAATGCACGCTTGTGTGTGGCAGCCGACCTGGGTCTCGGCCGCCAATTTCATGTCGGCAATGTTGACCCCAGCGCTGCGCGGCGCAACGCGGGGGAATGATCAAGGCAGAATCAAGAATAATACATACTTTGTGCTCGCCCATGAACCTCACCGCCGACGGGCTTTGGAGGCACCGGCGAACCGGCGCCGACCACCTCGCCGCGAGCTTTGCCGACCAGCCAATGGATGTCTGACTTGCTGCGTTTGTAGACCGTTTCGAATAGGCGAAAACACCTGTGTTGTGTGAGACTTCAGTGCCTGAACCGGCGATCGTAGAATACCCAGCCTGTGATAAGAATGAAGTCTTACTAGATTGTCCGAACAAATGCGGAGGAAATGCCAGGCTATCTATTGACAACCATAGGGGCATTGGCTTAGTCTCTGGGTTTGGAGGCGCGAGGCGGAAAAGCAGCAACTCTTCGCACCTTCCGTGAAGGAATTCCAGGGAATCCTTGAGAGAGACGGGCTCCGGCCGGGTGAAAACCAGGCCAAGGCCACGTGCCCGGCGCGTTGACCGGCGGGAAGTGTCTTGCAGGCACGATCCACGAACTTTGGGGCCGGCAAACGACGCACAGGCCCGGACAACGGATGCGAATGCACGCCTGGAACAACAAGTGGCGTGCCGAGGAGATGCCAGTAAGGCCAGCCGTGTGGGCGGCCGGCAAACGGGAACTCAAAGATCGATGATGTAACCAAAGGAGGCTGGAAGAGATGAAAATAGTAGCTGCTATTCTGTTGTGCCTTATGGTAACGCTGTCAACGCCCCCTGCGCTGCAGGCCGGCGACCCCGCCAGCTACGGTGTCTGGTTTGACCGGGACACGGTGGACCCGTGGCAGGCCACTTACTGGGGTGCAGTCGACGGCGGGACCTACAATACGGCGGGGATCTACGATGTCGAAATCACCTACCATGCAACCAGCGCGACGACCGCCACCATGTTCGCCACCATCAACGGCATTCAGCAGGGCTTCTGGACCGACGGGTGGAAGAACGAGCAGCCGGACTTCTACCCGGCGGGCCTGAGCTTCACGTCGAGTTCTTTGGACTCAATGAAGATCTTCTACAGTCAATGGTCTGCGTCATATACCGGCACGGCTCACGTAAGCGACTTTACGTTGAACGGAGCATCGTACGCCAGCTTTGACTTCGAATACGACGGGGGTGCTGGAGACTTCTGGGTGTCTTCCGGCGGTTTCAGCGATATCTGGGATTTGACGGCAGGCGACCTGGTGATGTCGTACACCATCGACTTCAGCGGTCTGAATCATGTGGATCCCCCTGAATACGAAGGTTGGGGAAGGGTGTTCGAAATCGGCCTGATGCCTTCGGCAAACGCATACACGCTGAATCCCGCCGAGTCCGGCTGGATGGGCAACTGCTGGATCAGCTCAGCGGCTTCCCCAGGGACGCAGGGTCTGAACGACAAGTTTGACCTTCAGAATGCCGGCGGCAGCGACGAGTGGGACTATGACGTTCCCGAACCTGCCACGCTGTCGTTATTGGCGCTGGGCGGCCTGTTCCTGCGTCGTCGCAGAGCGTAAGCACGCACTCCTCCAGTCCGCCCGCCGGGTCGTGGAAACGCGCCTGGCTGGCCTGATTGCGGCGTGCGCGGCCAGGTTGCTGACATGCCCTCTGAGGTCGGTGGGGGAGAACGGCTCCTCTGAACCATGACGTATGTAGTCTTCGCGAACGACTGCGCGGCGCTGCATCCCTGTGAGCCCAGACCAGGTATTGCAAGGCGGAAACGCGGCTTGCCGCAGCGAGGGCAGATGCGCTGAACGAGCACTTCCGCCCGGGTGTCGCACGTCACATGGAAGCGGGCTGGGAGGCTGGTGGCATGAGCTTGCCCGGCAGTCGGCGGACCATGACCTCGGCCACGGTGAGCTTCTGTTTCCCCCGCACCGCCGCGATGCGGAAATCGGCCCCGTTGGTCCGGTTGCAGAACCGCACATCGGGCAAATGCACGGAAATCATTCGCCAGGCGCCGGTCTTGCCGAGCGGAATATCGCGCGTCGGCCGGAATGCGCCGTCGAACACGCCCGCTGCCGGGTCTCCGTTGTCATAGTCGACGCGAATCGCATCGCAGTCGTTTGCATCATCACGGAGCACGACATTCAATTCGGCCACCGAGTCAATCTGGTCAAACATGAAGGAATCATCGACGTCGAAGTAGAGAAAACGCGGAACACCCGAATCCGGTCCGGGGACGGTGGTTACACAGCGCCGGCCGTCGAGGGTCGCGATTTCCCAGTGCCCGTCGCCGCCGCTGGGCCGGAGCGTCAGACCGCCCGTGCTTTGCGCCGACCATTTGACCATCTCCGCATTGACGTACGGGCCTTCGGGGAGCACACGCGTGCCGCCGCGGAACAACCGGGCATACCGCGCGGTCATTTCAAGGTACCTGACGCCCCAGTCCCGCGAGCGTGCGACGTCGGTGCCCTCGTGCCATTCGTTCCATGTCTCGACGTGGACGATCCAGGGGCGTCGTGAAGGCTGCATTCGCAGGAGTCGCTCCCATTGTTCCCGATAGAACGCCCCGCCGCGACGGGGGACGACCAGTGCCTGACGGCCGGGAACCGCCGAATGGTCGTATCCGGGGCCCAGGCCGGCCGCGACGTCGCCCAGCGTCAGGCCGAGGGCCCCGCCCCAGCGGTACCAGGCATCAGCTCGCCCGGGCCAGTCCACGTGGCGAACGAGAAAGAAGTCGGTGGCAAAATCCCTTCGAAACCGCTGGCGAGCGTCGTCGAACAGGCGGTCGTCGGTTTTCTCGGCAAATCCCGCGGCATACAGGAAAATGATCGGCCGCCCGTCGATGCGGGCCCACTTCCGGGGCGGGATCATGCTGAAGAAATCACGGATCGTGGCATAGAACCATTCACGGCCCTCGGGCGTGGTCAGGTCGATGCGGACGTTCCGCCGGCCGTCGGGCAGAACGTTCACTTGCAGCGTGCTGGTGTCGTAGAAAAGCCCGATTGGCGGCGGAAGGGGAACGGTTGAGTCCTCGTTGTGCTCGGCTTGCATGCGATCGTGCGCCTGTACCAGCGGGGGCAGGCCGGCAAAGCTCCATCCGTCGTACTGTCCGGGAACTCCCCAGAACACGGGCATGAAGAAGTCCAGGCCGGCCTCGGCCATGTCGCGAAGCTGTGAGTAGTGCCAGTCGGGTGATTTGTAGCTCAGATCGGCCATGGCCGATTCGGGCGGGTGCGTGGTCAGAGCGTCCGAACCATCCGGATTGCGGAGGTGGGCTCCGGTGTAGACGTCGTACCAGTAGAAGTACGTCGTGCCGACGATCGGCTGGCCGCTCTTGAACGTCGGCGCCTTCGCATGGGCGGTGTCCTTGAGCTTGAAGTGGCTGCCGGGCGGCGGCCTGTCGAGCGGAGAGCCCGCTGATGCTCGTTCGCCTGAACATGCGGCCATGACGGCAAGAAGTCCGAGGACCACCCGCGGATGCATCGAGAGCCTCCCTACCTGGTTCTTGATTCCGCCAGCAGCATCATCACCTCGCCACGGGTGCGAGCATCGGACTTGCAGAGGCCGCGAAGAGCCGAGGTGACCATGAGCGTGCCGGGTTTCTTCACGCCGCGGCAGGTCATACACAGGTGAGTGGCCTTGAGAATGACCGCGACGCCCTTAGCGTGCAGCTCCTCCATCAGAAGATCGGCGATCTGGCTGGTCATGCGCTCCTGAACCTGCGGCCGGCGGGCATAGGCCTCAACCACGCGAGCGAGTTTCGAGAGCCCCACGATCCGGCCGTCCGGCAGATAGGCGATGTGGGCATCGCCGGCGAACGGCAGCAGGTGGTGCTCGCACATCGAGTGGAACGGGATATCGCGCAACACCACGAGTTCATCGTACTGTTCGGTGAAGAAGGTCCTCAGGTACTGGCGCGGGCTTTCATGCAGTCCGCTGAAGACTTCAGCATACATTCGTGCGACGCGCAGGGGCGTTTGCTTGAGACCCTCGCGGTCGGGGTTTTCTCCGACCGCCAGCAGGATCTCCCGCACGGCCGCCGCGATGCGATCGAGATCCACCGGTTCCTGCGGAGTGTCGGATTCAGGCACAGTATCCTCCCGCCTTCGGGTCCACTTCATTCCGTGGGCGAAGTGGCCGGTCGGCAAGCCTCCTCGATGGCTGACAGAATCTCCTGTTCGAGTTCGCGGTCGCGCTTGCCGGAAACCCACTCTTCACGGTTGTCCGAGGAGGCCGCCCCCAGGCGATCGATCGGGGTGTCGGTCGGGCGGTCATCACCGCGCTGCGAGCTGAACGCCGCGCGTTCGGACGTCTCGAGACGTTGCGTCTGGACCACGCACCGCAACAGGACGTCGGGGCCCTGCTGGTTCAGGCGCAGCTCGGCCAGATATCGATGCCGCCCTCTGACGCCGGCAAGAAGGTCTTGCACTCGCTCGGGTTGAGCGGTCGCGGTCATTTCCTGTGGCTGGGCCACGATCAGGCCGGGGCCGGAGGCAGGAGAGTCGATCCTGAAGTGCTGCCGGAAGATGCGCTCGGCAACCGGTTGCACGGTGGCCACGTCGGCCCCGACAATCCGCCGGCCTGCGGCGCCACCGCTCCGACCGACGCTGGTCGGAGACCGCTCGGTCGAGCTGGAGCAGCCTGCGAGCAGCATGGCAGTCATGGTTGCAGTGATCACCTGCCCCATTCCGATCGAGATCGCTCTTGGTAGATGCATGGACCGAACTCCATGGAGATTCTGATATTCCGATGAACACGCGGCAATCGAGACCAGAGCATTATGCGATTGTTGGCGGAGCAGTTCAAGAAAAGGGGGCCGGCGGCAGCACCATGGCGAATTCACAGTGACCATCTATAATTGGGCGATATGGCGAGGACTCTTACCGCCGTCTTCATGAACCTGACGGTGGCAGGCAGCGGTCTGATCCTGCTGGGACGGGCGTGGCTGGGCTTTGCGCTGGCCGTCTGGTTCTGCCTGGCCACGGTCGTTGCCGTTTGCGGGAGGTATATCGCCCCGGTCATGATGCCCTGGGGGCTGACGGCTGGGTCGGCGGCCCTTGCCCTGACGGCCTGGGTGGTGGCGCAGGGGTTGCTGGTTTCCCGGGTCCGGTGCCTGAGAGGCCGGTTGCCGTCCGCGCTCTTTCCGGTCGAGGAAACCGAGGCGTAGGCCGGTTTGTGGCGGGAAGCGGGCCGGCCGGCAATTGTGAATAGCTGTCGGCCGCCGCCGCCGCAGGCGCGGTCTGGTGCCGATAATAAGTCACGATTCAGCGGCAGGGTGTCCCGTTCGGCGCCGGGATGAGTCGTTTGGCTTTCCAGGCCACAGGTGTGGATAAGCGGTGGGTATGCCGGGGCAGATGTATGGTCCCATGATGCACCGCCGACACTCTCCAGCGGTCGGATCACCCGGCCTTTTTCGGGCTTGCGGCACGCCAGGCGACCCTGGGGCGAAAAGCCACAACCGCCGTTGGAAGCTGGCCGATATGAAGCTGACGGCGTTTGCGGGGGTACGTGCGGTTGCTTGAAGGGGCTTGCGGACGGTGCTAGAATGCGGTGCGTCCCAGAACAACCGCCCCCGGGGTGCGTTCTCCGTTGGCAATGGCTCAGCATGTAGCGAGCGCCCGACAGGGGCAGAGAATCTGTTTCTTCGTCCGCGGATACGGTTTACAGTGGGTGTGCAACCCTGTTTCACGTGAATCTCCGGACGGGACGCCGACAGGAGCTGTGCTGCGGATTTAGGCACTGTGCTGCCAGGAGCAAGGAATGTTCGAACGTTTCACGGATCGGGCTCGGAAAGTCATGGCCTTGGCCAATCAGGAAGCCCAGCGCTTCAACCACGAATACATTGGGACCGAGCACATCCTGTTGGGCTTGGTTAAGGAAGGCTCGGGTGTTGGAGCCAACGTCCTGAAGAATCTCGACGTTGATCTTCGAAAGGTGCGGCTGGAGGTCGAGAAGCTGGTCAAGAGCGGCCCGGACATGGTCACCATGGGCAAGCTGCCTCAGACGCCGCGAGCCAAGAAGGTCATCGAGTATGCGATTGAAGAGGCCCGCAATCTGAATCACAACTATGTCGGGACCGAGCATCTGTTGCTTGGCCTGCTTCGCGAACATGATGGCGTGGCGGCTCAGGTGCTGATGAATCTCGGACTCAAGCTGGAAGACGTCCGGGAGGAGGTCCTGAACCTTCTCGGGGCGGGCATCGAGAACGAGGAGGCGCAGCCGCACTCGGCAGGGGAAACCAAGAAGGGCAAGAGCAAGACGCCGGCCCTGGATTCGTTCGGACGGGACCTGACGGAAATGGCCCGCGAGGGAAAACTCGACCCGGTGATCGGCCGGCATCGCGAGATCAGCCGCGTGATTCAGATTCTTTGCCGCCGTCAGAAGAACAACCCTGTGCTTCTGGGCGAAGCGGGGGTGGGCAAGACCGCGATCGTCGAGGGACTGGCCCAGAAGATCGTCAGCGGCGAGATTCCCGAACTCCTCGCGGATCGCCGGATCGTCGTGCTCGACCTGGCCATGATGGTGGCCGGGACCAAGTACCGCGGGCAGTTCGAAGAACGCATCAAGGCGGTCATGAACGAGGTGATCCGCGCCAAGAACGTGATCCTGTTCATCGATGAGCTGCACACCCTGGTGGGTGCCGGCGGAGCCGAGGGGGCCATTGACGCCTCCAACGTGCTCAAGCCGGCGCTGAGCCGCGGCGAGATCCAGTGCATCGGCGCGACCACGCTGGACGAATATCGCAAGTACATCGAGAAGGACGGGGCCCTGGAGCGGCGATTCCAGCAGATCATCGTCGAATCGCCGAACCGCGAGGAGACCATCCAGATCCTGCAGGGTCTCCGCGACCGATACGAGGCCCACCACCGCGTGCAGATCACCGACGAGGCGATCATGCAGTCGGTCGAGCTGTCCAATCGATATATCTCGGATCGCGTTCAGCCCGACAAGGCGATCGACGTCATTGACGAGGCCGGCGCCTGTGTCCGCCTCAAGACGATGACCAAACCGCCGAATCTGACGGAGATCGAACGGGAAATCGAGAAGTTATTGATCGAGAAGGACGAAGCCGTCAAAACCGCCGACTACGAGCGGGCCGCCGAACTGCGGGACCGCGCCGAGGTCATGCGATCAAAGAAGGACGAGATGCAGCGTGAGTGGCGCAGCCGCGCCAAGGAAGTCGACGGTGTCGTCGACGGTGAGATCATCGCCGAGGTCGTTTCCAGTATGACCGGTGTGCCGCTGACCCGCCTCGAAAAGGGTGAGATCGAGCGCCTGTTGCGGCTGGAGGATGAGCTCCACAAGCGGATCATCAGTCAGGACGAGGCTATCCAGGCGGTCGCCAAGGCCGTGCGGCGTTCGCGCAGCGGCATGAAGGATCCGAACCGGCCGATGGGCAGCTTCATCTTCATCGGCCCGTCGGGCGTCGGCAAGACCTATCTGGCCAAGTGCCTGGCCGAGTTCATGTTCGGCAGCGAGGATGCCCTTGTGGTCCTGGATATGTCCGAGTTCATGGAGAAGCACAACGTCAGCAAGCTGATCGGCGCCCCGCCGGGCTACGTGGGCTACGAAGAAGGCGGCCAGCTCACCGAGCGCATCCGCCGACGGCCGTATTCGGTCGTCCTGCTGGACGAGATCGAGAAGGCCCACCCCGACGTTTTCAACATGCTGCTGCAGATTATGGAGGAGGGCCGGCTGACCGACTCCTTCGGCCGCCACGTGGACTTCAAGAACACCATCCTCATCATGACCAGCAATATCGGTGCCGATCGGATCACCAATCAGAGCGATTTCGGCTTCGGCAAGCGTGATGAGAACGTGACCTACGAGAAGATGAAAAAGATGCTGCAGTCCGAGGTCGAACGCTACTTCAGACCCGAGTTCATCAACCGCGTCGATGAACTCGTGGTCTTCCATAAGCTCATGCACGACGACCTGACCCGCATCGTTGAGCTGGAAGTCGCCAAGGTGGTCAAGCGCATCGCGCAGCAGGGCCTCAAGCTTGAGATCGATCAGTCGGCCAAGGAGTACCTTGTTGAGCACGGGACCGATGAGAAGTTCGGCGCCCGGCCGCTGCGCCGTGCGATTGAGAACCGTGTCGAGGACCCGTTGAGCGAGGCCATTTTGCGGGGCGAGTACAAGGGCCGGAACCGGATCGTTGTGACGGCCAAGCCTGACGGCGAAGACGGCGACACGAAGCTGGTCTTCGAGGCCATGGCCGACGAAGGTCAGCCCGCCCCGGTCGCGGCAGGCTCCACCGGTGACGGGACGTGACCGGCGGGGCATGGTTCGATTGGACAGTACAGGGAAACACCCAGGGAACGGCCGACCCCGCGCCGGGGCGGCCGTTCTCGTAGGCGGATGCCGAAGAGAAAAACGCGTCTGATTTGAGCGGCAAGCATGCCTTGGCGGACCAATCAGCCCCAGATCTGAGATTCGCAGATTTCAAATCCCAAATCGGTCCGCCAGCGCGGACGCTGCCGCATGCATGCCTTGAAGGCTGGCTTGCTTTGTTCTCCCAGTCGCTTGATTCTCTTGTTGCTTCGGTTACAATGTCATGGACGGGTGTCAGAAAGCAGCCGGCGTGGTGGCCCGTCGGCTGTCGGCAGTCTGACGGGTGTGGCCTGCACTTCAATTCTACATTCGGCATCGCCGGAGAGGAGCAGGACGTGCACGAACCGTTCTCATCGATCAGCGGCTTGGTTCTGTCTATCGTGATGGTTAGCCTCTCGGCCGGTTCTGCGGTCGCCCAAGACTGCGAAGGACAGTGGCTGCCCGGCGAAGGTCTGCCGGGAGTCAGTGGGACGGTGTACGCGGCGACCAGTTGGGATCCGGACGGCGCCGGCCCGCTGAATGAGCTATTGGTGGTCGGCGGCAGCTCCAACGTGGCAGGGACCAATCTTGCCAGTAACATCGCCTCCTGGGACGGTTCAACTTGGCAACCGCTGGGCGACGGGACGAACGGGACCGTACGTGCCCTGACCGTCTGGAACGGCGAGTTGATCGCCGGGGGAGAGTTCACCACGGCCGGTGGCGCGACCGTCAACTGCATCGCCCGCTGGAACGGCTCAACCTGGCAGCCGCTGGGCGATGGTATGGACGGCAGCGTGCTGTCCCTGACCGTCTACAACAGCGACCTGATCGCCGGCGGCAGTTTCACGACGGCCGGCGGCGCAAGCGTCAACCGGATCGCCCGCTGGAACGGTTCCGCCTGGCAACCCCTGGGCACGGGAACAGACGGCGACGTGTGTGCTCTGACCATCTATGATAGTGATCTGGTGATCGGGGGAAGTTTCGTCAGTGCTGGCGGTTCATACGTGAACTACTTGGCCCGCTGGAACGGATCGAGCTGGTCGTCCATCGGCGGCGGGTTGGGCAGTGATGTGTACGCGCTGGCGGTTCATAATGGCGACTTGATAGTCGGTGGCAGGTTCATGGCCACTGCCGCCGGTTTCCACGTCTACGCCATAGCCCGCTGGAACGGTTCCACATGGCAACAGATGGACCTGGGAATGTATGCCTCCGCGATGAATGACCCGATCGTCTATACGCTGGCCGTCTACAACGGTGAACTGGTCGCCGGGGGCAGCTTCGAGCGGGCGGGCAACGTTAATCTCTGGAACACGAGGTACATCGCTCGTTGGGACGGTTCGACCTGGAAGCCACTTGGAGGCGAGATCCAGAACGTTCGGTATGCCTCTGAGGTGCGGACTCTGTCACTGCACAATGGAGGGCTGACTGTCGGGGGCACGTTCAGCGCCTGGGGCGGAGTGGGTACCGCCGGCGTTGCCCGGTGGAACGGCTCGGAATGGGAATCCTTGGGCGGTGGCATCAGCGGACAAGTGCTTGCTCTGACCGTCTACAACGGCGATCTGATTGCCGGAGGCGACTTCATTACCGGTGGCGCTGTTGGCGCTGACTCTGTTGCCCGCTGGAATGGGGTGGCTTGGCAGCCCCTGGGATCCGGGATGGGATATACTCCACATGTACGTTCACTGGCTGTTTACGAAAACGAGCTGATCGTTGGGAACAGAATGTACCGTTCGGGGGATGATGTCGTTGCCGAGATTCTGGCTTGGAACGGGGAGGCGTGGAGACCGTTGGGCAGCGGCATGACGGCACCAACCACCAATCCGTGGTGTGAAATCTGCGCATTGACGAGTTATCGTGGTGAGTTGATCGCCGGTGGTTCGTTTCTTGCCGCTGGCGGCGTGAGTGCCCATGGCATCGCGCTTTGGAACGGGTCCGTCTGGCAATCGGTAGGCAGCGGCTTCTACGGCGACGTATGCGCCTTGACGGTATACAACGGTGAACTTGTCGCCGGAGGCAGCATTCCCGTCGCCGGCGGTGTCAGCGTCAACCACATTGCACGCTGGAATGGCTCTGTCTGGCGACCTCTGGGCAGCGGGATGTCGACCGAAAACTATCGCCCTGTAAGAGCCGTGGCTGTCTACAATGGCGAGTTGGTCGCCGGGGGGCACTTCTCGACAGCCGGCGGCGTGACCTGCAATAACATAGCCCGATGGAACGGCTCAGCTTGGCAGCCATTGGACAGCGGCACGGAGGGCATCGTGTTGTCTCTGACCGTCTACAACGGCGAACTCGTGGCCGGTGGCGGTTTCACGACGGCCGGTGGCGTGAGCGTCAACCGGATCGCCCGGTGGAACGGCACGAGTTGGCAGCCCCTCGGAAGCGGCCTGGGCGATGCCGTCTTTGCATCGACTGTCCACGACAACAAACTCATCGTTGGAGGACGGTTCGCCACCGCAGGAGACCAGGTCTCCGCCTACTGGGCCCGCTGGAAGGCGCCGCTGCCTGTCATTGACCAGCAACCGATTTCGCAGGCGAGCCCGCTGGGACAGCCCGCGCAGTTCAATGTGGTGGCTTCGGCGACAACGGGGACGCTGAGTTATCAATGGCGCAAGGATGGCGTTGCGTTGACCGACGGCGGCAACATTTCCGGGGCGACGACCGCGACGCTGACCATCGATCCGGTTGGACTGGGTGATGCAGGCAGCTACGACGTGGTCGTGACCGATGACTGTGCTTCGATTACCAGCAACGCGGTCTTGCTGACCATCGTGTTCCCGCCGGGCGACTTCGACCTTGACGGCGACGTCGACCAGTTCGACTTCGGTCGTTTCCAGGCGTGTCTTAGCGGCGACACCGTGCCCCAAGGGTTACCGGAATGCAGGCCGGCACGCATGGATGGCGATAGCGACGTGGATAAGACCGATGCCGCGCTCTTCCTGCAGTGCCTGAGCGGACCGGGTGTGCTGGCGGATGTGGATTGTGCGCCATAAGCAGCGCCCCTGAGCCCTGCTTGCCCTGAGCAGCTCGCAGCGCGAAGCAGGGAAGCCCATTCTTATCCCAACAGCTTCGTCTCGCCCGGAATTGGAATCGGGTAGTCCCCGCTCTTCTCTGGCTTGGTCGGCGGGGCCATGTCCATGGTGACTTTTTCCGGCGGCGGTCCGAAGCTGAAGTCGGACTTCCAGATTTCTTCCCACTTGACAGGCTTGCCGGTGTAGCAGGCGACCTGTCCCATGACGCCCATCATGGTGCTGTTGTTCATATGGTAGCCGCTGTTGATGGGCTTGTTGTTTCGGACTGCCTCGATGAGCGCCTTCTGCTCGGCCGCGCCGGGGTTGTTGTGCTGGCCCGCGAACTTCCACGCTTTCTCACCCTCGATGCGGCACTCGCCCAGATAGCAGGTGCCCTTGGTGCCCATGATGATATCGCTGTAGTTGTTGTAGGTGTTTTCCTGCGTTCGACCAAGGGCGTAGAGGCGCGCTCCGCCGGCGTACTCGTAAACGACCGTGTGGTGGTCGAACATGTCACCATATGCTTCGCCGAATGAAGCCGAACGCCCGGCCAGTCCGAAGGCCCAGGTTGGCAACTGCTCTTTGAGGGCCCAGGACGCCCGGTCCACGTTATGAACCAGGGATTGCGGCACATCGTCGCCCGACAGCCAGCAGAAGTGGTACCAATTGCGGAACTGGTACTCCAGTTCACTGAGCCCGGGTTCCCGCTCGACGACCACGTAGGGTGCCCGCAGGAACATGCACTGGACGGCCACAATGTCGCCGATCGCCCCGTCATGAATGCGTTTGATCGTCTCCTGCCAGCCGGCGTGCCAGCGGCTTTGCAGCCCGGACAGGATGCCGAGGTTCTTCTCTTTGGCCAGATCGCAAACCGCCTTCATACGGTGCACGCCGAGCGCGTCGATGCCGTGAGGTTTCTCGACAAATACGTGTTTGCCGGCCTTGATCGCGGCCTCGGCGTACATGGGATGGAACTTCGAGGCGCACGCAATCAGAACGACGTCGACCGCCTCGATGACCTTCATGTATCCGTCGAGCCCGACAAAGCAGTGGGCATCGTCTACCTGCACCTGTTCGGGATGCTTGCTCTTGAGCCTCTCGCGGCTACTCTCGATCTTGTCCTTGAAGACGTCGCACATCGCGACAAGTTTGACGTAAGGACCGGCCTGCATGCTTTCGCCCGCCGCCCCGGTGCACCGTCCGCCCGAGCCGATCATGCCGATGCGGATGGTCTCATTTCCGGCTGCGTGGGCCCCGGCGGCGACAGTCAACGTGGCAGCCCCGGCCGCGGCGGCAGCCGAGAACTTGAGAAAATCACGACGTGTCGTGGATTCGCCCGCGGAATGCTCTCTATTGCTCATTGTCATATGTCCTTTCCGGTCCGAAGACCGACCATGTGCCGGTTTGACTTGCTGCCGGTGACGGGCCACCGGGCCGATGAGACCGGCGGCAGTATACCATCGCGGACGGGCCACGAGAATTCGCGACGGGTGCATCCCGTTTTCGGTGGCGTTGCGAAGGTAGGGCATGGTCGAAATCCGCGCGGCGGATGAGACCTGCCGACGATTCCGGCCGTTCTCGGCAGGTCTCGGTCGCTGTGGCGACCTCGACACTGCCCTGCTCTCGGCGGCCGCCGACACATGTGCCGCTATTTCAGGGATGCACCCGGGGGCACCGGTGGCCCAATCATCGCGCTTGGTTTGACTGCACTGATTGGCTATCCTATCTCGACGCTCTGGCGCGGCGAGGGCCGGGCTGGGGCGCGAGGCACCATGGGCAGGAACCCGAGATGAGCGACAACCCGGCGGATGGCCGCCAAGACGACAATTCCGAACTGAATCATCATTTTGACTCAGGCTTCGAGCAGGAACTCGATGAGGCCTTGGGCGACATGAGCCTGGAGAGCCTGATCGATCTGGATGTCCCCCGGGGCATCCCCTTTGCCGTGCCCAGCGCCGAGGGGGTCAAGCGAGGCCGGGTTATCGCGATTCACGGCGACGACATCTTCGTGGACATGGGCGGCAAGAGCCAGGGAGTCTTGCCGGCCACGCAGTACGAGGATGACCCCCTCCCTCAGGTCGGCGACGTGGTCGAAGTGACCATCGAGGGATACGACCGCAGCGAAGGCATCCTCAAGTTGTCTCGCAAGGGGGCGGTCGTAGCGACGACCTGGGCGAGGCTAGAGGAAGGGCACATCGTCGAAGGTCGGGTGACGGGCCACAACAAGGGCGGCCTGGAACTGGACATCAACGGCGTGAAGGCCTTTATGCCCATCAGCCAGATCGAGCTGTTTCGTGTCGAGGACACGGACCTGCCTGGCTACGTTAACCGGCGGCTCAAGTGCCAGGTCATCGAGGTGCGGCACGAAGAGAAAAGCATCATCGTATCCCGCCGTGACGTCCTTCGGATGGAAGAGGAACAGTCGCGGGAACAGAAATATGCGACCCTGGCCGAGGGTCAGACGGTCACCGGCCTGGTCCGGCAGATCATGCCCTATGGGGCGTTCGTCTCGCTGGGCGACGGCGTCGACGGCCTGCTGCACGTCAAGGACATGAGCTACAGCCGCGTCCAGGATCCCAATGAAATCGTGAAGCAGGGCCAAAAGCTCGAAATGATGGTCCTCAAGATCGATCGCGACACCCGCAGAATCAGCCTCGGCCTCAAGCAGGTGATGCCGGATCCGTGGCTGGATGTCGAAGTGAAGTATCCCGTGAACACGGTGATCACCGGGCGGGTCACCCGGTTGATGGAGTTCGGCGCGTTCGTCGAGCTGGAGCCGGGTGTCGAGGGGCTGGTGCCGATCAGCGAAATGACCTACGAGCGCCGAATCGCCCATCCGAAAGACGTGGTGCAGGAGGGCGAGGTCATCCGGGTGCGGGTGATCCGGCTGGACACCGCCGCCAAAAAGCTCGCTTTGTCGATCAAGCAGGTGGGCGACGACCCGTGGGTGGGAGCATCGGTCCGCTGGCCGGTCAACAGCGTGGTCTCCGGGACAGTCAAGCGAATCGCCGCGTTCGGGGCGTTTGTCGAGCTGATTCCCGGCGTTGAGGGTCTGGTTCACATCAGCGAACTGAGCGACCAGCGCGTCCGCTCGGTCGGCGACGTCGTCAAGGAAGGCCAGTCGGTCCAGGCCAAGGTGCTGGAGGTCGATGAAGAAAGCCGCCGCATCAGCCTCTCGATCAAGCAGCTTGCCTGCGTGCGGGATTACACGGGCGAGGATTTCACCTCGACGACCCGGGCCGCCGAGCCCAAGAAACTAAAAAAGCCGCTCAAAGGCGGTCTCGATTGGAAGTTCTGACCAGCCTAACGGCCCGCCCGAGGATCTCCGATCGTGTGAAACGGGAGCGGGGAGACTGCAAGGATACAGGCCCAAGGCTGAGCGCGGTATCCGAATGAGCCCTGCGAACCGATAGACCAGCCTGCCGTTTCTTCCGTGTATTCTGACGTAAGGAGAAAGGTTCATGACCGTCTCTCTGAGCCTCGTGCTTGTTGTCCTGGTGGACATCCAGGCCACCGCGGCATCGGCTGCTTACCAGCCGCTCCTGCTTTTCATGCAGCCGGAGGACGCCCGTGAGACCGTTGGCGTACTGTCCTTCCAGGCCAATCCCCTGGAACCCCGCGGCCCGATCACCCCTGCCGGAGCCGAGGCGTTGCAGGCCGTTGAAGGCGCGCCGCCCGCTTCGTTTCAGCCTTTGCATGCCATACCGGCCGGCGACGGCGGCTGCCATGTGTTCGCCTGCTCGCACAGGGAGACACCCGGCAGTGAACCCCGGACGTTCCAATGGCGACTGTATCGCGGCCTGACGCCGGACGGTTATCGTCTCACGGAGTGGAAGGAGGTTTTTCGAAATCCCGATGGTCCCTGGCTGATCGAATCGCTGCTGGTGCGGCAGGAGAACACCAACAAGCTGTTCTTCTTCACCTGGAGTCGTCACCCGCAACCTGAGAAGGGCCATGCCGTCTGGGGCTTTGCCAGTCCCGACGGTCTGGCGTGGCGGTTGATATCCGGTGAACCGCTCTACCTGGAGCACGACGCGTTCGGCGGCATGTGGGACAGCCGCACCGGCCGATTCCTGTTCGCCCAGGTCACGCAGCAGCCGTGGAAGAAACCGTACGCCGACAATATTGGCTCAGACAAGCGCCGTGTTCTCTCCATTCGTGTGAGCCAGGACGGGCTGACCTGGCAGCGGGCGGACGAAGCCGGGCCCGACGGTTTGATCACGCCCGATGCCGACGACCCGCCCGACATCGAGTTCTACCGAATGCAGCCGTTTCGCCTGGCGGACCGCTATGTCGGCATCGCCGATCTCTACGCCGCCAGCCCTCTCACCCCTGCCAAGCATGGTCCGCACCTGACCTGCGAGTGGTGGGTCAGTGCGGACGGTCTCCGGTGGCAGCGGCCATGGCGGCAGGTCGATGCTCACGGCCAGGCCCCGTATGCTCTCAAGATCAACCCGATGTGGTTTGGCAAGGAGATGCTCTTTTGGATCTCGGGCCAGGTCCTGGGATTGCCGGAGTATCGCATCGCTTCGATCGGATCGCGATCCAATGCCGAGTTCTCGACCCGGCTCTTTGAGATGCCTTCCCGGCCGCTCCTGCTGAACGCCTTCATTCCCTCGGGCAGCGGACTGTTCAACCAGGCCTATGTGGCGGTTGAACTTCGCGACGAGTCCGGCCGGACAATTCCCGGCTACGAACACGACAAATGCATTCTGCGCAATGTTGATGACACGCGCATTGCCCTGCGATGGGGGCAGCGCAGCGGCACAGAGCTTGCCGGCCAGAAAGTCTCGATCAGGTTTCGCTTGCGATGGGCCCGCATTTACGCCGTGGGCTGCTGAGCCCATTGGTGCGTCTGTGAGTGAGTCGGTCGATGACGGGAAGACCTGATCCGCGTATCCGCCTCACAGATCCGCGGTTGCACAGGGTTTCGAAAAGACGCCCGAAAGGATGTCGCAGGTCACATGGACGTCATCCTCGGCCGTCCGAGAGTCCGGCCCCCGGTATCGATTATCCATTGCATCCGACTGCGAGGATGAACATGTCAGGCTCGGGCTTGGGGGGCGGTCGATGGCCCAGTTGATTTCCTGCCCCGACAGCGAATCGACCATTGGGATTCGGGCAGTCTGCACGCCGTCCCATGGTTGGATCGGACCGCGCTTCAACCGCCAGGCCCAGCGAAGCATCTTCGGGATCGTCATGACCAATCCGATCTGCCCCACGATCTGGAAGAGCAGCCGTCTGGCGGAGACGGCGTCTCTGCGGATGCCAAGCAACGCTCTGGCGGTATTGAGCGGGTTGTAGAAGCTCGCGTAGGCCCTCAAGAGGTTGATCTGACGCTCCCACGGGCGAGGACTGCCGGATGCCACGACGTGGTTGCCGTCCTGAAACGCCTGAGGGATCGTTCGCCCGCCCACAGCCTGGAAGATCTTACGGGATCGGGCGGCAGGTTCGAAGTCGCGGGTGCCGACCGCCGGTCCCAAGTACGTGCACTGGTACGAGACCGCACCTTTCCGAAACAGGCAGCGAGCCTGGTTGAGCAGGCCCGAGAGGCTGCCGGGCTCGCTCCGCAGGGGCTGGTCGTCGCTGTGGATCAGCATTGCCATAGGCTGGATTCCGAGCTCGCACAGCAGGGCGAACAACTCGCCGGCCTGGTCGACGTTCTGGCCCTTGTTTACCAGCGCGCCGGTGAGATCTTCGATGCCGAACCAGATCCCTCGCAGACCCGCTTTGCGGCAGAGGGGAAGCAGGTCGCGGTTCTTGTAGACGTCGGATTGCGTGGCCTCGGTGTAGAACGCGATCTTGCTGCCCAGTGGTTTGCCGCCGGTCTGCGTGTTGGCCAGAGCGGTCATCAGATCCACGACCGTGTCGCGCCGATTGAAGAAGTTGTCGTCCGTGCCGAAGAACGATCGAATCTTGAATGTCTCGTAAATGTGCTTGATCTCGGCCGCGAATCGCTCGGGGCTCTTGTGTCGCCACGTGCGCTGATTAGCCCCGGGGATCGGGCAGAACGAGCAGTTGAACCTGCAGCCTTGGGTGGTGACGACCGACGCAATGGGCGAGCGAGCGTGCACCTTCCGTATCGGCAGAGGTGCCGGGCGCAGGCCGGGGCCACGGTGAGGAGGCTCGATCATGCGATAGCCAGCATCCGGCATCGGCATCTCGTCGAGGTTTCTCAGGAGGCGCTGGACACCGGTGTTGACGGCGACAGGGTTCTCATCGGGTCGGTCAGGCGAGAGATACACGAGCCCGGGGACCCCGCACAGGGCGTTCGCTCGCACGGCTTGGTTGAACGCGGAGAGCATTGAGCCGCCGTCGCATCGGTATTCGAGAACGATCCGCAGCAACTGGAGCAGGACAAACGCCTCGCCCGTCACGACGCAGTCGGCTCCTATCCCCCGGCGCGGGCCGAGTTCGAGGAAATCGGTCGGTTCGTAGATCGCCTTCGGTCCGCCCGCGACGATCAGCGGTCGCGACTTGCCCGACCGGTGAGCGTCTCTGATCACGTCGTAGGCCTCTTCGGCATGGACCTGCATGGCTGAGACGAGCAGGATATCCAGCGGCTTGCCGGCGAGGCGGGCCATGCTGGGGCGAAAATGGGGCGTCCATTGCTGCAGAACAATGCGAACGTGCCTGAATCCGGACGCGGCAAGGACGTCGCCGAGCGTGCGAACCGAACAAGGAGCCATTCGCTTGTCGGCGTACCAGTAGGGCAGCATCCGAGTGCGAAAGTCGAACGCGCCTACGATCCCGATGCGCAGATCATGTGCGGACGTGAGGCCCCGCAGGGCTTGCATCTCTGCAAGCATGGCGCCGTCAGGAAGGTACACATCACTTGGCCGGCGACGCGGTAGTTCCATTGGCTGCCTCCGGATCTCCAGCTCCGCACAGACCCACCCGGGCGGCTCGGCCCCTAGATCCATGCTCGCGAAAGACTGCCTGTCGGCCTCATTCGTGAACGGGATGAGGCTACGGTTCTCTCGACTCGGGTAGCCCGGTCTCTTGGCCGTCGGAGCGGTCAGGCCGCGGGTCGGGGAGGCCGGCCTCTCCTGAGCCGCTGTTGCCAAAACGCCTCTCGCGTTTCATCGCGGCTTTCTCGTCCTTTCTTCGCTGGCGGTCCCGCTTCCTCTGTTCCCTCTCCCGCTTCATCTGGGATGAACGATTTCGTTTTGCCATAGGTTCTCCATGCCCCGTTGACACCCGGCACTGACCGACTTCGGTTTTTTCGCCAACAGGATCCGCCGCACCGACGACGGCGAGAGGCCGCTTCCGCGGCAAGCCGTCGCAGAGTCACCTTGCGCTCGCAGTCGCCCTGCAAATCCTGAGGCGGACCGCCCTTTTGCGGGTCCCAACCACAGCGCACTGCAATTTAGAAACATGCGCGCAATCCGCACAGATCTCCGGCCGTGAGGTTCTGAAAGGACCCTGCGTGGGCGTGTGGTCGACTACCAGCGACGCTCGCGCCTGCCGCCTGCTGCCGGCCGGGGCTTGGCTTCATTCACCGTGATCGCCCGTCCGTCCAGAGTCTGTCCGTTCAGCGCGGTGATCGCGGCCTTGGCCTCATCCTCGGAACTCATTTCGACGAATCCGAATCCCTTGCTGCGCCCCGATCCTCGGTCTTCGATGACGGTTGCGCTCTCGACCGTGCCGTGTTGTGAGAACAACTGCTCGATCTGGGCGCTGGTGACGCTGTAGCCCAGGTTTCCAACATAGAGTTTCTTGCCCATGAACAATCTCCCGATCAGTGAGGGCCGGCCGACAGTGGCCGGTCCTGTTCCTGTTCCGAGGTTGCCTCAGACCAAGGCGGCTGAAAAACTCCCAGCCACCGAAAGTCCAAGCGCACCGGTTCCCTGCCGAATGTACGTTTCGGCAAAGGCGACCTCAGCGAGTATCACGCTACTCGCACAGCTCCAACGGCTGCGGAATTGCGTTCTTGTGACCAGTCCGATTCAAGAGAAAAGTGCCTTACGGCGGGCAGGTTCCTCGGGAAGAGGAGTGATCAGAGTTCCTGATTTCTCAGGGCATTATAAGACGCGTCCGCGGACCTGTCAAATCGGACCCCGGATTCGCTTCTCATGGTATATCGACAGGTCGCTGGTTTCACAGCAAGCTTTCTCGTGACGGGCGGTCCGTGCAGCCTGTTTGACTGTGTCAGTGCCTGATTCATGGAATCGGCCCGTATCACCCATGCGCATCGTCGCGCGACGGAATCACATGGATGCGTCGAACGATCAGAACGGCGGCAATTCAGGATTGCTCTCCGAAACGACAGCCGTTCCCTCGACCTCAATCAGCCATCCGGGCCGGCACACCGGCGCTACCAGGACGGCGATCGGGGCTTGGCCAAAGCGGTCGCGCATCTGCTGCCGCGCGGTCGCGCAGTCGCTCGGGTCTCGGATGTACACAATGAACGCACTCATGTCGTTCAACGTGGCGCCGGCGTGCTTGAGCAGCGCCTCGATGTTCTCGAGCGTGCGATCAAGCTGCCGGGACACGTCGCCGGGGTAAAGGATCTTGCCCTGGTGATCGATGCTGGCAGTGCCTGAGATGATGACATGCTTGCGATCCCGATAGGCAACCGAAGTCCCCCGCTCGAACGTGACCCCGTAGACATACGTCGGGCTGAGGTGGTCGGGTGCGGCCAGAAACCGGATCTGCTCCGGCTGTACTCCTGAAATGGCGTAGGCGTCCAGGGTCACAATGGCGGCGGGGTCTGCGTTCGAACCTCCGATGCCGGAACTGGCGATGAAATGCGTATCGGCCGTCAGGCCGTGCTCCGCGAAGAACTCCCGCCGGGCGGCCACCAGGCCCTGGTAGTTGGCGTCAATGTCCCGGACGAAAAGCCACGTGCGCAGCACATGGTCGGCCAGGGTCATGCCCTGTTCGCATAGCAAAGCGTTGTACCGCTCGAAGATGCCGCGCGTCTGATGGTACGAGGTTGTGTCGTTTGTGGAGGTGATCCCCGTCGTCCAGTGATGCGACAACTCTCCCCGCCGGAGCGTCAGATGCGAGCCTCGAAGGCTGGTCTCCAATTCACCGCTCCGATCGTTCACGTGATAGGCCCAGAGGGACACCTTCGCGGGTGGCCCGGGGGGCTGGCCGACCCAGGAAACCGCGCAAGGATCAGCGGTATGGCCGCATCGTGAAATCGGGCAGGCCTCAAGTGCCCCCGCTTGGTTCTGGACGTCGCTGCAGAAGAACCGCCGCAGGATCGCGGTCCGGGGGCTCAAGCCCATCGATTCCAGGGTGCTGCGGTAGCCGCAAGCCACCCACTCCAACTGGGCGTCGATACTCCCATATTCGGTGGGCTGAACGACCAGGTGATACTCATTGACACCGCTTGGTCCCCGAAACCGCGAGACGTTCACCGATACGCAAGACATCCCGCAGTCATGGGCATAAAAATCCATCCGTGACCTCTTTCCAAAAACCTCTTCTCATTTCTGTGTGATCTCGACGGGGATGGCCGGCAACACGCCGAGAGACGCTCGCGATTTCTTCTGCCCATCGGGGTTCTGTCCCCGTGCAGGAGCTTCCGTGAAAGCCTCCACGATCAGATTGTCCGCGGCACCGACCTGCACCGCGCTCGAATCGGCCTTGAGCACCAGCGTCAAGCCTGTTGGTGCCGCAGTGACGTCCTGCAGCGTCACGCCGTTCGGCGGCTCACGAAGTTCCAGCTTCACCTGTCGCAGCATCCGGTAGGCGGGCGTCTTGATCTGTACCTCGGCCGTTCCACCCGCGGGAATCCGGACCGGGCCTTCGCCGACCACTTCAATGGGCGGTCCGCCACGTTTGCCGCCAAGGGTTGCGACCATCAGTTCCTGCGAGGGGGTCAGGTGCCGGTAGCTGAACGCCTGCATCATATCCTCGGCGGGTACGACCGGACGGTTGACCGTTCGACCTGCAATCTGGGCACGGCCCTCCAATTGCAGGGCGGTGGGTTTGTCGAGCGGCGTCTGGGGGGTGGTGAGGGTCATGCGCACCTGGTCGCGGCCGGGGGGAACCCGAGCTCCACTGAGGGCAAAACCCGCGGGCGCATCCTTCAGGACCACTTCGACCTGGCCGTCGAACCCGTCCTTGCGGACCGCGTGAACCGTTACCAGCGCGGCGCCGCCGGCACGCATGTTGATGCTGGAGGGCGTCAGGCGCAAGGCGAAATCGGGGCGCGGGCCCCCAACTCGCAGGCGATAAGCGTACGGCTTTCCGCCGTGGCGCTGGGAGTCAGCCAGGTGCACGTGGTACACGCCGTCTTCCGGCAGTCGGGTGCGGAGGTACGAATCCGCTTGATGCGTCAGCAATCCCGATTCCTTGTCCTCGTGATCGTCATTCCATTCCAGTACCCGTCCGGATGCATCGGTCAGGCGGAGCAGCGAATCCAGCGGGGAGCCCAGCCGGCGAGCGCAGACTTCCGCAACGATCTCGCTCCCGGCTTTGCCCGTGAACTGAAACACATCGACGTCGCCTGGCCGATGGATGGTGCCGTTGATCATGCGCGGCAGCTCGATTTGTTGCGCCTTCTGAGGCGTATCGTTGGGCTCGGTCTCGGCGGATTCCGGCAGCGTGTCCACCGCGTAGCTTATTTCATTCGAGACTCTGTCTTTCCGGCGCAGCGCGGTCTGCCGGATGCCGTCGGTGTCCCCGGCGGTGGCCAGGAACAACTGCCTGGCCGGGAGGTTCCAGCCGTCGATCAACGCCGCGGTGCGCGTACCGATGCGTCCGCCTAGAGGAAATACCTGGGTGATGAAGGGGCGCTCGGCGACGGCGATGCGGTAGACGAAATCCTCCCGTCCACGATAGACCGAGTCGCGGATCTCCACCGTGTACACGCCGTCTTCGGGAACTTCGTACAACAGGACAGGGTCAGGATCGAAACGGTAATCGTCGGCGAAGGCCACCTCCTTGCCCTTGGCGTCGTACAGCGCCAGGGTGGCCTGGAACCAGCCGGGGACGGCGTCGGCCAGGTACGGGACCAGGTGCCGGGCCCACGTTTCGATCACCAGTTTCTGGCTCCGCTGCGCCCGAAAGCGAAAACGATCGACATCGCCGGGCTTGATCTGCCCGTTGATCATCAGAGGCAGGCCGGCCGGTGGTTCATCGGGCAGCAGACTTGGGGTATGCGGGTCGTTGGGCTCAAGCTCGCTGATCTCCGCGAGCTGGTCGACCTGGAAGCACATGGGGTTGGTCAGTCCCAACGGCGTCCCGAGCCGGATTTCACGGTCTCCGGGTCTCGCGTTGGGTTCAATAACGATCCGGATCAGAACCGACTCGGCGATTTGCGCGTTGGGCTGCCTATTCCTGAGATTGAGCAACTCGCGCCTGATGTGCAGCAGTTCCCGGAGACTCTTTTTGTCCAGCTCGTACACGAGAGGATGTTCCGGCAGTTCGGCGGGTTGTGTCTCCGCGGCCTTCGCTGGCTTGACCGGCTGTGCCTGGGGCGAAGCTCGGCCTTTCTTGGGAAGGCTCGTTCGGGCGGGGGCGTCTTTCCTTCCTGCATCCGCGGGCCCGGCCGCGTTGGGCCTGGTGATGCCGAATTCCCGGCCGAGCGGCGTGAAGTCATACCCGCCCGCAGGCAGCTCGGCAATCCGCTTCTGAAACAACTCTCTCATCGTCCGTTGCAGGGCCTCGCGCTGCTCCTGCTTCAGATTAAAGAGCGGCCGACAGTACTGAACGACCGTGCCCTTCACACCAGTGCCGGAGACGTAAACATCAGTAACGCCCCTAAGGTTCTGACCGCCGACGGTGATCAGGATGACCTTGCCCCGCTGGCCGCCGCTGGGGTAGACATAACCAATGTGCGGCTCCTTCTGGCTGGATTGGCCCCAGGCCGTCGCAGCCCAAACGGTTATCACCGCCGGTATCAGTCGCCAGGATGTGCTCATGACGGTGTTTCCCATGAATCACATGACCTCCCTGAGAGGACCGCCTCCACGCACGTTACCCTCGGCGGCCGCCAGGACCTGCACGGCTAGGCCGCGCGAGTTCGGCAGCGGGCCGTCGGGATCGATGCCCAGCAACTCGTACATGCTTCGGATCAGATCCTGCGGATCAACCGGTCGGTTGGCGACCTCTTCACCCTTGGCGTCCGAAGCCCCGACGACGCAACCGCCCTTGAAGCCTCCGCCGGCGACCACGGCACAGAAGCAGTTGCCGTAGTGCCCGCGGCCGCCGTTCCACGGCGCCTCCCATTGGACCTTGGGCGTCCTGCCGAACTCGCCGCTCCACCAGACGATGGTGCTGTCCAGCAGGCCTCGATCGGACAGGTCTTGCAGCAGCGCGGCCATGCCCTGATCCATTTCCGGCAGTCTGCGCCGCATTGTCTCGAAGTGTTGTTTGTGGGTGTCCCAGCCTTTGTAGTTGATGGTCACATAGGGCACACCGCTTTCGACCAGCCGGCAAGCCATCAGGCAGGACTGGCCGAAGGTCGTGCGGCCGTAACGCTCCCGGATCTCGTCCTTTTCACCGGACAGATCGAAAAGCTTGCGCGTCTCGCCAAACATCAGGCCGTATGCGTTCTCTTCGCAGCGGTCAAACTGCTTGAACTGTTCGCTGGCCGGCATGGCGTGGCCGAGCGAATCAAGCCTGTGCAACAGCTCGCGCCGGCTGCGCTGCCGCTCGTCGGAGATGCCTTCCGCCACGATGCCCTCGACCACAAAAGGTGACTTGTTGGGGTCACCACCGGTGGCAAACGGTTTGTAGCGTTGTCCCAGGAAACCCGCCTCGGAGAAACGACCTTGCGGCTCGGTCAGCACGATATACGGCGGGACGAGCCCCTTGTATCCGCGGTCGTATCCCTTGAATACTGAGACGACGGCTCCCACGCAGGGATAGACCAGCCTGTCGGGCTTGCGTCCGGTCTGAACCATGTAGGACGCCGTTTCGTGACCGTTCACACCATGGGTCATGCTGCGGATGACGGAGTACTTGTCGGCCTGCTGCGCCAGCTTCGGAAGCAACTCTCCGATTCGGATCCCATCGACATTGGTCGCGATCGGCTTGTTCAGCGGACCGCAGTAGTCCGGACCCGCGTCCGGTTTGGGATCGAAGGTGTCCAGGTGAGACGGCCCGCCCCACATCCAGATTTGGATGACAGACTTGGCTTTCGCCGGTTTGGTCGTTGAGTGAGCAGGCCGGGTTGGGCTTTGTGCCCAGACTCCCTGATGATCGAGAAGAGCCAGACCGGCCGCACCCAGCAGCCCATGCTTCAGCGTGGCTCGCCGAGTCATCATCCGGTCTGCTTGTGGTGTGCTCATATCAGATACCTTGGCTGTCCTCGGGCAACCTCACGATCGTCATCCGGCCCGGTCAATGCCGGTACAGAAACTCCTTGGTATTGATCAGCGCCCAGGCCAGGTCGTTCACCGCCTGGTCCGGCTTCAATCCGCGGGTCTGAAAATACTCCTCCGCGGCGGTCAGCTCGGCCGGCGTGGGGTAGCGCGAGAGTATGTTTAAATAAAGAACGCGGATCAGAGCGGGGCGGTTTCCGCGGCTGTTGCCGATCATCCGGCGCAACCGCGGGCTGTTTTGTATCTTCTTCTGGATATGGCTCGAATTGAGCAGGTGCAGCCGCTGTGAGTCCGTGGGCTGGTTGTTGCGCTCCGACTCCAGGCCGGTATCGCGCGGCGGTCTCCCGAACATTTCGAGGAACTGGCTGGTGATACTGCCGTCCGCCAGCATGATGGTGCGCTCATAGCCCGGAATAAACGTGAACCTCGAAATGTTCGGGAGACCGCCGCGCGATACCGGCCTGGAGTCGGAGCGCAACAACCAGCCCACGGACTCACAGCGGCTGCACCTGCTCAATTCCTGTCTCTTATACACATCTC
>JAUCQB010000259.1 GCA_030372985.1 Phycisphaerae bacterium
CCATGCTCGAACTCGAGCAGCAGGCCAGGGACTTCCTCGCCGGCAAACCGGTGACGAAGAAGGTCCTGCCGCACCAGATCGCTTTCAATCTCTTCAGCCACAACAGCAAGGTCGGCGAGAACGGCTACAACGAGGAAGAGATGAAGATGGTGAGAGAGACCCGCAAGATGTTCCACGACGACAACATTCAGATCACGGCGACCTGCGTGCGCGTGCCGATCATGCGGGCCCACAGCGAAGCGGTCAACATGACCTTCGAGCAGCCGATGACCGAAGCCAGAGTTCGAGAGGTTTTGGCCAAGGCTCCGGGCGTAAAGCTCGTGGATGATCGGGTCAAGAACTATTTCCCGATGCCGCTTGAGTCGTCTGACCAGGATGACGTCTACACCGGCCGCATCCGGCAGGACATCAGCCAACCCGACGGCCGGGGCATCGACATGTTCATCAGCGGCGACCAGCTCCGCAAAGGCGCCGCCCTGAACGCGGTCCAGATCGCCGAGCTGTTGTAAGATCCGACCGTTACAGTCCGACGAGACCCGCGGCCGGCACCCTCGCCGGCCGCTGTTTTGCGCCATGGCGCCGTGCAGATGCCCGCCGATTGAATTGCGCGGACCCTGATGGAGTGACTGGACCGGCCCATGCTCAACCTCGCCCTGACTCCGCCGGCACAGGTCCAGCGATAGCCTGCTTGCTACGTTCCCGGCCAGGAAAATGGCAAAGTGCTCCAGCCCCAGTTGCTGCCGATCCCATCCCAGCCGCCGGTGAACCCGCCGGTGAACATATTGGTCAGCAGGTTGCTGAGGTCGTAGGGATCGATAATGCCCGTGGCGGTGCCTGCAATCAAGGCGATGGCTCCATCCCGCAAAGACCGCCGAACGAGATCGCCACAACCCGGGGACAAGAGGGTCCCACCCCCCAAGGCAACGGCCAGCGTCAGCCGCAACGCTTTATGTCTCGCAGTCGGTAGCATAGATTCCGTCCTGACGGTGGAGGGTCCTGCAATGCGGCCCGCGCCGGCCGCGTCCCTGCACCCGAGGATCATTATACACCGGGCCGGTGGTCAAATGGAATTCCCGGTGATGCAGCGGAACCCCGGACCACCAGACGCAGCGCCTCAGTCGGCCCCGGCCTGCGAGCCTGCACTAACCCCGGCTCAGGCCCGCCCCGGATGGCAAGCCAGATCTGCCTTGAGCCCCCTCTGGAACCTTACGGCCAGAAATCTGTGCGGATTGCGCGGATTTTTCTGGATCGCCGTGCGCTTGGGCTGCAGCCCGCAACAAGGCGGTCCGCTTTAGGAGTCAAGTTGAGCCCTCGCGGTCAGACCCAGTATGTAGCCTGAGAACCGCCGCAGGAAGATCTCGTCGATCGGTCCGAAGTGCTGCTCGAAGAGCTCCAGCTCCTGCTGCGGGGTAGGGTTGTCTCCGGGCACACGCGCGCTCACATCCGACAGATAGGCGGCCAACTTCTCCCGCTCGTTGCGCTGCAGGTAGTGTGCCAGCCCCCACGCCACGGCATAGTTGTACAGACCCGCATCCCCGCGGAGGCTGAGCAGGTCGGGACTGAGGATGAGATCCTTGGGCGAGACCATCCGGCCCGTCTGGACGGCCTTCTCGTAATCGCGGCCGGTCAGTCGTCGTTTGGTCTGGCCGCCCACGCCGACCCGGAAATCCTCCAGACGCGCCGTGTTCAAAGCTGAGAAGCCGCTGCCCGGTGGCCCCGGCGGCGTCTCGAACAGGCACGCCAGCCCTTCGATCAGCCACTTGGGATTGCCCGCCCCGCGAACATGCAGGCCCGCGTTGAACAACATCTGGTGCGCCGTCTCATGCTGCACGACCGTCTGATTGATCCGATTGCAGTAGTTCTGCCGACGGGCCTCGATTCTCTTGAGGTCGGCGCGAGCCTCGTCCAATTTCCTGTTCACGCGCCTCTCGATCTCCGCCTTACTGCCGACGAACCGCTCGCCGTCGGAGAACCGCACCTCGATCGTACTTCCGTCGGCGGGCAGGTTGCGCAGCGATTGTTGGAGCTTGTCGATGTTGGCACTGCTCGCCGCGATCTGCTCCTTGAGCTTGAGGACTTGCTCGTCATTGGCGGCATTGAAGAAGTACGACCTATTGGTCTGCTGGTGGTAGATGCCGAAGGTGTGGGCCGCATTGACACCCAATTGCGCAAGATGTCGCTCGTAGGCGGGCCGCTCATCGAAGAAGATGACCTCGAGCCGGCGGTCGGGCCAGCGGGCCCGGATACCGTTCATGTCGCAGAAGACGAAAACCATGTGGTAGGTTTGTTCGAGGCGAATATCCAATTCACGAGCCACCTCATCGGCGGTGTCATAGGCGATGACGAAATGCGATGTGCGTTTGACCCTGAAATTCGGCCCGGCCTGCCTGGCCAGGGCGGTTTCCTGTTCGGGATCGCGTTCCAGGACCGGCCCGCGCGGGGCGGCCCCGCCGCACGCCAGAACCAGGGCCAACGCCGCTGCAAGCCACCATGTCGGACCAGGACTCATTGGCATCTCCTGATTATACCCTGAAGAATGAAGAATGCTGAATGCCACATTGAGGATGGAACTGCCTTGCGATTGCACGCGGAAATGCACGGGGAACACCGAAGACGCGGGGCTCGCAATTGTCAATTCTCAACTCTCAACTCTTCATTCGCCGGCGCTGCGATATGCCACGCTGGGGAGGGGGTGATTGACCCTCCGGCGGGCTTTGCATACCATCCGGCCACCCGATGCGGCGGCCGTGACGGCGGTCGGCGGCGGCCCGGGTGACGAGCGGCTCACTTGCGGACACGCGGCGACCTGAGTGCCGACGGGGGCATCGGCACCACTGAGGAGCCGCTTACTCACGGAGCGAACACCATGAAAGAGCAGAAGAGCTGGCAGGCCCGCTTTTCACAGGCGGCCGACGCCCTCACCGAACGCTACGTCGAGAGCCTCTCTTTCGATCAACGACTCTGGAAGTACGACATTGCCGGCAGCATCGCCCACGCGGAGATGCTGGCCGAGGTCGGGCTGATCGGCAAGACCGACTGCCAGGCGATCAAGCGCGGCCTCCGCGAGATTGGATCGGATATCGAGGCGGGCAAGTTCAAGTGGGACCCGGCATGCGAGGATATCCACATGGCGGTCGAAAGGGGGCTGATCGCCAAGGTCGGCGAGCCGGGCAAACGGCTGCACACCGCCCGGTCGCGTAACGACCAGGTGGCCCTGGACCTGCGGCTGTATGTCCGGGACGCGATCGATCTGGACATGACCCCACTGCTGGGCGAATTGCAGGCGGCGCTGGTGGACTCGGCGCAGAAGTACGCGGATGCGGTGATGCCGGCGTACACGCACATGCAGCGGGCCCAGCCGGTCAGCGCGGGAGCGTACCTGCTGGCCTACGTCGAGCAGTTCGAGCGCGACCGGGAGCGGTTTGTCGACGCCCGCAAGCGGGTGGACGTCTGTCCGCTGGGGTCGGGGGCGCTGGCGGGGTCGACGCTGCCGATCGACCGGGAGGTGGTGGCCAAGCGGATGGGATTTGCCACCATCAGCCGCAACAGCATCGACGCGACGGGTGACCGGGACTTCATCGGTGAGTTCCTGGCGGCGGCGGCGCTGTGCGCGTGCCATCTGTCGCGGCTGGCCGAGGATCTGATCCTGTACATGTCGCAGGAGTTCGGGTTCGTGACCATCGCGGACGCGTTCTGCACCGGCTCGTCGATGATGCCGCAGAAGAAGAACCCCGATGTGATGGAGCTGGTGCGTGGCAAGACGGCCCGCGTGTATGCCGCCCTGTTCGGGATGCTGACGCTGACCAAGGGGCTGCCGATGGCGTATAACCGCGACTTGCAGGAGGACAAGATTCACCTGTTCAGTGCCCACGATACGCTGAAGGCCTCGCTGGAGATCACGGCCGCGGTGATCCGCAACACGACGTTCAACGTTGACCGGCTGCTGGCCGCGACGGACAAGGGGTTCATGGATGCGACGATCCTGGCCGAGTACCTGGTGAGCAAGGGCGTGCCCTTCCGGCAGGCGCATCAGCACGTCGGCGCGCTGGTCGCTTACGCGGAGAAGGATGGCCGTGAACTGGCGGGGCTGACCCTCGATGAGTTCGCCCGTGTGTGCGATCGGATCGGCAGCGACGTTTATGAGTACCTCGGGCCGGCGAATGTCGTGGAACGATATCGCAGTGCGGGCAATGCGGGGCCGGAGTCGGTGCGGGAGCAGATTCGGTTCTGGAAGACTAAAATGGCATAAGCTGTTAGCTATCAGCTTTCAGCGGTCAGCCAGACACGGCCCACGCGGCGCGGGCAACCTTGAGAGTCTTGGCGCGGGTGCCCCATCCTCGCCGCGGCCGGATGCAGGATGCAGCCTGAACCCCGAACCCTGCTCCCACGCCGAAGGCGGCCGTCTTCTGCCTTGACTCATCCTTCCGCCTTCAGCCTTCATCCTTTTCCTACCCCCCGTTCCGCCCCCGCCGCCTCCTGCCGAACACGATGCCGTGTTATATCTCCAACGGGACCAGCGGAGATCCTCTGCCCAGACCGGGCCGCCCGCTGTCCCCGGCTCTTTGACAACCAATGGAAGTGCGCAGTGATCGGTTCGCGGTGGTCAGTCAGCACAGGCGGGCCGTCTGCGGACCCGTCCGACTGAAACCTGACGACTGATGACCGACCAGTCGTTTGCGCCAAACGAACCCAAATTCGAAACCCGGCAGAGGGTTGTAAAGCGTTCTGCGAGAACACCTTACAGATTACTCCTCCCCCTCCCTCTCACCCCCATAAACCGCGAAACGAACCCAAATTCGCCCGCAGCACCGCACCCCGGGGGCAGGAAAGGGGACATCACTGATTGTTGACAGCGGGCGCAAGAGCCGGGCAACTCGTGAAATGGAGGGAGCATGAGTGAGGTTGCCCTTGGCAAAAGACAGAGGTGCCCGCAGATCAACCAGATGGACGCAGATTGCAGAGAAGAGGATGATGACGGAGCAGGACGAAGCCAATTGCGGAAGCGGAGGACGTGTCAGGGGAATCTCGCGATGATGGGCCCCGGCATCGATTCTGACTTCCACCATCCGGTGGTCAGCATTTGCGTCAATCTGCGTGATCTGCGGGCAGCTGCTTTTCGAGTCGGAATGGCCGACGAGGGCGTCGGCCCGACTCGGGACGAGCGTAAAGGGGACATCACTGCGAGCGTAAAGGGGACATCACTGATTGTTGAGAACCGCAGAGAGGAACGGGTTCGATCAGCGAGTGACTGATTTGTCGGCGTCGCCTTGCCAGATTTGTGAGATCCGTGTGATCCGTGGTTGAGAAGCTTTCGGTGATTTCAACACGGGGACACGGAGGGCCCGGAGAAGGCCGGCGGGGGCAGCAAGAAAAGTGAGGGCGTGTGCGGGACGACGCGGGAGGTGTTCCGAGGCAAGCTGAGGTGTAAGGATGACCCCCTCCGGCTCCCCCTTGCGAAGGGGGAGAGAGACGGTCAGCCCGTCGGCGTCGCTCGGGACAAGCGAGGCGGCGTGCGGAGCACGCCCTACCGAACTTTGTCGGGCGGTGCGCGCGCCGCCGAACGGCTGGAATGCCCTAGCGCCGGTGCATCAGATCGTCGACGGCTTTGGCCAATTCGACCAAGTAATCGTCGCCCTTAGGGTGGCGGGTGAGGGCAACCAGGATGTAGTGGCGTTGCGGGCCCGTGATCACGGCCGCGTCATGGTACCAGTCTTCCCATGAGCCCCACTTTCGAATGATCTGAACGTCGCGGTCGGCAAGGCCCTTGATGAATTTGATGCTGTCGTGCGGGATCTGCGGTGAAACGAATACCTCGCGCATCGTTCGGGACGCCTGGGGTGAGATGAGCTTGCCCTGTTCGAGGAGCAAGAAGTAGCGGAGCAGTTGGCGAACGGTGGCGGCGTGGGAGTGATCGCCGACGGGATCCGGATACCGTTCGTCGCCCCGGCCGTAGTGCTTGCCCACCCAGATGCCGCCGCCGTGAGTCTCGTCGTAGAAACCGTATTCGTTGAGCACACGCTGGATGGGCTTCAGGCCGAGTTGTCGCGAGTATTTGGCGGCCATCTCGTTGCTGCTGGCCTTGACCATGAGGCCCAATTCGTGCCGGGTGACCGGGTCGAGGTCGCTCGCCGCCTCAGGGTGCAACTGGAAATAGGCCAGCAGAATCCCGATCTTCGGCACGCTGGCGGCGTATTCGATCCGATCGGGGTGGATCATCGCCAGCCGCCCTGTCGTGAGGTCCAGCACGCCAACGGCGGTCTGCTCGGTGGTCATGCTGAACCGCTCGCGCAGCCTGGTATCGATCTGCTCGACGTTCCCCTGCAGTGACGGATCGACCGGCGAGTCATACGTCAACACGTACCGCTCGAACGACCGACCCGATGATTCGGCGGCACAGGAACAGAGGCAGATGACGGCGGCCGCTGAGATGGCAAGCGCGTACCACACTTGTGAGGCCCCCTTTCGTAAGACCCGTGGCAGATGGGTGAGCACTGATCAGATCTGGCCGGGTAGAGGTCCGTAGTCCCTGCTGCATCCTATCGCCGCTCGATGGCATGCAGAGCACCCCCCTACCAAGTCTGGTGTATCTTGCACTTGCAGTGCTTGTCAGTCGGGTCGGGACACTGGCGTATGAGTTCGACCAATTTGTCCCCCTTGTCCTTGGCCATCGGACCGTCGACACGACTGGTTTCCTCGCCCAGGAAACGATCAATGTACAGTTCCACCGTCCAACACTCGCATCGGTCACAGTAGAAATACGACTCAGTGTACTCGTCGCCCAACCGTTCGACGGAGATGACAGCGGCACGGCTGCTGAAGTCGCCGAGATCGCGTTTGCAGGAAGAACAATTCATGGTCTGATCCCGACGAACCCTCGCCTCACACGCGGGCCGACGTTCTCATCATCTACACTGCGAGCTGGAACGCAAGTCGGCTTGTGCAAGGCGTGAAGATGGATTATCAATTGCAGCGGCCAGGCGCGGTGGAAAGCGTGTCCCGGCGCGAGCCGATCGTCGCTTCCCCACCTTGAGACAAGGTGGGGCACCCGCGCGCCCGACCAGAAAGGATGAGCCAACGGTGAAGTGCATGGTTGCAGGCATTGTCTGGGTGGTGTTGCTTTCGGGATCGCCGGTTGTGGCCCAGTTGCCTTCGGGCCCGCCGGTGGTCGCACAGCAGACTGCTCCGGCGGCACGGACAGGCGAGGTCGGGCAGGCCGAGAAGCGCGCTCGCTGCCGGGAGTTGGGCATCCAGGTCGGGATTCTGCCGACGGGCCAGTGGAACGCGATCACCGATGTGCCCGGAGTGAAGGTTGGACATCAGACCATCTGGCGAGGCGACTCGATCCGAACTGGTGTGACCGTCATCGTCCCGCACGATGGCAATCTCTATCGTGAGAAGGTGCCGGCGGCCGTGTATTGCGGCAACGCCTTCGGGAAACTCGCCGGCTCGACCCAGATCGCCGAGTTGGGAACGCTCGATACCCCCATCGCCTTGACCAACACGCTCAGCATCGCAGCGTGCATGCAGGGGCTGATTCGTCACACGCTCGCGCAGCCGGGCAACGAGACCGTCGGTTCGGTGAACGCGGTCGTCGGCGAGACGTACGACGGCTACCTGAACGACATCCGCGGCATGCACGTAACCCCGGAGGACACCCTGTCCGCGATCGCGGCGGCCGCGTCGGGCCCGGTCGCCGAAGGCAGCGTCGGGGCCGGCACGGGCACCTCGTGCTTCGGCTTGAAGGGCGGGATTGGCACCTCGTCACGCCGGATCCCGCACGATCTCGGCGGCTACACCGTCGGCGTTCTCGTGCAGTCCAACTACGGCGGCGTCCTCACCATCAACGGGGCTCCCGTGGGGCGCGAACTCGGCGACTTTTCCATGAGCGAGTATACGACCGCCCCCAGCGGCGACGGATCATGCATGATCGTGGTCGCCACCAACGCCCCACTCTCGCCGCATGCCCTCGAACGCCTGGCCAAGCGTGCCGTGCTCGGCCTGGGCCGGACCGGCTCGGTGATGCAGAACGGATCGGGCGACTACGTCATTGCGTTCTCGACCGCCTACCGCATCACCGACCACGATCGTGTGCTCGATCCGCCCGTCGCCACCGTCGCCCGCCGTGCGATGAACCCGCTGTTCCTGGCGACCGTCGAAGCAACCGAAGAGGCCGTGTACAACTCCATGTTCCAGGCCACATCGGTGACCGGCACTGACGGCCACCGTCGCGAAGCCATCCCTCTGGACCGCGTGGTCGAGATTTGCCGGCGATACCGAGTGCTGAATCTGCAAGAGCGGCTGCCGGGAGTGAGGGACAGGCGGCCGGCATCGGGGGAGAGCGAATAGTCTGTTGGTCTATTGGTCTGTTGGTCCACTACGGGACCGCAGAGTCCTTTACGGTGTGAAATGGGCTTCCAGCCCGTCCTTGACCGGCTGGGAGCCGGTCCCACAAGTATGTTCGAGTTCCTTGGTTCATGCGATCGGCTTTGGGCGGAATTGACCCGTTCGGCGAGAGCGGCTAGCATCAGCCTAATAAAGACCTCACTGGCCGGTACGTAAAGGGGGTGGAATCCCGGATCCGCGATGTGAGGTTTCAGATCCGCCTTCCGGGATGGCAACGGGGTGAAACGCATGATCATCCGACGCGGACTGACGATCCTGCTGGGACTCGCGGGAGTCTCGCTGCTGGTCTACGGGGCCGCGTTCAGCCAGCACCAGGTTTCTTACGAAGAGAAGGTGGCCCCGCCGCCGCTGCCGCCCGAACCTCCGCTGCCGCCGTTCATCCGCCCCGGCCCCGGCGGCGCCCCGCCCCCGTTCATCAAACCGCCGCCCCGGCCGCCCCAGCAGGCGATCATCCATGTGAAGTACGTCACCGAGCGCGAGGCCAAACTGGTCCTGGAGGCCACGCGTGGCGGTGTCATCCTCACCGAAGACGGTAAACTCAAACGAACCTACAGCGGCGCGCCGCCCTCCGGCTGCCCGACCTGAGTGAAGTAACAAGGGGTCATGGTGGCCATGGCCGAACAGAAACGGCGATCAAAAACCGGTTGGCTGGTCCGCCGCAGGTTCTGGGTGCAGTCGCTCTTCCTGCTGCTGTTCCTCGACCCCATGGCCCTGCGCCTGCACAATGTCTGCGGGCCGGTCTTTCACTGCTATTCCTGCCCGCTGTCGCTGTTTGCCTGCCCGATCGGCATCCTGGCCAACTTCAGCGCCCTGCACCTGATTCCGTTCCTGGCGATCGGGACGCTGGTGGTGGTCGGATCGCTGCTGGGAAGCGCGGTCTGCGGCTGGGCCTGCCCGTTCGGGTTCCTGCAGGACCTGATCGGCCGCGTACCCACCCCCAAGCTGAAGCTGCCGACATGGGCCGGTTACCCGCGATATGCCGTGCTGATCGCCCTGGTCCTGATCGTGCCCTACCTCTACGGAACCGAGCACCCGCTCTTTTTCTGCCGTCTCTGCCCGGCCGGAGCCCTGGAAGGCGCTTTGCCCAATACGCTACAGTCCGCCTCCGCCATGCAGCGGCAACAGGCCTCGGCGAAGGATGACGAAACAGACGACAACGATGAGCTTGAAGATGTGCCGTCAGAGGATGCCGACAGCCCCGATGATGCGTCGTCGGATGCGGCCGTGCTGATACTGCCCAGCATTCAGAAACTGGTCATTCTGGGCGTCGTGCTGCTGGCGATGTTCTTCATTCTCCGCCCGTGGTGCACCATTCTCTGTCCGCTGGGCGCGATCTTCAGCCTGTTCAACAAGGCCTCGATTCTGACGCTGCGTTTCAATCGCGAGGGCTGCCGCGAGTGCGGGGCGTGCGAGAAGATGTGCCGCTACGACGTGCTCCCGGCCGTCGACGTCAACAACAGCGAGTGCATTCGCTGCCTGGAGTGCACCCGCTGCGAGGCGATCACCGTGGGCACGGTGTTCGGAAAGCCCTCCGACCGGCGTCCAGTGAGCGACCCCCGACGCCCCCGCCCCTCAGAAGCTCAATCCGAGGACATTCAGCGACAGGCTGACCACGAAGACTAACGCGAAGATGTTGATCCGTACGAAAGCCTTCCGAAACACGGACCTGTCCGGGACCGGGGCACCACCGGCTGTCTGCGCCCCGGCGCGAAGCTGCGCCGCCCGTCCGCCCAACAGCACCGACATCGCCACAGTCACCAGCCAGCATGAGGCGAGCACGATCACCACGTTCCACGGCAGCCGCATCTGCCCGCGCATCACGGCCGGAAACGCCATGCCGCTGACGGCCGCCGCCAGGACCCACATGAACGTCACCCGGTGAAGCTGAGGGCGAGAGAAAGACCGGCCCAGCGTCGGCAGACCGGCCCGGACGTACTGGTCCTCGAGCAGAAGCATCAGCAGCCAGAAATGGGGGACCTGCCAGATGAACAGAAAGCCGGCCACCAGGAGAATCACGGGATCAGAAACGTCGCCCCCGGCGGCCACAAAGCCGATAACCGGTGGAATGGCCCCGATCACAGCCCCCGGTACCACCGCAAAAGCCGTCACCCGCTTGAGATAGGTATACAGGCCGTTGTACCAGGCCACCGCCAGCACAGACAGCACCAGCAGTTGCACCGCGTGGGTCCCGATCGATGTGAGCACGTACAGCCCGCCCAGCAGCGTCAGGGCCGCCAGAAACACGGCCGTGGTCCGGTCGATATGGCCGGCAGGTATCGGCCGGCGGCGCGTCCGTTCCATCCGGCTGTCAAGGGCCACTTCCTGGCATTGGTTGAGAGCCGACGCCCCCGCAGCCAGAAGCAGCGTCCCGAGCAACGGCTTCCAGATCTCGACACCCACACCCCGCCTGGCCATGAAATATCCCAGGCCGGTCGTCAGCGTCACGGCCACGGTGGTCCGGAACTTGCCGAGATCAAGGAAAACGCTGACCCATTTGGACAAGGACATACCTTCACCCACCGTGAGGACGTGTGGTGCCGGCGGGCCTGGTGGCTGCGCCCGCTTCCTGCACGAGCAGCTCCATCGCCCGCTCAACCGGGATCGCCTCCTTGGGCTTCTGGATCTTGTCCAGACCGTATTCCTGCACCAGACCGTCGTAGTCCTGTCGCGAATCCGCAGGCGCCTGCTCACCCAGAAACGAACGCACATGCTGAGCGACGGCGACCTTCTCCCACGGTGAGAAGTTGGGATACGCCCGCATCCGCGTGCCTTCGACGCCGAGCGAGAGGGTGCGGTATACATCGACGACTTTCGGACCCAGCTTCCACCCGCTCGGCTGCCGGAAGTCGCGGGCCTCGTTCGGCAGTCCGCTGCCGTCCCCGGCCGCGCCGTGGCACGAGGCGCAGAATGTCGCGTACAGTGCCGGACCGTCAATGCTCAGCTCCCTGAACTTCGGATGGTTGGCGTCCACGAACGCCTCAAAGACCAGCGGCTCGTATTTCTTGGCGACCTCGGCCCTGAGCCACTCGCGGTACTCCGCCTCCGGCACGACCTTGAGCGTGGTGATCATCTTGGCATGGTCTTTTCCGCAGAACTCGGCGCAGAAGATGTTGTACGTCCCCTCGCGGTCGGCCCTGAACCACAGCTCCGTCGACCGGCCCGGCAGAACATCCTCCTTCACACGGAAGTCGGGAATGTAGAAGCTGTGGATGACGTCCTCGGGCGGAGCAGCCAGCTCGCACCGCACGGCGGTCCCGACCGGCACGACCATCCGATCGGAATCGACCCCCTCCTCGGGATAGTGGAACGTCCACGCCCACTGCTTGCCGGTCACCTGGACCACCATCGCCTCGGACGGCATCGTGCGAATCAGCCCGAAGCCCTTGTAGCCGACGTAGAACATCCACAACACGATTGCCGTCGGGATGACAATCCACACCGCCTCGAGCAGCCGGTGGCCTTCGACCTGCGAGGTGGTGGTCACGCGGCTGCGGCGATACTTGAAGACCAGAATCAGCATCGCGACGGTGATCCCGGCCAGCAGGACAATACAGACCCCGCCTATCCACCAGAAGGCCCGGTCAAGATCACGCGTGATATCCGAAGCTCCCGGCATGCCCGGTCACCTGTAGAGATAGTCCGTGAAAGTCAACGCGATCGTCACCGCATACGCCCCCAGCACAATCACCACGAAAACCGCGAACACCGGCTTTTCAAACCGGATATGCATGAAGTAGAGAATCACCAGGGCTGATTTCACCGCCGCGATGAGCATGGCGGTCAGAACCTTGACGTTCTTCATGTCCACGTAGGACACCGAAACAGTGACCGCCGTCATCACCAGCAGAATGCCCCAGATCTTCACGTAGAGGCTCTGGGGAACCAGGGGGTGCTCTTGTTCCGTAGGCTGCGCCGCCATTCGTCTCGCCTCACCCGATCAGGTAGAACAACGGAAACAGGAAGATCCAGATCACGTCCACCAGGTGCCAATAGAGCCCGGCGTTTTCAAGAAACGCGATGCGGTCGCGGCGTACCCGCTCTCGGGCCACCAGACGCATGGCCACCAGGATAACCGCCGCCCCGATCACCACGTGGAACGCGTGCAGGCCGGTCATGGTGAAATACAGACCGTAAAACACCTGTTCGCCGACCGCCCTCGCCCGCATGACCTCCGACGTGGGATAGATGCCGTGCTCGAACTTGTGCCCCCACTCGAAGGCTTTCACGATCATGAACGCCAGGGCGCACAGCACGGTCAGGGTCATCAACCCGATCGCCCGCTTCTTGCGGCCGCGTTCCAGAGCCGCGATGGCCAGGGCCATGGTCATGCTGCTGGTCAGCAGAACCACGGTGTTGGCCGCCCCGATCAGCTTGTTCAGTTCGTGCGAGGTGGACTGAAAATCGCGGTGATACTGATGCTGATAGACGGCATATCCGATGAATACCGTCCCGAACAGCAGCACCTCGGTAAAAAGGAACATCCACATCCCGAGCTTGGCCGCCATCGGGTTGTCGTGCTCGGCAGGAGTGTCGCGGGCGTTGTCGGCTGCATGCTCGCTCATCGCTCGACCTCGGCCGGGTACTCATACGGCCCGCGGCTCAAGTCCGGTCTTCCCACGAAATTCTCGACCGGCGGCGGCGTCGGCACCTGCCACTCCAGCGTCGCACCGCCCCACGGATTGACTGCCGCACGGCGCCCCTTCCAGAGCGAGTAGATCAGGTTGCCGAACATCAGAAGAATGGCCGAAACCATGATCCACGAGCCGATCGTCGAGAGGCGATGATAGACGACGTACTCGGGCAAGTAGTCCGCGTAGCGTCGGGGCATGCCCATGATGCCGGCGATGAACAGCGGGAAGTAGGTCATGTTGAAGCCGACAAAGAAAAGCCCCGCCGCCAGATGCGCTCTGCCATGATCGTACAGACGCCCGAACATCTTCGGCCACCAGTAGTGCATCGCCGCAAAGAAGATCACCGCCGCCCCGCCAAACATCGTGTAATGGAAATGGGCGACGACAAACGACGTGTCGTGGATGTGGACGTTGAGCGACAAGGCCCCATTGATCAGGCCGGTCAGGCCGCCAATGCTGAACAACACAATGAACATCAGCGTCCAGACCATCGGCGGGCCGAGGTAGATCGAGCCCTTGTACATCGTTGCCAGCCAGTTAAACACCTTGATCGCGCTGGGCACCGCCACCAGGAAGGTCAGGAACGAAAACACGATTCTTGCAATGTCGGCCATACCCGCGGTAAACATGTGGTGCGCCCAGACCAGCGAGCCGATCGAAGCGATGGCAACCGACGAGAAAGCGATGAACTTGTAGCCGAAAATGGTCTTCCGTGAGAAGGTGGGGATGATCTCCGACACCACGCCCATGGCCGGCAGGATCATGATGTAGACCGCCGGGTGCGAGTAGATCCAAAACATGTGCTGGTAGAGAATCGGATCGCCGCCTCGCTCGGGGTCAAACAGGGCCACGCCGGTGAACCGCTCGAGCAGAACCATCACCAGGGTGATGCCCACGATCGGCGTCGCCAGCAACTGCACCCAGCTCGTGGCATAGAGCGACCAGATGAACAGCGGCATCTTGAACCAGGTGATCTCGCGGGCCCGCAGCGTGTGGACGGTGGTGATGAAGTTCAGCCCGGTAAGGATCGACGACCACCCGAGCACGAAGGCCGCGGACATCGGATAGAGGATGTTCGCCTGCGTCTTGATGCTGTAGGGAACGTAGAACGTCCAGCCCGTGTCCACTCCCCCGGCCAATACCGCAAACAGGGCCAGCACGCCGCCGATGACGAAGCAGTACCACGACGCGAGATTCAGCCGCGGAAAAGCCACGTCATGGGCCCCCAGCATGATCGGCAGGAAGAAGTTGCCGAAGATGGCCGGAATGCCCGGGATGATGAACAGGAAGATCATCGTGACGCCGTGCAGCGTCAGCAGGCGGTTGTAGACGTCGGTCGAGAACAACTGCATGCCCGGGCTGAACAGCTCGAGCCGGAAGGTCACTGCCAGGGCCGCGCCGAACAGGAAGAAGATCAGCATCGAAATGAAATACAGAATGCCGATCCGCTTGTGGTCGGTCGTGGTCAGCCAGGACCAGATGCCCCGCCGCGCGTCGAGATAGTTGGCCGGGGCATAAACGGGACTGACCGGGATACTGGTCACGAGGCACCTCCCGCCGGCGGCTGGCCAAACGCCTTTCGATTCTTTCCTTTTCGGACCAGATAGGCCAGGAAACCGACCAGCAGAACCCCCATGACCGCCAGGATGATCCGGTTGACCTTCAGCACGTAGCTGCCCTTGGCCGGATCGTAGCCGTAGCACAACTCACCGATTCGGCTCATGAAGGACCTCGGCCGCCCCTCGCGGGCGTCCAGGATGGCCATTTTCAGCTCGACGGGGTTGACCGTGACGCCGTTCAGGTACCGCACGATCGTACCCTCGCGAGACAGCAGAATCACCGTGGCCGTGTGAACGTAATCCACCTGGTTCCGGTCGCGAGCATATCGGAAGCCCGTCAGCTCGGTCACGCGGCGGATGTTCTCGGCATCCCCGACGAGAAACCTCCACGCATCCCGCGGAACCTCACGGTTCTTGATCTCGGCGAGCAGGTTATTCTTCTTGTTCTTCGCCAGTTCGCTGCCCTCGGCGGGGTCGAAGCTGATGGTCACCAGCCGGTAGTCCTCGCCCGGCTTCAGGTCGCACTGGCCGACCGCATGGGCAAGCTCCAGCAGCAGCGGCGTGCAGATGCCCGGACAGCGGTAATACACATGCGTCAGGGCAACCGGCCGGTCGAACAGCTCGCGCAGCTTGATCGGCTTGCCCTCCTCGTCGTTGAATTCCAGGTCGTCCAGCGGCAAGGTCGCGCCCAGACGTTCGTCGATCCCGATTCTGGTTTGCGCCCCTGGCGGCTCCTGGCCAAGGGCACCCGGCCCACCTCCCAGACAGGCCAACGACGCCGCCAGGACGATGAGGAGCATAAGATCGCCGTTCAATCGCTGCCTGTTCATAACCTGAACTGCCTCGATTGCTCCAGCAGCGGGTCACCCACCGCCACCGGCGGATGCCGCTTCAGGAACCGTCCCATACACCACAACAACAAGCCGCAACACAGCAGCAGCGGACCGGCTTCCTGCCAACCCAGCACCGGCGCCGCGCGATCAGCCGCCGGCATGATCAGCCAGTACAGATCCAGCAACTGCCCCGCCAGGACAATTATAGACACCCACCAGAGCATCGTTCGGTTCATCTTGGCTCGGCGGGACAGCAGCGCCAGGAACGGAACGACAAACCGCACGACCGCCAGGGCGATGCTCACGCCCAGCCATCCGCCCGTCAGACGATCATACAGGTAGAAGCTCTCCTCTGGCATGTTGCCATACCAGATCAGCATGTACTGGCTGAAGGCGATATAGGCCCAGAAACAGGTGAACGCAAACTGCAGCGCCCCGAGGTTGTACAGGTGATCCCGCGTCAGGAAGCCTTCGCCGAAGCGCCCGGATCGCTCCAACCACAGCGTCAGCAGCGTGATCGCTGCAAGAGCGGCAACGAAAATGCCCGAGAAGATGTAAACGCCGAAGATCGTGCTGAACCACTTCGGTTCGAGGCTCATGATCCAGTCCACACCCGCAAACGTGGCGGTGATCGCGAAGATCAGCATGAAGGGAACCGACCACTTTCGCATGGCCAGAGTCCTTTCGACGCCCTCGCCCACATCAGTCCGCAGCGATGAACGCACGAAAAACGCCGCGAATGCCATCCACAATCCGAAGAATACAACTGCCCGAACGGCAAAGAACGGCGCGTTCAGATAGGCTCGCTTGGCATGCAGGAGATGATCCTGCTCGACCAGCGCCCTGTCGAGCCACGGATAGAGCCCGAACCGGTTCGACAGGCAGCCCAACAGAAGAACCGGCAGGAAGAGCACGCCCGTCAGCCACATCGGCGAGGCCAGCATCTCGGCCACCCGTCGAACGACTACCGACCAGATCGAATGCGTCAGGTGCTGCATGCCCACAAAACACAGACTGCCCAGCACGATGCCCCACACAAAGGTGAAAGCCCACAGCCAGGCGAAGCCGAAACGCACGGCGCCCTGCCCGGTCAGCAGCGTAGCCACGCTCAGCACCGCGCCTGCCGCAACGAGCGCCATGGCGGTCCGATCCAGTCCCGGGCTGGATCTGGGGCCCAACCCTGCGCCTGTGGTCGTGCTCGGTCGGGCGGTACTCACGGCTGGTAGTCCTCGGGTTTGGGGTTCCGCGCCCGCTGCAACGCACGGACGTAATGCACGACCTTCCAGCGATCCTCCGGCTCGATCTGCTCCGCATACGCGGGCATCTTGCCGGCGCCCTTGGTGATGATGTAACAGATCGTCCCGTCGGCATACCGCCGGGCCTGGTCGGTATGCAGCGAGGGCGGCGCGGGGAACCGATTCGGGCCGACGACCGGACCGTTACCCTCGCCGTTGCGTCCGTGGCAGGTGATGCAGTAGATGTCGTACCGGTTCTGGCCCCGGCGAAGCGCCTCCATCGTCACAGGAATCGGGTTGGCGACCTTCGCCCCGATCGACACGGCATCCTCCACCGTGTTGCCCCCCGTCTCGAACAGTACCGGCCGCTGATCTCGCGATATCGTTCCCGCCGGAGACGCTCTGAGGGTATGCAGCTCCTGGCCAAAGACGCGGCCGTAGGTCATCTGCGGCCTGGCCTTGGGCTGGGCGGCCATCCCGTTCAGAAACTCAATGAACGGCAGGGCCACGAGCGTCAGCGGCACCACAAACGCCAGCGCGACCATCGTCCCCAGCGTAAACCGGTACATCCCCGGCGACCACCGGGGAAGCCAGTTGCTCAGCGTGTTCTTCCAGCCGCTGCTCATATGATCTCCCCGTCGTCTTCCTGCTCCGCCAGCGGCCGGATGTCCCGGCTCCCGGTCGCCGCCAACAGCGCCCGCGCATCCGCCTCCCTGTACTTGGCATCCGTGGAATCAAGCACAATGGCAAACCGGTCGGTCGTGACCAGCTCCATGACGCCCGAATCGTGCAGCGGCGAATGCCAGCGGCCGAGCCCGCACAAAAAGAGCATCGCCCCCATCGTCGCCAGAGCCGCCAGCAGCACGAACATCTCGAAGTAGATGGGCACGTACGCCTGCCAACTGAACAGCGCCTTGCCGCCAATATAAATGGGATAATGAAGCGTATTCAGCCCGCCGGTCAGCAACAGGCCGACAGCCACGCCGACAAACCCGGCGCCAAGGGTGAAATACGGCACCGGAGAGGCCTTCAAACCCATGGCGTCATCGAGCCCGTGCACGGGGTACGGCGTGTGGCAGTCCCACTTGCGGTAGCCCGCATCGCGGACCTTCTCCGCCGCCCGAATCAGTTCGTCGGCGCTGTCATACAATGCGACCAGCCCCACGATTCTGGTGGCAGGATCAGCCATGGCCACCTCCGTGCGACGGCTGCGACCCGGGCAGAACCGCCTTCACCTCGGCGATCGAAATCGTCGGCAGGAAACGGCAGAACAGCAGCACCAGCGTCAGGAACAGGCCGAAACTGCCCGCCAGGAGGCCCAGATCCACCCACGTCGGCTTGAAGTAGTCCCAACTGCTCGGCAGGTAGTCGCGGTGCAGGCTGGTGACGATGATCACGAACCGCTCGAACCACATGCCGACGTTGACCAGCACGGCCACGAGCACCATGCGCCACGGCGAGGTGCGCCATTTCTTCAGCCAGAACAACTGGGGGGCCACGACGTTGCAGAACACCATCAGCCAGTAGGCCCAGGCGTAGGGCCCCGCGGCCCGGTTCAAGAATGCGAACAGCTCGTACTGGTTGCCGCTGTACCACGCGCAGAAGAACTCCACGGCGTAGGCGTAGCCCACGATGCAGCTCGTGGCGAGGATGAACTTGTTCATGTTCTCCAGGTGGCGCACGGTGATCAGGTCCTTCAGGCCGAAGAAGGCCCGCGCAGGAACCATGAGCGTGACCACCATGGCGAACCCGCTGAAGATCGCCCCGGCCACGAAGTAGGGCGGAAAGATGGTGCCGTGCCACCCGGGGAGCTGGGAGACGGCAAAGTCGCAGCTCACCACCGAGTGCACGGAGACGACCAGGGGCGTCGACAACGCCGCCAACAGCAGGTAGGCCCGCTCGTAGCGGTGCCACTGCCGGGCCGAGCCCCGCCAGCCCAGGGCGAAAAGCCCGTAGAGGAAGAACCGCAGGCGGGTCGTGGCCCGGTCGCGGAGCGTGGCCAGGTCGGGGATCATCCCCAGGTACCAGAACAACAGCGAGACCGTGGCGTAGGTGCTTACGGCCACCACGTCCCACAAGAGCGGGCTGCGGAAGTTGGGCCACATGGACATCTGGTTCGGATAGGGGAGGAGCCAGTATTCGACCCAGATCCGCCCGATGTGGATCGCCGGGAACAGTCCCGCGCAGATCACGGCGAAGATCGTCATGGCCTCGGCGGCCCGGTTGATGCTCGTGCGCCATTTCTGGCGGAAGAGGAACAGAATGGCGGAGACGAGCGTGCCGGCGTGTCCGATCCCGATCCAGAAGACGAAGTCGACGATGTCGAAGGCCCAGGCCACGGGGATGTTGTTGCCCCACACGCCCACGCCCGTGCTGATCAGATAGCCCACCACCAGGAAGAACACCCCGGTCCAGGAG
>JAUCQB010000260.1 GCA_030372985.1 Phycisphaerae bacterium
ACAGACACGGATGTCCTGCACGATCGCTTGAGACCTTTTCGGCAGGCCAAGCCTCGTCATGTATATTTCAAAGGCGTGATCACCCTGGATGTCCCGCGTAAATACGGGATAGTCTTTGGTCGCAATAGCCTTACTCACGCTCCACCTTCCAGCGTCGTCGGTCCTCTAGGGAAGGTCTGAACAACTCCCCCGATGTCGGCGACAATAGCGCAACGTGACAGGATTGACGATCGATGCAGCTGACGTTCGGTGACGCCGAAGGCATGGGCAAGCGCAAGCGCACTCGCCGGGAGATCTTCCTGGCGGAGATGGAGAAAGTCGTGCCCTGGGCCGCGCTGCTGGCGCTGATCGAGCCGCACTACCCGAAGATGGGCCGCCCCGGCCGCCAACCGTACTCGCTGGCCACGATGCTGCGGGTGCACTTCCTGCAGCAGTGGTATGCGCTCAGCGATCCGGCCATGGAAGAGGCGTTGTACGACACGCCGGTGATGCGGCGTTTTGCGCGACTGGGCGGGCTCGACAACGTCCCAGACGAGACCACGATCCTCAATTTTCGCCGGCTATTGGAAAGCCACAACCTGGCCGAGAAGATCTTCGAGCGGGTGAATGCGCACTTGGCTCGCAAGGGCCAGAGCCTGCGGGCTGGCACGATTGTCGACGCCACGATCGTTGCCGCGCCAAGTTCGACCAAGAACCAGGATGGCGAGCGCGACCCGGAGATGCACCAGACGAAGAAGGGCAACCAGTGGCACTTCGGAATGAAGGCGCACATTGGCGTGGACGAGGAATCCGGCCTGGTGCACCACGTGGAGTGCACGGCGGCAAACGTGGGCGACGTGACGCAGGTGCACAAGCTGCTGCACGGCAAGGAAGACACGATCTGCGGCGACAGTGGCTATACCGGCGCCGACAAGCGTGAGGAGCTGCAGGACGTTGAAGCAGCCTTCCTGATCGCCGAGAAGCCGTCGAAGCTGAGGGCGATGAAGAACAAGCGCGAGCGCAAGTACGCCAAGCGCTGGGAGCGGCGCAAGGCCAGCCTTCGCGCCAAGGTGGAGCATCCGTTCCGCGTGGTGAAGCGGCAGTTCGGCTACATCAAGGTGCGCTACCGCGGTTTGGCGAAGAACGCCGCGCAGATGTACACGCTGTTCGCGCTGTCCAACCTGTGGATGGCGCGCAAGCGTTTGTTGCCCGTCGTGGGATAGTTGCGCCTGCAAGGCGGGGAAACCCGCCTGAGGGTGCCAAAAGCAGCACGAAATATCTCGAATTTAGGTGCCGGCCAAGAAAATCCCGGCATTCGAGGGTTCAAGGCTGATTGTTCAGACATTCCCTAGGGGTCAGTGCCCCGATGTCAGGAGTTGGAACGTCGCCTTCTTGCTGACGGAAAAATCTGCACTGCGACGCTAACCTCGCTCATCAAGGGCGTGATGCCTGTCGGCCGGGGAACTTGCGGATCGAATACTTCTGCGTCGATTTCAGTCAGGGGCAGATACGTCTGCGGCACGCACACGCGCAGGCTGATATGGACTTCAAGTGAGGGACCGCGTGCACTACGTCGTGATGCACGAGTCTGGAGCAGCTCGGAATTCCGGTTCATGAAGGCCTCGATTTTGTTGAGACGAGCTATCCCATCGCCGTCCGACGAACGGTCGAATTTTGGTCGATTGGGAGTTGACCAGATGCAGGGGTCAGGATGAGAATCGAGGCTGTTGACGTTCCGCCGATTCAACGCTGTCTCTTATACACATCTGACGCTGCCGACGAGTTCCGAACGGTGT
>JAUCQB010000261.1 GCA_030372985.1 Phycisphaerae bacterium
ATCCTCCATTTCCCGACGGTTTTAACGGTCCCGACGGCGGTGTGTTCTTCAAGGCCTTCTCGGGAAGCGCCGCCAATGGCGCCGCTACCGGGCACCTGTACCAGGACGTCCCTGCCACGCCTGGGACACAATACATCTTGAAAGGCTGGGCGGGCGCTGAGGCACACTTCCTGGCAGGTGCGGAATTCGCCATTGAGTTCTTCAACGGCGGCGGAACGCTGATCAGTGGGGCGACGCTTGATCTGATGGCCGCCGGGCTGATCACTCCTAATGGCGAACCCTTCAACTACAAGCAGTACACGGTGACGGCAACTGCACCTGTCGGTACGTCCTTCGTTCGGGCTCGCGTGTCCATGATCGACGGCATGCCCAACCCGGCCGGCGGCGGACAGGCGTATGTCGTCGACGATTTTGAGCTCGTCCCGGAGCCGTCGACTGCCCTCGGGATGGTCCTCCTCGGTGCGGCCGTACTCGTTCGCCGTCGGCGATGACCGACGATCCTCTGTCGCCTCCGCGGGCCGCGGTCAGACGCGGCCGGCGTGTGCAAAGACGTGATCTTGGCGAGTGCGCTGAGGGCAACCCGGTAAGGGCGGACCCCCCGAGCCTTGTCACGGAGGTTCTTGAGCTTACCTGTCAACTCTATCGAAAGGAGAGAGCTATGTTGCGAGCATTTGAACAGATCATTTTCACGGCGCGTCGGGGGACGGCGCTCTTCCTGTTGGGATCGACGCTGACCATGAGCGGTGTGGCTCACGCCGACCTGGTGGCGTACGACCCATTCGCGTACGGCAGCGATCCCGCTCAAGGCCAATACGCCCTCGGTGACGAGGATGCCGGAACTAACGTCATGGGCGGGCAGAATCCCAGCATCGGGCCCACCGCTTTCTATTCCGGTCCCTGGATCCAGAGCGGCGGTGATGCGCAGGTCGTCAAGGCCCTGCCTTCGCTTTCCTATCCGGGGTTTCCCGCCGGGCAGGGTGGCATTCAGCAGGAGACAATGCAGTTTCAGTGCTGCACCTTCGGGCGCAGCGGCCGGCCCATTGCCGGGGGGCTGGGCAGTGGCAACGCCCGGACGATCTATGAAAGCTTTCTGATCGATTTCGGCACGCAGGGCACGGATGATCCCGCGCAGTTCGGTCTCCGCGGTCATGAACTCTGGAACGGCGGCATCGGCGACGCGTTTGCCGCCGTGGCACTGTTCGTGAACCACTTCAGCGGCGTCGGCGCCTTATCGCTCAGAGTGGCCACCGCCAGCAGCGACACCACCGTGCCGGTTTCCGGTGGCGGTCTGGATCTCAATGCCCTGGCCGGCGTTCACCTCGTCGTCATGAAGTATGCATTTCATCCCACCGACCCCGACGTGGTCTCCGTTTATCTGGACCCGGTCGTTGCTGCAGGCGAGCCGGTCGTCCCTCAGGCTCAGATCTCGCTGCCGCTCAGCGATCTGTTCATCACGCACCAGGGGGCCTTCTCGCAGTTCACGTTCTCGGGCAGCGGCCACGTCCCCGGGGCCATCGACGAGATCCGCTGGGGCGACACCTTCGCCGATGTTGTTCCCGAGCCCGCAACCGCGCTGATGCTGGCCGTCTGCATGAGCGCATTCCCGCGGCGGCGGAGATGACCGGCGGCTGTGTTCGAGGAGGTCGAGGTCATCGGTGTCGGCACGCCGGCCAAGGCGGCGGTTTCCTGGACCCAGCGGACAGGGCTCTGAGGAAGAGCTGGACAGGCCACAAGCCGAATCCTGTGCAAGGCATGCAATCGTGTGGCGCAATAAGACGGCGCTGTGCGCAATAACGGAACACAGCCACGGCGCGTCTCCGGGTAACGTTTCCTGGTGAGTATTGGTCAAGGGTGGGCGGGCGTTACCCAAGGGGTCTACGATAGGTGAGCTGGACCAGACGGCGTAGCCGAGCAAGGTCAAATCGACAAGCCTCGGTTTTAGGGAGAGGGCGATCATGTGCGTCGGTTTCTTCCAGAGCGTGTGATCCACTTCCTCGAACGAGAGAGGGCTGCGGGGCACAGCCCGCACTACGGCACATACCGATCGACTTGAATGTGGCGTCTTTAGTGTACTAAGTACTAACTGTGAGGTGCTCTAATGAAGACAACGATGATTATGCTGGGGGTCCTGGGCCTGCTGGCCTCTGGACAGAGTCTCGCCGAAGAATTGGTCGATCCAGGGATGAATTCGATCGGCCCCAATGGCCAACTCGGCAACACGCCGAATCCTCCATGGGTGCTTGCCGCCAGCCGGGGGGCAAATCTCGCTTTTGATGATGCCGCTTCCTCCGAGGCCTTCGCAGACGTCGATGGCGGCGGATGGGGTCTGTTTTTCAAGGCATGGATGGGCAATCCCCCCTGGGATCCGACGGCTGGTTCGGTTAACGCCCACATCTATCAAGACGTTCCGGGCAAGCCAGGGGTGAAATATACCCTCACGGGTTGGTGGGGCGCGGAGTACAACTATTCTGGCTTTGTCACCCCGGGTGCAAATACGATATTCGCGCTCGATTTTCTCAACGGCGGCGGCGGTTTGATTTCGAGCGCGCAGCTCGACCTCGAGGCCGCCGGCCTGGGAGGGCCCAATGCCGGCTTGAACTACGAGCAATTCATGGTCACGGCGACCGCGCCCGTCGGCACCGTTACTGTGCGAGCTCGGGGTTCGATGCTTGACGGCGTCTTCAACGTGGATCCTGGCCAGGCTCTCGTTACGGATGCCTGGTCTCTCGTCCCTGAGCCAGGTACGGCTTTGTTGGGTAGCCTGGCCCTCCTGGGACTTGTGCTGCGGAGACGATGAGTTTCGCAGTCCGGATACACAGTTGATCTCGCAGTCATCATGCCTGGGTAGCGATCTGTTTATCACGCACCATGGCGCCTTCTCGCAATGTCAAGGGTGGGCAGGCGTTACCCGGGGGTCTACGACAGGTGAACCCGTCCCGGCGGCGTAGCCGGGCGAAGGTCATCTGGAAAACCTCTGGCACTACAAGGAATCGAAGAAATGACCACGGAACAGAATGCGCGCACTGGATGTCCTGATGCGGCAGGAAGTATCTTAAAGCTGAAGCTTTTCGCCTGCCTCGTCGTGGCAGGTGCGTTCGTGCCTGTCGCGCAGATCGTGGCAGCCCCGGCGTTCACACCTTTTCTTGCGGTTGATATGAACGGGTACAATGCCGGCGGGGGCCAGTCGATAGGACCCACGGCGGCCGGTTACCTGGGATGGGAGGCGGCAGAAGGGCTCTTCCTGGACCCCTCAATCGATTGGGGCAACAGCGGCGCCGCAGGGCTGACGAGGGTGTTTCCCACGTCGGAAGGGAGCATCACGGCAAACATCATTGGAGTCGCGCCGAATTCGTTTCTCGGCGCGCGCAACCGCGGCGCGAACGCCGGCGGGCTGGGCGAGTTGACCCAGGATTTCGTGTTCGCTCAGCGAGGCGTCGAAGGATTCGGGCAACACTTTGTCAAACTAACATTGTCCGGTCTCGCTCCGGACCAGCAATACGAGGTGACGGCATTCGCTCGTGAGTCGTTCAACGGGGGCGCCGACAGCTTTCAGGCGTGGACGGACCGTGCGGCACTCGGCGGCCTGGACGGTCCCGGCGCGTGGCTGGACGCCCATTTCGGTCCGGGTTCGCTGTATCAGCCCGCAGTCGGCGGCGTCAACAATCCGATTCCGACGCTCGGTCGCGCTTCGACATCGGGCCCGGATTCCGCTGATCCCTATGCGCATTCGGCCACCTTCCAGTCCATGGCCGATGCGGGCGGAGTCGTGACCGTATACGGTTGGGCCGATCCGAACAGCTACAGTGGTACCCAGACCGCGACCCTGCTCAACGGATTCCAGGTCGCCGTCGTTCCTGAGCCGGGTGGGTTGCTGGTGTTCGGCGTGGGCCTGATGAGTGTTCTGGCCTTGCGCCGACCCGCGCGACATGTCCGCGACGCATCATGACCAGATCAAAAACGGGGACGGGCGCGAGCAAAGAGGAACATCATTGATCGTCAGCGATACTTCCGTGCTCGAGAGAACAACCCGAGGGAGGCGAGAAGCCCCAGTACCAATGACGACGGTTCCGGGACGGGTCTATCTCCGATGCTGGCAACCAGTGGCGAAACAGCAGGGCCGGCCAGGCCTGAGTTGACCTGCAGGAAGTCAAATTCCGGCAAGAATGGACTTGTGAACACCAGCAGGTCGCTGACGTCGTTGACAAGAAGCTCACTGCCGTCAAAGAACCACGCCATCGAGGTCGTGTTGTCGCCACCGCCTGTGGGCGATTTCGATATAGGCAGTCCCGTCGGAACAAAGCTCGGAGCCGAGACCGTACCGCGGCCGTCACCTGGATCGACGCCGACGGTGAGGGTGTCGATGCCGGGCGATGCGGATGTGACAGAGGAAATCTGATACACATAGACCACTTCCCCGGCGGCTGACGGATCTGCTTGGGCGATGCCCTGGCTGTTCAGATAGAGCTGGAAATCCCCATGCTCAAATGCCGCCCAGTCGACGTCGGCGATAACGGTGTCTCCAAACGCAGCACCTACGATCGAGACGGCACCATGCCAGCGGCCGGCGTCAGGCCCGAAGCCGTCATTTAATGCGAAGTTGGTCGTCGCCAACGGCCCGGCGATTGCGTGCGACGGGCCCAGCGTTGCGGCCGAGCCGAGAATAAGAAACAGCGCCAACTGAACATGATAAATGCGTAAAAGGACCATCTCTCTCTCCTATCAAACTTTGCGATGCCTCATCCTCCGCGCAACCGACGGATACGCGATAGCATCGACCGCCGCGGTGAAAATGAACTCGTCATCGGCGCCCGGTTCGCCGCAAACGGCACGCCGCCAGGCCGCAGGCCACCAGCAACACCGACCCGGGCTCCGGAAGGGGCACCGGGCCTGGGGTTGGCACTCCAGCCACAAGAGCCTGAGTTCCACCATCAATCGTCAATGCTGCACCAACGATCGGAAGGCTCAGCGAGGAGAAAGCCAGACCCCAGGAGGTCATGCCTGTCGGGATTTCCGGCGAGAACAACCAACGAGCATTCGGCGTGAAAGAAGCCGACGAGGCATTGACATCCCCGATATCGAACGTGCCGATCGTATTGGCGGGATTCGAGACCCCCACGATCTCAGCGCTGACGCCAAGACTGCCGGTCACGGAGACCTGGTACGTGTAAACCAGGACATCGCCCGGCACGTAGCCAAGACCGCCGAAGTTGGCGTTGAAAGCGTTGGCCGTGAAGACAGCGTAGTCGATCGTACCACTGAGCCCAACGCCGTTGTTGAACGGAACACTGCCGGTGACGCCGTTATGGGCTGATCCATGGCCGTTGAGAATCCCGGCCTGAGCGCCCGAGGCCGCCCCCATCATGATCGATGCAAACGCGATGAACCTGAAACACCCCGTCGGCACAATCCTGGTCATTTCTCATCCCTCTTAATGAGGTTCCTGCACGCGCGGAACACCGGACCTCGGCAGGGGTCAGCGCACCATGGAGAACTCGTCATGTGCACCTCGTTCAACAGACGAGCAACGTTGCGAAATCATTGTCCGTCAACGACAGGCTGACCACTGAAATCGTTTTTTTTTCGGATGCGCCCAGGCATGATCCATCCGTCGCAACTCCAGCACATCCTGCGAAGCCACCTGTTCTCGAGTGAGGGATCAACCTGTCCTTCCCGCGAAACCTATTCCAGTCCGAGATCGCGCGAATCGCACAGAACGGGTTCGATGATCATGATGATCACCAAGTCTGTGGGTAGGTCGGTGTTCAGCGTTGCCGGCCAAGTCCCGGCCGGCCTGGGAGGATGGCCAGATCTGACGCCCCAGATCGATCGAGATATTCGACAGTTGGTCGGCCAAGCCACCCCGCGCTTCTGCTTGCTTGACGAGGCCATGAACGGGCATACAATGCCCCCATGCTCTCCAGATTACACAGCGTTGCTTTAATGGGAATCGAGGCCTTGGCCTGCGAGGTGGAGGTTGACTGCGCCGAGCACGGGTTCGAGAAAGCGGCCATTGTCGGGCTGCCCGATGCGGCGGTGAAGGAAAGCCTCGAACGGGTGCGGGCGGCCCTGAACAACTCCGGCTACGACTGGCCTCGGTACAAGACGGTCGTCAACCTGGCCCCGGCGGATGTGAAAAAGGAAGGGCCGGCCTTCGACCTGCCCATCGCCCTGGGCATGATCTTCGCCAACGGCCAGGGCACACCCGAGCAGGCCGGGCAGTACCTCATTGCCGGCGAACTGGCATTGGACGGGCGGGTGCGGCCGGTCAAGGGTGCCCTGTCGATGGCCATTCTTGCCCGCGACAAGGGTTTTAATGGCCTGATCGTGCCTCGCGAGAACGCCCCCGAAGCGGCGGTGGTCGAGGAGATCGAAGTCATCGGCATCGGTACATTGGCCGAGGCCGTCGGTTTCCTCACCAGCCAGTTGCCCCTGGAGCCGACGGTCATCGATATCGACGCGGTCTTCGCCGATGCCTCGCGATATGAGGAGGATTTCAGCGAAGTCCGCGGCCAGGAGTCGGTCAAGCGGGCGGTGACCGTGGCCGCCGCGGGCGGGCACAACATTTTGCTGATAGGCCCAAGCGCCAGCAACAGATGTAAGTGACGTGAAAGCCGAAGGTTAGCGTGATTCTCAGCCCATTCCCAAAATGTCACCCTGCCCTTTGGAGGGGCCTGGAGCGACCGCAGCGTAATCCCCGTTCAGTTCTCCGATGATAGATGCCTTCGGTGACCGATGCGTATCCTGGCACACAACGGGAGCCAATACTTCTGCGTTCATAACCAGCAAATCACTTAAAAAGAGATAGACCCAAAAGGGGGAGCACTGTAAAATAGTACTAAGCGGCCCGGTGCCGCGGTTGGGCAAGCTAGTCTGGGCAATCTCAATCAGGAGATGTCAGTTCACTGCCCACACCGCCAGTGGCGCTCGTGGGACACTCCGAGTCCAGGGGATTGCCGTCACTGCTAGCCCTCCGGCGAGGTCTCTACTGGCGCCAATATCAGGGTGATGTTTTGCGACGTGCAGTGCCCAGGAGTGCCGAAGAAAAGGCTTGTTCCGGCGGCCGGCACAGCACCAAGCTTGCCCCCTGATACGGATGGCGAAAAAACGGTCTGTCCATCAACGCTTGCTGTGCGCTGCTTCCCAGGCGCCGCTTCCCACGGAGCCGGTGTCTCACCCGCAGCGGCAACCGGGGCAAAATGGGACGGGAGGTCACTATGCATCCCCTCGGCAGTTTCTCAAGGGCGGGGTTGTTTTGGGAAGTCGTCGTGGTGGTGCTGATAGCAGCACCACCAACCAGCGTCGAAGCTCAGACGACTGTCGTTCTGGACAACTTCGATTCCTATGCCGATGAGACGGCTCTGACCCAGATCTGGCCGGTGGATGGCATGGGCCTAATCCTTTCGACGGCTCAAGTCCACGGCGGGACAGGCAAGTCCCTAGAGGAAGGGACTTCCGGGCAGCGCAACTACAGCTGTCTCTTATACACATCTGACGCTGCCGACGAGTTCCGAACG
>JAUCQB010000262.1 GCA_030372985.1 Phycisphaerae bacterium
GGTCACCCATGCGCACGAACCACTGGTCTGACAGGTATGGCTCGATCGGCGTCTTGCTGCGGTCGCTGTGGCCGATCTCGACGATCCGGTCTTCGATCTTCTCGACCAGGCCGAGGGCCTCGAGGTCGGCCACGACCTTCTTGCGGGCGTCGGTGGCGAAACGCAGGCCTTCATACTTGCTGGAATTCGGGTTGACCGACCCGTCGGGCTCGATGATCCGGGCGACCTTGCCGTCGGGGGTAAGCACGTTGCACATCGGCAGGCCGGCACGCTGGCCGACTTCGTAGTCGTTGGCGTCGTGAGCGGGGGTGATCTTCACGCAGCCGCTGCCCAGTTCCGGCTTGGCCCAGACGTCGCAGATCAGCGGGATCTCGCGGTCGACCAGCGGCAGGATGAGCTTGCGGCCGTCGCGGGCCATGTCGCGGAGCTTGAGCAGTAGCGGCAGCATGGTCTTGCGGCGTTCGGCGATCTCGTCGATGGCCGCCTGGACGTCACGTTTCTCTTTGTCGGGGACCTCGGCGAGCTTTTCGCGCAATTCGGCCTCGGCCTTGTCGAGGGCCTTGTCGGGTTCGGGATGCACGGCCACGGCCGTGTCGCCCAGCATGGTCTCCGGGCGGGTGGTGGCAATGTGGACATGCGTCGGCTCGCCCGGGCACGGGTCCTTCACCGGGTACTTGAAGTGCCAGAAATGGCCCTTAATCGTCTCGTGGTAAACCTCGTCATCGGCCACGGCCGTTTGCAGGTGCGTGTCCCAGTTGACCAGGCGCTTGCCGCGAACGATCAGGCCGTCCTTGAACAGCTTGAAGAACGTGTGGCGGACGGCGCGGGCACAGACCTCGTCGAGGGTGAACCGCGTGCGGTCCCAGTCGCACGAACAGCCCATGAGCTTGAGCTGTTCGATGATGCGGTTGCCATACTGCTCCTTCCACTCCCAGATGCGGCGGACCATCTCCTCACGGCCGAGGTCGTGACGAGACTTCTTCTCGGTCTCGAAGATGCGTTTTTCGACCACCGCTTGGGTGGCGATACCCGCGTGGTCCGTGCCGGGCATCCACAGCGTGTTGCATCCCTGCATCCGCCGCCAGCGGATCAGGATGTCCTGCAACGTGTTGTTCAGCGCATGCCCGCCGTGCAGGGCCCCGGTCACGTTCGGCGGCGGGATGACGATGGTGTACGCCTCGCTGCCGCCGGCAGACGGGTCAGCATGAAAGCAGCCGGACTCCGCCCAGATACGGCGGATCTCGGGCTCGACACTCTGAGGGTCATACGTCGGGGGTAACTGATCCAATGTGGACATTCAAACACCAACTCACAGCCGCCGTTGAAGGCACGGGTGTGCCACTGCTCTGTGAGCAGTGCACGGCAGAATCACACTAACCCTTTGTGACCGCGGCTCACCATCGGCCGACGGGCAGAAGCAGAAAGCAACGATTCTATCATCACGATGGGGGCAAGTCGATGCAGCGGCACGCACCGGGTGCCGCGGGGGGCTTGACCGCCGGTACGGCCGTCTGATGCAGCATGCACTGGCAGGCGAGCTGCCAGTGGCACTCACCGAAACCGGTGACACCCGCCCATTCGGTTCAATGTCGATGCCCCCCAGGGCCTCAGTTCAGCTTCTTGATCGCAACGTTCCTGAACGACACCGCATTCCCGTGCGTCTGCATGCCGATGTAACCGATCGCGGGCATTTTGGCATAGGGGAAATCGAACTTGCCCATCGGCTCGGTCATCAGGCTGAAGTCGCAGTCGATGATCTTCAGGCCGTTCATGACCACGGTGACCAGCCGGCCCTTGCAGGTGATCTCGATGCTGTTCCACTGGCCCAGCGGCCGCGAGACGTTGGCGATCGGGGCAAAGACGTCGTAAATCGAACCGGTGCTGTGCTTGTCGGCCGGCTTGCCGGCATCATCGAGGATCTGGACCTCAAAGCCCGTGTACGCCGGGCGGTCGTGGCCGGGCACCTTGAGGAAAATGCCGCTGTTGGCCCCCTGGGTGACCCTGAAATCCATCCGGAGCACGCAGTCGCCGTACTTCTCGTTGGTCGAGATCCAGTAGTCCTTGCTCTCGTCGCCGGTGGTATGCAGGATGCCTTCCTCGGGGATGCTCCACGAGCTGTTCTTCGGCTCGACCTGCGCGCCTTCATGCGTGTAGATGGTCCAGCCGTTCAGGGTCTTGCCGTCAAAGAGCGGAACGAATCGACCGACACCCGCCTTGGGCTTGTCCTGCTTGGGCTTGGGCGGTTCGATGATATCGGCGGTCCGGGCGGCACGGTCCGGCAACGGCGGCATCTGCTTGACCGGCTTGAGCTGATACCAGTAGGCAACGCTGCACCAGTCATCGCATCGCTCGAAGAGCCCCTGGTTCCAGCCGATCTGCTGCATGGTGGCCTTGAAGCTCTTTCGGAAGTAGACCGGGTCCTTCTCATGGAAGCGGTACAGGCTGACCAGCGGGTACTTGAAGAAGTTGTTGGTCAGATGCATCGGGCAGCCGGCATACGGCGTCTGGTACTCGCCCATGCCCCAAGCGGCCTCGAAGTAATCCTCCGTGCCCGTGCCGCAGATCGTCGGGTAGTCGGTGTCGCCGTCCATATAGAACTTCATCTCGCCCTCGCCCCACCAGTGCGGCCCGAGAGCCCTCACACCGATAACGCAGCCCACAAAGCAGCCTGGCCCCTCGACGTTGTCGAGAATCACGTAGTCCCGTTTCATCACCGTCGGGTTTTCGCGGCGGAATTGGGCGTGGAAACGGCCGGTGTTCGGCGGAAGCTTGTCGCGCAACTCGTAGTCAATCTGATAAAAGAAAGATCCCAGATCCCTGCCGTTGGGCATGTCATTGCTCACCGTGATCCTCGCGTGAGTGCCAAACGGCATGGCGAAGTAGCTGTTATATCCACGGCCCAGGACCTGGGTGACATAGGCGGTGGTCAGCACCCGACATTGTCCGTGAGCCACACCGAAGAAATCGCCGAGCGGCACTTCGACGCTGGGCACCTCGCTCCCGTCCCAGTACATCCGCAGGATCATGTTCCGCATCGCCTCGGGCGAGCGGTCGGGAATGGTGATCCAGATATGCCGGATGACTCCGCAACCGTCGATATCCATCAGCGTGACGGTCTCGCCATTCTTAACCTCCGGAATGCACGGCGAGCCCTTGCGGCCGGTGCCGAGCCCGCTCTTGCTCATGCCGCCGGCACCGACGGCCCCCGTCCGGTTCTCCCACGTGATCGCACGACTCACCGCGCTATCCGGGATGACTGGCAGCGTCGGATCGATGTCGGCGGCGTTGACCCCGCCGGATGAGAAGGTTCCCTGCCCCTGGCAACCGAAAATGAACACCATTGGGACGAGCAGCCAGCAACCGGACAATGTACACCGTCGCGACATGGGATCTCCTTTCGGACAAGAGGAAAGACACCTTCGGCGGCATCCGTGCCCCGGCCGTCACCGGGCAGGATCGGGCGGATTATGCCACACCGGCCGAGGCACCGCAACCGCGGCCGTTCCGCCCCCCCTCACCAAAATTCGCAAGAAAAGCCTTGCTATCAGGCCGGTTTTGGCTTATACTGACTTCTGGAGAAGGCCATATCAAGCATCACGTTGCCGTGGATGGCCGAGGGGCCACGAGGTGAGCGAAGACATGTGAACGCGGGCACGAAGCCCGCGAATATGCGGCTGAATGGGAGGTGCGAGCGATGCCCGGTATTCCGGAGATCATCGGCGAATCCCAGGTCGGTACGCTGGATCCTGTCGAGGAAAAGACACAGAACCGCAGCGAGGCGCGCGAGAATCAGCGGCGGCCTTGCCAGAAGAGGGTACGTGCAAAATCGGGGATGAACTCATCCCCGTTGCGATTGCGGCTTTGCGATTTCTCTGGTGAAGGAGAGCGAGCACCTCCGTAGGTGCGTCGGTTGGGGAAAGGGGGGTCGCGGCAAGCCACGAACATCAGCAACACGCAACGGCCGCGGCCACATCGCAGGGTCAAACAGGAGGTTTGAAACGTAAGAACAGACAGGAGGCAAAGAACAAGACTCGCAGAAACAACTGCGGTGATGCCTCGAAGCAGAGGCGCCGTGTTTTCAGAGAAGGACCCCGATAGGGTCCGGCACCAGGACCGTGCAGGCCGACGCAACCTGGGCCAAATAAAGACGCCAACGGCGGGTGACGCCAGGGTCAAGAATCCGAGCGCATCCGCCGTTGTGCTTATGGTGCGATGTGAGGCCCCGCGTCCACGTTGATGAAACACCGAAGCACAGACGTGTCAAAACCACTGCTGATTCGCCGCCGGGCACTCTGCTCTTGCCCCCTCAGCCAGGCCGGGTCATCCCAGGAGAAGACAGCCGCCGATATTAATGTCATCATGGCACAGACACGCCGGAATGCCGGCGACAGCCATCTGCCGGTCATGCGGCTTTTGCCCCATTCCCGACAAGGGCCTATAATGGGCACCAATTGGCGGGTTGCCACAACTCGCCTGGGGAAGTGTTGAATGACGGGGCCACAGTTCTGCATCAGACACCTGAGGGATACTCTGTCCGATAGTTCGTTGCGCCATGCCCTCGACGTCCTGGCAGACGCAACTTCAGCGTCTGTCATGCTTTTCGACAATGACGGGCAAGTGGCTGTCGGCCCGGTGGCAGGTAATGCCCTGATCCGCCGCGTGCTCAGCACACCCCGGGGACGAGAAATCGTCATCTCAGCCCATCGACAAGCTGCAAACCTCGCTGGCGGAAGACCGCCTGCGAATGTGGCTGCTCGGGATGAGAATGCGCTGACCGCCGCATGCCTGGAGCAGTATGGAATCCCGATCTGCCACAGCAACCAGTGTGCGGGCACGCTGACGCTTGGAGACCGGCCGCAGGCTCCCCTGTCGCCCGAAGCCATTTCGCGGATCGAATCCGCGGCCGGGTTGGCGGCGGGTGAACTGCACGAGGCCGCTGCCGAGCTTAAACCTTGGAGCCCTGCGGAAGCATCGGCCGCCCGTAACATGGCCAGCCTGTTCACCGAGTTGCTCGCGGAACTGTGCCTGCAGGAGATGAGCCTCAGCAGGCGAATCGAAGAACTCACCGCGGTGTACAATATCGCCAACCTGCTGTCGGGAACGATGGACCTGCAGGAGATTCTCAATCGTACCGCCCGCATGGTTTGCGAGGTGATGCACGTCAAAGCCTGCAGCATCCGTCTGCTGGACGAGACCAGCGGCACTCTGGTCATCCGCGCGGTTCACAATCTCTCGGAAGAGTACCTCAACAAGGGTGCGGTCACCGTCGAGGAGAATCCCATCGACCGGGCGGCGATCCGAGGTGAGGTCGTGTACATAGCCGACGCGCCCAACGATCCGCGGACTCGCTACCCCCAGGAGGCTCGCCGCGAAGGTATCGTGAGCGGGCTGGTCGTGGGCTTGATCTACCGCGGCAAGGCCGTCGGTGTGGTTCGCGTTTACACCGGTGAACCGCACGTGTTCACGCCCTTCGAAGCGGCCCTGCTCCAGGCGGTGGCGTCCCAGGCGGCGGCGGCGATCGTCAACGTTCGGTTGATGGCCGAGACAATTGAAGCGGAACGCTATGCGCGGCAGATCGCCTACGCCGGCGAGGTGCAGCGGCGGATGATTCCCAGTCAGCCGCCCGTCTGCGAGCAGGTCGAGATCGGTGCCGTCTACCGCCCCACCTACAATGTCGGCGGTGACTTCTATGACTTTATCCCGCTGCCGAACGGCAACCTGGGCATCGCCATTTCCGACGTATCGGGCAAAGGCGTGCCGGCCTCGCTGGTCATGGCGTCGCTGCGGGCGGCGCTGCGCGTCTACGCCAAGTTCACTTACGACATCGATCAGATCATGGCGATGCTCAACAGGCACGTCTGCGCGGAAACGAAGGTGGGCGAATTCACCACGCTGTTTTACGGCGTGCTGTCGCCCGACGGCCGGCGGCTGACCTACTGCAACGCCGGGCACGAACCGCCGATGCTGCTGCGTAACGGCAAGATCCAGCCGCTGGGCACGGGAGGCATGATCCTTGGAATCGACGAGAAGGCCAGGTTCGATCGCGAACTGGTTGCATTGCAGCCCGGGGATGTTGTGCTTCTGTACACCGACGGGGCCCCCGAGGCGCTGAACTTCTCGGACGAGCAATACGGCCGTCCCCGGCTCGGCGAGTCCCTCATCCGCTACGCCGACCAGCCCGCCCAACTGGCCGCCCAGAACATCCTCTGGGACATCCGCCGATTCCGTGGACTGGCCGACAGGATCGACGACGTCACGCTGGTGGTGCTCAAGATCAAAGACACCGCGAAATCAAGACTTGCCCTGCCCTGATCCTTCTGTCCCGGACTCTCGCTGACCTGACATCTCTTCGATATAATTCGGCCCCATGAAAGAAACTGTTGCCGTCCTCGATTTTGGCAGCCAGTACGCCCAGCTCATCGCCCGAAGGGTTCGCGAGAACAGGGTTTACAGCATCCTGTGCCCGCCGACGATCTCCCCCGCGCAGATCCGCGAGATGAACGTCACAGGCATGATCTTCTCCGGCGGACCGGCCAGCGTGTATGCGACCGGGGCTCCCAAGTGCGACCCGGCGCTCCTGCAGATGGACATTCCCGTTCTGGGCATCTGCTACGGGATGCAGATCAGTTGCCAGAGTCTGGGAGCCAAGGTCAACGCCGCACCGGCTCGGGAATACGGCCGGACACGGTTGGAGGTCATCGACGCCCGGGGTCTGCTTGCCCACGTCCGGTCGCCCGCCACGGTGTGGATGAGCCACGGCGACATGGTCCAGGACCTGCCCGCCGACTTCATCCCGCTGGCCCGCACCCCCAACTGTCCGATCGCGGCCGTCCGGCACACGAGCAGGCCGGTCTACTGCGTCCAGTTTCACCCCGAGGTGACCCACACCCCCTGCGGCGGGCAGATCCTTCGCAACTTCCTCTACGAGATCTGCGGATGCAAGGGAACGTGGGAGATGGGCAACTTCATTAACGAAACGATCGAGGCGGCCCGCGCGAGGGTCAACAGGGACGAACGGGTGATCTGCGGGCTATCCGGTGGCGTCGACAGCAGCGTGGTCTCGGCACTGCTGCACAAGGCGATCGGCGACAGCCTGGTGTGCATTTTCGTGGACAACGGCTTCCTGCGCAAGAACGAGGTCGAACTGGTCGAGGCAACCTTCCGAGACCATTTCCGGATCAATCTGCGGGTCGTGCGGGCGGCCGACCGTTTCTTCGCCCGCCTGGCAGGGGTGACCGATCCGCAAGAGAAACGCAAGCGCATCGGCCACGAGTTCATCGAGGTCTTCAAGGCTGAAGCCAAATCGATCCCCAACGCGAAGTACCTCGCCCAAGGTACGCTCTACCCGGACGTGATCGAATCAGGACACGGCATTTCGGGGACCTCGGCAAACATCAAGCTGCACCACAATGTCGGAGGCCTGCCGGCCGAACTGGGTTTTGAGCTGATCGAGCCCTTGCGCGACCTGTTCAAAGATGAGGTGCGCACGGCCGGGATGCACCTCGGCCTGCCCGAGGAGATCATCTGGCGGCATCCTTTCCCAGGGCCCGGCCTGGCGGTGCGAATCGTCGGGGAGGTGACGCCGCATCGCGTTGAATTGCTCCAACAGGTGGACGAGATCGTCATCGATGAGATCCGCTCGGCGGGCTGGTACAAGAGTATCGGCCAGGCGTTTGCCGTCCTCCTGCCGGTCAGCTCGGTGGGCGTCATGGGCGACGACCGCAGCTATGAGGGCCAGCAGGTCGCCGCCATACGATTCGTCGAGACCACCGACTTCATGACCGCCGACTGGGTGCGGATCGATTACGAAGTGCTCGAACGCATTTCCTCCCGGATCATCAACGAGGTCCGCGGCATCAACCGCGTGGTCTACGACGTCTCAAGCAAGCCGCCGAGCACCATCGAATGGGAATAGAGATTGAAGGATGAGGGATGAAGGCGGAAGGATGAAACGGCTGAACGTCACAGGCAACTCACCGGTCTTCCCGTCCCTCCCCTGATTCATCCTTCTTCCCTCCTGCCGCATCCTTCGCTTCATCGCACCCCCAGTGCCTTGCCCGCTGCGTCGAGCCCCTGGGCCATATGGCACCCGAAGTACGTCGATCCGTATGTCATCAGCGGGATCGCCACGATCATGATCGCGATTCGCCACCATCGCCGGCGAGGCAGGCGAAGAAGAGCCACAATCAACAGCCCGATCCACCAGAGATAGAACAGCAGGCTGGTCCAGACGCAACCCGAGCCGCTCCTGCCCAACAGGAGATGAAAGGGATACAGGTTGCTCTCATCGGCGAGGATGTACGGAGGCGAGGTCCAGATTTCCGGGAGAAGGGGATAGCTGGTATACGCGCTGACCGCAAACCAGAATCTTAGCGATCCGCGTACACCGTTTACCGGCAACAGAAGACCGAACACGAAGGTCTGAAAGCCAACCTGGCATATGACGCCGCACAGCCACCAGGCGAGCGTGTCGCCATCGCCGGACCCAAACCCGAGAAGGCCCAGCCCAACCCAAAGAATCGGCGCGGACATACACACCAGCAGGAACGCCCCCGCCGACAGAAGAGATGGCCGGTCGCGCACCTCTCGGGCGAATCGCCACGGCAGCAACGCAACCTGCAGACAGGTGACCACGAAAGCCGCCGGTTTGAGTCGCCATCGCCAGCGTTCCCAGGGCGTGCCGATTCGCCCGCGCAACTCGTCACGCCTGCGACGAACGGCCTCCCAAATAACGGTCACACCGCACTCCGGGCAGATTGAACCGGGCAATCCCGTGAGGTTGTACCCGCACTTGAGGCAGCGGAGGCCCTCATCCTGAACAGGCGGCACGGCAATGGACGCAGGCTCGGACAAGAGACTTGCTCCTGTTGATTCGCAGGCTCTCACGAGTACCATGATTCGCTCGCCAGGGCAAGGATGTATGGAATGAGCCAGCGTATATCGTCATGTGAGCTCGAAATCCGGGTCCGCTATGCCGAGTGCGACCCGATGGGCTACCTGCACCATTCGAAGTACTTCGAGTATTTCGAGATGGGCCGGACCGAGCTGCTCCGCGCCGCCGGGTTTCGCTATCGCGATCTGGAAGAAAAGGGCGTGCTGTTCGTGGTGGCCAAGACGGCCTGCATCTTCAGGAAGCCGGCCCGCTACGACGACCTGCTCAAACTCGTCGTCCGCATCGTCCGTCAGACGCGGGCCCGGATCGACCATGAATACCGGCTCCTGCGCGACGGCGTCGTTCTCTGTGAAGCGACGACCACGCTGGCGTGCGTGGACCGTACCGGCCGTCCGATCCCAATCCCTGAGGAAATCGTCACCCCGCCGGATGTGACCACCGGAGCGGGTCGGGACTAACCCCACGCGAGCACACTATGGCCGTCTTCTGTCATCTGGCTGACCCGAAGAACTATCAGGCCTTCGACTGGCAGCACATCCAGGACGACGCGGATCGCCACTATTGGCTGGGCCTCTTCGAGAGCTTCACCGCCAACATCAGGCAACGGCTCGTCGAAGACGATCTCGCGGGCGACGGTTTCGCCGAGCGATGGCCGCTGTTCGAGGCCGAATACGCCGAGGGCATGCGGCAAATCCGGGCGGAGTCGGAGCGAACCCGCCTCCAGTCGACGATCGACCTGTGCGATTTCCGGCAGCAAATGCTGAACAAGTACGGTTGGCCGGACTCCTATCTGGGCGTCAAGACCCGTGAGAACAACATGGCCGTCGCGATGTACCCGAAGGCCATTCGCAGCGTCGACGAAACCCCGTTGCCGCAGCGCTGGGAGTCACTCTTCCGCATGCTGTTCGCCGGAAACATGTTCGATCTGGGCGCCCCCGACACGATCGATCTCTACAACAGCGGAAAACTGGATTTCGCGACGATTCTCGCCGGGATCCGCCCCCGGCCGTGGTTTATCGATCATGCCGATGCCGTTCGTGACCGGATGATGTCGACCCGGCGCTGGAAGCAGGCTCTGTTCTTTGTGGACAACGCGGGAACGGACATTGTGCTGGGGGTCATGCCCCTGGTACGCGAGATGGCCCGGGCGGGAACGCGCGCGGTCCTGGCGGCCAACTCGCAGCCTGCCCTCAACGACATCACCATCGATGAACTGAACCCCCTGCTCGACCGGCTCTCACGGCAGGACCCGGTTCTGGCCGATCTGCGGGCAGATGGGATGATCTCAACCGTTGCCAACGGCAGCAACAGCCCACTGATCGACCTGAGCCGGATCAGCGAAGAGTGCAATGCCGCCGCGGCAGACAGCGACCTGCTGGTGCTTCAGGGCATGGGCCGGGGCGTGGAGAGCAACTGGCGCCAGTGCTTCCTTTGCGACGTCTGGCGCGTCGCCCTGCTCAAGGATCGGACGGTGACCAAGTGGGTCGGGGCAAAGCTCTTTGATCCGGTATGCAGGTTTGATTCAGGGGAAGGATCAGGGCACGATTAGCACCACAGCACAAGGTGAGGGTCTCGAGTCCTTGGCGCCCCCGCTGGCGCCGTCAAAAACGCGGCCCGGCCCGTCCAAGGGAGCAGCTTTGCGCTGCAGTGTCAGATGGTCCTCTACGCTCTTCTGCGTAGCGAATGGTGCTGGGTAGGCCCGTAGCCCTCGGCGATGCTTTCCTCTGCCCACTTCTGCGCAGGGGATGGGCGAGAGGTGCGTATCGGCAGGCCCGTCAGCAAAGCCGTCCGTTCCGATGGTCGAGTGGTGCGACGTGACGAACAGGTTGCTGGAACGTGCGATCGTACACCGTGTTACTCAACCGCATTGCGCGGAGCGTACTCAACGGGACGGATGCGAACGTGCGGACTCCAGGCCGCTTCGTACGTGTTTAGCGTGCAAGACAGCGGGTCAGGCACTTTTTGCCGTCTTCTTCGCGCCGCCGAGCCCCCGCCTGACTGAGCCAACCACTCCAGACTGCACGGCGAACCGCATTTGGGCAAAAAGAGCCAGACCCCAGCACGCTAAACACGTACGGCCGCTTCAGCGGCCTTCCCCGCCGCAGGCGGGCTGATAGGCCAGCCCTTTTAGGGCTGGTAGGTCGGCTCTGCAAGACGCAATCCTCCTCCCCCTCATTCCAGCCCGTTTCAACGGGCTTCATCATTCTGCTTATCCGTGCGAGGCTCGTTCGAGCGATCTGAGCCCGGCGAGGCATCCTCCGGTCGATCCGTACGCTCCAGCCGACCGAAGATCTGCCCCTCGGCATGATGCTTCTTCTGGTTGCGAACGTATGAAACCACCCGGGCCAGATCTTTGGTCCCGAAGCTGACGACGCCGTAACCATCCTGCCAGCCGAGAACCTTGCGATTGCAGATCACGTGGTTCATGTGGTGCGCACTCGCGCCCTTCAGCTCGCCGATCCAGTTGCCAATCACCACTGTTGGCGGGATGCTGACAGCCAGATGAACGTGGTCTTCCGTCCCGCCCACCTCATGCACGATGACCCCAGGCGTTTGCAGGGCGCGATGTCGGAGATAACGGTGCGTTCGGTTCTCCACTGTATCGACGAGTACTGGAGCGTCATGTTTCGTGAGCCACGCCAGGTGTCGATTGATCTCCGAATAGACGTTCCGAGGCATGGCATCCTCCTTCCGTGAACATGGCAGTATCAAAAGCCCGTTGAAACGGGCTGCCACAGTAGAGAGTAGAAGATATCGTAATCTTGGCCTCAAAACCAGTCCTGAAAGGACTGGCCTATCAACCCGCCTGCGGCGGGAAAGCCCCGTAAACGGGGCTGGAACGGCGCGGTCTCACGGCAACGAACGAATCGCGGTCGGAGACCGCTCCAAATCCACAACGTCACGGCTTTGACTCATCCTTCATCCTTCCTTGGCCTGAGCCCGTCGAAGGCCGCCTTCATCCTTTCTTCATCCTCACATCCATCCAACAAGCTGAGACAGGATCTGTCGCGCCTTGCCGTGCCCGGCGGCGAGAAAGTCGCGGATCTGGCGCTTCTCTTCGTGGCTGAGGATGGTGGTGGTGCCGGCGGCCAGCAGAAGAACGAGGGCCATGATCGGGACCATCAGCGGGAGCGGCAAGGCTAGGACACACGCAGCGACCAGCAGCAGCCAGGTGCCGAAATCAAAGGGCCGTCTCTCCACCTTGAGCAACACCACACAGATCATGACCGCGGGCGTGATGCCCAGGACGCCGGCCCACGCGGCGGCTTTCAGGGCCAGTGCATCGGGCATGCCCGGTTGGACCAGCCACTTACTGAACGCGATGGTGCACAGCAGCCCCAGGCACCAGGGCAGAAACACATGTCGCGTCTTCTCGATCACGGTGAAATGAATGGTCTGAAACAGCAGGTATGACCAGAGAACGTAGTTCAGCAGCGACGGGGTAATCGCGGCCTGGCCGATCGCGTACGAGGAAGGATAGATCATCACCAGCAATCGGGCCGAGACGGCCAGCACGGCCGAAAGCCCCAGAAGCACCAGAGCCGTGGCCTTGAATCCCAGCAGCAACAGCCGATCGGCCGCCTGCTGTCCGCGGCTCTCCCATGTCTTGGTGGCTGAGGTCTGAACAACCGTCACGACCGCCAAGGCGACGACCAGAACCGCCTGGGCCAGCAGTCTCATGGCAGCAAAGATGCCCGTGACTTCGCCCTCACGGCCGCAGACCTTGTGCAAGTACCAGACCGGATAGTACTGCAAGGTCTGCCACATGAGCGCCGCCAACGCCGCCCAGATACTGAAACGAAGCATCTGCCCAAGCAGGGCCCGGCCGGACTCCGAAAGCGGTTCGGGCTGATCGGCGGCGGAGCCGATCACGCGTACCAGTGACGGCGTGAACAACAGCACCGTCGTCAGAACGCTGGCCGCGTAACAGATCAACATGACCTGGGCGCTCTTCCAACCGAACAAAGCGATCACCACCGCCACCACCGTGAATCCGACCTGGTAGACCGTCTCGATCGCGCTGATCGCGCGAAACATGCGCAGGCCTCGCAGGACGCCAAGCAACAGGAAATACAGAACAAGGCAAAGCGTCGTCCCGACGGCCAGGTGGCCGATCATCGCGACATCGAAATCGGGCGGCAACCCCCCCGCCTCGGGCATGACTTCGAACAGGAAGCGGCCCAGCGGACCGGCCCCCAGCCAGGCGAGGCCGCCAAGGACGATACTGATCAACAACGCCCCGGCCAGAGCCCTGGCCAGAAACGCCCGCAATGCCCCCCGAGTCTCGTATTGGGGCACGTAACGGGTCATCGCTTCGTTGAAGCCGACGCCCAGCAGCGGATGTAAAATCGAGATGGACAGCAGCGCGATCTGCAGCAGGCCGTACTGGCTCTCGCTGATCAGCCAGGTCAGCACAACCCCCCGAATCAGTCCCATGAGGCGGGAAACGACCGTGGCCGGCAGATAGAAACCAAGCGAAGCGCCGATGCCGTCGGGCTTGAACAGCATGGGTTCGCGATCAGATTGAGCCGCAAACAAGCTCATCGTTGATCGTCGCGCTCCGTCAACTGCACCGTGAATCACACCACGATGCCGCACTATAACGCAGGGAGCCGGGCAAGGGTAACAACCCGGGTCGGGCTGTGTCTGAAACCCAAATGAGGATGAAACGGCGTCAATCGTTGAGCACCGCCCCGACCAGCCGTGCGCCGGCCCGGTCGAGCCGCCATCTTGCTTCCATGACGGCTTCGCGGCGTGTGACCCCCGCCTTGATCACCAGCAGCACGCCGTCAGCCAGGCAGCCCAGTTCGGCGGTAGCCCCGTCGCCGTTCACGGCCGGCGCGTCCAGGAGAATGTGATCGTAATCCTCTCGCAGACGCTCAAGCAGTTGCCCGGCGGCTGCGCGCGGAAAAGGCGAAAGGGCGCTCCCGTTTACGCACCCGGCCGGCAGAACGTCGATCGCCATTTCTTGGGTCTGGATCGGGGCCTCCTCGATCGGCAACCTGCCGGCCAGCACATCGACCACGCCCGGGACCGCGGGGAGCCGAAACAGCCGGCCGACCATAGGGCGCTGGAAATTGAAATCGACCACGGCAATGCGTCGATCTGGACAAATCGCAAGACCCGCCAACGCCAGCCCCGTGGCAATCTGCGAAACCCCCTCTCCCTGCTCGGCAGCCGTCACCATGAGGCAATAGCCTCGCGACCGGTCCGATGCGGGGAACACCGCTGACCAGAGCGAACGCAAGCTCGGCAGTACCGCGGGGGCAACACCGGGCACTGTCGCCCCGGGCATGGGCGGTCTGCCGCTGCGAGCCACCGCGATTGCGATATCCCAACCCTTTTCCCGCATACCCAACCTCAGGCGACGATCCGGTCGCCCACGTTCCTGATGCGCCCCACCACCGAGACCTTGACATGCCGCTCAACCTCGTCCGGCCATCTCAGCGTGCGGTCCAGCAGGCCGGCCGTAAGGGCATACACAACAGTCAACGCGAGCCCGACCAGGCAGCCCGTCACCGCCGCCTTCCAAGGACTGGCCAGCAGCGCCCGCCAGCCGGAATAGTCAGCCGAGATGTCCAATACCTGGAGTATGGCCGCCGGGTGTCCTTGCCACTGGTCCTTCATTGACTGCGTCTGGTCAAGCCACATCTGAAAGTAACGCTTCCGCGACGCCTCGAGTTCCTGGGTCAGTTGCTGATAGCGCCCCAGTCGGGCAGTCAGACGCTGGAGCTGCCGCTCGGCGGCTTCGAGGCGCTGCTGCACCTCCGTCTGGCGGGCGGCCGTGGCCGCGATGGAGACCTTCAGTTGCGCCGCCTCGCCGATCACCTGGGTCAGGATCTCACGCCGAGTCCGGGCCAATTCCACCCGCTTGTCGGCGATGCCCATGTGAGCGGCGTTGAATTCGCTGCGAAGCCGGTTCAGCTCCTGCAGCAGTTCCGCTTCGCGGGCCTTGAGGCGGTTCAGCACGACGTTGCGATCCAGGGCCTCCCGGGGAATCACCTGCGTGATATCAGCCAGTACCGGGTCATGGTCCGGCAACTGCTTTTCATCGACGCGCGACACGTCGGGGTCAATCAACTCGCCGTCATCGCCGCGCCGTGGGCCGCCCTTCCACAGACAGGCCGGGAGCGCTTCGAGCAGAAGTCGACGAAGCTTTCGCGACTCGGCCTGCTGCGAATCCAGCGAAAGCAGCTCCTGTCGCATTCGCTTGATGAACACCGTAAGATCGGCCTCTTCACCGGAGCGGCTCAACTGATCGAGGTGAACCAGATCAGCCGGCGATTCCAGCTCTTCTTCCACGAACTGACGCATGGCATTCTCGGCGGGCGCCAGTTGGCCCGGTCTCAGGCTCTCTCGCCGGAGCCGAATGAAATCCGAAGCGTCCTCCGCGGCTCGCATTTGCACTTCCTGCCATCGATCGCAGGCCATTTGTGACAGACAGTCCGCCACCAGCCTCACGTCTCCGCACTTAGCCGGCCAGGATACCGACATCTTCACGACACCAGGCAATCCTTGCGACCCGTAAGGCATCACGTCAACCCTTTCGGACAATGCGGCCAGATTCGCCAGCATCGTCCGGCCGGCAACCTCGTCGCGACGAAGACGTTCGGCCTCGGCGTCGAGTTGGTGCAAGGCCTTTGAGAGGGCTGCCCACGCCTCGGGCGAATGGGCTCCTTCCCACTCGTCACGTGCCTTCCGCCACTCGGCCGCCGCCGGCGAATCGGGATAGCTCACGACAAGCAACGTGCGAGCAAGGATCGTGTCCGAACGAAGCAGGTCAAGATAGACCGTTGAAAGGACAGAGCGGTCGCCATCAGCGGCGGCCTCACCCGAGGCCGGGGCGGCCCCCAGGGTCCTGATGGTCAGGGTGACCGATGCCCGGTCGCACCACTCGGTCAAGAAACAGACGGCCATGCACACGAGCAGCGTCGCGACAAAAACAGCAGCCGCCCGCACTGGCCGCACCATCAGAGCGCGGCCGATTCGGACCAGAAACCGGGTTGTCGGAGATCCGGGCATCGCTTCCATGACCCCTCAGGCGGGCTGCCGCCGGACGGTTCACAACTCGGCAGGGCGTTCCGTGCTGGAGGACTCCGCCCCACCCCCACCAGTTTAACCGCTAAGGGATGATACTGGCATCGGGTACGATCGATCTGATCCGATTGAGCGCCGCCACCGCATCCTCGTAGGTCCGATGCCGGCCGGTCATCACCACCCAAAGCACGCGACCACTCCAGGGATGATTCTCCATCTGAACAAAGTCCAGATTCCTGGTCCGATACGCCTGGACGGCCCGTTCGGCGTTTCCCGCGTCCTGATAGGCTCCAAGCTGAATTGCGAAGTACTCGTGCTGCCAGCCGGCCATCCGACGGGCGTCCGCCGCAATCGGGCTGTTGGGGAACCGATGTAGAATCCGGGCATAGAACTGGGTCGCCTCCCGCCATCTGCCCGCCCGACGAAGGGCAGTACCCGCATAGAACAACACCTGGTCGGCCGGCGGTTTGTCCTCCAACCTCGGGACCACTTCCACGTAGAGATCCGCGGCCTTGGACCACTGGCCTGTCTGGAAGGAGACCGCCGCCAGGGAGATCTTGCTGCGAACAATGACTGCGTCGTTCCGGCTGGACGCGATGGCCTGCTCGAAATCCGCCGTCGCCCCTTTCGGATCGCCCAGTTTGCTGCGACACAACCCTCTCAAGTAGTAGGCCTCACCGATTTCAGCCGCCTGGCCAAAGTCCTTGATCACCGGGTTCAGCCACTTGATCGCCTCCGAAAACTGGTTCCGGTCGTACAAGCCCTTGGCCTCATTCAAGCTCTGGCGTTCCCGCGGCCCAAGTTGGGTACAGCCGGCCAGGAGAACCAGCAGGACTCCAGAGCAGGCAGCCGTTGGGGCCAATCGCCCCCACATGCTCTGTTTGAAGCTGCTCATCATCACCTCTTGCCTGTGCACGGTGCTCATTCCGATCTCATCGCCCGCATTCTACCCACATTTGGGCCGCAGCGGCAGAGCAGCAAGCACTGAGTTCCCGGACAACCCGTCTGCGTTCTTCCATCCGGTCGTTCATCTGTGGACGAAGGACTCGCCCCCTGATAGCATGCGATGAAGCTCGACAGGCCGCGAATTCGGAGAGCGCTATTCATGGTCATGGAATCACTCTTGGATGCCGCCGGTCGGTTTCCCGCCAAGACCGCTGTCATCGACCCCTTCCGCCACTTGACCTACAGCCAATTAACCACATTGGCCAAGGCGATGCGCCGTCTCGTTTTGAAGGAAACCGACTGCCAGCGGGTCGGAGTCCTGCTCCCGGGCACCGCCGCGGGAATGGGCACCATCTTGGGAGTGATCTGGGCCGGCCGGACCGTCATCCCTCTGAACTTCCTCCTTCAGGCCCGGGAACTGACCTCGATCATCGAGGACGCGGGCATCGACCTTATTATCGGCACGAAGCACTTCGAGTCGATCCTGTCGGCGCTACCCATCCGTACACTCTACATCGAGCAATTGGGCCTGCCGCGTCGCTATCTTTGGGAAAAGCTGAGGCGGACGCCAGGCCCCCCGCCGGTTCCGCCGGACGAGCCGGCGGCGATTGTCTATACTTCGGGCAGTACCGGCCGGCCCAAAGGCGTCTGCCTGACCCACGCCAACCTCTCAAGCAACGGTCGAGCGGCCATACAGCATTTCCAGATCGGCCCCGAACACCACCTCTTGGGCTGTCTCTTATACACATCTCCGAGCCCACGAGACAGCGC
>JAUCQB010000263.1 GCA_030372985.1 Phycisphaerae bacterium
CGCTGTCTCGTGGGCTCGGAGATGTGTATAAGAGACAGACCGTGGGCTCCGCGCTCGCGGACCGGAATCTGAAATCTGCCAATCTCAAGTCTGCTATTCAATGACCTGCCAGGGCGAACCCTACCGTGTTCTTCCAGCCCCCAGCCCCCAATCCCCAGCCCCGTTCTTCTGGCCCACCCGTTTGCTGCCGTGTACGATCTCCCCAAGTGGTCGAAATCGATCGGATAATCGGAAAGGATCAGCTCCATGTCGTCGCTGAAAAGCCTCATCTGCACCGTCTGTGCTGGAATCGTGCCATTCCTTATCTCGCCCGCGCTCGCCGACGAACCCGAGGTCGAGCTCCTGTGGCCCAACGGGGCGCCCGGGGCCAAGGGCAACGAGGATGGAGATAAGCCGTCGCTGACGATCTATCTGCCCGAAAAGGAGAAGGCCACCGGCGCGGCCGTGGTGATCTGCCCGGGCGGGGGGTACGGCAACCTGGCCATGGATCATGAGGGGCACCAGGTGGCTCAATGGCTCAACTCGAACGGCATCGCCGGCTTCATCCTGAAGTACCGCCACCGCGGCACGGGCTACGGGCACCCGGCGCCGCTGCACGATGCCCAACGGGCCATTCGCATGGTTCGCAGCCGTGCAAAAGAGTGGAACGTGCTGCCCGACCGGATCGGCATTCTGGGCTTCTCGGCCGGCGGGCACTTGGCCTCGACGGCCGGCACACACTTCGACAAGGGCAACGCGGAGGCTGCTGACCCGATCGACCGGGCCAGTTGCCGGCCGGACTTCATGGTCCTGGTCTACCCGGTGATCTCGCTCAACGAGCCCTTCAGCCACGGCGGTTCTCGCAAGAACCTGTTGGGCACGCAGCCGGCGCCGGATCTGGTCGAGAACCTCTCGAACGAGAAGCGGGTCACCCCCGAGACGCCGCCGACGTTCCTGCTGCACACCGACCAGGATGCCGGCGTGCCTGCTGAGAACAGCGTGGCCTTCTATTTGGCCCTGCGACGCGCCAAGGTGCCCGCCGAGATGCACATTTACGCCAAGGGCCCGCACGGTTTTGGCCTGGGCAAGAAAGGCGAAGCCGTCGCCACGTGGCCTGACCGCTGTATCGATTGGATGCGTGGCCGCGGTTTGCTCGATCGAAAATGAAAAGGAGACAAGCATGCATTATGTCATGATATCATTGGTTTTCACGGTCTCAGCCGGCTGCGCGGGGACTCAGCCGCCGACGGCCGGGCCGGCAAAGGAAGCTCTGATGAAAGGTTATGCCACTTCTCGCGTTGATTTCGGAATCGTGGTCAGCGACATCGATAAGGCCGCGGAGTTCTACAAGAACGCTCTCGGACTGGTGGAGGTCGAAGGATTTGATGTCCCGGTCGACATGGGCGGGAACTCGGGCCTCAGCGACAACCGGCCCTTTCACGTGCGAATCTTCAAGGTCGCCGATGACGAAAACGCCACGCAGGTCAAGATCATGCAATTCAAGGATGCTCCGGGCCAACGGGTGGATAATACGTTCATCCACTCCAGCTACGGCATCCGCTATCTGACGTTCTACGTGTCCGATATGACTGCGTCCGTCGAACGGGCCCGCAAGGCCGGGGCCGTCATTCTGGCCAAGGGGCCGATTGAACTGCCGAAGGATCTCGGCTCGGGCGTCTTCCTGGCTCTGGTTCGCGACCCCGACGGCAACCTGATCGAATTGGTCGGCCCGAAGAAGCAATGATGTGGTCAGGCGACGACAGCGATGTCTTGGGTAATCACGCCTTGGCCGGTTGATCCAGCATGTCAGACAGGGTCACCCCCTCTATTGGGGATCGCGTGCGCGCCTGCATTCCCGCAATCGCCGCGGCAATCTGTTCGTCGCACTCTGCCGAGGCGGATGTGGACCCGCGCGGATCACCGACACTCATCACGTCCAGGACGGCAAGCTGATTCGGCGGCTTGCTGAGCAGGTAACCTGATTCTGCCTCTCGATCGACTCGGATCAGCAGGCCGCCGGCATCCAGTCGGTCGATGAGCAATTGGATCGAATCGGCAGGGAGATTGAGCACGGCCGTCATGGCGTCACGCGCCATCGGCCCCTGGCCGGCTTGGTAATTCCTCGCGATGGCCAGAGCGGCGGCCAGCAGGTCCGACGGTCCGAGCACGAGTTTTCCGGCCCGCTCGGCCATGCGCATCTCGGAAAGGTTGGCGGCCGTATGGGCCAACTGGGCCCCGAACAGGAAGATCCACCAGGAAAGATTCAGCCACATCAGGAACAAGGGGAGAAGACCGAGCACACCGTAGATGTTGCCCTTGGCGACGAGGTTTCTCACGTACAGCGAAAACCCCCATTTGGCTACAAGCCACAACGGCACGGCCACGGCCGCCCCGCCTACCGCCGCCTGAAATCGGACGGACGTGTTCGGCAGCAGCGCGTATACCAGGGCCAGCACGATCACGCCGACGACGATCGGTCCGACCCAGCCCAGCGCCATGATCAGCCACGAGGCCCCGGGAGTACCGCGGACCGTGTCGACGGTTCGCTGGCCGAGATAGCTAGCCGCGGCCAATACGATCGGCCCGAGGGTCATGGTCGACCAGTACAACAAGACGCGCCGCGGCGTGGAACGATCGCTTCGAGCGCCGAAAATCCGGTTCAGCGACTCTTCCATGGTGGTCAGCAGCGTCAGGGCGGTCCAGATGAGCAGGGCCCCGCCGACCGGTCCGATGCGCTGGAACGTGAGCTTGCTGCTGACATTATCGACGACTTCCTCGATGCGATCGGCGACATTGATGATCTCTCCGGGCGGCGACTCGCCGGGGGCGGTATCCGTGGCGGGCTGGGTCTCCTGCACGGTGATAATCTGCGTGAATCCCGAAGCTTCGAGAAAGCGGTGCAGGCCGGCGCGGCTGTCCTCCAGTGCCCCGACGCTCTTCATGACCAGCAAGGCCAAGGCCAGCACCGGGATCATGGCAAAAATCGAGCGGAACGACAGGGCCGCCCCCATCGCCATGACGTTGTTCTCCCGCAGGCGACGGACGCAGAACCGCCACAGCTCGATCTGGAAGAAAATGAATCGCGTGAAACGTCCGAACTCCTCTCGCGGATTGGACAGGGCCTGTTCGAGCTGCTGCATGAGCTGGCGGATGTTCTTCATGATTTCGATACGATCCGGCGGCATTGTAGACCCGCGGCCGGACCACCGCAATACGCCTCTGAACCGAGCCGATCGTTCGATCGCGCCCCGCGACACCGGCCGAAACCGCCAACAGGTGCTTGCAGGTTGGCCGTCCATGTGGTATACTACAAGTTAATTCTGTAAGACACATGGCTCCCGCGGCGCGGTCATCCATCCAGCCTGCCGCTCTGACCTTCACGGAGTTCCTTGTGTCCTCGTGAGCTGTGTATTTTGTGACCAGTTTCTTGGCATCCGTCCGCCGAATGGCGGAATAGCCGGCCGCTGTTGAGCCGTGTTGTCGTCAGTCGCGCCTCGACGCATCGCGTATGCGTCTGAGGTCATGGGTTGTTGGAGCAGCGGCGCGATTGAAGGGTACCGGTTCTCGGGGAGACCAGCCATGAAACTCGCCCTGATTGCCACCTACACACATCCGGTCGCGCTCGGAATGCGCTACGTGTCATCCTATTTGAAATCGGCCGGCCATGAGGTCGAGATGATTTTCATGGCCTCGCGGCGCGATACCGCCCGGCCCCATTTCGCTCCGGCGGTGATCGAATCACTGATCGAGCACTGTCGTGGCGTTGATCTCATCGGCATGGGGCTGCTGACCAACTCCTTTTACCGAGCCCGTTTCCTGGCTGATGCGCTCCGCGGGGCGGGAGTCAAGGCTCCGATCATCTGGGGCGGTACACACGCCACGGTGGCCCCCGATGAATGCCTTGAGTGTGCGGACATCGTGTGCGTCGGTGAAGGCGAGCGGGCCATGCTGCAGCTTGCCGATCGTATGGATCGCGGCCAGGACCCGACCACGATCGGCGGATTGGCCTTCAGGGCCGGCGGGCCGTTCGGCAACCGGCACGAGGTGCGAAATCCGGTTGAACCGCTGATCGAGAACCTCGACGACCTGCCGTTTCCCGACTACGACCTGGGCAGTCACTGGGTGGCCGACGACGGACACCTGGTCCCCGCCCGCCCCGAGAATCTCCGCGGGGCACTCGACCGGCTCCGCGTCGAAACCACCCGCGGATGTCCCTATCGTTGCACGTTCTGCAACAACACCACCTGGGCGAACATCTACCGCGGAAAGGGATCGTGGGTACGCCGCCGATCGATCGAGAACGTCCTTTGCGAGCTCGAGGAAATGTGCCGCCGATTTCCGTGCATCGGTGCGGTCAATATCGTGGATGACCTGTTCTTCGTTCGGCCGGTCGAAGAGATTGCGGCATTTGCCGACGGATACACCCGCCGCGTCGGGCGCCCCCTGGAAGTCGACGCTCATCCGGAACTGGTCACCGAGGACAAGATCGCGGTCCTGTCGCGGATGCCGATCGCCCTGGTGAGCATGGGGATCCAGAGCGGCAGCCCTGACACCCTGTACAAGATCTACCGCCGCCGCACACCGGTCGATCGCATCGCGGGGGCGATGGACCTGCTGCATCAATATCGACTTCCGGCCGAGTATCACTACATCGTCAATAACCCTTACGAAGGCGATGCCAGCATCATTGAGACGATGCGGTTTGTGGCCGATCACCACCGCAAGGCCGCGGCCCTGCGCATCTTTCCGTTGGCCCTGTTCCCCGGTTCACCGCTCTACGAACGAGCCAGGACCGACGGCGTGATCGGGGCCCGTCACGAGGACGCATACCACCGCACATACACGGGCGGCGTGCACGTTTTTAAGCTTGACTATCTGGCCATCACGCTGCGGATGGTGCTGCATTTGCGAAACCTCGGCGCACCGCCGTGGCTGGCTCACTGTTTCGTCGGCTTAGCAACCAACCGGTTCGTCCGGCGCTGCCTGGATCACAGGATCTGCATGTCGATGCTGATGGGTGCCTACTATCTTTGCCGAAAGTTGTACAAAATTCTGCTCTACCAGCCTGTGGTTCGGCCGTTGGTTCGGTTGCGCCGATGGTGGGTGCTGAGAAAACCTGCGTCGAAGCTCGATCCTGCTATGCGAAAGCCCGTTTCCGTGGCACGAGCCGCTGTGAAGAACCCTGAATCGCCGCCAGGTGCCTTCAATCCCAAGCTTCACGGCGTGGAGAAAAAGACCGAACCACAGCGGCAGGACACGGCATCCAGCCGGGCCGGGTAGTCGCCGGTATTCCTTTCGTTTGGCGGCTTTCGCCGACTCGGCGGGTGCCGCCGGCGGCTTGTCCGCCAGTGCATGCTACCGACCCGCCAGAATCGGGACCAGGCGGCCTCCCGCAGCCACGCAAGATGTTCTGAATCCGAACAGGCGCGCCGGATCGATGCACATCCAGGGAGCAAGACAGCGGATCGGCCGCCAATAGCTCCGACGATCGATTGAGACAGGCCTTCGACTGCAACGGGCCCTAGAATGAATGAGGCGCAATGGGGGGCCGTACCGCGCAGTTGGCTTGGCTTTGGAACGGTCATAACCCGGCCGGCCCGTGATGCCCTCTTGGTCGAGATGCACCATGAGACCCTTCGGTCCTGTTATAATCGGCCTGCTGGCTGTCGTGGCCTGCGAGCTTCTGGTTATGGAGGTCACAGCCCAGAACGCTCGGCGTTCGGGAAAACGATCGTTGGCAACCTACCCCGCAGCAGGAGCCAAACAGCGCATGATCTCAAGAGGCGGTTATGACATCCGGCCATTGACTCGCGAGCGGATCCAGGAACTTGCCAAGGGTCTCGAACCGGCCGAGCGGCAGGTTCTGCTCGCAAAAGGGACTGAGGCCCCGTTCTGCGGTCTCTTGTTAAACAACAAGGAGAAAGGCGCGTACGTGTGTCGACTGTGCGGCCTGCCGTTGTATTCGTCCGACAGCAAGTTCGAATCCGGTACCGGCTGGCCCAGCTTCTACCGGCCGTTCGACCCGGATCACATTCGGCATCAGCGCGACGCCAGCCACGGCATGGTCCGCACGGAGATTCTCTGCGCCAGATGTGGTTCGCACCTTGGTCATGTTTTCGAGGATGGTCCTCCGCCTACGGGACTTCGCCACTGTCTCAATTCCGTCTCGCTAAGGTTTTGCCCTGCTGATAAGGAACTTCCGCCGGAATCGCGCCCGCTCAAGCTTGAGACAGCCTACTTCGCGGGCGGCTGTTTCTGGGGAATGGAAGACCGGTTCCAGCAGGTGCCCGGGGTCGCCGATGCCGTATCCGGATACCAGGGCGGCCAAACGGCCAACCCCAGCTACAAGCAGGTGTGCTCCGACCGCACCGGCCATGCCGAGACCGTCCGCGTCACTTTTGACCCGGCACAGGTCACCTACCGGCAGCTCCTGGAATGGTTCTTCAAGTTCCACGACCCCACCCAGCTCAACCGCCAGGGTCCTGACGTCGGGTCGCAATATCGTTCCGCGATCTTCGCCGCCAATGACCAGCAGCTCAAGGAAGCCAAGGCGTTTGTCAAGGAGGAGTCCGAAAACACCCGTTTTCGCGGCAAGAAGATTACCACCACCGTGGAGCCGGCCGGCCCCTTCTACGAGGCCGAAGCGTATCACCAGGATTACCATCTTAAACACGGCGGCTCCTGCCCGCTGCCCCAATAATCCCGCTAACCTGCTGTTAACCCGCGGTGGCCCAGAATCCGATGATAACCGAGGTGGGACTACTGCATTCTGCACGCGGGAGGCCTTTTCATGCGCTCGACGCCAACATTTGCGATCGTGACCCTGACTTCGGTCCTTGTTACCGGGCTCGCCGGCTGTGGCCCGAGAGACAACGATTCGGACACCTGTGACCCGACCGCACCGGCCTGTGCCGAGGGGCTGGTCTGTTCACCGTTTTCAGACGGCACGTACCGCTGCGCCCAACCGATCAAGATCCAGGGCTCGGTGGTGACCCTGGCGGACGATACCCCCATCGAGGGGGCGTTGGTCCAGGCGGTCGACATCAACGGCGCTCCTGCCGGCACCCCTACCGAGACGGCCGCGGACGGCAGTTACACGCTCACGGTGCCGGCCATTCGTGATGCCGATGGCACCCCCGTTGACGGCATCTATACCCTGCGCGTTCAGGCCCAGGGTTACCAGGAGTTCCCCACCGCCATTCGGCCGGCACTGCCGCTGGATGTCACCTCCGCCGTTCTTACCGACGGCGGTTATCTGCTCCAGAGCTCCCTGACCACCGTGAAGCTGATGGCTCTGCCCGGCGACGTTTCGCAGCTCGGCTCGATCAAGGGTACCATTCAGGCAACCGTGAACGCCGGTCTGCTTGTGGTAGCCGAAGGGGCGACGACCACTCTGACCGGCTTTAGCGATGCGAACGGCCAGTACGTCATCTTCAACGTGTCGGCGGGTTCCTACACGGTTCAGGGTTACGCGGCCGGCGCGCAGTTGATTCCTGCCAACGTGACTCTGACTGCCGGTGAAGCCAAGACAGATGTCAACCTCACCGCTTCCAATCAGCCACTGAGTACCGTCTCAGGCAACGTTCAGATCGTCAATGCTCCTGGCGGGTCGGTCACCAGCGTCGTGCTGGCCGTGGAGAGCACTTTCGTCGAGGCGGCCGGCCGGGGTGCGGTTCCGCTCGGCCTGCGGTCGGCGGACGTCACAGGCGCCTTCACCATCAGCAATGTGCCTGACGGACGCTACGTCGTGCTGGCCGCTTTCGAGAACGACGGCCTGGTCCGAGACCCCGACCAGACGATCGGCGGCACCCAAATCGTGCGGATCGAGCTGCCGGACCCCGAGCTCGGAAACACCCTCACGCTGTCGGAGGGCTTCAAGGTGACGGCGGCCCTGAACGTTGTTTCGCCCGGCGCCGACCAGCCTGAGCAGGTCGACTCACCCACGCCCACGCTCCAGTGGGCCGACGATTCCAGCGAGGAGGGCTATGAAATCCTTGTTCTGGACGCCTTCGGCAACGAGGTCTGGACCGACTCGATCGGCCCGGTCTCCGGCTCGGCCGTCGTGAGCCACGTCTATGCCGGCCCGGCCCTGGAACCGGGCATGTTCTACCAGTTCAGGGCCACCTCCTTCCGGGAGAAAACCGGAACGTGGACGGCCATCAGCACCACCGAGGATCTCAAGGGCGTTTTCTACTACCTCGAACAGTAAGCCTGCTTTCAAAGAATCGGTTTTCGAGGCCGCGGCGCCCCCGCAAGGGCTCCCTTTCATCTTCCTTGGCAACAGCAGTCGGGTGTTCCGGCTTTGGAGGAACTCCGAAGCACTTCCGAAGCCAGACTCCGCCGAGGCCTGAGTTCTGGTTTTCTGTTCCCTTCTACCGGTCCGCTTGCGAAGAAGAACCGGGCTACGGGTTATGTGGGGCCAACCTGCCTGCCGAGCTCGGCGTGCTCACCTCGGTCACCGCCTGTCACGTGACGACATGGGTATCATCGTTTAGGATCATGGCATGGGCCAGATTTCCTGTTACTCTCGGCTGGGCATGACCGGGTCTCCTCAGGAGGTGTTCCGTGAAAGTCCTGTCCGCAACCGTTGCTTTGTTCTTTGCCTGCCCCGCGGCCTTTGGAGTCGACCGCCCGAACATCATCTACATCATGGCCGATGACATGGGCTATGGCGACCTCGGCTGTTACGGCCAGAAGCTTATTAAGACGCCCAATATCGACCAACTGGCCGCGGAGGGCATGCGATTCACCCAGTTCTATTCGGGCTGCACGGTGTGCGCACCCGCCCGCTGTTGCCTGATGACCGGCCTGCACACCGGCCACTCGTGGGTTCGCGACAACAAGAGCGCGATCCGCGAGCGCGTGCCCCTGCGCCCGGAAGACTTCACCGTGGCCGAATTACTGAAGAAGGCCGGCTACGCCACCGGCATCACCGGCAAGTGGGGCCTCGGCGAGCCCGACACGACCGGCGTGCCCAACAAGCAGGGCTTCGACTACTGGTTCGGCTATCTCAACCAGGCTCACGCCCACAGCTACTACCCCGACTACCTGTGGAGGAACCAGGAGAAGTACACGCTGGAGGGCAATCTCAACGGTCAGCGCAAGCAGTACTCTCATGATCTTTTCACGCAGGAAGCCCTGTCCTTCGTCGAACGCAACAAGGACAAGTCTTTCTTCCTCTATCTGGCCTACACGATTCCCCACGGCAAGCTCGAGGTCCCGAGCGATGCGCCGTACTCAGACAGGGACTGGCCGCAACCGTGCAGGAACTACGCGGCCATGATCGCACGCCAGGACGCCGACATCGGCAAGCTGATGAAGCTGATCAAAGACCTCGGCCTCGACGAAAAAACCATCGTGTTTTTCTGCAGTGACAATGGCGCGCCGGGCGGCAACGGCGTGCTGAAACACTTCAACAGCAACGGTCCGCTGCGCGGGACCAAGGGCCAGTTGTACGAGGGTGGCATCCGCGTGCCGATGATCGCCCGCTGGCCGGGCAAGATCAAGGCCGGCACGGTCAGCGACCAGGTCTGGGCGATGTGGGATTTCCTGCCCACCGCTGCCGAGGCCGCCGGGGTCGCGCCGCCGGAGAAGATCGACGGGATCTCCATGCTCCCGGCCCTGTTGGGCAAGCCGCAGAAGCAGCACGAGTTCATGTACTGGGAGTTCAGCCAGGCCAGGCTCGTCCAGGCCGTGCGAACGGGCGACTGGAAGGCGATCAAACACAAAGGCGGGAAGCTTGAACTCTACGATCTCAGGAGCGATATTGGCGAGAAGAACGATATCGCGGCGAAACACCCCGAGATTGTGGTTCGGATCGAAGATTATCTGAAGACCGCCAGAACCGAGTCCGAGTACTGGCCCACCCGTTGAGGGACATCGAAGGACTTGGCGCGGGCTTTGCCTGCACGCCAAGTCGAACGAGTTTCGTCTCGCGTATGACCAAGGAGTTGCCATGCCAGATTCCTCTCGCTTCAAGCTGATCTTGTTGACCTTCGTGCTGTCACACTCCATCGTTCTCGCCGGTCAAGGCACGTTCACCATCCCGTTCGTCACCGGCCGACCCGGGATGCAGCCGTTTGAGGGCCATCCGGGCTGGGTGGACGCTTACCATGCCGGCAACGGCAAGGGTGTATTCGCCCGCATTGACGACCACGCCTCATTCAATCTGCCCGACCCGCCGAAGAACAAGCCGATCTGCCTGATCGCGATGTTCGACAAGATCGAGACGCCGCCGCTGATTGTGCCGGGGTACGTGAACCAAGACGGACAGCAGGTGCTCATTCCGACCGAATACGCCTGCGCCCCGGAGGGCTACCCCGGCGTTTGGGACGAGCAGTACATGCTCCGGGCCCACGACTTCTACCAGACGATCAAGGCCAACTGCACTCAGCTTTACGGGGTGAGCGCCTTCGACGGCCCGAAGTTCGTCGAATGGGGCAACAAGATCAACGTCAGCGTCCACAAGGACCGGCACGATGGTGAGTTGATCATGGTCACCGAAGCCGGAGAAGGAGCTTCGGAGCACGTGTCGGCAACCCACAGCGATCACGAATTGCCGCGCATCGGCTGGCGCCACGGCGACATGCCGCTGGAGCCCGGCAGAACCTATGCGATCCGTGTGGGCGCTTACCGGCACGGCGGCCCACATTTCCGATTGGATGGCTTTGTTCGGCCGGACAAAGGCGACGGCTATGCCGATGGCCAGGTGTTTGTGGACGGAAAGGTCAACGACGGCGATCTCTGCTGTCTGGTGTTCGGCAACAGCCACGGCCAACTGGTCGAGAATCATATCCGCAGCGAGGAGTGGGAGCTGTTTATTCCCCACTACCAGCCATCCAGGTGCTGGGGCCAGTCGTTCCTGTCGCACGGCGTGAGCCTGGCGGGCATCTCCTTCTGGGCGGGCACAGATACCGACGCCGTCGAATGCGAGATCCGCATCCATCCGAACGGCCCGTGGGACAGCCCGATCGGCCCGCGCAAAGTGGCCGTGGCCCACGCCTCGCCGCTGCGGCCCAGGATCCGTTATCCCGAACAGCCCAAACAGGTCGAGGGCTGTGAGGCCTTCTATAGGCTGCCCTGCCGGCTGTTCCAGGTGGCGTATATGCCCGATGAACTTGCGCTCGAGCCCGGCAAGACCTACTACATCGAGGTGATACCCACGAAGCCGATCATGATGTATGCCGACGGCGACTATTACAAGAACGGCTACGCCTACTACGAGCGTCTCAAGGCCGATCGAGCCTCCGGCGCCGGCCCGTACACCTTCCACTCCGAACGCTGGACCCTGGTCATGAACATCGTCACCTACGCCAACAAGGGTGGAGCCCCACTGGAGAAGAGGCCCTCGATATCACCCGGTCACTGATCGCGAGCCCGCTGAGGTCTGAGGGGCGTCCAGACATATGAGAGCTTCTAAACCGACCATCTGCTTCGAATCCGGCGTCGGCGTTTTCGACCGTTGCCACGACCTGGCCGTCGAGACGCTCTGCCGCAACATCAGACCGTGGAAGGACGGGTTGCTGGATGAGCCGGCGGCTTCGATCATGGCCGGGGAGACATACAAGTCGCCGTGGACGCGCGACTGCGCGTTCAACGTGTGGAACGCCGCTGCCCTGCTGACCCCTGAGGCAGCTCGGAATACGCTGATCAGCACGCTCATCGACGACAACGGCTTGATTCGCATCGGTGGCCAATACTGGGACGCCATCGCCTGGACAACCGGGGCGTGGCACTACTGCTGTGTCACCGGCGACGATGAGTTCCTCGAACTGGCCCACGCGGCGACGGTCAACTCGCTGCGATATTCGGAAGAAACCGAGCTCGATCCCGAAACGGGCCTGTTCCAGGGTCCCGCCAGCTACGGCGACGGTGTGGCCGCGTATCCGGAACCGTACAATGATGCCGGCGGCTCATCGGGCATTCTCGACTGGCCGTCCGCCCATCCGGAGATCGGCAAGATCCGCATGAAGGCCCTGAGCACCAACTGCCTTTATGCCAACGCCTATTGGATCGCCGACCTGATGGGGCAACGACTCGGCCTCGATGCTCAGGTCAACGAGTCGCTGCGGGCCCAGGGTGACGCCGTCCGCGAGGCAGTCAACCGGCATTTGTGGTTGCCGGAGAAGGGCCGTTACGCCTACTTCACCGATCCCACCGGCCGATGCGAGCAGTACATGGAGGGCCTCGGCCACGCCTTCGCGGTCCTCTTCGACATCGCATCAACCGAACAGGCCCGGGCGGTGCTCGATCATCAGCATGTGTCGCAGCACGGCATTCCCTGCGTCTGGCCGGTGTTTCCGTGGTTTGCCGGCCCGGACGGCATGAGCTTCGGCCGACATAACGGCACGATCTGGCCGTTCATCCAGGGCTTCTGGGCCTCAGCGGCCGCGATGCACGGCCGGGTGGACCTGTTCGACAGGGAACTGACCGCCCTGGCCGACATGGCCGACCGCCACCACGAGTTCAAGGAGATCTACCATCCGATTACCGGCGAGCCCTACGGCGGCCTGCAGGTCGATCGCGGGAACGTGCGCATGTGGGTCAGCGAGCCGCACCAGACCTGGAGCGCCACCGGTTACCTGCGGATGATCTACCACGACCTGTTCGGGATGCGCTTCGATCCCGACGAGTTACGTCTTCAACCGTTTGTCCCGTCGCGATTTGAGGCCTTGCGGCTGACCGGCATCGAGTATCGCGACATGACCCTCGATATCACCATCCGCAACTCCGGCACGCGTATCGCCTCCTTCACGCTGGACGGTCAACCACACGAACAGTCGATACCGGCCACGCTCGACGGGCCGCATCGGATCGTGATGGATATGAGGTGATCTTCAGCTCCGACAACCCGGAATCGTTGCGTGGGCACTCCGCGCTGTAGCATCTTCGATGTGCCCTGTTGGTGGTCCAGAAACCAAAGGGATGAGCGGCGCGAGGACCTCTCGGGCCCAGGTTCGCGACTCATAGCCGAGGTGGCCACCCCAGTGCCCGAGCTTTCGCCACTGGGGCGTCCAGGCGACCTGAGTCAAGCCGTCGCGGACGCAAAGTGTTCCGTTCGCGTCGAGGAATCCTCGCCTGCCGGCCGTGGAAGCTTTCTTTCGATCCATGGTACCGAAGGTTTCAGTCAGCAGCCCGGCATGGAACCAGTCTTCGCGGCTGTAGAAGTTGACGATGCCGCATCGGCAATGATCCAGGGCCGGGCCCAGGTCGTAGTCAGGCGAAACGGCCGCTGCAAGAAGAATGAGCCGGTCGACCTTCACGTCCATGGGCAGTGACTCACAGACAAACAGGGCGATGGCGCCGCCTCCGCTGTATCCGATGAGGGTGATGGGCTGTTTGGGATGACTGCGTTGATACGCGGCAAGCCTGCCCGCCCGCTCGGCGGCCCATTTTCGATTCCGTTCGAGCGACTGCACGTTCCTGAGTTCGCCAAACGGCCGGGAGCCCCACAGATCCCGCTCGATGGCCTGGTCAATCCCCGCGTCCCTGAGTCCGCCGGCAATGCCCGCCATCGACGACGGCTTGTTGGCCACGCCCGGCAGCAACAGGACATAGCCGCGATCCAGTTGCGCCGCCGTCACCGGCTCGAATCGGCCACAGCCGGCCAAAGGCGCAGCCGCCGACGCCAGGAGCAGCAGTCTCAACAAGGCGGCGGTCCCGCGTTCCAAGTGACTCACCTCTGACGGCCGGGTGGCCCGCTCAAGACCCGGGATGGGCTCGCAGCATCGCCCGGAAGCCCGCCTGTTCAAAATGCCGGTCGGATGTCAACGCATCGACGATCTGTTCCCTCCGCATGAGGACAAACGAGATGCAGTCCGTCAGACTCCAGGCCTTGTCGGCATGAGCGGCGAAAAACGCCAGCCCTTCATCCATCAGCGAGTTGCCGCAGGCACGATCCGAACGGCCGGTCTGCCGCGAAGCACGGACACCGTCTGCGCAGCCAGCGACCGCACTCTTGGTTCACTCAGAGCATCCACAAATTCCAGGAGAGCATACTCGGTGGTCAACAGTTGTCCGGTTATCGGCTTCTGCCAAGCCAGTGCTCGCTCATGAAGGGCATCATCCGCCAGTACGAGCGCAAGCAGGTACGAAGTATCGAGGAATGTGGTTTTCACCGCCGCGGTGTCCCCTTAACGTAGTGCTCGTGCTGCTCGGCGAAATCGGGAGGCAGTCCGCCGGGGCGTCCAAGACGGGCAATCTCCGCCAGGACGTCGTCCGCCCCCTCGCTGTCGAACACTACCTTCACGGGCGTATTGGCACTGACGCCCGATGGCACGGGTTCGTCAAGAACCACTCGCTGACCGTCGAAGTGTCCGCTGACAATGGTCATCATGTGTCTCCGTCATTTGGTGCCGGCCGCTCGCGGCAGATCCAACCATTTCATCCAGACCGGACTGCCCGGCAGGGCTCATTTATTATTATACGAGAAACCGGGCGCGGCTTTCCACGGCTCGGAACTGCACTCTCCAGAACCGCACAATTCCATAGGACATCGATCCCAAGGCTGGCCAACGACGAGCCCCAATTGGCGCGAGGCATCCATCCGAACAGCATTCTGGACGACAGCCGTCAGCGGCAGTAGCATGCCCTTCGGATTCGATGAAATTGGAGAACCCTTTGGAGGAGGCCGGACATGCCTTACCGATCGCTTGCCGTTGTATTGACTGGCGTACTTTCGGTGTCGCTGGTCGTCGGGTGCCAGGCCGCCAGGCCGACGCCCTTCGAGCGGGCGTCGTGCTCGACGTTGGTCAAGGCCAAGCAGCCGCTGGAACCGGCGCTGAAGACCGTCGCGGACCTGGGGTTCAAGTACGCTGACGTCATGTGCCTCTCGTGGACACCGCACGTGAACGTCGATGCGCTGGTGAAGGACTTTGACACCGAGGCTGCGCGAGTGGCCAAGGCCCTGGCCGACAACGAGCTGAAGGTCTCGAACCTGACCTTTGACGGGATCGAGACCAAGCCGTTCGATGAGTATAAGACGCGGTTCACGGCCGTGGTCAAGCTGGCCGTCCGGCTGAAGGCCCCGTTGGTCAATATCATGGCCCCGTCGGCCAAGAGTGACTGGGCCGACCAGGTCGCCAAGCTCAAGGTGATCCACAAGATCGCCGCCGATCACGGCATCAAGCTCACCCTCGAGACTCACACCGGCCAACTCACCGAATACCCCGCCGACGCCGAAAGGCTCTGCAGGGAGATCCCCGGTCTGGGTCTGACCCTCGATCCCAGCCACTACTACGCCGGCCCGAATCAGGGCAAGTGCTTCGACAACCTGTACCGGTACGTGATGAACACCGGATTCCGCGCCGGCGGAATGAAGTGGGAAGACATCCAGATGAGATGGGGCGAGGGACCGATCGACTCCGCGGCCATTGTCCGCAAGCTCGAAGCCCACGGTTACAGGGGCTACTACGTCGTTGAGTACCTCGAGGGCCTTGGCAAGAACGACTCGGTGGAGTCGTCGAGACTGTTCCTTGAGTGGATAAGGGGCCTGTGAACGCGGGCGGCCTGCTGATTCCTTTGCGCAGCCGCTTTCGCCGGTTTCCAGGTCGCTTGCTGTCCTGCCTCCTGCCGTCGGCTATAATAGGCCATCTCATGAGACGGTCGGCCGTTTGGCTGAGGCTACCGGCCAATAGCAGGCAACCGATTGCTGTGGAGGAATGGCTAAAAGCTGAAAGCCAATAGCTGACAGCTTCTGCTGAGGCATACCATGCAAGACGTGATCAAGGGCAAGGCTTACGTGCTGGGTGACAACATCGACACCGATCAGATCATTCCCGCGCATTTCCTGATGTACAACCCGGCCATTCCGGAAGAGCGCAAGCAGTTCGGGCGATTCGCTCTCTGCGGCGTGCCCGACGCCCAGGCCGGCTTGCCTCAGGGGAACATTCCGTTCGTGGATCAGACCGATCCGAGCAATACCAGCAGCCGGTTCAGCATTGTCATCGGCGGCAAGAACTTCGGCTGCGGCAGTTCCCGCGAGCACGCCCCGCTGGCCTTGGCCGAGGCCGGAGTCCAGGCGGTCGTCGCCCCGTTCTACGCCCGAATCTTCTTCCGCAATTCGGTCAACGGCGGTTATCTCATTCCGCTGGAATTCGCCGAAGGCGTGACCCACACGGTCCAAACCGGCGACGAGGTCGAGATCCGGCTGAAGGAGAACGTGCTGATCGAATGCAGGACCGGCACACGCCGGGCTCTCAACCCCCTTGGCGAGATCGCCCCCATCGTCGAGGCCGGCGGCGTCTTTGAATACGCCAAACGCTCCGGCATGCTGTGATGCCTGCAACCCTTCCAGATAAGAGCAAGCCCGCGGTCTTCTGGGAAGGACGAGCACACACAAGGCTGATGGCTGAAAGCTGAGAGCTTCGTTTAATTCGTACTCGGCTGTGCCTTGGCCAGTCGTTCACGGATGTAGTCGGCGCGGAGAATGCTGCGTTGCTCGCCGTCAAGCCGCTTGCCGCAGCGCTTCTGCAGGTGGGCCGACTGGGTGAACAGGAAGAGATCGTTGATCACACCAAGGTCGATGTGCTTGATGCGCTCCATAACCGTGCCGAGTCGCAGGTGCGACAACAGAAATAGCGCCTCCTCGCTGCTGATGGCCCGTGCGTTGGACAGAACGCCGAACGCCCGCCAGATCTTGTCATCGAGAGCAGTCAGGCGGTCATTCCTGAGGGCCTTGCGGGTCTCCTGTTCATAGCGGACGATGGACGGGATCACGTTGTTCTTGAAATCAGTGACGATTTCTTCCTCACTTCGGCCGAGAGTCACCTGGTTGGAGACCTGGAAGAAATCGCCCAGGGCCTCGGTGCCCTCGCCGTACAGACCGCGAACCGCCAGGCGCATGTCCTTGGCCGCACGCAGGACCTTTTCGATTTCATTGGTGATCTTGAGGGCCGGCAGGTGGAGCATGACCGACACCCGCAGGCCGGTGCCAACGTTGGTCGGGCAAGCCGTCAGATAGCCGTACTGCTCATGGAAAGCGAACTCGACCGTCGCCTCCAGGGCGGCGTCGATGGTGGCGATCTGGTTCCACGCCGCGTCAAGGTCCATCCCGTGCCGGAGCACCTGCATCCGGAGATGGTCCTCTTCGTTGATCATCAGCGAGATCTGTTCGGTCGCTCCAATCGCTACGCCGCGACTTCCTTCGCCCTCGCCGTGCTGCCGGCTGATCAATTGCCGCTCGACGAGGAATTGCCGATCGATCGGGTCGGCTTTCTCAACATCGATGTAGAAGGTTTCAATGCCGAACTGGGCCGAGTTGATCGCCTCGCACAGTGTTCGAACGATGTCCCGCCGTTCGGCGGCGCTGGCCTTGGTCAGGAAGTGGAAGCCGTTCAGGTTTCGGGCCAGTCGAATGCGCGACGAAACCACGACGTCGCCGAGGTTACCCCCGGTTTTCAGCCATTCGCCGGGCGAGTGGAGAAGGTCCTCGATGGTCATTGTGATTGCAGTTCCCCCAACTGGTCGCGGATCTTGGCGGCCTGCTCATAGTCCTCGCGTTCGACCGCCTCGCGCAGCTCGCGCTGAAGACGGAATCTCTCCTGCTGGACCGGATCAATCTGGACCGTTTGGCCCGGCCTCTTGCCTGTGTGCTGCGTCTGGCCGTCCTGGGCCCGTTCGATCACGCTGGTCAGGGCTCTGCCGAACACCTCATAGTCGGTCGGGCAGCCCAACAGGCCCTGATTACGAAACTCGACGAAGCTGATCCCGCAGTCAGGGCACTTGACGCGGGCCATCTCCTGGATGCTGGCCTGAGACATCAGGAACGAGTTGAGAACGTCGTTGATCGAGACGTTCTGCTTCACGACCACCCCTTCAGAGTTGGCACAGTCTTCGCATAGGTGCCGCTCTCGCTTCTCACCCTGTACCAAATCCGTCAGGTGGACGGTTGCTGTTTGCTTCTTACACTGCTGGCACAACATAATGGCTACCTGTCTTGAGTCACTCGGCAGGACGCTTCAATGTTAGGCGCCCCCGTATATATCGTCAAGGCAAAGCCGGCCCTGCAAACCCTTCTACCAGCCCTGGCAAGGACTTGCGCGTGGGGCCGTCGGCGGATGCCGGCCTCGGACAGTGGCTCGGCGGCTATCCGGCGCGTGTATCTCAGGAACACGCGTTCAGACGCTCAATTCCACGCCGATGCCGGGTGGCAGGCCATGACCTGCGCCGGGGAACAAGATCAGTCCATCTGTGCCGTTGACCGCCCATCCCTCCGAGAGATACCATGACGCGATGCTGAAACTCTTACCGAACTTTGCGGATTTCCAGCGTCTGGCGGCTGATGGCAACACCATCCCGGTCTATTGTCAGTTGCTGGCGGATAACCTGACCCCGGTCACGGCCTTCTCCGCCATCGCGCAGGACAGCCCGCATGCATTCCTTCTGGAAAGCGTGGTCGGCGGAGAGGAGATCGCCCGGTATTCGTTTCTGGCGGCCGATCCCCAGGTGACCTTCGAGGCCAAGAACAGCCGAATTACCCTGGACGGTACCGGCGGTCAGTCTGTCGAAGAATCCTCAGATCCGCTGGCTCGGCTGGCCCGCACCTTGGAGGGCTACAAAGCCGTCCACCTGCCTGAATTGCCCCGTTTCGCCGGCGGGGCGGTGGGTTACGCAGGTTACGACATTGTGCGCTACCACGAGCCCCTGCCCGACCCGCCCAAGGACGACCGCGGTCTGCCCGACATGCTCTTTGGGCTGTACGACAGCATGGTGGTTTTCGATCACGCGGTGAAGACCATCCTGGTGATCAGCCATGCCCACGTCGAGATCGACGGGGTGCGAGCCGGCTACGACAAGGCCTGCGAGCGGGTCATCGCGATGGTCAAACGGTTGACCCAGCCTCGGCAAACCCGGACCGGGTACATCGATCGCCTGGGTGATCCGACCATTCCGTTCACCAGCAACTTCGAGTCCGGCGGTTTCCAGAAAGCCGTGGAGGCGTGCAAGGAGTACATTCGGGCAGGGGATATTTTCCAGGTGGTCCTGTCGCAACGCCTTCGCGTGAACACCAAAGCCGATCCGTTCGATATTTACCGTGCCCTGCGCGTGGTCAACCCTTCCCCGTTCATGTTTTTCCTCAAGAGCCCCCGGGTCATACTGGTCGGCTCATCGCCGGAGATCATGTGTCGGGTGGAGGAGGGCGTGATCACGAACCGCCCGCTGGCGGGAACGCGTCGTCGCGGTCGAACCGAGGAGGAGGACAAGGCCCTCGAGGCCGAACTCCAGGCCGACCCCAAGGAACGGGCCGAGCACATCATGCTGGTAGACCTTGGCCGAAACGATGTCGGGCGGGTCGCGGAACTAGGCAGCGTGGAACTCCGAGACGTCATGTCGGTCGAGCGGTACAGTCACGTCATGCACATCAGCAGCACCGTGACCGGTCGGCTGAGACAGGGCCTGACCGCCTTTGATGCGATGCGGGCGACGCTGCCGGTTGGCACCGTCAGCGGGGCCCCCAAAGTCCGTGCGATGCAGATCATCGACGAATTCGAGCCGACGCTCCGTGGGCCCTACGCCGGAGCGGTCGGTTACGTCGATTTCTCGGGCAACATGGACACTTGTATCGCGCTTCGGACAATGGTGATCACGCCGGGCGACGTCTTCGGCAAGAACACGGTGTATGTTCAGGCTGGGGCGGGCATCGTGGCCGATTCGCAGCCGGATCTGGAGTACACCGAGACGATCAACAAGGCCAAGGCACTTCTGCGGGCGGTCGAGATCGCTGAAACGGGTTTCGAGTAGGACGATTCGCGTCCTGGGGTGGCCCTTGTCTCGACACAAAGACCACCGCGCAGAAAAGACTCGGACCCTGCCGGTGCTTGCTCATTGACGGGGGCTCACACAGGCAGAGTCCGAGTTATGGTTCTTATCCAGGGCAGGCCGGTCAGGCCGGGCTGATCTCAACGCATCCCTTGAGGCTCTCCAACTCTCGCAGCACATCGACCGACCCGAAAACCTTGTAGGTGGCGCCGGGTTCCGTGGAGACGACCTGCAACCGGGGCGGGCGGTCCCACCATTGACGGCCGCCTCGCCGATGGGGCGAAGGCTTACGGGAACGAGAGAGCCGAGTTCGCTCTTCCTTGACCTGCTGATCCTTTTCGAAGAGTCGAATCATCGTCTTACGGCCTGCTGCCGACTTGGGCAGGGCCACGATCTTTACGTTAACCCATTGTCCGGACTTCACTTGCGACGCCATCACCAACTCCCAATAGCATGGTCTGTCTCAACCCGCGACTGCCGCTTGGTCTGCAGATCACGGCTTCCAGCTTCAGAACCCAATGAGTATACCGTTTCCACCGTCGAATGCCAACTTCGCGTTGCCTGGCTCTCCGCGCGCACGGCAGGTGTAGGCTGGATGGTTGGCATCGCGTAGGGGGCCTCAGCGTGGACCGTTTCCCGGTCGACTGCGGCGTCCTGCCAAAGAGACTGGGCAGACCCTCCGCACCAGCCGGTGACACTTGGAGCAGTCTCGCCGGGCCCGACGCCGTTCCTGGGCTGTCCGGCCCTCCGACCACTTGGCTGCCCGGATCGCCATCTCGACCTCGGTTCCTGCCGCGGCAGCCGCGCTAGAAAGTCATCCCATGTTCGGGGTGTTTGCCTGGACAGCACACGGCTTGTCGCGCGGTCCTGTCACCCGTGCCAAGGAGGGGAAACACGAGGTTCTGTTAAGACTGGCACAATGGTCTTTCGTTCCCCAGCGCATTGGCCGGCAGCAATAGCCGGTTGCCTGGTAAAGCGCGGCTGAAGGGCTCCTGCCGGACAGGGTCAATTGGCGGACCAGCCCAGTGCGTCCTGGTAGATCTCGACGCATCTCTTGGCCGAATCCGCCCAGGATAGCTTCTGGACCTCAATGCGAGCGTGCTGCCGCAGCGTGTTCTGCAGCGACGGGTGCCTGAGCACCGCGATGATCTTGTTGGCCATCTCGTTGATGTCCCAGAAATCAACCTTCAGCGCGTGGGTCAGGACTTCAGACACGCCCGATTGCTTGCTGATGATGACCGGGACGTCGTTCGACATGGCTTCGAGCGGCGCAATGCCAAACGGCTCGGAAACGCTGGGCATGACGTACAGATCGGCCATACGAAAGATCCGCTCGACATCGGGGCCGCGGAGAAAGCCGGTAAACAGGACTTTGTGGCCGATTCCCAGGCCGGCAGCCATCTCGATGATGCCGCGGACCATGTCGCCCGAGCCGGCCATGATGAAGCGGACGTTGTCCATGACTTCCAGCACCTTTTGGGCGGCTCGCAGGAAATACTCAGGGCCTTTCTGCATGGTGATACGGCCCAGGAAAAGAACGAGCTTCTCGTTGCGATCGATGGCGGTGGGCGTGATTCCAAGGGAGTTGCCGTTCAGATCGATGGCGTTGTAGACAACCTCGACACGCTCGGCAGGCACGCCGTAGCGCGAAACGACGATGTTCCGGGTCAGGTAGCTGACGGCGATGACCTTGGTCGCCATGTGCATTCCCTGGCGTTCGATGTCATAGATGCGCTGGTTGACGTGCTCCCCGCTGCGGTCGAACTCCGTCGAGTGGACATGGACCACGAGGGGCTTGCCCGTCAGGGCTGACACGGCGATCCCCGCGCGGTAGGTCATCCAATCGTGGGCGTGGATGACGTCAAACGTTTCTTGCATGGCCACCTGGGTCGCCAGGCGCGTGTATCGCTCGACCTCCGCGAACATGTCGCCTTCATACTGTCCGCCGCCGCTGAAAGCGGGCTGCGCCGAGCCGGCCATTTTTGTAGCCGCTTCGCCGGACCGGCCGGCAATCTGACCTTTAGGTACCTTCAGGATCCCTGAAGACTCCCCCTGGCTGGAAGCCGCCAAGGCCGCGGCCGCTTGATAGCTCGATACCCCGAACCCGGCATCCACCGTCCGGAAGGTGATGTTTTTGAAATCCTCGATGCGGTACATGGATGAGCCAACGCCCTGTGGCGTCAGCAGCGTGACGTGCGTCGCGAAACTGGCTTCGACCGGGCGCGGCAGCACAAAAAGGACTTCCGTGCCGATCTCGCTCATTCCTTTGGTCAGCCCATAGCAGGCGGTGCCCAGTCCTCCAGATATGAATGGAGGAAACTCCCAACCAAGCATTAGGACTCTCATGGTTCAACTACTCCCATCGGAGCGGCACAAACACGAACGTACGCGGACCTCAAGAAGGAGCTTCGAGTACCCGAAACACGTAGGACACATGAGCGGGTGCCGGCCGACTCTCTCCTGGTCAGCCGACTGGCAAGTCTCCTCCTTGAGAGTGGCGCCGCGCGGCACACGCCCCGATCTTCATCAGCCACAGTGTTGCCGAGCTGGACCCTTTTCTCGCCCCAACCAGGCGTCGGCAACCCTTGCGTCCATCCCCGCCGGTGATGAGAGTGCCCGAACCCAATCGCCAATCCAGGTTTTACGCCGGCGATGCGGTCCGGCTTCAAGAGAGCCCTGCGAAAAGCGGTCAAGCGCGGCGCCCTCGTCACGCGGGTCTGCGCCGACCCACCTGGACGATGGCGCTTGATCAGCTACTCCGCAGTCAATCGACCAAAATAAGCATAGCTCCGGTCTGCCGGGGTGTCAAACGACTCCCGCCTGGCGAGCCCGATCATGGTTCGCGGCTTGCCACCGTATCCGCGGGCGGTCGCACTTTCACGACAAGACGTCCGCGTCAGCACCACTTGGTGAGGTTTTGCGGGCTCCGAATGACCGGCGCGGACTGCCCGCAAGGGCGACTCTCTCACTTTCCCATAGCAAGTCACGCGTTGTAGAATGACGTAATAAGGGGAGCCGGATAACGGAATTGACGTCTTGGCGCTGACTGCGACGCAAGGAGTGGGTCCGATGGCAGACATGGCCTTGACCCGAAGGGCCCTGCTTGGGAAATCGGCGGGATTGGCGACTGTCGGATTAGCGACACTGGATGCCAAATCCGCCGGCAAGGTTCTCGGTGCCAACGACCGGATTTCGGTTGGAATCATCGGGGCCGGCAACCGGGGGCTGGCCCTGGCCAGATGGATCAACCAGTTGGCGGCCGAGAAAAACGCTGAACTCACTGCGGTTTGCGACATCTGGAACCAGGCTCGTGAAGCGGGGGCGGAGTACATCGAGCAACTGACCGGCCGCCGGCCTCGCAAATGCGCAAATCTGGCCGAGATTTGCGATTTGGCGGATGTACACGCGCTGGTGATAGCGACGGCAGACTTTCAGCACGCCCCACACACCCGTCAGGCCGTTGAGGCAGGCAAGGATGTCTACGTTGAAAAGCCCTTCGGTTGTGATTTCGAGCAGATAAAGATTGCGCGCGATACGGCCAAGGCCAGGGGGCGGATTGTCCAGGCTGGCACCCAGGCTCGGGCGGAAGGCACACCCTGGGCAGCCAGGGATTTCATACGCAGCGGCAGGTTGGGAAAGGTCTCATTCGTGGAGGTGACCGATTCCCTCTTTCAGCCCAGGTGGCGGATTCCCGGCTCCGAGACCTCGCTCAGCGAGAAGGACACCAACTGGAAGGAGTTCCTCTCGTATACGCCTGAAGTCCCGTTTGACGCGCGCAAATACCGGGAGTTCCGACTCTTCTGGCCCTATTCGACCGGAATCTTCTGCCAATTCATGAGCCACGCGGTTGATCTGGTCAATCTGGTGCTGGATGACGTGCCCAAAGCCGTTGTCGCTGCCGGAGGCGTGCTGGTTTGGAAAGACGGCCGGTCCAATCCTGACACCGCACATTGTCTCGTGGAGTATCTCGGCGGCTGCATTTTCAGTTATCACATGCGACTGGGCAATTCGGCGAACAGCCGTACGCTGACGTTTTATGGCACGAACGGCACCCTGGACCTGAATGCCGGGATGGCCTACGGCGAGGGGGGCGGCGGCGAGGTGGTCATGAAGCCGGGAGCAAACGGCGTTCCGGAATTAACCGTCGCCGCCAGTCGGCGACTGCCCGAGCGAAGGCAGGGCGGGATCCTGCTCCAAGCCGAGCCCGATGGCGACCACATGGTCGATTTCCTCGAATGCGTTCGCTCCCGGAATCAGCCCCGGGCGCCGATCGATGCCGCTTTCAACCACGCCTTGGCCACGACCATGGCCGGCATGTCACTTCGCCTCAAGACGCGAATCGAATATGACCTGACCACCGAGACGCTGCTGCCGCTGGACAGGCGGTGATTCGTGGCCCGTCGGCATGACATGCCTCACTTCCGGGTCGCGTGGCCATCGGTGTGATGTGTGTGAATTGCCCGGGGCTTGTCGGTGCGGTTATTCCATCGTGGAATAGGTCTCTTCGCTCTCGCGAGTGAGCTCCTGGACCGGCAGACGGATGACGAACGCGGTTCCCTCGCCGACGCGGCTGTCCACGACGATCCGTCCGTGATGCTCGCGCACGATCTTACGGGCCACCGCCAGTCCGAGGCCGGTACCGCCGTGTCCCTTGGTGGATCTGAACGGCTCGAAAATCTCCTCGATTTGCTCGTGTTCGATGCCCGGCCCGTTATCCGCAACGATCAGGTCGGCGATGCCGGTCTCGGTGTTAAAGCGCGTGGTCACGGTGACCACACCCTCCCCCGGCGTGACCGCGTCGATGGCGTTGTTGATGATGTTGAGGGCCACCTGGTGCATTCCGTCGGCGTCCACCGGGATCGGGGGGAGTGACTCTTCGAGCTGAACCTTGATGGTTACCTTGTGTTCGTGGGCCTTCTTCTCCACCAGCGAGAGGGCGTCCTGAACGATCTTGTTGAAATTCGTCTGGCACAGGTTGGGTTCGCGTTGCTTGCTGAAAGCCAGCATGTTCGTGGTCAGGCCGAGGATACGGTCGAGGTTGCGATTGACGATTTCCCAGCCCTTGCCGACCGTCTCCAGATCGGGTCTGGCAAGCCCGATGTCCACCAGGTCCGCGCCGCTCTGGATGCCTTGCAGGATGTTCTTGATGTAGTGTGACAGGTATGCGACGGTTTCGCCGGTGGCGGCCAGCCGCGCGGTCTGCATCTGCTGCTGCACGAGGCGGGCGTTCTGGATGGCCAGACCGGTCATCTGGCCGATGGCGCTCATTAAGCGGAGCTGCTCTTCGGTGTACGTATGGGTGGTGGCGGTACTGTCGATGTGGATCACGCCGAGCAGCAGATCCCGGACCATGATCGGGGCACAAATCACCGAGTGCAGCCCGAAATCGTGAATGCTGTCCTGGCCGGCGTCGGTGGCAAAACGTGAGTCGGTCATGGCGTTCGTGCATAGAACGGCGGCGCGGTGCTCGAGGACGTGCTTGATGATCCGGTGCGACGTGGTGATCTTCTGTTTGCGGGCCCGCACGCCGCGGCGATACCGCACCACGTGCGGCACCAGTTCCTCTCCTTTCTTGTCATACAGCAGAATAAAGCCGCGGTCGATCGGGAGTTCCTCGCCGATCACGTCCATCACGCGCTCCAGCAGTTGATCAGGGTCGATGATCACGCCGATGGCGCTGGTCAACTCCGACATCACCCGCCAGGCGCGGGCGGCGTCGGCCAGTTCCGGACCGGCAATGATGACCGAATCATCGGCCCCCACGCTGGCCAGGATGGCCGAGTCCATGTTCAGATCGCTGGTGTTGAGGTCGATCATGTCGGCCGGAATGCTGGACCCGCTGAGCTTCTCCATGGATTGATCGCCGCTGTAGATGATCAGCGTCGACCCGAGCTTGATCTGGTCGCCGTGCTTGAGACGAACGGGGTCGCGGACGCGCACGCCGTTGACGTATGTTCCGTTGGCACTCTGGAGGTCGACCAGGACCCAGCTGCCGTTTTCCGGGCGGACCTCGGCGTGGCGGCGCGAGACGGTCCGGTCGGACAGCGGGATCTGGTCGCCCTTGCGGCCGATCACCGCCGACTCGCTCAAGACTCGGAATGTGCGCCCTTTGTCGGGTCCCTGAAGCACCAGAAACGTCGCCACGCTTGACTCCCGGAAGTAATCACCTTCCCGCGATAAACGATCCTCAACCTTTTCCCGGAGATGCCGAGGCTCTCCGGTCGCCCGTCCCATCCGGCAGGCTGCGTTCGGTTCTCGCGACAGTTGGAGGGTCGAACACCGAAACTCAGGACCTCGACACGACCGAAGTAGCTTGCGCCCGAACGGCGAAGAAAGGCGGTCACTGCCCGGTCCGATACAGGTCGGCATCAGCGACCTTCCACCTTGATTCTATTCTTTGAATCCGGGCAGTCAAATGGGCGGGGGTCCGCCCCGAGGGATCGGGATGCCCCGCCGAAGTGCCTGCGGCTCCGGGGCGCGGTCGCCACGGCGACCGAGACCCGCCTTATTCTGCAGCCCGGAGCGGCAGGTCTGCGCCCCCGTCGGCGGCTCCGACCATGCCTTACCGTTCTCACACATTCGGAGTGATTCAGCCGGGAGCGGTAGTGAGCCCGGGAAGAGCAGCCCCGAGCTGGGGGAAGCCATAGAGAATGGCGCACGCCGACAGCACCCAGAGCAGGACGGCCAGCAGGAAGGGGGCGTCTTTGAGGATCAGGTCCGTCGGTCCCGTTCCTTTGCCCAGTTCGATCAGCATCGCGTAGCGATAGACACCGTAGACGACCAGTGGCAGGGTGAAGATGAGATTCTGTTTCGTGGCCTCGAAGGGCGACTTTCGTGTGGTGTCAAGGGTGTACAGGAGGAAAGTGATGATGGTCACCCCCGCCGAGGTGCTTAACAGGTGCGTGAGCAGGTCCGGCGTGTAGCGGACGAGGGTGGGCCGATGGCCGCGCATGGCGTGGGTGTTGTCGATCATGGCGACCTCGCATCGCCTCTTGCCGAATCCCAGGAACAGACAGAGCATGAACGTGCATGTCAGCAGCCAGGGGGATACTTCGACGCCGATGGCCTCCGCACCGCCGATGGCCCGCATGACGAACAGTATCGCGATCACGATGACGTCCAGCAGCATCCGGTGCTTGAGGACCAGAGAGTACGTCCAGGTCAGGGCCAGGTAGATGCCCACGGTCAACCAGAACGCGGGCGGAAGGGTCAACCAACATAGGATGACACACAAGGCAATCAGGACCGCGACCATGGTGAAGGCCGATCCCACGGATACCGCTCCGCAGGCCAGTGGGCGGTCTTTTTTGGTCGGGTGGAGGCGGTCGCGGTTGCGGTCGAGGATGTCGTTCAGCACGTAGCCGGCCGACGAGGCCAGACAGAACGCGACGAACGCCAGCAGCGACAGGGCCACTGCGTGCCGGTTTCCCAACTGTCTGCCGAACAGCAGCGCGGCGAAAACGAACGTGTTCTTGATCCAGTCGGCGGGCCGCAGTAGCCGGAGGTAGTTGACCATGGCTGGTAGTGTAGAAACCAGCAGGCCGGATGCAACCTCTTATCGTCGGGCGGGTCGGAAAAACGCGAAAGGCCGTATGGCGTGCTGCCACCGGCCCCTCGGTACTTTCCTCCCTTGAGTTGACTCCGGCCGGGGCTCTTTCCCCCGTATCCCCGGCCCATCCACCGTGCCGACCACTCTCCCCTTTGGGCCGGCAAAACGACTCTACCCCTCCGGAAAGCAAGCCCGTCTTGTTCGCGTTCTCCCCCGGCCTCGGGCGCGGCTCGGACGGCCGCCCGCTGCCGGAATACTGCCTATCGCAGCAGACTCAGCACACTGCTGGCCTGCGTATTCGCCATGCTCAGGAGTGAGACCGCCGCCTGCATGATGATGTTCTGGCGGTCAAGCTTTGCCAGCTCGACGGCGTAGTCGGTGTCCCCGATCTGGCTGACCGCATCGGACAGCTCTTCCTTCGCCACGTTCAGGGCGTCGACCGTCGATCCGACCTGGTATCTGTTAAATCCGCCGACCCGGCCGGCCATTACCGCGACCTGCTGTGCGGCTTCCTTGGCGATGGCCAGCGCCTGGCTGCCTGAAGCGGTCAGAGAGTTTGTTCCTCCGCTCTTGAGCGAGCTGAGGTATCCCAGATCCGCCCTGCCCAGTTCATACGTGTTCATTCCCTGAAGGCCTAGGGCGGCGCGCGAGTTCAAGTCCGTGCCCAGGTTAAAGACCGCCCCTCCGCCGACCACCGTCACGGTGTGTGTGTCCGGCGTGTCGTCGTTCAATGTGAAGCTCAGGCTGAGCCCGTTGCCGTTGTAGTGAACTTCCGTCCCTGAGGCCAGGGCGTTCTGCCCGTTGACCTTCACCGCCGCATCCGATCCACATACCTTCGTGGTGGCACCGTCGTCGACCATTGCCTGTGGACCGGAGATGACGGAGACGATGACGAAGGCCTCCGAGCCCTTCTCCGTGGACGCATAGGTCAGCCTGCCGCTGCTGCCCGCGAAGGCGCTGACCCCGGTCATTTCTTTCTCCGCGTTGATCGCCGCCAGAATGGCTGCGCTGTTTGATCCGCTGGTCAGTGTGATCACCGCCGTCCCGAGCTTGCCGGTCACCTGGATAACGGCATCGTCCGACAACGCCGTGGCCAGATCATAGCCGCTTGACGAGTCCGAGCAGGCACACATGGCTGCCGCGCTGACGGTGACGGTCAGGGATACCTTTCCGGTCACGCCCGGATTGCGGTTGTATACCTTGATATCCCTGATGGCGTCGGCGTCATCGGTTGTCGCATTGACGCGGTTCTCGCCGTTGAAGATCTTCTGGCCATTGAACTCGGCGCTGTTGATCAATCGATCAATGGCCTCGATGTTCGCGTCAATCTGGGCCTGATAGGCGGCTTTCTCTTCGGCGGTTACCGTCGAGCCCTGTGCGCCCACGACCAGTTCCTGGATTTCCGCCGTCAGCTCGCCCACTTCCATCAGGGTGCTGTCGGCGACGTTCAGGAACGATTGATTCCTCTTCCCCGTGTTGATGGCGGCTTCGACGGAGGCCAGTTCGGATCGCAACGAATTCAAGGCGATGAGCCCGGCCGGGTCATCCGAGCCCCGGTTGATGCGTCGGCCGGTCGAGAGCCGGGCCATGGTGACGGCCCGCTCCGACTCGATCCGATTCATCGCATTGAGGAGCTGGTACAGCCCCGCGTTGGAACCAATCGTCATCGACATGGCTTCGTTTCCCCATGCTATGGCGCGCGGATGTGAGCCCCGGGCGGGGCAGACCGGTTGACAGGCTGCCGCAAACCCGCCGTCGAAGTCTCACCTTTCCGGGCCGGACACAAGCAGACACTCCGCCGATGACCAGCCCCGGTTTTCGCGTGCGCTCACCGTGACGATCGACTTGTCGGCTTCCGGCCGCCCGGTCGAAACGTCGCCCCAACCGTAAGATATAATTCTGCGGTCCAGAATCTTCTTTACGCCAATGCCCCATCGACATGCCCATCTCTTTGGCAACCAATGAGTTACGAAACAAGATTATCGAGACTGCTGATGGTCCGGATTTTCGAGGTTTTGCTCAAGTGACTTGACTGGTGAAGCAACCCGGGGCCCGTCATGGTGGCGAGTGCCCCGGAGGAGCACCGAGCCGCAGAGGACTCAGGCGCAACGAGTCTCCCGGCCGACAGACGGGCGGGTATCCTTCAAGAGGTCAAAGGAGTATGAATCCATTCTGCCGCCCCTCGTCCGCCTTCGGATCGCTCGTCATTCGAATTGCACCGGTCATCGAGCCTTGCTCATTCCCTCGGCAGCCTGTTTCGTCCTCCCGGGGCTCGAATCGAGAAACTGCCAGGACCCGCATGTGCGGCCGTTTCTCACGTGGCCGGTCGGGATGCGGCCGGTGCTCCACCTCCGCCTGCGCCGGATGCTCCCGTCAACGGCTTGTTTTTGAGGAGAGAGTCGAGCAGTGAGCGAGCCGTCCCGCCGGATATCGCTCCTCCGCCAACGTATACCGCTTCCACGTTCCCGTTGCTGCCGACAATGAAGAAAGTGGGATAGCCTCTCACCATGTACTGCTGGCCGATCTTGTGGTCGGGGTCCATGGTCACGGGCATGGACAGGTTCCATTCCTTGTAGGTCGCCAAAGACTGTTCTTCCGTCCTGGCGCCGCGACCGTTGCGGGTGTCCTGGTTAATGGCGACGATCTCGACACCTTTATCCTTGAAGTCCTTGTGCAACTGCTCGACGGCGGGCATGGCTTTCTTGCAGTATCCACACCAGGAGGCGTAGAAGGCCAGGAGTTGAATCTTGCCGCTGCCGTTGCCGATCCTGATATCCTTGCCGTCAGGCGTCTTGGCCGGTGCCGATGGCGCCGGCTTACCCGAGAGCTGCGCGGGGTTTCGTTCTTCCGGCTGTGCGGCCGTCGGAGGAGGGGGAGCCTGCGGGAATGCCTCGCGCGTCTTGCCCTCCAGCAGAAGATTCATTTCGGTCCGCACGATCGAGTCAAAGGTCGGGGTGGCGCCCACATGGGCGGCCTCAACAATGCCGTTGCGGCCGACCAGGACAAAAGTGGGGTAACCTCTCACCTTGTACTGTCCGCTGAAAGCCTGGCTCGGGTCCATCGTCATGGGCATGGACAGATTCCACTCCTTATAGGTGGCCAGCGTCTGCTCCTCCGTCTTGCCCCGCGGACCCTCGCGGCCGTCCTGATTGATGGCGATGACCTCGATGCCCTTGTCCTTGTAGTCGTTGTGCAGCTTCTCCACCGTCGGCATGGCTCTCCGGCAAAAGCCGCACCAGGAGGCGTAAAAAGACAGCAATTGGATTCTTCCGCTTCCTGCGCCGATCCTGGTTTCCTTGCCGTCGATGGTCTTCACGGTCGCGGCCGGAGCGGGATTGCCGACCAGTTCCATCACCGGGTCGCGCCGTTCGGCCGGCTTCGTGGCAGTCGGCTGAGTCGCGGTCGGCGGTGGGGCTTCCACGATGGCCGGGAAGTCGGCGCGCGTCTTGCCCTGCAACAGCAGATCGATCTGCGTGGGGAGCGTGGAACCGAACGGGGTGTTGAATCCGAAGTGAACCGCTTCAACGACGCCGGACTTGCCGATCAGGACGAACGTCGGGTAGCTCCTGACCCGAAACCTGGGTCCGATCAACTGGTACGGATCCATGATCATCGGCATGGACAGGTTCAGCTCCTTGTAGTGAGCCAGAATCTGATCTTCGGTGCGGGCCTGCCTGCCGGTACGGACGTCCAGGTTCACGGCCAACACCTCGACGCCCTTGTCTTTGTACTTTTTGTGCAGATCCTCGACGCCCGGCAGGGCTCGCCTGCAAAAGCCGCACCAGGAGGTGTAGAAGGTCAGCAGCCTGACCCTGCCCGACGGGCCGCCGATCTGGATGGGCTGACCGTCAAAGGTGACGGCATTGACGACCGGCGCCGGTATTCCGACCAGGTACAACGCCGGCCGAGCCTCCGACGGCGTTTCCGCGGTCTGGGGTCGGGTTGCCGGACGCCGGGTCTCGGCGAAAACGTCGGTCGGGGCGGCCGCCGGTCGCGTGGCCGTCGCCGGGCTGCGAACCGGGATTCTGATCTCCGGCCGCTCCGTATCGTCGGTCTTCAGCGTGACCAGCGTCCCCGAGGCGGGTGCTACGTAATTCGCGGGGAACACCAGATTCTGTCTCTTATACACATCTCCGAGCCCACGAGACAGCGC
>JAUCQB010000264.1 GCA_030372985.1 Phycisphaerae bacterium
GCGCTGTCTCGTGGGCTCGGAGATGTGTATAAGAGACAGCGGTCATTGCCGACCGTCAGGATCCCGTTTGCATTCAAGGCCAAGCAATCCCAGTGCTCGCGTCCGCGGGCGCTGGGATTTTTTTGTGGTCCGAGGTTGGCCACGGAAAGGAAAAGCAATGCTGAGTAATAAGGCGTGGAGCAATTCCGTCTGCCTTGTGGTCGCCATAGCGACGGCGGCGACCGCGAGCCCCTTTGCGACTGAGGTTCTGCATTACGAGCCTGGTGAAGGGGCGTCCTCCGCTTACCGCGCCCCGCAGTCGGCATTGGGCGAACCCTCTCGTTTTATCGCGGACGAGTCCTGGCCCGGCGTGGTGAGCATCTTCAATCCGCCATGGCTCTCCACACAGATCGTGTCCATGGGGCGGGGCGGCTCGCTGACCGTGCGATTTGATGAGCCGATCACAGACGCCCCGAATCACCTTTTCGGCATTGATCTGATCGTGTTTGGCAACTGCTTCTTTGTGGACGCGGCCTATCCGGCAGGCCAATTCGGGCAGTCCGCCTCGGTGTATGGCATGGGTGCCGGCCGGATCGAGCTGAGTGAGAACGGCGTCGATTTCTATGCCATTCCCGACGTTCTGGGCGACCAGCTTTTCCCGACGCAGGGGTATACGGATGTCGGTCCCCAGGACAGCACCCCAGGGGCAAGCCCGACCGATTTTCGCAGGCCGGTGAATCCTGCGCTGACATTGAGCGATTTCGATGGGCTGTCCTACCAGCAGGCGATGGCCCTGTACGACGGCTCAGGAGGGGGCACGCCGATCGACCTGGCCCATGCCGTTGACGCGGCGGGGTCGCCCGCCGGGTTGACTCAGGCGCGTTACGTGCGAGTTTCACATGTGGGCGAGGAGGGGACGACAGAAATCGATGCATTCGCGGTCGTGCCGGAGCCTTCGATCGGGCTGATGCTCCTGGCAGGTCTGGGTAGCCTCGCTTTTCGAGGAAGGGCGAGCCGGCAGGGGGGATCCTGACCCATGCGACGATTCTTCAATGGGGCCAAGGTGGCGGGTGTGGCATGCTTTCTGTCGGGAATCGTTGCCTCGATGCCGGGCACACCCTGCCAGGCCGACGGGTATGTCGAGACTTTCACAAACGACCCGGTCGCCGGCGGGCGATTTCTGCTCCACGACGGGGAGGGAACCGCCTGGCGATTCGTCCACCAGGTGGCTACACAGTCCCTCAGAGCCCACTATGACACGGGCTTGCCAACCGCCAGGCTGATTTACCCGCTCGGCCGCACGTTGACGCAAACCGATGCCTTCACCTGCCGGGCAACGTTCACTATCCGTCATGAAGGTTTCTATGCAGACGACGGGCACATTGCCCAGATTGCCTTCGGCCTGATGAACATGCAGACCACCGGCATCGATCGCGTGTACGGATTCCATGGTGCGGCATATGACCTTGTGTCGTTCGACTACTATCCGAATGTGAGCGAGTCGTTCGGCGGGCCCAGCCTCGGACCCACGATCATCAATCGCGATTCAGGCGTCGGCTTCTTCGGGTCCATCCATTTCGCCTTTGGACAGGAGACGACGCTCGATGGTCCCGATTCCGACTGCAACCGAACCCCCGCAGATGATTTCATCATGTCCGAAGCCGGCGGGGACGATCGGATGCTGACTGCGGAATTGAAGTATGCCCCGGACACGCAGTCGATTGCCCTGCGCGTCTTCGAGAACGGAGAGGCCCTCGATATCAACAATATCGGGGAGAACTGCCAGCCGGGCGGGCGCGATGTCGATACGACGACCATCGTGACGTTCCTGACGGGTGCGGGTTTCTCGGTCGACGCTGTAGGTATCCTGCTCTGGCGAGACTATTCCTCGACGACGTCTTCAGTGATCGCCGACGTGGACTACCATCGTCTTGAGGTCTGGTGGCCGTCTTTTGGCGATTTTGACGGCGACGGCGACGTGGACCACGACGACGATGCCCTGTTCAGCCAGTGTGCGTCCGGGCCGGGTGTGTCATATGCCGCGGGCTGCGAACTGAGGGACAGCGACGGGGATGGGGACGTGGATCAATCGGATTTCGGCAAATTTCAGACCATGTTCACGGGGCCGGGATGATGAAACGCGGTCTGACGCTGATTGAGGTTCTGGTCGCCACGGCGATCATCGCACTGCTCGTGGCGATTCTGCTGCCGTCGGTCGGTGCCGCAAGGGACCAGGCCCGACGTGCCGTGTGTCTGTCCAATCTCAACCAGCTCAGCCTGGCCACGACCATGTATCTGGACGAGCAGAAGGACCGTTTCTGGCGGTACTACGTGAACAGACCGGAAGGCAGGTACTGGTGGTTCGGCCTGGAGCCGGGTGGGCCTCCGGCAAACACGGCCGGTCTGCGACACCGACCGCTGGTCAAGGCGAAAGGCGTGCTGGCCAGATACCTTCGATCGATTGATGACGGGCTTCAGTGTCCGGCTTTCCCATATGATTCCGCCGCATACTTCCCGAAGTTTGCCGCCCGAAGCGCATCGTACGGTTATAACCTGCGACTGGGTCCGGCAAACCCGTCACGCAAGACGCCCAGACGGAGCGACTTTGCCAGACGAACGGCGTCCGTCTTCGTCTTTGCCGACGGCGTTCACTTTGATTTCAACCCCGGAATGAACGAAGGCCACTACATCGACCACGTGGATGACCCGGCGGCCCCTTTCGCCGCGGGAGGGTTCGGTCACTATCGCCATAGCGGCCGCGCGGGCGTGCTCTTCATGGATGGGCACTGTGATTCTCTGCGTCTGACCAGCACGCCTTATGGCGGGGCCGTCGAGGCCGGGCCGGCCGGAAACGTCACCGGCCCGGGTGGCGGACCAGAGATGTACGGCTACTGACACAGGGCTCGCCTTTGGACACGTCTTTCCCGTTGCCCTGTGATTCCTGCCGGGCGCCCTGACCGACCATCGGCTCGCATCCACGAGAAGTGATGCCGTCTGCACGATGGGCATAGGATGCAAAGGTAGTCACAATCATTTACTTGTCCATTGACAGAAGCTGAAAAATAGCTTATCCGAATTTAAAGTGATAGGATTCTATTTGTGCTAGAACCGGCCTGGGAAACGTTCCGGGATCGCCCAAGGTGTCGTAATATCGGTCTGTGAGTTTCTCGAAACTCACAGGCTTAGCTATTTTATTGGAAATCCCCCACTTGAGGGCTTGCAGGACCGGGAGGCAGGCCGGTATACTGGCGGATAGAGCTAGGGTCACCGCGCAGGCGGTGCGGAGCAAGGGAGAGTTGTCAGGCCCATTTCTTGCGTGGCCGGCGATGGGAGAGGGGGGAAAGGGAGGAGAGAGGAGATCGTGCGTCTTAACCGTACGTCTCGAAACGCCGTTCTGCTTGTCCGCTCCAGAACAGAAGGCACCGAAGGGCTGATTCGGGCGCTGGAATCTCGAGGCCTTGATGTTGCCTGGGTCCAGTCTTCCCCGGAGGCTCTGGTAAGGGTAGCGAGCGAGCCTTACCCGCTGGTGCTTTACGACTTGGCCGACGCGGCAGACGTGGCTGCGTGCCCATCTCGGACGAGCAGTGCTGATGATGATGCGAAACAATCCCGCAGCCCGTTGAGCAAGGGGCTGCACGTCTTCAAGCAGATCAAGCAGCAGTCACCTCATACTCAAATCGTGGTTCTTGTTGCCCAGGGCGCCGATGTCACAACCTGTTGCCAGGCAGTGGTTTCGGGTGCGGCCACCTTCGTGGAATGGACGCCCCGTATGCCCGTCGATCGGGTCGCCGAAAGCCTCGGCCAGGCCGCGGAACGATACCAGGTGTCAGTGCGCGAAGGGGAGGATCTGCGGTCCCGGGCCATCTTTGACGAGGCCAGGATTGCCGGCAAGAGCCAGATCATGGCCAAGCTGCTGTTCCAGGCCAAGCGGGCTGCCCTGGTGTCAGACGCCCCGGTGCTGGTCTGCGGGGAGTCCGGCACGGGAAAGCAGCTTCTGGCGGAGGCCATCCATCGGATGGACCCGAAACGGCGAAGCCACCCGTTCCTGACCGTCAACTGCGCGGCCATCACGGGAACCCTTGCCGAGAGTGCCCTGTTCGGCCACCGGAAAGGCTCGTTCACCGGTGCTACCCAGGACCGTCCCGGATACTTCCAGGCAGCCGACAAAGGGACGCTGCTGCTCGACGAGATCAGTGAGCTGGAGAAACCGCTTCAGCCCAAGCTTCTGCGGGTTCTCCAGGAGGGAAAGGTCTTGCCGGTGGGTGACGATATCGAGCGCCAGGTCAACGTGCGTGTCATCGCCGCGTGCAACCGGCCGTTGCCCATCCTGGTGCAAACCGGAGAGTTTCGGCTGGACCTGTATCAGCGGCTCAACGTCATTTCGCTGACCATACCGCCCTTGCGGGACCGGCCGGAGGACATTCCTCCGCTGGTACAGTTCTTCCTTCGCCAGTATGCCGCCTATTACTCGCACCCGATCGAAGGGGTCGACGCGCGAGTATATGAAGTCCTTTCGCGCACGATCGGATCGGGAAACGTTCGCGAGCTCGAAAATGCGGTTCGGCAGATCCTGGCGTTCAAGGTGGCCGGGAGGCAAATCGAACTCAGCGACATTCCACCTGGTCTGCTGGAAAAGCAGGCCGTGCCCGATCCGGACGGCGAGATTGTCAATGTGCTCAGTTCTGCTGTGGACGCCATGCTTCGCGGCGGCCGGTTGACGCTGGCCGAGATGGTCGAGCAGTTCGAGGCGATGATTCTGAACGAGGCCATGTCGCGATCGACGGTGACCCATTGCGAGCTGGCCCAGCGGCTGGGCCTCAGCAGGCGAACCTTTTATCACAAGCTCCGCAAATACGATTTGCCGCGGCCGAAAAAGCCTTGAATCGGCGGCATATCGTCAGTATTTGGGCTCGTTTCCCGGCTTCCACTTGATGTTGCAGCCAATGCTTGGCTTCTGGTCGGGGCTGACCGGTTGTCCGGACAGGACAGCGTTGACCGCCGCCCAAAGATCGGCACCGGTGACGGGTTTGCCGTTGCCGGGCCGGCTATCGTCCATCTGGCCGCGATAGACGAGCCTGCACTGGCCGTCGAAGAGGAAGAAGTCAGGTGTGCACGCGGCCCGGTATGCCTTGGCTACCTCCTGGGTGGAGTCGCAGAGGTAGGGGAACGTGTAACCGGCGGCAGCGATTTCCTCTCGCATCCTTTCGGGACTGTCCTCGGGATAGCTGGTGACGTCGTTGGAGTTGATCCCAACCACCGCGACGCCCTTGTCTTTGAATTCAGCGGTCATCCGTGCCAGCTCGGTCCGGACATGCTTGACGTAGGGACAGTGGTTGCACATGAAGATGACCAGCATGGCCGGTGCTTCGGCAAAGTCCCAAAGGGATATCATCTTTCCCGAGGTGTCCGGCAATTGGAAATCCGGAGCACGAGTGCCCAGAGGAAGCATGGTCGACGGGGTCAACGCCATATCGTGAGTCCTCCAATCCGCGTGATACGGTGCCGTTTGCCTGATTGTAGACCTCCCGCCGGCCTTCGACGAATGCCATTTGGTCTCTGCGGGCTTGCGGCTTGTCCGAGTGCCCCGGTATGCTCTGGACAGGTCAGGCACATGGGTACGCGAAAGGAAGAGGTGCGAGTGATGATGACCCGCGAAAGAATCGGCCTGTTGATCGGCTTGCTCATTGTTCAGGTTTCCATTGCCGGCGAGCCGGCAGCCTCGGCGGACGCCGTCGACAAGCCCATTGATGTCGGTGGCCAGAGACAGGTGTTCATCGACGGCCGGTTCCTGGCCCAGGCGAAGGGTGTCGACCTGTTCGTTCATCAGCCCCGCAAGACCGGCGAAATGACCATCAAGCCCGACCGCGAGTGGGAGTTGGGCGGCGTCGGGCCCTACAGCAGCGTGATGAAGGTCGGCGACACATACCACATGTGGTATCACGTCATGGATACCGTGCAATGGCACACCGGCGAGAAGAACGGCAGCATCTGCTACGCCCGGTCCGCGGATGGCATCCATTGGGAGAAGCCCGAGTTGGGCCTGATCGAATACCGCGGCAACCGTAAGAACAACATCATCATCGGCCACGGCGCCGCCGGTGCCGAGATCGGCCAGGATGGCGTCATGGTCTTCCTGGATCCCAACGCCCCCGAGAGCGAGAGGTTCCGCATGCTGGCGGCGTTTGGCGTCAAGGTTGAACAGGGCCAGGCGATCCACATTTTCTCGTCGAGGGATGGCATCCACTGGACACTGACACACAAATCGATCGTCACCGCCCGGCCTCAGGAACGAGGTCACCACCTGGATTCACAGAACGTGATGTTTTGGGATGACCGCATCAACAAGTACGTCTGCTACGTGCGAAAGAACCGCGCGGAGCCCGGATCGCAGGGACGCTGCATCGCCCGTGGCGAATCAAATCACCTGGGCGATTTCCCGGCCGTGCAGGATATGCCCATCGTGTTCGGCTCCGATCGCAACGACCTCTATCAGGGCGAGACACCCATGGTTGATTTCTACATGAGCGCGGCGATCAAGTATCCGTGGGCCCAGGACGCGTATTTCATGTTCCCAACGATGTACTATCACTACATCCCGGGCCTGGCCGAGTTTCCCAAGGAGATCCCGACTAACGCCGGGCCGCTCGACACGCGATTCGCCGCCAGTCGTGACGGCATCAACTGGGAACGGTATGACCGGCGGTCATTCGTGCCGCTGGGCATGAAAGGCGAGTTCGACTGGGCTTCCACGCGGGTGATCTGGGGTCTGGTGCCCGATGTCGCTGGCCGCGAAATGTACTTGTATTACCGGGCCAGCGACTGGCTCCACGGCTGGGACCGCGACGAACGCAACAAACGCCTGCTCACCGAAGCCGGCCTGCACGCGAGCGAGAACATCGCCGTGCTCAGCCGCCTGGTCTCCCGCCGCGACGGCTTCGTGTCCGTCCGCGGAGCCTATGGGGGAGGCGAGTTCACCACGCCGCCGCTTGTCTTTCAGGGCAGCAAGCTGAGCGTGAATGTGGACACCTCCGCGGCCGGGGTCGTTCGGGTCGAGATCCTCGACGCCGGTGGCCTGCCCATCAAAGGCTACTCGCTGGATGACTGCGATCTGATTCACACCTGCAACGAAATCGATCGGGTGGTTACCTGGAAACGCAACAGCGACATGAGTTCGCTGTCCGGCAAGCCGGTTCGCCTGCGAATCACCATCCGCGACGCGGATCTGTATGCGTTTCAGTTCCAGGGATAGCCGTCAACGGACAGTCAGCGGTCCGCGACGAACGAATACCGGCGGGATGAGCTGGCCGGCTCGCTTCTCCGGCAGGGCCCGACCTGCCCCCGGGTTGGCCGGGTTGCGTTAATGGCACTCGACGGCGGTCCCGTGGTCATAGGTGCAGGTCCATAGGAGGGTGCCGTCCTCGGTCCACTGCTTGCTGGTGCCATTCTGGAGGCCGTTTTCGTAGGCCGTCTGGAGTTCCATCTGCCCGTTCTCGTACCAGGTCGTGTAGGGGCCGTTGAGCTTGCCGGCGGTGTAGTCGACCTCGTACTTGATCTGCCCGTTCTGGTAGTACCAGGCCCGGCAAAGCCCGTCGCGCGTCCCATCGTTGTAGTGCTCTTCGAGGGTCATCTGCCCGTTTCCGGAGTTGAACTCCCGGGACACGCCGTTGTACCTGCCGTTGGCGTACTGCAGCTCGGCGATCAGGATTCCGCTGTTCGTCCAGTTCCGGAACCAGCCGTGGTACTGGCCGGCGGCGTTGCGGCAGGATTCGTGCGTGAGCTGCGTCCTGGTCCCGTCGGTCCACACCTGGTTGGGGCCGACGTATCCCACACCGTCGAGCCAGTAATACTCCTGGTTGCCTGCCGCAGCCGTCAGAAGAACCGCTCCCTCCGGCACCGGGCAGTCGGCGGTGCCGGCGGCCTTGACGGTAATCTCGACGCTGGCCTCATCGCTGTTGTTGTTGGTGTCGGTCGCGGTCACGGTGAGGGTGTGGCTGCCGATGGACAGGTCGCTGACCGAGGTGTCGGTCCCGGTGGCGATCTGGCCGTCGAGGTCGGAGGTCCAGACGACTCTGTCCGACGGGATGTCGTTGCCGGCCCCGTCCTTGGCCGTGGCCTTGAGGGCAACGGCCTGTCCGGCGGTGAACGACTGGCCGTTCGTCGGCGAGACAATCGTCACGGTCGGCTTGGCGGTGCTGGGGTCGTAGATGAAGTTGATCCATTGGAAGCCGGCCCACCGCCAGGCGGTCCAGTCTTTCTCGGTGCCGTCGCTCAGGATGATCTTGTATCTGGTGAAGCCTTCGATGTGAAACCCGATGAGATTGTCGCCGGTTTGGAGGGTGAGGGGTGAATCGTAGGTCTTTGTCGGCGGACTGCCGTATTGGTAGACAGTGAGTTTGCCTTCAAAGCCGGCGGGCGAGCTGAGTTCCACGCGAATCCGGCGGTGCGACACCTCGTTGTCGTGGAGCAGGTCGGCCTCGTATTGGTCGGTCACAGTGCCGCTATCGTCCAGCTCGGAGATGCGCAGGCGGGCGTCGGGGAACCCCCCGGAATTCATACCCAGGGCCCCGGAGTCCGCCTGTGCAAACAGGTCGCCGACCTGGTCCCAACTGAAGCTTTCGTTCTTGCCGCCGCAGAGGTGGATGTTCGTATACAACCGTCCGGCGGTGCTGATCTCGTCGGCGTTCTGCGCGGACGAGTAGGGCTGGAACTTGCCGTCGGCATTCAACGTGATGGTCCTGGGCTGTCCCGGCCAGTTGGGGTCCGCGATCGAGAGCGTGCGGCCTCGGATGGCATAACAGAGCAGGGCATGCCGACTCTTCCAGTCTGCCGTAGCGACGGACAACGACAGAGGCATCTTCTTGTTCTCGTTCTTGTTCACGAGCATCGCGGCGGCGATCTCGCAGAAGCGACGCTCGTCACTGGTCATAGCCGCGCGTCCCGCGAGCATGTTGTAGTACTTGTCGTCAAATTCAACGGCTATCGGCTGCGCGCCGGTGCATATCTTGATCGCCAGGTCATCGTCGGCGACAAAGTCGGCCGTCGTGAGGTCCGGCGGAAGACTGTAGCTGCCATAACGGCCCCAGAGTTTCTCCTCGCTCTGCGTTCGCCGTTCAATGTAGTACCACAAGGCCGACAAAACCATGCCGTTGCAGAGGCCCCTCGGCTGGGTATACGAACCGCGATTGGTGAAGTGCCAATCGTCGGTGCCCGGGACAAACACGGTGTCGACATTGAGGTTCAGCAGTTGATCCTTGGTGAACTTGACCGCCGCGATGCCGCTGGGGCCGGCGGCGGCCGCGCCTGCCTGTATTCGAGCGACTTTCGCGGACTGGGCCGAGGCCGTGCTGCCGAAGCCGACGGCGGCGAAGGTCAGCGAGGTGGCCGATAAGTCAACCAGCGGCAAGGCGTCCAGGCGATTCTCGGCTGCGTCGTAGAGGAAAGCCATGGCGAACTCGTCCTCGCTAATGCTGATCGGAAGAGTGAGAACCATGAAATCATTGGCGGTCTGGCCGCCGTTGTCGATGAGGATCAGCGGCGAAATGAACTGGGCGCCGACCGGCAGGTCGTTGGTGAGAATCGGGCGATACGCGATGTTGAATGAGCAGGACTGGCCGTAAGCTCCCTCGGGCACCTCGATGTTGAGCCCGGCGATCGGGCTGCCTGGGGCATCGACGGTCACGGTGCCGTGGCCCTCGTCGAGCACGCCACCTCCCGAATCAACCGCGTCGCCGGTGGTGATCAGCGTCGTGTCGGTCACCGGTGGCTCATCCGTGGGGCGGCCGCCACAGCCGGGTGAAACCGCGGATATGCACAGGGCCGAGCACAATAGACAGAGTGCGTGAAGGATCACGAGCCTGGACCACGACATGGCCGCCTCCTGTAAAGCATGCAAGAAGAGAGAGCCGGTTAACATCCCCCCAGGGATACGAAATGCCCTTTCCCCTCGTTAGCGAGACGTGGAAAGGAGCACTGATCTGCCGCCGTTTTCGAGAAACGGCTTCAGAACAACGCTTATCATACCATCCGCCGCTCCCCACGGGAAGTGGCTGTGTCTTTCGCATACCGCGGCCGTCCGTGGCTCCAGAGGCGGCTCCCCCGTACGGGGTGTCGGTCGCCGCATCCCGGGCTTGTGGCGGGCAGGACCGTTTTTTGGCCGGCCGCTGATTCCCTGGCTCGGGCCGCGTCGAGGAGATATCCACTTCAAACCACCGCAGAACGCGCCAAAGACCCGCGCCGCCGGGTGGGGACAATGTGAAGTGGCATCCCCAAATGTATGTGGATGCCTGCTGCGATGTTGCTCTGTTGGAAACCCCGGCAGCGGCAGGTCCGCCTTCGGCGATATTCGCCGCGGCGGACCTCCGAGCCTGATGTCTTGTCGGATTCATGGCGAATTCGACGGACTCGCCTCGTGCCGGGGTAGCCCTGGTCAAGTCGTGACGCTGGTCGTCGGACCTCGGTCAACCGCTAGGCCCGATCGTTAGACGCTCCGGGCGATCCGCCTGCGGCGGCCCAAGACGAACAGCCCGCCCAGCATCAGCAGTCCTAACGACGCAGGCTCGGGCGTCGGGAATTCGGCAATCTCGATCTTTCCGGTGAATACTGTGCCTGCCGGTCCGACATACTGCAGGGTCTTACGAATGTCGATGAGCGTGCCAGGAACCAACGGATTGAAGGTGAAGTCGATCTTCCCGCCGCTGGTCAGAGTCCCCGGGGTGACGACAGTGTTCAGCCCCGGCGGTGGGGCGAAGTTTGCGAAGAAGACGGTCGGCTGCACCCATTCCCAGCCCGGCGTCAGGATGTGCTCGTGCCAGTCCTCCCAGCTCTGCGTCGGGGCGACGACGAGCAGTTCCTGCAGGGTGAACGTCTGACCGGGTACCGCAACGATCGGCTGGCCGTTCTGACCCGTGAAAGTCTTGACCCACTGCGGACCGGTTGGGTCGATCTGGACGGGCAGCCAGGGATTGGTTGGAATGCCGCTGTCCACGCTCCAGCCGGTGATGGGTACCGGCGACAAGAACAGGTTTGGCAGGGATCCCAGATTGCCCACGCCCTGTGCGAAGGACATCTGCGGGCCGACGGTGATGGTCACGGCGAGAATCGACCACGTGAACGGTTTATGCGTCTTCATCTTGATGCTCCTTCAAAGGTTATCGTTCGAGTTCATCTGTTGTCTGACGAGTCTTATAGCGTTGTTTCTCATCTCTCAGGGAACGGAGGCCTCGCGCCCGGCGGCGGCAAAGAACGGGGAGGCCGCACAGGGCCAGCAGCATCAGGGACGCCGGTTCCGGCACCTGGTTAAGGACCACGTCGTCCAGAATGAGTTCGGTCGTACTGGGTAGCGTCCAGCCCGTCGTGAACCCGGCAAAGTAGTGGCCCCAGTTCGTGAACTTGATCGTTGTGCTGGAAGACGCGGGCTGCAAGAAGAACTGGTACACCTTCTGGGCGCCAATGCTGCCCGGCGAACCGTCCGGAACCGCCAGGTAGGTGGTTGCGAAACCGGTGATGTCGAGTCCGAAGACGCCGTCGTGTCCGTACCCGCCATTCACGGCCTGCTCTCCCGACACCCAGAAGCTCAGCAGGTACGTGGACCCGGTATTCAAGCCGGTGATCGTCTGCTGGAGCGTGACCTCCGGAGTGTAAGCTGCCTGAAGCCCAATGGTGGGCGGGGAAGAGAACGTCACCAATCCGTTGGGTTGGAAGGTCGGCGTCTGTGAGATCGACGCTGCGGCCTGGTTGCCGAAGTACAGCGAATTCGTGCCGTGCGGCAGGGGCGGCGTCCACAGGGCCGACGTATCGGTTCGCCATGCATAAGCGTTCGGCCCGCCGCTGCTGACCCAGCCGCTGATGGGCATGTACACTGCAAGCGTTGTGCCCGTGGCCCAGAACAAGCCGCTGCCCGAGTCCGCCTCGAAACTGCCGTTGACCACGAGGTTCGCCGGGCTGGCGCGATTGAAGGACTGCCCGCTGGTCATGGTCAGGGATGACGCGAGACCCGGGGCCGCCGGCCCGACGCACGCAACCGTTGAGAGCATGAAAATGGCGTGCCCGAAGCCGGGTCTTTGATTTCTGATCTTGTGCATGTCCGGTGTCTCCGTGAATCTGGGGGTTTCCGATGACTGCTGTACAGGATTGGCTCCGCCCATCGCATGTGCTCAGACCGCTTGCGTTTGACTTCGGCGTCGCCGTATCAGCGCGCCTCCGATTCCCATCATGGCCAGTGCGGCCGGCTCGGGGACCCCGGTCGGGTATTGGTTGATCCCCAGAGTGCCGATGAACGTCGTGCCGGGCACGCCCTGGTACTGGAGTTCCTTGTGGATGATCACCAGGTCGCCCACGTTCAGGGCGGGAGTAAAGAAGAAGGACAGACTGCTTGTGCCGACGCCGGTGATGGTGGGGAAAATCTGGACGTTGTTCACGAGGACAGCCGGGTTCACCCAGACCCAGGAGGGGTCCAGCACATCCTCGTGCCAGTCCGTCCAGGGCAGTGTGGGGGCAACCGTCAGCATCTCTGTCACCGGCAAGGGCGGCGACATGGCAGGGTATGAGAAGTTGCCGCCGTTGGGGCCTGTGAACGTCTTACCCCACACTTGGCTGCCGGTCGGATCCAGCGAGACGGGGATGGGTGTGCCGCTTGGGTCGACGACCACCCATCCGCTGGCCGGAGTACCCGTGGCAAATGAACTCGGCAGCAGGCCGGGGTTGTTAACACCCTGGGCAAGCGCCGCCTGAGCGGCGGCCAGGCTTGCCGCTGCCACAACCAGCAACAACTGAGTCATCCTAGGCGTCTTCATGGTTCTGCTCCTGAAAAGTGGTTCCTATCCTGTCTCAGTGACGATTCCCGAGAACCTGCCATCACGCGATGGCAGCACGTTTGCGAAGAAATGCAGACCCTGCCAGGCACAAGAGCGAGAGGCTCATCGGCTCAGGCACGGCGTTGACGATGACATCGTCGAGGACCAGCTCGGTGGTGAACGGAGAACCGCCCCACAGCGAAAGATCGAAGTGGCCCCAGTTGACGAACTCGACGGTGATGGGGGAAAGCGGGTTGAGCGGCACGAGGCTGAAGTCGAACCGATGTGATATGCCCAGTGTGCTCAAAACGGTTCCCCCGGGCACGGCGAAATACTGCATGGGATCGCCGGGCAGCACGTTAATGACCCGCAGGCCGAAGATCCCGTCCGGTATTCCCCCGGGCGTCTGCCCGGACCACTCGCCGGACACCCAGAAGCTGAAGACATAACTGGCAGCCGGTGTCAGGTGCGTCGGGACGGTCTGCCACAGATTGACCGGGTTGCCTTTCGGTGAGGTCATGGTCGGTGCGCCTGGAAACGTGACCGTTCCGTTCGGCTGGAACGTCGGAGGCAGGCTGGTCAGTGCCCCCGCATAATTTCCGAAGTACAGGCCGGCTTGGCCGTCGGGCAGGACGTCGGACCCCAGCAATTGCAGGAGCGACCCACTGTCGGAACCCCACTTGGCGTAGTTGTTGGCCGAGCCTGAGGCGCTCCACCCAGCCGGGACCGCATAAGGCATACTCGACGTTCCCGTTGCCCAGTAGATGTAGTTCGCAGGGCCCGGTGCCGGTGCGCCGGTCTCGAAGCTGCCGTTAATGACCAGATTGCCGACGTGTGTTGCCGGAGATGGTGTGCTCAGCAGCGTCATTGAGGCGCGGGTCGACGGGCTGAGCAGGATCAGCAGGGCGCTGCAGGCGATCGAGGTAGAGAGCCGCATCTCGACGGTTTCCTTTCAGGTTCGAAGATGAGGCTGACGACGACCCCGCCCATGCTCTTCGATTATCGTGTTGACTGCCCGACCGTACACTCTCTCTCTTCGTCGTGGGTGGTGAGACAACTCACTGTTTTCCACCGGCCCACAAGGAAAGTAGGTGGCCACCGATCTGCCGACAAGCAGAATTCCGTTTTAATTTGCGTATGCGGGAAACATCTGCGCGGCATGACGACACAAATAAGGTAAGGCATTGTGAAGTCTTTCACGAGCCGCGCAACAGGCCGACCTGAGTCTTTGGATCCTGCAACCTGCGACTGAGGCGGTGGTAACGATGCAGCCGTGCTCTGTTCAATGAATGCCAGTGAGTCGAGTTCGTTTCGAAGTTGTTCGACGAATTGGGCTCAATGTGGCATTCTGTGTCAGAGCTGCTCCCGGCTTCGGGAAATGCCCTGACCTTGAAGTGCAATGAGCCCGAATGAACGACGAAGGACGGCATCCTTGGGCGGGCATGTTCCACGGGAATGACAGAGCTGTTGATCCTGCCCCTGTTCGTTCGGAGCCTGGCATCTCAGCATGGAAGACAAGCAGGCTTGTCGCGACAATCCTTCGACGGATGAAGTCGACCGTCCTGCCGGGCAGCGGTGATGGCCCGACCGTCGAGGCGATCACGCATGAGGGGCTCCACCTCGAATGGATCGACCCCGACAACCGCAGCGATGTCACATGTCTCAAGGGGTATCGGGACCCAATCGGTGAAAAGTCGAACGGATTGCCGCACGGCATGCCGAAGGCGATTGCCAATTGTCTCTGCGATGCCGCTTGCCGGATGAAAAGTCGACCGTACCAATGTCAATTCACGGCGGCAGAAGCGGCCTGCCGCCTGACCAGCGGCGACCTGCTGGCGTTGACCTCTGGCGACGCGGGTTCCGAAACTCGAGAAGCACTTTCGGAACAATCCCTGGCGGCCTCGCTGATGCACGCCGCCGCGCCGCGACAGGGGTCGAAGAAGTTGGTGATCAGGCTGTAGAAGTAGGAGCGGTTGTAGGCTGCAACGCCGATATGACCCCCGCCGCGGAGGATGAGGGCCGCCACCTTGGGATTGGAAGTCTGAGCCACAAGTTCGGCAGTGTCCCGGGCGTCGAGGAAGGGGTCGTTGATCGAGTTGACAACCAGCACGGGTACGCGAGCCCGCTCCATCTTGTCGCCGTCTGGAAGCCCGCGGTAGGGCAGCAGCCGAAGGCTATGGTAGCAGTCAGCGATGGGCAGCGACGGCCCGAAGAACGAGCACGCGAACTCGTGAACGATCAGGTTCCGCAGGTTGCCCGAGACCTCCGGGTGGCCCTTGCAGATCATGCGGTCGCGGACGAACTGCTGGAAGAAATACGCCGGCGGATTTGCCATCATCTCATTTGGGCGGTCGCAGAGGTCCAGGATTTCTTCCCAGGCAAGGACTGGAGCAAACGCCAGAATGCCCGCGGTGTAGTGGGTTCGATGGGAAGGCGGATCCAGAAAAGGGGCAAGGTTCTCGGTGATGCTGGGGTCATCCGGGAGTCGGCCGTCGTACCAGGCCGTCAGCATGGCCAGGTTCCCGCCCCAGCAGAAGCTGAGCATGCCCGTTCGGCTGATCTGTGGATGGTTGTCCTCCAGCCACTCCGCCACCCTGATCATGTCCTGCATCTCGATGACGCCGAAGTTGTAGTACACGTCCGGATATCGCAGATCGGTGTGGCCGTGACCGCGGAGTTCCAGCGCCAGGACGTGGAAGCCGGCTTGCCGCAGTGCGTGTGAAACGTATTCGGTTCGCGTCACGGCATTGTCGCCCAGAAAACCTGGAACCAGGACAATGCAGTCCGCCTGTCGGGGCCGGCCGTTTGCCTCGGCGAAGCCCAGCCATCCGCTGAGTTCGACGTCATCATCCACGGGAATCCAGACTTGCTGGTACCCCGGCCAGGGAGCAAGAGGTTCGGTGATGACCGGTGCCCGGCTGGCCGCCTGGGCGGTATGCAGCAGGCCGTACCAGTTTTTTTGCAGGCGGTTCGCATCCGCCGGATGACGACCAAAGTACTGATACACGTCCCGGGGCCGCCCAGCGGCGTCCAGCATATCGTCGGTGAGCATGACCAGCCGACCGCGCTGCGTGAGCAGGTGTTCCAGCTGACGATGGGTGCGTTCGAGCCATTTGCGGGTCGAGCCGGCCATTGCCCGGCGCTCTTGCGGACCCGGCACCGAGGTCAAGACATGATCCTGCGGCCGCATCGGCCAGGGCCTCTCCTCGAATCCACAGGCCGTCAGGCACAGAAGCAGCAGGGCGGCTGCCTTCAGCACATTCAACGATGCGGCGCAGCGGCCCGAGTCGCAGCCGGCCGACAGCCGACGCGCAGCTCGGCCGCTGTGAGCAGACGTGAATCGCCCTGATCGGCCCGCAAGGGGCATGACGAGCGGTGGCGGAGCCGCTAGACTACCCGCCTTTGGTTGACGAACGATGCACGGGGCAATCGACAAGATGTATTCTCGCCGGTACGTCATTCTGGTCTTACTTCTGCTGGGCAGCGCCACCGTTGTCGCCCACTCCAAGGCAATCTGGGATGGCTGGTTTCTCGACGACCACTGGCATCGACGCCAGTACATGGACGACCAGTGGTCTTTGCAGTCGCTGCTCGATGCCACCACGATCAAACCCGACGTCTTCATGGAAGCATGGTGGCAGACCGAGAACATTCAGTGGCAATACATCCGGCCCATTTCCATCCTCATCGCGAAGGCCCTATACCATCTGAGCGACGGCAGCGTCAAGGCCCTGCATCTGCTGAGCATCCTGCTGCATCTGGCGAATGCGGTGATGGTTCACCACCTCTGTATCCGTCTGACGAGACGGCGGTTCTGGTCAATGATCGGGGCGCTGCTCTTCGTGGTCTATTCTCACGGTCTCTATGCGGTGGCGTGGCTGGCTGCTCAGAACACCGTTCTGATGACTACGTTGACCCTGGGGGCGCTGCTTTGCTACGTCCGGGCATCGGGGCTGAATCTCTATGCCGCGCCGATGGCCGAGCCGAAGTCGTTGAACGGCGGATGGCGCGCGGCCGAAGGGCGCGGTTCGAACGGCGGGGTGGCGTCCCTGCGGTGGTCCTGTTTTGCCGGGGCGATGTTCCTTTGGCTGTTGGCACTGGGCAGCCGTGAGAACGCGATTGTTTTTCCGGTTCTGGCCGCGTCCTTCGACCTTGCGTTTGAGGGATGGCGGCACTTGCGGGCGCGGCTGCCGGGATTGCTGCTCATGATCGCGGCGGCTTCCGCTTTTGCCGTTTGGCGTCTCCTCCTGAACTATGAGCCCGTTCCAGATTTCTACCTGCGACGGCCCGACGGCCCAGGATACGTTCTTTGGTGGCTGGCTAAACTGCTTCACTATGTCACGGCCACGATCTGGCTTTCACCCATGACGGTTGGTCCGACGGGCCGATTCGACCCCGTCGCTGAGGTGCCCGGCGACTGCTTGTTGATGCTCCTGATCGTTGGCGTCATGGCCACTGGTTACTACCAGGCCTGCCGGCGGGCACGCGGCTGGTGGATCTGGCCGCTCTGGATCGTGCTTGCGCTGCTGCCTGTCACCCCGATTATGGCTACGCCCCATTCGGGCTACATGCCGGGGGTGGCGTTCGCGGTTGGCATGGTACTGGGGGCAGCCCTGAGGGATCGGCTGGCGCCGACTGGAATCGGGCGATGGTGCCGCCCGGCGGCCATCTGGTTCCTGGTCGCTACGACCACCTACATGCCCATCTACCGAACGATGTGGCGGTCGGTGCTGGCGGCGGAGCGATGGACCATTGACGAAATTACGACATCAGCCCGCCCAGACGAGGCGACAGACATCTTCCTGATCAATGTGCCTTTTGTGAACATCTACGCGAAGTATCATATGCAGGAGGCCTGGGCCGGAGATTCCGATGCCTGGTTGCCGGCCACGGCCCCCAATCTCTGTTGCCACGTGCTCACTTATGCGGACAACGTACTCCGCATGCAGGAGCCTTGCCGGCTGAATCAGATCGACGCGTACACTTTCTCTCTCAGTTGTGGCGGGCGGGGCTACTTCTCCGGAGCCCTGGGCCGTTTTTGTATCGAGGGCATGAGGGCTGGCCGGCGTTTGGAGCCCGAGCAGGTTATCCGGAAGGAGGGAACCCCGTTCGAGGTCCAGATTGTTCGCGCCGACTGGGAGGGGGTGAAGGAACTTAAATTCAGATTCCATAAACCCTTGGCGACTAGCCGATATCTGTTCTATTTGACGAGCGCAGGACATCCGGCAGCCCGATTGGGTTTCTGGGGGCCGCAGGGGCCGCCCCAAGTCCCTGGCCTGCGGCCAGTCCAGGTCGACGACGCGTCAGTCTCACGATACGCTGACGTGTTGGGTGCCGGGCAGGCAGGGGCGGCTGAGGGGCTGTTCTCGGCGATGAATGGTGCCGATTCGCCACTGGCTCAGAAGGCTTGGGTGGCTTTCCGGGAAGTCGCGTGCCCGATCAGCAGGTCGTTGGCCGCACCAGTCCAGGACGACTTGGCGGGCGACTTGCCCAGCGAGCCGGTCCGGACGCGGGTTCGGGAATGGTGGATTCGCTCGGTTGATGACCGGACAATGGCCCAACTCTGGCTGGACCAGGGGCGTCGACGCCGGTCGGAGCGGGAGCGGGACGCCCTGTTCCGGATTCGCGAGGTTGCTGCCCGAGTGATTCGGACAGACCTGTACCTGACCGGACCCCCGTATCCGGGCCCCAAATAATCCCTTGGCGTCCCGGATGGTTTTCTGTTATGATACCGCGGCCAACCTGCTGGCGCGGGCATGGATGATCGCAAGGTCTACACGAGTGCTGATGGTAATGAGGAGCAGCCGACCCGAAACCATACTATTCACAGGGGCGACAGGCTTCCTTGGCCACTACATCCTGCGAGACCTCCTGGCAAGAGGGGTGAGAGTCGTTGCTGTCCTTCGTCCCCCTATGGACGAAGCCAAGGCTCGACTCGGACCCATGCTGGGGGCTATCGGGCTGTCGATCGATCGTTACCTGTCCGATGGACATCTGGTGCTCGCGCCGGGTTCGCTACCGGATGCGCTCCCTGAGCCGGACTGGGGGCGAACCGACGCGGTGCTCAACTGCGCCGCGAGCCTAAGTCTATTCTCCAACGGCAATGGTGAGCCTTTCACGACAAATGTCAGGGGCACTGAAGCCCTGGCCGAGTGGGCAATTCGGCACAACGTCATTCGCATTCATGCCGTGAGCACGGCCTATACCTGTGGCTGGCTCAAGGGGGCCATCCCGGAGCTATTTCACTGTCCGGCACCCCAGTTCCAGACGGACTACGAACGCAGCAAATGGCAGGCGGAAGCCGTTCTGGAGGAGTGGTCCTCATGGATCGGACACTCCCTGACCATCTTCCGGCCGAGTTTCCTGGTGGGGGATTCGAGCACGGGTCATACGACCCAGTTTGCTGGGTTTTACCAGTTCGCTCGCCTGGTCGGGGCGCTGAAGGAGCGATTCGCGGCGAAGAACAACGGCAAGCGGACTTACATACCGCTGCGCATACCGGGCCGCCCCGACGATCGGCAGAATATCGTCCCGGTCGATTTCGTTTCGCGGGTGATTGCCGAGGTCGTGACGCGCCCGGAGTTTCACGGTCGGATCTACCATCTGACCAACCCCGAGCCTCCCACCAACGACATGATGAAGCGGTGCTATGAGGATTACTTCGGCCTCCACGGCGGGTCCTTTGCGCCTCCCGATGAAGTCATCGGCAAGTACAACCAGGCGGAATCCATGCTCTGGGATCAATACCACCTGATTACCCCGCGAGTCATTCACAACCCGCTGTTCAGAATGGACAACACGCGGGAAGTCATGGAGGCGACCGGGATCACCTTCCCCACACTCCATCCCGAGCGTATTTTCATGCTGTTTGACTATGCCGCTCAGAAGGGCTGGGGCAAGGGCTCAAACGGTTTTCACCACTGATCTTCCATCCTCTCCTTCATTCGTTTCAGGCTCGTTGCATCACCACCCCGCAGGGCTATAATCGGGTCGATCCGTATGGCGGTTCGACGATCTGAGGGCGTTTGTCGCCAGGAGAGCGATCTTTCACAGGAGGCATGCGATCCATGCGTGAATTCTTCCCCAAGGTCAAGAAGATCCTGTACAAGGGACCGAAGTCCAAAGACCCCTTGTCGTTCAAGCATTACAACCCCGATGAAAAGGTGCTCGGCAAGACCATGGCCGAGCACTTTCGCTTCTCAGTGTGTTATTGGCACACGTTCAAAGGCACCGGTGCGGACACTTTCGGCGGTCCCACCTTCATCCGCGAATACAACAACAGTAGCGACCCGATGCAGGTTGCGGAGATGACCCTTCGGGCGGCATTTGAGTTCTACACCAAACTCGGCGTCGGATTCTGGTGCTTCCACGACCGCGATGTCGCCCCGGAGGGCCGTCACCTGAGCCAGACCAACGCCAATCTCGACAAGATCGTCGCGATGGCCAGGAAGCTCCAGCGGGACACGGGCGTCAGATGCCTGTGGGGCACCGCCAACCTGTTCTCCAACCGGCGATACCTGGCCGGAGCAGCCACCAATCCCTCGCCGCACGTGTTCGCGTATGCCGCCGCGCAGGTGAAGAAGGCCATGGAGGTTACCAAGGAACTGGGCGGGGCCGGGTACGTCTTTTGGGGCGGCCGCGAGGGCTACGAGACGCTGCTCAATACCGACATGAAGCGGGAGCTTGACCACCTCGGCCAGTTCCTGCACATGGCCGTCGACTATAAGAAGAAGATCGGCTTCCGCGGACAGTTCTACATCGAGCCCAAACCCAAGGAGCCGACCAAGCACCAGTATGATTCGGACGCCGGGGCCTGCTATGCCTTCCTACAGAAGTATGATCTGGTTGATGACTTCAAGCTCAATGTTGAGGCCAACCACGCCACGCTGGCCGGGCACACGTTCCACCACGAGCTTGAGTTCGCCGCCGCCAACGGCATCCTCGGCTCGATCGACGCCAACCGCGGCGATTTGCTCCTCGGCTGGGATACCGACCAGTTCCCGACCGACCTGTATGACACCACCCTCGCGATGTACGTCCTTCTGCGTTACGGCGGGTTCAAGACCGGCGGGCTCAACTTCGACGCCCACGTCCGCCGCCAGTCGATCGACCCGGAAGACCTCTTCCACGCCCACATCGGCGGCATGGACGCCTTTGCCCGCGGGCTGAAGATTGCCGCCAATCTGGTCAGAGATAAGGCCTTGTCGAAGTTCGTCGCCGCCCGATACAAGGGCTGGAACACCGGGCTCGGTCGAAAGATCGAGAAGTGGCAGATGGACTTTAAGAAACTCGAGAAGTATACCCTGGCCAACGGTGAACCCGAAGTCCAGTCCGGCCGCCAGGAACTGATCGAGAACGTGTTAAACGAATACATCAAGTAGGCTTTGGGGCTGCTGAAACCACGAAACACGCCAGGCACACGAGTGAAAGAGCCGGGAGGCATTCTCTGCTGCTGCGCTGGGTGATCCAGCTTGGTAACGTCTACCGGCGGATGCTGGCCGTGGTCCTCGGGCTGGCCGGGCCGAAAATGGCCTACCGTGTCACGGGGCGACTGGCACGAACGCTGTACCGGTCCCTGGAGCCGATCCAGGCACGCAGCAAGGCTCAATGCCGGGCCGCACTTGGCGACCGGGTCCCCAGCCAGGACATCCCTCGTATAGCCGAAGCGGCCTTCGTACACCGCATCTGGAATCTGACCGATCTCATGCTGGCTGATCGGCTTTTGCATCGCAACACCTGTCACCGCTATGGCGGCCGCATTCCCGAACCTTATCTCGACACGCTCCTGGAGGCGGAGAAAAGCAGGTACCCGGTGATTCTGGTCACCGCTTACTATGGTCCGTTTGATTTGCTGCCCGTGTTCCTGGGCTGCAATGGCGTCCGCGCGACAGTAGTCTACCGGCCGCACCGCAACGCCGGCTTCGACGCCTATCGACGGCGGATCCGGGAGCGCGGCGGCTGTGAACTGGTTCCCTTGGAGCGGGCCGGCAGCCTTATTGCCCAACGGTTGGAGGAGGGCCGGACGGTCGCCATTCTTGCCGACCATCATGCCGAGCGACGGGGATTACCTGCGACGTTCCTGGGACTGCCTACCGCGGCTCTGCGCTCGGTGGGCCTGCTCGCCCAGCACTACCAGGCCGCAGTGGTCGTCGCGGGAATCCGGCGGGTCGGTCAGGCGTTCCGATTTGAGATCGTTGTGTCCGCCATCCTTCGGCCAGGCGACTGGGCCTCGGCGGAGGATCCGGTGAGATTCATCACCGCGCAGTACCTCGCGGCTCTGGAGCAGATCATCCTTGTGGACCCGAGCCAGTACCTCTGGAGCTATGCGCGCTGGGGTGAGGAGACGGCCCAAAGACTGACAGACAGCGCAGACCTCAGACGGTCCGATACTCCGACGGCGGAAAACGCGGGTACAGAGTAGGACCCCATCACAAGGATCCGCGGCCGAGTCGGCTCACGGCTGCTTCGCCGTCAGCTCCGTATCACGAAATCGAACCGGACGAATCAGCTCGATGAGGCGGCAGCGTCGATGATCTCCCAGATGAGCGAAATCGACAAGTAGACGATGTCTCCCGTGTCTTCGGCGGCGGCCCTCTCCGCCAGCGGCACGCCAAGCAGAAGCGCCGCAAGGCCGGCAATCCAAAGATTCTTCTTTGACTTCATGCAAGACTCCTTTCGCGATTACGCGCCGCGCCAGGCTCCATGGTGCGGTTGTGCTCCCCGTACGGGGGCGCCTTGGCCACCGGTCGCGGCCCTTTGGCACGGGTCGGACCGGCACAGATACTATGGTTGAAGAGACAATGTCTGTCAAAAGCCGAGGCAGTCTCGCACACCAGCCGGGAGCGAGCCCTTCAGGGCTTGGTCCAACAAGTGAAAACGCGAGCTGCGAACGGGAATCTCCCGTCAATGTACCCGGTCGCGGACCTTACTCTCTGCCGAAGCCTCAACCAGGGCCGTTTGTTATTTATCGAAAAATACCCCACCACGACATTAGCGCCCGGTCTGGCCAATCGGCGACGATGAATTGCTACGTCAGGCCGGGCAGCGAGGCTCGCGACCGGATCGGTGATCTCATTGAAGCGGGCAGCCCCGTTCTTCCGGCTCAGAGCCGCTTGTTGAATCGGCGGACCGTCTTGAAGCCCAGATCGTCACGCAGCCAGATCATCGGTGTTGGTTTTCTCAGGGGAGGCCTCGTACACGAGGTTCGCAAACCATGCTCCCGACCGTTATGATGCGGCCCAACTGGACAGGCGATGAGAGACACGACGTTGGACACGGCTCTGAATGCTTCCGGACCCGACCGCGAGCGAATCTTCTCCCTCGATGTGTTTCGAGGACTGACGATTCTGACGATGGTGTTTGTGAATGATGTCGGGCATCTGCAAAACATTCCCGCGTGGATGAGGCATGCTCCCGAGAACTCCGACTCGATGACCTTTGTTGACCTGGTCTTTCCGGCCTTCCTGTTCATCATGGGCATGTCGATCCCGCCGGCCCTCGGACGCCGCCTGGCCCGCGGGGAGTCGGTGACTCGGGTGCTCGGTCACGTGCTCCTGCGGGTATTCGGCCTGCTGGTCATCGGCATCTTCATGGTCAACATCCCCCAGTACCGCGCGGATCTCACGGGCCTCAGCAAGGCTGCATGGGTGCTGCTGCTGTTCCTGGGAGTCATTCTTGTCTGGAACGGTTACCCGCACACGGTGGGCCGGATTCGATGGCTCTTTCTCGGATTGCGTCTGGGCGGAATCGCTCTCCTGACGGTTCTGGCTGCGGTTTACCGTGGTGGCCAGGAGGGCACCTGGATGCAGACGAGCTGGTGGGGAATTCTTGGCCTGATTGGCTGGGCGTACCTCATCGCCGCCGGCATTTTCCTGTTGTTCGGGGCCCGGACGGCCGTTCTGGTCGGCGCGGTGGGGTTGCTGACGGCCGTCTTTGTCGGCGACAAGACCGGAGCCTTGGGATTCCTCGGCCGGCTGCACGACTATGTGAACGTCGGCGGTCACTGGGGCGGGCACGGGGCGATCGCCGTGGCGGGCATGGTGCTGGGAACGCTGTTCCTGGACAGTTCGCTTGCCCGGAGGCCCGGGCGGCGCATTTTGTGGATGCTCGTGATGGGGCTTGGCCTGATGGCGGGCGGTTTTCTGTTCCGACCGCTCTATGGCATCTCGAAGGTTCAGGCGACGCCCACATGGTGCCTTTACAGCGCGGGGATCTGCTGCTTTGTGTTTGCCGTGTTGTATTGGCTGGTGGATGTGAAGGGCATTCGCCGCTGGTCGTTTTTCCTCTCGCCGGCCGGCCGCGATCCGTTGCTGGCTTTCATCCTGCCCTCCATCGTGGCTTCGCTGCTGACTCTCGTTGGCATCGAGTACCTCAACACGCACTTCAACAACGGCGTGCCCGCCATTATTCGCTCAGTGGTATTTGCCTTGTTTATCGTCGCGCTCACCGACCTGCTATACCGCCTGCGGGTCCGGCTGCATCTGTAGGCAGCCGCATGGCAACGCCCGGCGCAGAGTGCCGACGGCAACGATGAGCTTGAAGGTCAGGCAACCGGGCGGGCCCGCATAGGCGTGGGTTTCCCATTCTTCGGGCAGTCGCGGCAAACCACGGCCACGTTACATTTCACCCCTCGGCCGCTTTCCGGGCTGAAGCATCGAGGCAGTGTCGCACCGCCAGAAGGGCCGCGCCCAAAGCCCCGGTCATCCGGGGTTGGGGAGCGATGTTGACGGCTTGGTCAAGGGCGGTGCTCAGCGCGCCATCCATTCCGGGGATCAGCGCGACGCCGCCGGTGAAGAAAACCGGTGGCTCCACACCCCGGCCGGCCATCACCGCAATGCGTTGAGCGATGGCGGTCTGCACTCCGGCCACGATATCCTCGGGAAGGGCACCCGAGGCCAGCAGGCCGATGATCTCCGTTTCCGCAAAGACCACGCACATGCTGCTGATGACGGCCGGCGATGCGCTCGCTCCGGCCAGTCGGCCCAGTTCGTCCAGATCGACACCGAGTCGTGATGCGACCACCTCAAGGAATCGCCCCGTCCCGGCCGCACAGCGATCGTTCATCGCAAAATCGCGAACGGCACCATCGGGTGACAGCCGGATGAGCTTGCTGTCCTGACCGCCGATGTCGACGACCGTTGCGGCATCGGGAACGAGGTGGCGGACGCCGATGGCGTGGCAGGTAATCTCGGTGACGGTGGTATCGGCGAAGCGGAGGATGTTGCGGCCGTAGCCGGTGGCGACGACGCGCGACAGTCGGGCCCTCTCAATCCCGCACGAGGCCAGCAACCCGTTGAGCAACGCCTCGGTGAGGGCCTCCTGTTCGATGCCCTGGTCGGCCGCGGTTGACCCGATGATCTGACCGGTGTGGCCGTCCATCAGAATAATCTTGATGGCCCGCGAGCCGGCGTCGATTCCCGCACAGATCATGCGCTCCCTCCGTGTCTGGCAATCTCGACCGCGGCCTCGATCCGCGAACGAAGCGTCTGCCGCATGCCGTCGGAGATCGGCGGAACTTCGATTTCGACCACCGGCACATTCGACCTGCGGCGGATGTGCTCGGCGATGATCAGCCCCTCGGTGGCGCAGTGGCTGGCGCCGGGAATGCGCGAAATGATCACCGCCCTCGAGCCGAGGATCTCAATCTGGCGGGCAATCATCGCGGCGCGGTCGTGGGCTGAACCGACCATCGGATCGGCCAGGGCGGTTCTGGCGAGGGCCTCCATCGGCAGCAGGTCAGTCGGAATCAGGTTCAGAGCGTGGCTAATCAGGTATTCCGTGCCGCAGATCCGGCCGCCGCAGTCCTCAAGCAGGTTCATCACTTGCAGGTCAGCCACTGGGTTAACCCAGAAAACCGGGACGTTATCGTGCGGGAGCACCGCGACGCCATCACGGACGCGGCGGCGGACCTCATCCAGCAAATGGGTCAGGATCTCGACTGCCCCCGTCGGATCGGAGCAGAAGTGCAGGGCCAGCATCTCGGCGATGAGAAGCTCCAGTGCGGGCAGGGGACAAGCCGGAGCGGTGAAACACAAGTGCCGCAGCTCTGCGATCAGCCCCCGGACGAGATTGGCTCTTTCGATGCTCGCAACCAGTGCTTGGTCGGTGATCGGCCGGCCGGTGAGGCCTTCAATGACCTGTCGGACTCGGGCAAGCTCGGATTGAACAAACGCGACCTGGCCGGCCGGCGCGACCGTGCCGTCGGGAAGTCCGATCACCGGTTCGCCTGCTTCAGGCCGGCGACGGTGGGGGATCTCCCACCAGAACACGTCGTGGCCAAGGTCCGCGATGCGCTCTGCGAGTGCGGTGACGTCGTCGCAGGTGGCTCCCACGCTGCAGATGAGGCAATCCGGCCTTGGAAAATGCTCGCCGGTGATAAACGCGCCGAGCATTGCCCTGACGGGACAGAATGATTCATCGATGCCGGCGGCGTCGGCGGCTCTCAGAGAGTCGGCGGAGGCCTCCATGATGCAAGGCGTCCACCACGCGCCGTCCGGGTAGAAGGCCGTGACCCGATCACAGGCGTATGCGATGATCGGCACGGTGCCGAGATCCTTCATCACCCCGACAAGTGTGTGCCCGGCGCGGCGAGCGGCGTGCAAACGTTCCTCTTCCGACAACAGCAGGTTCCAGAGTCGCAGGGATGCGTCGGAGGGGTCGAATTGGAGGTGTCTCAGCCGCCGGTCGCCATCGTCGGCGTGCCTGGTCAGGCTCGTCGTGTATGAAAGCCGGCAGCCGTTGTTTGTGGCATGCGATTCGTAGCGACGGTCCCACTCCTCCAACGAGATTTTCGAGCATGCGTGAAAGCTGCCGCGAGGATTCGGTACGGCAGCGTTGAGGTCGCCGCGGCGACCGAGACCTGCCGTGTGATTGTTGATCTCGGGCCGGCAGGCCTCCGCCGCTTCCGGCGGCTCCGAGTGTGCCCCACCCCCTTCGCGCGCGTTCTCAGCGGCGAGCTCTCTCATCGAAGGGCCTCCAGGAAGGCCTGGACACGCGTGGACAGGCGGATCGTGTTCGGTCCATCCTGGTCGCCATGGTCCAGGTCGAGCAGGGGAAGATCAAAGCGGTCTCTCAGGCGAGCGACCTGGGCATGCCACAAGTCGCACCATACGTACCGGTGCACGATGAGGCCGCGAACCGGCCGATCACGCAAGCGGTCCTCAATCCAATTCAGCAATCGCGTGCCGGGACGTTGGAACACGTCCGGGATGAATTCAAAGTAGATGCGCGTCAGTTCGTTGAACGGTGAGCACGCGAGCTGCGACTCGTCGATCTGGCCCGGCAGCGACCGCTCTCCCGATTCCGTAGCGTTGAGAATGATCCGCCCTCCGCAGGCGGAAACGAGGTCGAAGACCGCCAAATGCTCGCGCAGGAGCGGTCCGCCGACCAGGGCCAGCGGCACGTGACTGTTGCCGCCGCCTTTCACCTTCGTTCCGGAAGACCGTGCGGCGGGCGCGCAGGTGGAGTCGTTCTGGAATCGTCGCCGATGCGCGTATTGGCGGGTAGACTGGGCAAGATCCTGGTCTGAAGGCATGTGGCCGCTGAGTTCGGCCAGAAACCGGACCAGCCGGGCGAGTTCGCTGTGATAAAGCTCCCTGGCGGATCGGGTTTGCCATGTCTTGGGCAGATTCAACAGAAAGACGGATGGATGCTGTGGCTGTGACAGGAGGTCGGCCGCCCGCCGCATTTGATCGCAGCGGGTTGTCAGAATGACGGCGCCGGGCCGCGGTTCATTGAGCATCTCTGCGACGAAGGCACGAGCGTAGGGACACATGCCGGCCACGGAGACTGCGCCCCCGACACGGCTGCTCGCACGGGGGATGATCGGCCGGGGTTGCAGCCGGCACGCGGAAATCAGCTCCGGCGGGACAAAGGGGCAACAGTAGGCGATCCGGCGCACTTCAGGCACTCCGTGCTGTATTACCGTGGGCCTTTGCACAACGACGCGCACGCACCATCTCGAACAGCGCCTCGACGCGGACGGCGATTCTGGCCGAATCCGAAGGCGAGTAGTCGGTTTCAATCTTGAGATAAGGCAGTCCCAACTCCTGCTCGACCAGTCGCCGCACCGTCCAGGCCTCGACGTCGTAAGTCAGGCACGCTTGCCAGACCAACTCGATGACGCATTGAGGCTTGAATTCCGCGGCCAATTGCCGGAGCACGTCCAGGCGCCGGGTATTGGGGGTCATGACCGAGCACGGCAGGTGAAAGTACTTGTCGGCGATGGCCCGCAACGGATCAGCAGTCCGTTCATCGACGTCTTCCAGGATCGGCTTAAGCCCGGTGCAGTTGTCCATGCAGACGACCAGCCCGCCGTGCTGTTCGACAATATCAAGCACGCGTTCGGCTCCGTGAGCCATCGGTACGCCTGTCATCAGCACGCGGACGCGGCCCGCCAGGTGCGGGTCGCCGTTTTTGTTCGCCAGCAGCGAGAGGGCTTTCTCATACTGCTCGAAGTCGGCCGCAATCCCGGAGATGCTGCTCTTAAAGTCGAGAAGCTGTCGGCCCGTCACCGGCGGAGGATCGGCCTGCATGAATTCAGCGAGGCGCCGACGGAGCGATCGCTCCCGATTCATCGTCGCAATGGCCGATCGCAGCCCACACTCGGTGATCCGCGTATTGAATCGCGATTCGAGGGATTCTTTGAGCTTGCGGATCTCGCGATGCCAGTGGTCAAAAGCATCGGGATCGTCGGGCTTCTGGGGAAGCTCAAGCACGTGCATCGCATGAGACTTGCCGATCAGCTCGTACATCTTCTTCTTGCCGTCGCACGTGGTTTCGGCAACCAGGAGATCGGCCATCTCCAGGAACGGGTTGCTCTTGAGCGTGTGGTAACCATAGGTGGACTTGATCAGCGGGCAGAGGTTGGCCGGCAGATGCTCCTCGGCTGCCGGGATGGTCTTGACCGATCCGCCGCACAGGCAAATGGGCACCGCGCCGGCGGCCATGATGAGCTCGCGAGGCGTGTACTCGCACATGATCCCGACGATCAACCGGCCCTGCCTCTTGGCTGCCTGGGCATACTCAAGGCAGTTGGGGATCATCCGGGTGAACCACTGGCAGGGTGTCGATGCCTGGGAGTTCTGGGGGGCCGTGCCGGAGGAGCACGGGGATGACGGCGGGCCGCAAGGCGTTGCCGAAGCAGGCGTCGGATCGGGTTGTCCGCAAGTGTTCGTCATGATTCGTGTCCTTTCCCATGATACCGAAAAAGTGAGCTGATTCGATCCATGAGCATTGACGTCCCGCCGCGGCCGTGCGGACCGGCAGGAGCTGGCCGGCGGGCCCGGGCCGCAGGGCCGGGCAAGCTGACCTCCGATCAGAGGCTCATCTGAACGCGAACCCCGCCAACGATGGCCACGTCGTGACTGTCCAGACCGCCGCCGGGATCGACCACAAACTGCAGATCCGGACTGATGTGGAGCCACGGCGTGATCTCAATGTTGTAGTAGCATTCGACGCCCTGTTCCGAGTGCATGGTTGGCGGCAGGCGGTTGCTCAGGTCGGCGAAGTAGTAGCCGATACCGCAGGTGTCGCGATCCCGGTCAGGGACGAGCCCCTTGCCGCCGAGTCCGATGCTGTAGAAATGGGCTACCGGATTCACGTCCTGGCGAGCCCAGCCGAAGCGTCCGAACAAGCCGAAGCCCTGAGTGGGATCCTCGGCCTCCGTGTACAGATACTGGTCGAAGTTGTAGTAGACCATCACGTTGTCGCCGCTGGTCTCGTACGGCAGCAGCGGCGCAATCTTGTTCACGGTCTTTGAGCCGAGGAGGCTGAGCAGAGCAGGGGTCAGCTCCCTGAACGGCGAGACCGGGTCGACGTGATCGAAGTCCATGCCGCTCCAGGCAAAGCCGACGCGCTGGTTACCCAGCTTGTCAAAAGGGCGGACCCGGAGTGACCACTCGTGAGCGACGCTGACGTTCCCCGCATCTCCGTGAAAGGCCGTCTCGAAGCCCGTCGTTTTCGCCCGCCCTTGACTGTCGACGACCGCGGTGGTGATCCTGAGCCAGTCCGTCGGCTGTAACCTGAAACCGCCGCCAAGCACGGTATAGGGCGCGAACGCACCCAGCATGAGATTGTTGCGGAAGGCGACATTCATGAACTGGGTCCGCTCATCGTTGGCGAAGAGGTTCTCATCGAATGCCCGAGAGGCGTCGAGTTTGCCGGCAAACAGGCACAACTTGTTGTCAAACAGGGACTGCCAGATGAAGTATTCCGACAAAGTCATTACCGCGCCCTCGCCGGAGTTGGGCTTGATCGCATCCATGTTCACCGGCAGGAGGGAGCCAGCCTTGCCGTTGATGCCGTCGCCCCATTTGGGCTCGCCGTTGAGGACGATGAGTCCGCCGTCCCAGAGGCCCAGCTTGCCGGTGTCGAGGGTCAGCGTCAGGTCGGCAGAGCCCGAATAGCGGGTCCCGTTGTTGGTGCTGGCGCCGCCGTGCATGTTGGTCTGCACGATCTGCGTCAGGCCGATATTGAGCCTGAAGCCTTTGTCCTCGATGGCTGTTCGAAGGCCACCCCAGTCTCCTGTCATTCGAGTCGCCTCCAGCCATGAGGGCGGCTGTGGCGAGGGCGGGGCCGGCGCGGTACTGGTTTGAGCGACGGCGACGGCCGAAACGGATAGTGCAAGCACGAAAGCTGAGATTCTTATTCGGTTCACTGTCGTGTTCTCCATCGGTATGGATTGACAAATCTCCGGCGCGACGGACGGGCGGAAGCGGGCCGTCGCGCGCGACCAATAGACAAAACAATTCC
>JAUCQB010000265.1 GCA_030372985.1 Phycisphaerae bacterium
TCGTCACCTACGGCGACTACCTCCGCGAGGTCGGCTATGTTCTCGGCAAGCTCGGCATCGAGTGGCAGAGCTTGAGCCCAAGTTGAACACTGTCGAGCCAAGAACGGCCCTGGCGCTATCTCCAGGGCCGTTCATGTGGAAAAGTCGTGACTACGTTTGAACGACCTCGTCGATTCTCCTCAACCGCTGTGGCAGGGTCAGCCCCAACCGGTGGAGTAGGAAATCCGGGGACACCATACCTATTTTGTGCTCTGAAGTCAAGGTCTGTTCATGATGGCTCAACCGCGTCCTTACGCGACAGGCCATGCCGGAAACCAAGGTGAGCAGCGAAATAAGTATGGTGTCCCCCGATTAACAATATGACTGTTCCTTTACGCTCCTGGCGCACTCTGGGTACCCGCGGCCGTTTTGCGCGGGAGAATGATAAATTCAATGAGATCATCTTGTGTGTGCATCTCTCGATCACGACCTGCAGATCGCAAAACATACTCAAGCATGTCTGGACGAGAGGTCGGTCTGACTTCGAGGGTGTAGGCTGAACCCCAGGCGTCGGTCTCGAATTCACCGTCCGCCAACGGCTCACCGTCATTCTTCATGATGCGGTAGAATTCGCCAAAAGCCGAGGGCATAGGACTCTGACCACGCAGATTGTACAGTTCGAGCCTCAGTTTCATCGATTGTAGATGCGAACGTGTCACGGTTTCGGAGAAGTTCTGATCGGTTTTGTCACAGCCCGGGATAGATGCTGCTGCCACCATTGCCAGGAGTGCACTAGCCCCGATCAACCCCGCCGCTCGTTTGTTGTGCATGGTCGGTCTCCCGATCAGCGCGGCTGCATCGATCTCACTCAGACGTACACTGGTCGTACGTATCGCACATCGTTTGAACGGCCTTCCTGACCATGTGAGCGTTCGTCGGAAAAGCGCCGTCGTCGGAGTGCACGTCACCGCACAGACCGGAAAACGGGACGCAGCTCTTTTTGGTGACTTCCATATACCACTATAGTGCTCTTCAGCCGATGCCACGATGGGCCCGCGTTGGTCCTGGGGGCCTGATTGATCACGTCGTCAATCAGGCGGTCATCACAAACGAGTTGGGGCCCCTTCTTGCTCGCAACGTCAACAAACATGCACCACAACTTGTCGGCTGTCAAGCGCTTTGTGCCATTGTTTTACGACTGCTATGTGGCACAACTGCGAGGAATATAAACGACACATTATCGGTTGTCAAGCGTTGTGTGCCATTTTTTTGCGACTCATTGGACATCCTGCTTCTTTTTGAGGCATCATCAGCCGGGAGCAGAGGGCGTAACAGGAAGATTTCCTAAGGCGGACCGCCTTTCTGCGGGTCGCAACCCCAATGCACTGTCATCCAGAAGCATGCGCGCAAGCCGCACCGATCTCTGGCCGTAAGGTTCTCATAGATGACCCGGGTGGCATCTATGAATCAGGCCCGTTGGCCGGGACGTTCGGTTTCACATCCTCCGCTGGTTGCCGGAATTGCTGAGAAAGCGGCGAAGATTTGCACCAGGGAAGGCACGCTGCCCCCAGGCGAGAGGTGCCCTGGGGGCGGGGGCAGCAACGGGCCGATGGGGGCGTTAGCCCTACTGCCCCGGGACACTGCCGAGGCCATACAATGGGGTTGGCAATCCTGCGGCCAGGCCTGGTCCGGGCCGCGCGGGCATTCCGGAGGTCGGCTCATGGGGCGGATGGTTGCGATTGTGATCCTTCTGACAGCGTCATTCGGTGCGGCGGGATGCGGGTTCGTGGAGCACCTCCTGGGGGTGCCGGAGGCGGCGCCGCCGCTGGGGGAAGGCTTGGTGGACGACGTCGAAACACTCATCGATCATGGACTGAGCGGCGACTCGTCGGAGCCGGCCGGACAGTGCATCCCGTCTGAGACGGACGAGCCGTGCGACGACACGGTCGACGAAGAGACCCCGGCGGTGACCGTGGATCTGCTGGCCGGGATCTGGGTCGAGGCGGCCTACGGGTCGGCCGCGGTTCACATCGGTCTAGACGGCTCGGTTCGGCAGTTGGATCTCGCCGACGTTATCGCAGGCGCGCCGCTGCCGGCCGGGGTGCCGCGCACGCTGTTTCATGTCGGACAGTTGACCATATTGCCTGACGGCAACATCGGCATCGACGCAGATCTGTCGCTGGCCGGGTTCTCGGCCACAGGTGAGGGCAGCGGATACATCGATCCGTCACTGAACGCGATACTGGGAATGACGCTCTACGGCAACATGACCGTGCTGGGCGCAAAGAGCGACCTGTATATCCCAGACACCGTCTGGCTGCGGTGGGACCCGCTGACCGGCGAGTTTCCCTATTTCGACAATCCATCCTGAACCGGCAGCCCGGAGAGCGAATCCGGCCGGACAAATGCACCCTCCACCCTATTGTTCGGGTGTCTTTCCAGGAATGCCCCGACAGCGATTCTCGATAAGCTGCTTTTCCTCGCTGGTCAGTGGCAACTCATCCGTTGAGACCGTGAAGCCCAGCAGGGCGCCGCACTCGGGGCAGCGGGGAAAGACCTGGCCGCGCATGTCGTAGCCGCACTTGTAGCAGAGCGGCACAAAAGGTTCGCGTGCGGCCTCGAGGATCTCCTGCTTCATCCGTTTCTTGACTACGGTGCGCAACGTGACCACTGCCATCACGATGACGAATGCCGAAGCCAGAACCATTCCGCCGAGCCACCAGAGCGGCGTCCAGGTAGACATCACTTCCAGTCTATCCTCCACGAACACCGATGCAACGCAGGGGGATTGCCGCGGCGACCCGACGGAAAGGGAGTGACGCGCCTTGCGCCGGGGTCCGGCAGATCACCTCGGCTGATCTGCTGACAAGGCTTGGGAAGTCTTGCAGGTCAATGGCTGGCAGGAGGACGCTGTCCACCCGCACCCATGCAACTCATGGGCCAGGGCGGTATCATGGTCTCCTTGGCGACATCCGGGGCTCTTTGGTGTTCTGAGAAACGTTTGGACCTTCCGAGCGTCATTAGTGGTGTGGCAGGTCCGCCGAAAACGGACGGAGTACATGGCGAGGTTTCTGGTCATCGGGCTCTGCGGGATCGGCTGGCTGGTGCTGGCGGGGGGCATTGTCGCACCCCTGGTCGGGGTCTTTGCGGCCACAGGGCAATCCGGGTCGATCTCGACCGAGTTGGTGGCGGTGCCGGCCTGGCAGGCTCTGCTGCTGCGAAGTCTGGCGATGTCCCTGACGACCACGGTCGCGGCCGTGGCCCTGGGGCTTCTGCCGGCGGCTGTGCTGGGCTCGGCTCCACCCCGCCGGCTGCCGACGCTCGTGGGGTTGACGCTTCTGCCGCTGCTGGTTCCGCCGCAGGTGTACGCCTACGCCTGGCAACTGGTGTCCGCCCCGGCCAGCCCACTGAGCCGGTTCATGCCGGACAGCGTCTCGGACATGTGGCTCGGAGGAGCCATTCGGGCGGGCCTGATATCGGCCGGGTGGCTGTGGCCCGTTTCGGCCATGATCCTTGCGGCCGGGTGGCGGTCCGCAGGGCGTACGGCCTTCACGCTGGCGCTGCTCGACGCAGGACCCACGAGGGCATACTTCAAAGCGGTCATACCGAGCCTGCGGACGCACTTGGTGGGGGCTGCCGCGACGGTCTTTGCGGTATCGCTTCTCGAATACGCCATACCGCACCTGACGAGGTGTCGGATTTACGCCACCGAACTACTGGTCTTGGTGGACGCAGGCGCCCCGGCGGGCCAGACCATACGAATGGCCGTGCAGGTGATCGCCATTCTGATCGTGCTGGCGGTCGCCGTTATCTGGGTCGTTCGACCGACGGTCCACTGGGAGCCGGCGGGGATGGACAATGAAACCGCGAATCTGCTCCGGCCCGGCAGGACGGGTGTACAAGGTGACGTCGGGTGGTTCACATGTGCGGGGGCAGCCCTGGTCTGGGTGTGCACCCTGGGGGTCCCCGTGGGCATCATGTCGGCGATGAAGCCGGGGGGTTCATCCTGGGCGGCGAGCTTCTCGATTCTCAGCCGGGAATGGCTCTCGTCGCTGAGTATTGCCCTCGCGGCCGGCATGGCGGCAATTGCGCTGGCCTCGGGCACAGCCACGCTTGGCGCGGCCGCCCGATCGCGATGGGCAAGAACGGGCAGTTGGGCCACGTTCCTGGCCGCAGCGGTCCCGCCGGCCGCGCTGGGGGTCGGCTTTGTGCTGATCTACAACCGGCCGGGGCTCGTAGGAGATCTGTACACCGACACCCCCTGCGTCTGGATTCTGTCGCTGGTGAGCCGTTACGGGGCGCTGGCGGTGCTGATCGTCTGGCTGGCCATCGGACGGCGGGGAAGTGCGGCGGTCGATCAGGCTCGGGCCGACGGCGCCGGGGCCACGGGGGTGCTGGCCTACGTCCTGCTGCCGATGATCTGGCCGTCACTTCTGGCGGCCGGCTTGATCGTCACGATGCTGGCGATGTTCGAGGTGGTGATCACGCAGATGACCGGACCGGTGGGCTATCCGAGCATCGCGGTGACGCTCCTTGGACAGATGCACTACGGCAGGGATAATGTGGTCATCACCACCAGCCAGACCGTGGTCATCGCCGGGTTCATTCTGACCCAGATATGCGGCCGGCTGTTGATGGTGGGCCGGGAGAAGTAACTGCGTGACGTTCTCGACGGACATCGCGACTCACGCCAAGGCCAAGTGCCCGAGACCCTCCTCCAGGATCTGGCTTCCGACGTGGGGGAATCGGCTTGTCCTGTTGCTGGCGATTTTGCTGGCCGGAGGGGCAGTCGGGTGCGAAAAACGCGGCATATCGGGGCGCACGCCGGGAAGAATCATCGGCGGCCATGGCTTCGGGCCGGGCGAGTTTCACCGCCCGCGGGCCATCGCCACCGCTCCCGACGGATGCGTGTTCGTGGTCGACATGACCGCACGAATCCAGCGGTTCAGCCCGGACGGCGAATTCGAAGCCATCTGGCGGACCCCCGAGAGCGAAAACGGCAAGCCGACGGGCATTTCGGTCGACGCCCAGGGACGGGTTCTGGTAGCCGACTCGCACTACCATCGCGTGCTCATCTACGATCGCGACGGGCGTGAGCTGGGCCGATTCGGCAACGCGGGAACCGGGCCGGGGCAGTTCGATCTCGTCGCCAAGGCCGTGGTAAGCCGTGACGGCGTGGTGTACGTGAGCGAATACGGCGGCACAAGCCGGATCAGCCGTTTCTCGTCCGAGTTCAAGTTCATCGGATCCTTCGGCGAACCCGGGAGCGGTCCGGCCTCGCTGTCGCGGCCCCAGTCGATGGCCTTCGACAACGACGGCACCTTGTGGGTTGCCGACTCGTGCAACCACCGCATCTGCCGATTCAGCGGCGACGGCAAGCTGCTGTCCAGTTTCGGCGGCCCGGGGCACGAGCCCGGCCAATTGCAGTATCCTTACGGGCTGGCGGTCTGCGAGGACGGCACCCTGCTGGTCATCGAATTCGGCAACAGCCGCTTGCAGCGATTTGACCGCACGGGCAAAAGCCTGGAGATTTGGGGCGGCCCTGGCACGCAACCGGGACAGATGCTCGACGCGTGGAGCGTGGCGGTGGGAAAAGACGGTCGGGTGTACGTTGTGGACTCCCGCAACCACCGCGTTCAGATGTTCAGGATGTAGTTGATGTCGCTGGCGTTCAACTGGCCCTTGTCTTTCGAGCAACCGGCGTGGCTGTGGCTGCTGCTGGTCATACCGGCGATCGCGATCATCTCGCGGCGCTCGCTGGCCGGCCTCGAGCCCCATCGTCGCATCCTCGCGGTGGTTTTCCGGTCGGCGGTGATCGCGATGCTGGGCCTGGCTCTGGCCCGGATCCAGTTCGTGCGCCGCAACGAGCACGTGGCGGTGATGTTCGTGATGGACAAGTCGCACAGCATTCCCGACGACCGCCGAGCGGCCGCGGAGCAATACGTTCGCAAAGTGATCAACAAGACCACCCGCGACGACCGTGTGGGCGTGATCACGTTTGACGGAAAGGCCGACGTGGACCTCATCCCCAGCCGCGGCGGCGACGACCAACTGGGCAACAACATCGGTTTCGGCATGACCGTCCAGCCGGATGCGTCGAACATCTCCGGCGGCGTGCGGCTGGCCCTGGCCGCCCTGCCGGAGGGCTTTAAGCGGCGAATCGTGCTGATGACCGACGGCAACCAGAACGTTGGGAACATCGAAGAGGAGATCGGGGCGGCATCGGCCAGCGGTGTGGCCATCGACGTGATTCCACTCACATATTCGCACGACAGCGAAATACTCCTCGACCGCATCGTCGTGCCCAGCCAGGCTGCCAAGGACACGCGCTTGCCCATCCGGATCATCGCCAAGAGCAAAAGGCCCACGAGAGCCCGGCTCACACTCTATCACAACGGCCAGGCCGTGCCGCTTCCCGAGTCGGAATTTGATATCGCCGGCGGGATGCAGCCGACGGTCATGAAGACATCGGTGGAGATCTTCTCGGGCGGCTTTCACATCTTCGACGCCCGGCTGACGGCGATCGACCAGCAGGCCGACAAAATCATGGAAAACAACCGGGCCACGGCCTTCAGCTTCGTCGACGAGCAGGGAGGCGTCCTGCTGCTCGCCAGGAATGACGAGAAAGCCGACCATGATCTGCTGCTGGCAGCCCTCAGACGAGAAAAGGTCGACGTGAAGCTGGAGACCGTCGAGGACCTCAGCATCGACCTGAACACTCTGCAGCAGTACGGCGTGGTGATTCTGTCGAACCTCTCCGCCGACACGTTCAACGACGAGCAGCACAAGGCTCTGGCCAGCTACGTCAGGGACTCGGGCGGCGGCCTGATCATGATCGGCGGAGACCAGTCGTTTGGAGCGGGCGGCTGGATCGGCAAGCCCGTCGAGGAGGTGAGCCCTGTCCATTTTGACATCCGGCAGAAAAGGGTCATTCCGCGCGGGGCTTTGGCGATCATCATGCACAGTTGCGAAAGCCCCCAGGGGAACGATTACGGCGAGAAGGCGGCCATTGCCACCGTTGAGACACTCAGCTCGCAGGACTACCTGGGGGTCATCACCTACAACTGGGGCGTTGGCGGGGCCAACTGGGACGTGCCGATGTCCCTGCTCTCCGACAAGGCTGAAGTCATCAGAAAAATGAAGGACCTTCAGATCGGCGACATGCCCGATTTCGGTACCACCATGCAGATGGCGGTCGACGGCCTGCTGCAGGCCAAGAGCAAAGGCGCCTCCCAGCTTCACATGATCATCATCAGCGACGGCGATCCGCAAGCCCCAAGCAACGCCATCATCGATCAGATGATCAAGAACAGAATCACCGCCTCGACCATCGGCATCGGCTACGGCGGGGCGCACTGCTTCGAATCGACGCTCATTGATATCGCCCGGCGAACATCCGGCGATCCCCGTAAGTTCTTCCGCTGCACCAACCCCCGGACGCTGCCCCAGATTTTCATCAAGGAGGCGAAGGTCATTCGCCGGACGCTGCTGTCAGAGGAGCCGTTCACGCCGACCGTTGCCCAGTACGATATGCAGACGGTGCAAGGGGTTGCCGATGGCCCCATGCCGCAGTTGCGCGGGCTGGTCCTGACCGAGCCGAAGGCAGACATCATCATGCCGCTGGTTCGCAAGAGCGCCGATGGAACCATCGATCCGCTGCTGGCCTATCGGCGATTCGAAATGGGCAAGATGGCCGTCTTCACCAGCGGCCTGTGGAAGAAGTGGGGAACGGGGTGGGCTCAATGGGAGAAGTTCGGTCGCTTCTGGTCGCAGCTTATTCACTGGTGCATGCGGCAGTCGTCCGGCATGGACTTCGACGTGACCACCCGGCTGGACGGCAACACGGGCAAGATCGTCGTGGAGGCGCTGAAGAAAGACGCATCCTATCTGAACTTCCTGCAGATCGGCGGCCGCCTGGTGTTACCCAACATGGAGACCCAGCCACTGTATCTCGTGCAGACCGGGCCCGGCCAATACGAGGCCACTTTCGACGTGGTTGACACGGGCAATTACCTGATCAACCTCAAATACACCGACCCGGACAAGACCACCGGGCTGATCTTGAGCGGATTGAGCGTGCCTTATTCGCAGGAGTTCCGCGAATTGCAGACCAACGCGCCGCTGCTCGAACGAATTGTGACCCGTTCAGGCGGCCGCAAGCTGGCGATGGACCCGGTGAACGACAAGGTTTTCGACCCCACCGGGTTGCCGCCCGCGGAAATGCGACAGCCGGTCTGGCGCTGGGTGGTCACCTGGTTGCTCATCCCGCTGTTCCTGCTGGATGTGGCGGTACGACGGCTGGCATCGACGCTGGCGATGTCGATTTACGTTGAACTGGCGGTGCTGGTGGTGCTGATCGGCGTGCTCTACACGGCCGGGGCGGGCTTCTGGGGCTACCTTGGCGCGTTGGTGCTCGCTGAACTGGTCGGCTGGACCATTCGCCGGCGCTACATCATACCGACGATCGATTTCTTCACCTGGTCGGTGACCTCCCTGGCACGTGCCGGCCAGCGAAGCGCCCAGTCGCTCTCACACCTCAAGGGAGTGCGTGAGAAGGTGCGCGAGGATCTGACGGCCAAGCCGGATACGGAGGAGGCCCGCCGGGACACCGTGAGCATTCCGCTCGAGCCGGCGGCCGACCCGAAGAAACGATTCGAGGTGGATGAGGAGACCGCGGCCAAACCGGCCGGCGACCTGACGGAGTCGCTCGGCGGGGCCGTGGCAGCGGAAGCCGATGAGACAACGAAACCGTCACAGAGGCCGGGCCGCAAGCCCGCCGGACAAGAGGATGTAACCGGCCGCCTGCTGAAGGCCAAGCGGCGTGCGCGGGACCAGATTGAAGATGAGAAGAAAGAGTCGTGACCTTGGGATCGATGCGACAGGACGGCCGATCCTGAGGATCACCGGCATTCGTGATGGAGGCAAATGCGATGGCCGAGACCATTGACCCACGAGTTGAAAAAGCGACGCGCGAGTTCTGCCACAAGTTCCAGCGGCTGCGCGAGGAGATCGGCAAGGCCATCGTCGGCCAGCAGGAGATCGTCGACGGCGTGCTGGTCTGCCTGTTCACCGGAGGGCATGCCCTTCTGGAAGGCGTGCCGGGGCTGGGCAAGACCTATCTGATCCGGACGCTGGCCCAGGCCTTGAGCCTGAATTTCAACCGCATCCAATTCACGCCCGACCTGATGCCGGCCGACATCATCGGCACGACGATCATCACCGATGATCCGACAACCGGTCGGCGTGAGTTCCGCTTCCAGAGAGGGCCGCTCTTCGCGCAGATGGTCCTGGCGGACGAAATCAACCGGGCCACGCCCAAAACCCAGTCGGCCCTGCTGGAGGCCATGCAGGAGCACACTGTCACCGTCGGCGGCGAGAAACACGCCCTGCAAGAGCCGTTCTTTGTGATGGCCACGCAGAACCCGATCGAGCAGGAGGGCACCTACCCCCTGCCGGAGGCGCAGCTTGACCGCTTCTTTTTCAAGCTGATCGTCAATTACTCGTCCCGCGAGGAGCTGAAGACCATCCTGGATCGAACAACCACCGGTTACGACGCGAAGATCGAACCGGTCATGACCCAGGACGAGATCATCGGAGCCCAGCGGCTGGTGCGGCGGGTGGTCATCGCCCCCCACGTGCAGGATTACGCCGTGCGGATGACGCTGGCGACCCATCCTGGCGGCGAATTCGCCACCGAAATGACCAACAAATACGTGCGATGGGGATCGAGCCCGCGCGGGGCGCAGGCGATCACCCTGGCCGCGAAGGTGCAGGCCTTGCTCGAGGGCCGATTCAATGTGTCGTTCGAGGATGTGAAGAAGGCGGCTCTTCCGGTGCTGCGGCATCGCGTGCTGCTGAATTTCGAAGGCGAGGCCGAGAATATCAGCACCGACGACGTGATCGAGGACATCTTGAAACAGACGCCGACGTTGACGGAACAGGCGGCGTAGCAGGGCCGACGCGTTCGTCGGCCTTTGAGGGTTCTGTGAGAGATGTTGAGATATGGAGGCGACGACGGTTGGAGGAGATAAGGGATTGCAGATTTGAGATCTCAAATCTCGGATTTCAGATCGCCTCTGGCTGACCGCTGAAAGCTGATAGCTGAGAGCTTCTTATGGCCCTTGCGACGAAGAACAACCAGTTGCTCGACGCCGACTTCATGAGCCAGCTTGACCGGCTGGACATCGTGTCGCGCAAGATCTTCGCCGGCAAGATGAAGGGGGAGCGACGCTCGAAGCGCAAGGGGCAGTCCGTCGAGTTCGCCGATTACCGCAACTACGTCATGGGCGACGACCTGCGTTTTCTCGACTGGAACATCTTCGCCCGCCTGGAGCGATTGTTTGTCAAGCTCTTCTTTGAGGAGGAGGACCTGCACGTCAACGTGCTGATTGACTGCAGCCGCTCGATGGATTTCGGCGACCCGGGCAAGGCCCTGTACGCCCGGCGGGTAGCCGCGGCCATCGCCTACATCGGTCTGGTCAACTACAACCGCGTAACGCTGACGGCCTTCTCGGACCGCTACGGGCCGGAAATGGCCGGCATCCGGGGGCGGCGGCTGATCCACCAGGTGCTCGGGTTCCTCGGCGACCTCGACGCCGAGGGAACGGGCAACATGACCGGGGCGTGCAAGCAGTTTGCCATCCGGCACCCGCAGCGCGGCGTCTGCATCGTGCTGAGCGACTTCATGGACAAGACCGGCTACGAGGCGGGCCTGCGGTACCTGATCGGTCGCAAGTATGACCTCTATGTCATCCAGCTCCTGTCCCCCGAGGAAATCGAGCCCACACTGACCGGCGACCTGAAGCTCCTCGACGTCGAAGATGACGACACGGCCGAGATCACCGTCAGCCGGGCCCTGCTGAACCGCTACAAGCAGACCCTGCGGGCATACTGCGGCGGGCTGCGCGACTTCTGCACGAAACGCGGAGCGGTGTACATGTTCACCAGTACGGCCGTGCCGTTCGACCAGCTCGTGCTGACCTACCTGCGGCAAAGGGGGTTGCTCAAATGAACTTCCTCGCGCCCTGGCATGTTCCGGCTCTGGCCGCCGCCCTCGCCCTGCCGCCGCTGGTTCTGCTCTACTTCCTCAAGCTCAAGCGCCGCCAGATACCGATCGCCTCGACGCTGCTCTGGAAAAGGGCGGTTCACGATCTGCAGGTCAACTCGCCGTTCCAGCGGCTGCGCAACAACCTGCTGCTGATCCTGCAACTGCTCATCCTGATCGCGGCGATTGGGGCCATCAGCGAGCCGGTGCGGCCCGGCAAGCGGGGGATCGACAAGGCCATGGTGCTGCTGATCGACCAGTCGGCCTCAATGGGCACGAGAGAGGCGGACGGCCGCACCCGCCTCCAGATCGCCAAGGACGAAGCCCACAAGATCGTCAACGAACTGGGTTCCTCGCAGCGGGCAATGGTGATCGCCTTTTGCGACCGGGCCCGGGTCATGTCGGCATTCACCAATGACAAGCCCCAACTCCGTGCGGCGATTGATGCCATCGAACAGACCGACGGTCCGAGCCGGCTGCGCGAGGCGATGGAGCTCGCGGAAGCCCACTCCACGCCGATCGGCGAGGTGAGAGAGGTTACGTCCTCCCAGTACATTCTGTTGACCGACGGGCGACTGCCCGATTCCGAGGACGTCCGCGTCGAACGCGGCACGATGGAGATCGCCCGGATCGGCGAGGCAACCGAAAACGTCGGCATCGTCGGCCTGGATGTTCGCCGCAACTACGATCGCCCAGAGCAAATCAGCGCCCTGATTAACGTCAGGAATTTCGGGGCCAAGCCCGCCAAACGCGACATTTCCCTGCTGGTCGACGGCCAGATCAGAAACGCACAAGATCTACCGGAACTCGCCCCCTATGAACAGTCGGACAAGATTCACAGCGCACGATTCACGACCGACCCGGCCGACAACAGCCAGGCGACGGCCGCCTTCGAAATGGTGCTGGACACGGCCGCCACGATCGAGGTGCGTCTCTCGGGCGGCGACTCGCTGGCCATCGACGACCGGGCTTTCGCCGTGGTGACCCCGCCGCGGTCGGTCAAGGCCCTGCTGGTCAGCCCCGGCAATCGTTTCCTGCGAAACGCCATCGGCGCGGTGCTTGACCGCTTCGATATCTGGCAGCCCGACGAGTATGAGAAGGCGAGCGACGACAAGCTGATCGAGGACGGACGCTGCGCGTACAACGTCGTGGTGTTCGACGGACATTCCACCAACCGGCTGCCGCCGGGGAACTACCTGTTCTTCGCGGCCGCCCCGCTGATACCCGAGGTGACCCTCGGCGATGCCGTAACCGCGCCGGTGCTGCTCGACTGGGACGACACGCATCCGGTTCTCCGGCACGTCAACGTCGCGACGATGACCCTGTTCTCGTGCCACAAGCTGCAGCTACCCTCCGACGCCCGAACACTCATCGAGGGTACCGGCGGCCCGGTCATGTCCCTGCTGACCCGCGAGCGCCACCAGTACCTGATCTGCTCTTTCGGTCTATTCGACGAGGACCGCACCCACCTGAATACCGACTGGGTTTACCAGGAAGGCCTGGTCGTGTTCATGGCCAACGCTTTGCGGTTTCTTTCGGGCAGCACCACGATCGGACAGCAGCCGTCGGTCGGCCCGGGGCAGGCGTTCACCGTCAGCGTGAAGCCTGGAACCCGCGAGGTCACGGTTCGTCGACCGGACGGCACCACCGACGAGGCCGTCGCCACCGCCTCTGGACTGGCCACCTACGGGCGGACCAACCGCGTGGGCCTCTATCATCTGGAGACGGGCATTCCCGGTGAGGATGCCCGGGCGGTGAATCTCCTTGACGCTTCGGAAAGCTTCGTCGCCTCAAACCGCGCCCTGCGAGTTGCCTCCGGCGAGACGGTATCCGTGCGAGGCAGCGATTACGTGAACCGCCCGCTTTGGCCCTGGATTCTCGGAGCCTTGGGTGTAATCCTGCTGCTGGAATGGATCGTCTACAACAAGCGGGTCTTCGTCTGAGAACCTGCGCGCGCGGGACACCCTGTCACGACGGTCCGGCCGCGACCACGACGCCACCAGCGACGCGAACCTGAGACTTGCCCGCCTTCTTGGCCTCGTACAGGGCATGATCGGCCATCTCGAGGAGTTCCTCAGCAGAGGAGGGCAGGTGCGCAATCAGCGAGGCCACCCCCGCGCTCATCGAGGGCTTCGGCTGGACCGACAGGACGCGGGCCTGCTGGGCGAACAGGCGGAGCGTCCGCTCGGCCACTGCCGCCGCATTCGTCAGGCTGACCGACGGCAAGATGAGCAAGAACTCGTCGCCGCCGTAACGAACGGCGATATCGTGCTCCCGAAGGCACTGCTGCAACAGCTCGCCGACAAAGACCAGCAGCTCATCCCCCGCCTTATGACCGAGCGTATCGTTCACCTCTTTGAAGTGATCGACGTCAATGAGGATGACCGACAGATCCTGCCCCGCTCGCTTCTGAGTTTCAACAACCTCCGCGAATCTGTCCATCAGCAACTGCCGGTTGCCCAGATTTGTCAACGGATCGGTGGCGATCTTCTTCTCCACCTGGCGCAGCTCCCGGGCCATCCGCTTGGTCTCGGCTGCGATGCGGGTATCCGCCAACCGCTCCAATTGCGAGGCCCGTACCCTCCACTCGGTCAGTTCGTTTCGCATCTCGGCGATCGCCCTTGCGGCCACGCCGATTTCATCTTCGCGGTGGGCCAGCGTCGCGGGCGCTTCCTCCTTGCCGCGGGACGGCGGTGCTTTCATCGGGCCGGCGAGGTCGGCCAGCGGCTGCAGGACGCGAGAACGCATCCACAAAAAACCGGCCGCAACACCGATGATCGAGATCGCAGTCAGCCCGAGGAAGAATCGGGCGACCTTCGCGGCTGGAAAGCCGTCCCGGCCTGAAAGGCGGGCCGCATAGACCAGAAACCCGAGCCGTTCGGCGTGGTCGGGCACAAAAACCGGCACTCCCACCAGAGTCAGGGGCGGCACCTTGCGTTTCGGGTCACCGGCAATGCTCCAGGCGGCGGGTTCAAGCGCCTTGGGATCCCCGCGTCCCAACACCACGAAACGTTCGATCAACGCCTTGTTGCCGCGGGCGGCAAGGGCATGCTCGTGCTGATCGAGAATGGCGAGCAGGCACGCGCTGGAATGCAGCTTCGTGCTCTCGACAAAGGCCTCAAGCTCCGCGCGACGGCCGATCCGCATGAGCGGGGCGGCCTGCGCGGCGTACGTCTCGGCCATCGCCACGGCTCGCACCTTCTCCGCTTCCTGCTGATCGACTCCAAGCTGACGGTGCTGCAGGAAGCCGGCTCCCACGAGCACGACCATCACCGCCAGGCCGACGCCGAACCAAAGGCTTTGTCGTATGGACGAGCTACGCTTTGCCTGCATGGAGATGTCCTTGCCCTGCCCCCACCTGGCCGACCCGCATGGAGGGACGCAGTTGATATCGGCCAATCCATGCCGTCTGTGAAGCAGGCCTTTGCCGTATATCGGACGTGGATCAACTGGGAAGGAAACTGATGGGCTGGCCTTGTTCGCCGAGGCCGTACACGAGGATTCGGACGATGATCCAAAACACGGAACTGAAGGCCGTTCCGACGATCATACCCATAAAGATGGGGGTCAGCCGCCGGTACACCGGAACGCCCCCCAGTCGCATGACCAGTGTCTTGCAGAGCCATCCGAGCATGATCGACAGCCAGAAAACGCGCATCGGGTAACTGTGGGCCAGGAGGAATCCGACCGGATGGAGCGGCCAGCCCAGGAAACGGTATCGCAGGAAACAGAGGGCAAGCACCACGCCGCCGCCGCCGGCCACCTGCCGGAGATGCCGGTTGAGATCGGCACGAACCCGTTCCGGCGGCTGCTGGAGAAGACTGTCGAAATCGGCGGAGCTGTTGTAGAGAATCTCCGGGGCGAATCGGCCGGCGTACTCGTCGGTCTGCAAAGCGCCGAGACGATACACGATGCTCAACTGGGCGAAGCCGGCCAACACCAGTGCCAGGACCAGGGCCCCGATCCACAGCCAGAAGAGTCGCCTGCGATGAAGGTGTCCGACCCCGTCGGCCATGCGGGCGGAATTAAAGGCCAGGGGAGCCAGGGATTCGCGGGCATCCAGCGTTGGCGCAACGGTGGTGAAGTGGATCAGCGTGTGCGTCGTCGGAGTCAGATATGATCCGAAGCACGACTCGGCGATCCGGGTCGGCCAGCACCCGTACTGCACGAAGAGCAGTCCCGACTCGGCCACGGCACGACCGACAACCAGCGCCAGCATGAACACGATCACCGCCACCAGAACGGCCAGACGCAGCGGCAGCCCCGCCAGCCTGAGCCACACGCAGGCGACCGCGAAACAGACCACAAAGCCGATGGCGGCCCCACGCTCTGACAAATCGACGCCGTCAGAGCCGGTCGCAGGTCTGCGCCAGATGGACCGCACGACGCGGGCAAGATGGTGACGGGCGCCATAGAGGATAACGAGCGTGTAAGCGATATACGCGCCGATCTGATGATCGTTGAACTGCTCATGAACGGGATACTGATAAGTCTTTCCGAGCATCTCGATCACCGCAAGGATGATCACCGACACCCACAGGCTGAACGACATTTCGGTCGAAAGGAAGAACGCGACCCCGACCATCATGAAGAACGCATCCTTGGCCTTGACCCAGGGCGGAAGATATCGCCAGGGCGGGGCGTCCAGGGCCGGGTTGAGATCGTATTTGAACACCACCTCGGGAAACGCCGGGAAGCATGCGTGCAGGCCGTAGAGCATCTGGAAACAGACTACGATGCCCAGCGACCACCAGAACAGCTTGCTCCTGAACAGGTCGTTGACGCGGCGTCCGGGCGCCGGCGGTCAGAGCATCTCCAGCGTGATGGCAGCCAGCGGGAATGACAGCTTCTCGGCCTCTTCCCATTGCCGCCGGAACAAGGCGACCATGAAGAAACAGCCGACGAAAAACGCCAGCACGAACGGCGACCACAACAGGGCCGTCCTCAGCCACGGCCCCCAGGGCACATCCGCTCCGCCGGCAAAAAAGCTTCGGATGATTTCGCCGTTCTCCGGATCGGCCGACGGCACCAGCCACGACGGCAGCGACCGCACCAGCGGCTCCCACCGCGGATGAGACCGCAGGTAATAGAACGGAGCCACGAGCTGGTGAGCCCAGAATCGGTGGAAGCCGCTCCAGATGACCGCACACGCCGAGAGCAGCATCGTCAGAATCACAACCAGCTCGGCCGGCGACAACGGGCGAACAATGGCGAAGACGCGACGCGCGGGCCCGACGTGCGACGGTGAGAAACGCGACGACAGCAGGCTCAGAATCGGGTTGACGACCAACACCAGCACGACGATGAAGAACACCACCGCGACCGGAAACTGGTTGCCGATCAAGGGGGTGTTCTTGAACGTGTTTTGATTGTACGGTTCCAGCAGGCTGAGCGCCGCCACGGCGGCAAAGCCGATGAATACCGATCGCCAGGTCGGACCTCGCCGCCGGTCGGGCACAGCGGTATCGATCCGCTCGATCCCGCCCACGAACTTGTCGGCGATGTCTCTCATTGCTGCCTGCCTGTCAATAAGGCAACTGGAACACCGACTTCGAAACCAGCACGAAGCCCAGGGCCAGCATGCTGAGCAGCCCCATGCCGCAACCGAATCCGGCCATCAGAACCGGAGCATACTGCCGCCACTGCAGCCCGAACCGCCGCCGGAAGAAGTAATGCCCGATCAACGCTCCCACGAAATGCGGGATCACGAAATGCGGCAGCATGCCGCCACCCATTCCGCGAATCAGACCGTAGGCAAGCATCACCGGCAGGCCGAACCGGGCCATGAACGCATACGCCGCCACCGAAAGGCCCGTGCCTACAAGGACATACGTCGGTTGAAACGCCCGGGCGAACAGCCCGCCGCCTTCGGACGTGGCCGAATAGGTCAGGCACATGTTGTAAGCCTGAAGCTCCCACATTTTCTGGGTGAACGGGTAGACCGGCGACGGGATCGGCGCCAGACGCCAGATGAACTGGCTGAACAGCACCCCGGCAACCAGCACAATCGGCAGAATGACCAGTTCGGCCTTCAGGACGCTGCTGATCCGCGTGCCGGTCAGTTCCACCTGCCTGAAATAGACGACGTTGCCGCTGTCGTTGGTCAGCGGAATTGGCGCGAACCAGACGTCGATCTTCTGGTAGCCCGAAAGGATGAACGCCGCCTCTCGAACCAGCGGAATATCGACATACTGCCCGACCACGCCCTCCATCCGCGCCGAGACGTATGACACCATGGGCGTGTAGAGGAAACCGTAGCCCAGCAGAATCCAAAGCGGAAAATCAGGAATCAGCCAGAAATGGCACAGGCTGATATAGGTCAATGTCGAGCCGACCCAGATCGCTGCGGCGACCCAGAGGTGGATATCGCCGCGCCCCTCCGGCGGGTGAAACAGGCGACGCCAGTCGGGGCGGGAGGAATCTCCATCCCGACGGCGCATGGACCTGAAGAGATGATAGAAGCCGATCAGGGCGATCGCGACCGTAACGCCGATCCCGAAACTGAAATAGAAATCCAGCGAGTTGGAGAACTGCGTGCCGATCGTGCCGCTGCCCGGCGACCAGGTGAGCACGCCGGCCCGGTGCAGGATCGGGTTGGCGACCATCGTCAGCAGCATGCCGAGGAATTCACCCACCACTGCCCACAGCGGTAGAACCATCCCCAGAATGTAGTGCCCGAGATCAAACGAGATGCCCGTCGGCACGGCCGGCAGAATCGTCTCCGTCCGCGATGTCAGGTCCGTCCAGGGAATCTCCAGCGGCTGGATCGGCTCAAGCAGTAAGGTGCCGCTGACCGCGGGAATACCCACATAGACAAAACCAAACGCCAAGCCGATGACCGACCCGATCGAAAACACCCGCCAACGCCAGGAGCGTTGCCCCGTCGAGGTCTCGGCCAGGGCCACGATACCGGCCGCACCTACCGGGGCCATCGGGAACGGCAGCTTCTCGACGTCCGAGGTGATCCGAAAGAGGATGTAACCGAGGCCGAACCTTTCGATCCGGGTGAAGAGCTGCTGAAGCAACACGAGCGTGATGGCCGGGGCCCAGCCCCAATGAAAGAACGTCCGCTGCTTGAGAACCTCTTCGGCCGGGGCAAACCATGTAGGGAATTGGCGGGCCAACCCGGTGGCCTCGGCGGCGTCGGACTGCACCAGGAACTGGTTCCAGAGCAGGCCGGTGTACGGCAGCGTGATCGCCGCCCCCGCCATGTAGTAAAGGACAAATATCTCCGGGCTCTTCATGGTCGAGAAGGCCCGGCGGGCAATCTCCATGAAGAGAATCACCGTCACCCACTGGGCGGCCGGCCCAAGCCCCGCCCCGGCAATCAGGCCCATGTACATACTGCCGGGCATCATGACCATGCCGATGAACAGGGCCGCGAAAACGCTCTTGAGGTTAAAGCCACTCTCCCAAGAATCGGGAGGTGTCATGATGCCTCGAAACTCGGCCAGTTCGCGGTCTTCTCGCATGGGCTGACGAGAGTGTACACCAACGTTGCGTGGCTGCAACGTTGGGAATTCCGAGTGGCGAATGGTGAGTTGAGAAGACTACGGCCGCGTGGCCCATGCGATGATGTAGCAGGCCGCACCGGCGAGAAAAACCCAGGTGAAGCCGACGGCCACGGCCAGGGCTACGCCCCCGATCGAGCCGATCACCGAGGCAACGCCGTTGATCCCCCACAGCACTGATGCCGGCGAGCCGACCGGGTCTTGCGACTGCTTGCGCAGCCCCAACGGGAACGGCATGCCCATCAGGAACCCATAGGGAACGACCATCAGGGCCGTGATCACGATTCGCAGCGGCAGGCTCAGAGGCAAGGCCTTATCCACCAGTACAGGCAGAACGAACGCCGCCAGAATCACCAGCAGCACAACCAGAGGGATGATCTTTCCCAAAGCCGACCGAATGGCCTCTGGAGCGAACCGCCGGGCAAAGAAGCTGCCGCAGCCGCCCGCCAGCAACAGGGTGAAAAGGATCACCACCAGCGTGTAAATCGGATGCCCGAGCAGCAGAATGAGCCGCTGGATCAGCGCCACCTCAACGACAATGAAGCCGACGCCCAGCGCACCGAAGTAGGCCACCGTCCGTGGTCCTGGGGCCCGCAAACCGGCGTAGCGCGTGGCGATCAGCAGCAGCAGCGTGAACCCCACAACGCTGGCCATCGGCATCAGGAGCAATCGTGTCACGAAATCCGGGATCCCGCAGGGTTTGGCCCACGCGAAATAGAACGGGTGATTGTCGGTCACCGGGGTGGCGAGCGTCGGGAAAGCATCGGTGTACTGGGCAAAGTTGATTGTACCCGCAAAAAGGTCGGAGTATGGCGGATCGCACGGGCGGAAGGGCGCGTGCCACAGATGGGCATCGTCGTGACCGGCCAGGAGGGTGTCCACCTGCTGCTCGGTCAGGGGCGAGCGGGTCATCATGAAGACTGTCTCGATGGCCTGATTCTCGTTGTCGGCCGGCTTGGAGACTTGCTCAGTGTCGTCAACAGGTTCGCCGGTTTCATCCTTCTTTTTCTTGACCGGCTTACGCATGCTCACCGCCACGATGTGACGGGAGATCTCCTCCATGCTCATGCCGCGATTGCTCATGAACGAGACTGCATTAGCCACAAGCCTCGGCACGTCGACCGGCCAGCGAATGATCACCAAGGCGCCATTGTCGCTCAGGTGGTCGTAGTAGGCTTCCAGGGCGTCGCGGGTGTAGAGGTAGTTCTCGGTCAGTGCCAATCCGCCGCCGGCCACCGACGCCCACGAGTCAACCCACCCGAGCACGATCATGTCGAACTTGCGGCCGCATCGCTGGATGTAGTTCCGCCCCTCGTCCATGACCAAGTCGACCTTCGGATGATCGTAGAGATTGCCCGCCTGGGCACCCAGGCCCCGGACGCACTCAATGATCAGGTCGTTCATCTCCACTGCGGTGATGTGCGAAGCCCCGGCCGCAATCGAGAGGACGATGTCCGTTCCGCCGCCCGGCCCGATGACCAATACCTGCGGGTCTTTCACCACGCGGAACGGAAAAGCCCGGAACCAGTTCCGTGCATCCGGCGGGTTGTTCGGCGTGCCGTCCCAGTGCATGACGCTGGTCTCGGCGCTGCTGTCGATGAAGATCCGGCGAACATAATCCTCACTGAAACCCTCTACTGACGTGATCCGCGAGTAGGCGTTCCACTTATCGAAATCGATTCTTGCCTGTTCATGGTCATTCAGCAGCTGGTAGAGTTCCTTGCCCGGTGCGTCTCGCACGGTCATCTTGCCGGTGCGCACGTTCCACGCCGTCAGCCCGATACAGGCCGCCAGCACGGCCACCGACGCGGGCAGCCACTTGACCTTCGAGCGTGCAGGCAGCGACAGGCTCAGCAACACGGCCGCCAGGGAAGGAAGCACGGCGATCACCAGAATGGCCGACTCGGCCCCCAGCCGGCCGATCGCCAGGGGCACCAGCAGCGTCCCCATCGACGCGCCGATCAGGTCCGCAAAATACAGGCGATTGGAGTCCTTGCCCCAACTCTCAAATGCCAGGCTGAGCACCGCCCCGCCGGCCAGGAAGGGCATCAGGCTAAGCAGAAAGTACGTGTTGAGGCGATTCGGGTCGAACGGCAGTTGCAGCACCCCCGCCAGAAACAGCGGCAGCGTCACCGCCAGCAGCAACGACAGCCCCACCAGTATCGAACGAATGTGCTGTTCAAACCGTGAAAGCCGCAGCAGAAAGACGAACAACCCGCCCAGGCCCCAGCCGAACAGCGCCACCGAAATGGCCACAAAAGTGAAGTGGTACCAGATCGTGGCGGAGAAGAATCGCGTCAGCGTGATCTCGAACATCAGCCCGGAGGCCGAGAGGAGAAACACGGCGGCCAGTAAAGCGGTCCCGGCCCGCGCCGTCGGAGCGGTCGTCTCTTTGGTCATGGTCAAATCCAACAAAACCCTGCCGGCGCGGCCGCCGGAGTATCAAAGTGGAAGATTGTAGCGGATCGCTGCGCGCACGCAACATGCTGATAGGTTGTCATCAGTTATGAAGTGAACGCTTGTTGGCAGGCAGATCGCAACTCCCGCCAAGGGGCGCTGAGGCCGGGTGGTCCACCCTTCGCGCCAGCGAAGGTTGGGGAATACGACGATCGAATCAACCCAAACGCCCCATCGATCACCGAAGCCTGGTTCGCTGCCAGACCTTTCTTCCGCAGTCCGTCATCGAGAGCCCACCCATCCGGCTGCGCTCCGCTTCGCCGTGATGGATGGGCCACCCTGCCGATTCTGGTTCACTCTGCCGGGGCCGGGTGGACTTCCATTTGGCTGAACGCTGATCGCTGATCGCCTGCATCCTTGGCTTCGTTTCGCACGCGAAGCTGTCGGCGCTCATGCGTTTGCGGAGTAGCGGGGCCGCCGATTCCGCCGACAGCGAAGAGACGGAATTCGGGCTTCCGCGCATTGACAGGCGGGTTCGCACGTTGTTGACGCCAAGATTGCGGGGGACTAGAATCCATGCGCTCGCTGTGGTAGCGGTTTCACCGGTGTACACTTAAGAATATGACGTGGAGGATCAATCATGGCCGGGGCGAATACCAAGACCTTTACCGACGCCAATTTTCAGCAGGAGGTCATCGAGGCCGCCGGGCCGGTGCTGGTCGATTTCTGGGCCGAGTGGTGCATGCCCTGTAAAGCCCTGGGACCAACCATTGACGAACTGGCCAACGAGAATGCCGGCAAGGTGAAGGTTGGCAAGGTGGACACCGATGCCAACCCGTCGCTGGCCACTCAGTTCAGCATCAGCGCCATCCCCACGGTGATTCTCTTCAAGGACGGCGAGATCAAGGAGCGCTTCGTAGGCCTCAGAAGCAAGCGGGACCTTCAGGCCTCGCTGGATGCCTGCCTCAAGGGCTGAGTTGGAGCGCAGCGTCTCTTACGGTGTGGGCCTGGCTCCCAGCCCGTCGTTGACCGGCAAGTTGCCGGTCCCACACGACGATTTTTCCCGCGTTTCCAGTTAGAACCACGGACATAGAAGCGTGGACGCGATCAGCGGCCTGCCGGCGCGCTCCCATAAAAGAAGACGTCGTCGCGCCGGCGAGCGTCCTTGGTTGACGAAGGCGCCGGGCCTTCCCGAAGGTTGGCGAAAACTGCCGGCCAAGCCAACACGACGGAATGGTGGTGGAGTCACGGCGTGTCAGGCGCGGCTTTTTCCACGGCCGGAGCGGATGATGTCGCGGGGGCCGGTCCAAGCGGCAAGTCGACGGTGTCCTCGGAGGCGATCGCCCCTCGCTCCGCGCGACTGGAGACCCGGCAAACACGACGGCCGTCCTCAATGACGAAAACGACGGATGCCGACGCGGACATGCCGGCCGGAGCAAGCGAACTGACATCCAGCACAAGACGGTCGGCCGGCGGGGCGCTCTTCCATTCGTTCAGATGCGATCTGGCATATGCCACCGCACTGTCGCCGATCGCACGGGCCACCTGCCGGGCCCGCTCAGACTGCACCTCGCGGTAGCGATAAGCCGCCCACAGACTCAGCATGGACAACAGGCCTGCGGTCAGAGCCGTCAACACGACAACCACGATCAGCGCGAAGCCGTTGCGACTTGCCGGCGTTCTCATGAGGCACCACCTCCGCCCACTCTGACGGCCATTGCCAGACGCCGGTCCACGTAGTACCCCTTTCCCATCGGCAACCGGCAGTCAAACAGAATCCAGACCACGCCCTTCGAAGCACCGATGCTCTCATGCTTGATATGGGTGAGAACACGTTCGAGGTCCCAGGCGTAACGGATCGGCTCGGCTCCGGCCGAATGTTCCGTCCGTTCAATACGGTTCTCCGCGCACCGGTAGGCAATCGTGTCGTCGCCGCGAACCAGTTCAAGGACCGGCCCGTCATCGCCGCGGCGAACGACCGCGCTATCGGCAAAGCGGGCATCGGCCTGCAGACGCCGAGCGATGTCCCGCATCATCGCCTGGTTCGAGAGCATGCGGCTTTCGTCCACTTGCGTTTGAACGATCCAGCGCTCGGCCTGAAGGCTAAGCGTCAATATGACCACGAAGACGGGCAATATCGCGATGATCTGAACCAGCGTGAAGCCCTTGCGGCATCCGTTTCTCATGGCTTGCCCTCCGCAGGGATGAATCCGCTGATCTGCTCGCGAAGTCCCTTTCCGCCGCCGGCGGTGAGCCTCGCGGTGACCGTGATGCGCGTCAAGCCCCTCCAGTCTCCCTCGCCGGGCTGGGATTCGGCGTGCAGCGAGATGCCCTCCGGCAGAAACCCTCCCGGCGGCAACGAGTCAAGCGCCGCCCCGGCGGCGATTCGCTCAAGCTGGGCCGAGGCCGCCCAAAGGAGCACCTGCCGGTCAACCAACTGATTGCGCGACTTCTGATAGTTGAAGATCGCCTGGGATGACATCGCCACGATCAACCCTAATAACACGATGCCGACCGTCACCTCGATGAAACTGAATCCTCGCAGCCGCGTTGTCATGTTGCGACCTCGCATCAGCCCATCCCTCCACCAGAAACCGACCGGATCAACTCGACCAGCGGCTCAAACAGAGCCCTCACGACGAACGCGACGATCACACCGAGGCCGATTGTGCAGCACGGCCAGGCGAAGGAATTGATCATGATCCACCATCGCGTCACCAGGGCCCCGTGATAATCGGCGGCATACCGCAGGGCGGCGTCCATGTTGCCCGACCGGGTTCCCGCGGCCAGGGCGGTCGACAAGACCGGGCCAAGCTCGGAGGCACGGCAGGCATCGGCAGGGTCGCTGCCAGCTTCAAGAAGTTCGGAAAAGTGCCTCATCCGATCGCGAAGATAGCCGTTGACTCCAAGACTCGAGGAGAGCCTGGCGGCGGCAGCCAGATCCATGCCGCTGGCAACGGCCGTTCGCATCAGGCGCAGCATCTCGGCCATTCCTCGGCCGAACTCCACACGCCGGACACCCGGCAGACTCGCACGAACGAACTCGCCGATTCTGGAGGTCAGCGGGCGGTTCTGGACCTTCCAGAGCCGCAGCACGATCCAGATGACAGGCACGAGGCATATCAGCACCCAGCCCGGCGGCGTCCCTGTCACAAACCATGCTGAAATGCTGATCAGCGCCACCGTGTGACGAGGCAGAGTGGTTCCGAAATCGGCGAAGATGACCTTGAACTTGGGGACCACGGCCACCATGATGCCGCTGACCATGAAACCGGCGGTCGTCAGAACAAGCGCGATGTAGATCCACAGCGGCACATCGAAGAGCCGCCGCCAGCGCGCCTTTCTGTTCAGGTACTCTTCGGCCTGCTCCAACGCGGCCGGCAGTTGGCCGGCCTTCTCTCCGGCCGCCACCAGGCTGATCACCAATGACGAGCACTCGCGATAGCCCAGTTGCATCGCCTCGGACAGCGAGGCCCCCTGCGACAGGAGCTTCGAGATCCGCTTGAGACAAGTGCGGGCCATGCCCTGCTCGGAATCGCCGGCCAGCGACAGCGCCATCGACAGCGGCAGATTCTGACGCAACACGCCGGCGATCTGGCCGACCACGATGCGCTCGACCGCCGGCCGTCGGAACAAGGCAATGACATACATCAGTGCCTGCCACAGCAGGAAGAGCGCGGCGATCCCGCCGAGAATCACGCTCAACAAGATGATCGATTCCACCATGGTATCGCCACCTCACGCGCCGCCGGACGAGACGGAGTTGATCAATGTCACTAACGGCAGGAACATGCCCACAATCGCGAATGCCAGGAACCCTCCTACCACGATGATCAGCAGCGGAAACAGCAGCACGCGAAGCATCGACTGGGCATGAAACGCACGGTTCTCGTACGATCGGGCAAGCTGGCTGATCGCAGTCGGCAACGCGTCGCGGCCCACCGCCACCTGAACGCAAAAACCGAATAGCGGCGGTATGATGCCGGCGGTCTGACTGGCGATGAACACCGAACGCCCCCTCTCCGCCTCGGCCGCCAGACGTTCCGCGTCCGCGGCCAGCCGCACCGAACCGGTTGCGCCCCCCCCGAGGCGCATCGCCTGCGGAAGAGGAATGCCCGCGGCGACGCCAATCGAGACGGAACGAAGGAACCGGGCGATGAGTGACGCGCGGTACACGCGTCCAATGATGGGCGTGCACATCAAGATGCCCTCCCGAAGCGAGAGCCCGCTCTCGGAAAACCGCAGACTCGTCCAGATCGCCACGAGAACGACCACCGCGCAACCGGCTCCTAAGAGTATGAAGGGATAATGGTCAGCGGTCTTGAGAAGGAGGGTGGTCAAGCCGGGCAGCGCGGTTCCGAAATCAGCGAAGATCTCTTTCATGTGAGGGACAACCAGCAAGAAGAATGCCGAGATGACCGTCAGGGCGATGCACGCAACGAGCAGAGGATAGCTGACCACCTCCCAGATCAGTCGCCTGACGTTGCCGGCCAGTCGCAAGTGCTGATTGAGGTTCAGCAGCGTGGCCGGCAGTTCCCCCGAGTCGATGCCGGCCCGAATCACCCGACTATAGAGCAGCGGCAGGCCCTGCTCGCGTGCGGCGATGGCCCGATCAAGCGGGATGCCGCTGCGCAGGTCGGCCACCAGGGCGTTGATCCACCCTCGCAGCCTCGGCGATTCGATGTCACGAGCCATTTGAGCCAGCCCGTCGTCCAAGGCAATGCCCGCCTCGGCCAGCGAGGCCAGTTGCTCGTTGAAAAAGACAAGATCGTCCTCACTGATCGCCGCACGGCCTCGCGGTGGGGCTTCGGCGACGCGCAGTTCCCGCACCTCGATCCGCATCTGAGCAAGATCTTCAACAGCCCGCTCGCGACTGCCGGCCTCGACTCGTCCCGCGATGGCCGTGCCGCCGGGTGTCAGACCTTCATATTCAAACCAGGACATGTATTGGTCTCCTCACTGGGCCGGTCGGCAGTCACCGTCTGGCCGGCGACCTTTTTCCGGGCTCGCCGAGCGTGAAAAGCGATCCCAACACGCGTCGAACCTCATCCACTGTCGTCTGACCCTGCCCGACCAGCCGTCGGGCGTCCGCCGCCAGATCGGCTCGATCGGCTGCGATCACGCCTCGCAACTCGCCGGCCGGGCGATGATTAAGGATGGCTTGACGAATCAATTCATTCATCACGGCGATCTGGCCGCAGGCCGTGCGTCCGAGATAGCCTGTCTCCGCACACGCCTTGCAGCCCCGGCCGCCACAGGCGCTACACACCATCCGCACAAGGCGCTGGCTGAAGACGAGTGACAGAGCTCCGACAATCTGGTAAGGCTCGATGCCCATCTCCAGGAGCCGGACAACGGCCTCGGCCGGGTCCCCGCTATGCAGCGTGCTCATGATCAGGTGACCCGTGAGGGCCGCCTCAATCACGATGCGGGCGGTCTGGGCATCGCGGATCTCACCCACCAGCAGCACCTGGACATCCTGCCGGAGCAGCGACCGCATGGCCCGCACGTAGTCCAGCTCACCATGGGGCTGGATCTGAATCTGCGCCACGCCGTCCACCCGTTGCTCGACCGGATCCTCAAGGCTGACCACGCTGCGGCCAGGGGTGACAGCCCGGATATGCCGGGCAAGGGCGTACAAGGTGGTGCTCTTGCCGCTTCCAGCCGGACCGGTCACCAGTATCAGCCCCTGGGGCTGCTCCGCCACCTTGCGGAATTCCGTCAGCACTTGATCTGAAAAACCAAGGTCGTCAAGGGAACTGACCTGTCCGACGGCATACATGAGCCGAACAACCGCCCTCTCGCCCCGGATCGTGGGAAATGTGGCTACCCGGATGTCGACAGGGGGCAGGCCGCCTGTGAGGTGTCCCAGGGCCTGGAATGCCCCTTCCTGGGGGATATCCATGCGGTAGGTCAAGAGGCCGGCCATGACCTTCAGGCGAGCGATGAGGTTCTCGGCCAGACCGGCCGGAAGCCTGTCCATGTCGTGCAGAAGCCCGTCCAGGCGATATCGGACCCACATCCCGCCTTCTGAGGGCTCGAAATGAATATCGCTGGCTTTTAGGCCAATGGCCCGCGCCAGTAGGGCATCCACAAGTTGGACCACCGTATTCCCAGTTGGATTCGTGCCGTCGGACACCTGAGCCCCCCAGGCAATGCCTTGAAACCGCAGCAGGGTCGGGTAGCAGGCCAGTTGGGCTGGACCGGGTCGGCGTGGCACAGAGCCGGCCGACCGGTTCGCTGGCCCTTGCCTGCCAAGTGTTTCCGGCCAGCAGCTCTGTGCGACGCCCGGCCCCGCATTCCGGCCAAGGCTCCCGCCCCACATAACCCTAGAGGGACGAGCATAGGCGGTGTTGGGGTTCGATTCCTCGCTTTGTATGTTTTTTGGGGTGTAAAGCCCTTTCTATCAGCCGAAATGATAAGCCTCCCACTGCGGTTCCAGGTTGCGAAAGCCACAGGCTGTGCCCCCTGGAACCCGGCCCCGAGCCTTGGTCGCCTGGTCCCGCGGCCCTCCAGCCCCGCCAATCGCCTCAGAATCGCTTTTTTTGGTCAAAAGAACCGGAATTCTTTAGCCCCGATGTATACATCCGGTGAGGAGATGCATCATAATAAGTGAGCAGGAGTGCCCTCCTATGGCCCGGGTCGTTACCACCGCCCTACCGCTGGAGTTGCGTGCCGTCGTAGCCGGCCTCGCCTCGGCTGAGGTCACCGATGACCAGCAGTGGATCGTGAGCCTGATGCGCAAGCACGGCCTGGCCGTGATCACCCTGCTCTGGCGGATGTTGGGCTCAGAACAGGACGTTCTGGACGCTTACCAGACCGCGATCTGCCGGCTGACAGCCAGAGGCCGGGAAGGGATGGGGGCCAACCCTCCGGGCTACTTCTACCGATCAGTGTCGAACGCGGGGATCGAGATTCTGCGAACGCGGCAACGCCATCGGGCCTGCTGGCCGACGGTCGTGGACTTGCAGCGACGACGCAGCGAGGACAGACCCCAACCCGTGGGTCTCGATCAGAGAGAGATTATTGAGAAAATGAGGCAGGCCATCTGCCAGTTACCTACACATCTGCGGAACGTCATCGTTCTGCGCGAACTGGCCGAACTGCCTTACTCGCAGGTCGCCAGGATCCTGGGGATACGGAACGGCACCGCCAGACTGTACCGCCGGGAAGCCATCCTGCGACTTGCGGAGATGGTTGGACGGGAGGCAAATCCATGAGGCGTTTCAGTGACCTATCTTCGAGGCCCAGACACATCTCCGCAGAGGGCCTCCCCCACTCCGGTTGCAGCAGGGCGGACCTGCTCAAATGGTCAGGCAGCGGCGGTGCACTGCCCCGCCGGCTTTCGGAACATATCCGGCTGTGTCCGGGCTGCGCCGACCAGGTTCGGCGGGTCAGCACGGTCCACACGGGGCTGATGCTGCTCCAGAATCAGCCGCTGCCCCACGGACTGCAGAATCGAGCCAACGGCCGAGCGCTGCGCATGCTCCGCCGGGTCGCCCGGGCTTCGGAGGCTGCCGGCCGACTGCTGCGGATGCGGCCGAATCTGACACCGTGGCAACGGGCGAAACTGCGCATTGCCCAGGGCTGTTTCGGGGCGGTTGCCGCCGTTCTGGTGCTGGTGATGCGAATTGGAGTCATGGCCGGTTTCGAGCATACGCGCGAGCTCGGCAACCAGCTGGCCGCGGCCCACTGGGACCGGCACATCGACCCGGATCACGAATTCCTCGACCCGCCTGACTTGGCGTAGTACGCTGTCGGGTATGATTCAGATCAGCCGCCAGGGCAACGATGTTTTTCTGCCTGTGAAGGTGGTCCCCAAGTCATCTCGCGACAGAATCGCGGGCGAGTTGGACGGCGTGCTGAAGATCACCGTCGCAGCCGCCCCGGAAAGGGGCGCGGCCAACGGCGCGGTGTGCAAACTGCTCGCCAAGACACTGGGGCTGCGGACCTCGCAGGTCACCGTGGAGTCCGGTCACGCCTCGCCGCGAAAGACCATCCGCATCAGCGGCGTCTCACTCGAAGACATTCTGGAAAAGCTGCCAATCGGAAAAACCTGATGCCGACCGCCGCGGGTCGGTGTATGATGGCGCTGACGGGCGGACCGTTTTGTCTGGTGAGCGGCCATGTTGCAGGCGGTATCTGATCGAGTTCCTTGCCGAGCGGCGCGGGTTTCGACCGGCTTCACCCTGATCGAGGTGCTGATCGTTGTCGCGATCATCGCCCTGCTGATCGCCGTCCTGCTGCCCGCGCTGGCCCGGACCCGTGAGCAGACAAGGGCGGCAGTCTGCCTCTCCCACTTGAAACAGCAGGGAATCGCCCTCTCAACCTACTCCGCCGACTACAAGACCGTTCTGCCGTGGGCGGGCTCCTTCAGGTTCTCGTTGATGGAAGGCAAGTACTACCTCGGCTATACCGGCGATGAGATGCACGACTGGGCCCTCGTCAACATCGGCGTGTTGTACCCCAAGTACGTCGGCTCGAGCCCCGAACTCTTTTACTGCCCCAACAACAAGGCCGCCGACAGCACCGGATCGAACGGAATCGCCCAATTCCGCCGCTGCTACCGCGCCCCCAAGCGCGGCCAGCCGGGATACCAGAACGCGCATACCTTTCCTATTTCGCCGTTCAGCTCGTACAACTACGCAGCGCCTCTCGTGCCCGGTCGCTCCCCGCGAGACCGCGGCAGCCAGATGTATCCCGAAGAGTCGGTGCGCTACGGCGACGTGCCGCCCGCCGCCGAGTCTCCGTATTGGCGGTACTTGAACGAGCCCACGGACCCGGCTCCGGAGTTCCTCGGTCCGCTCCCGGCCGGAACGCGCGGCAAACACACCATCCACGCCTTCATCTCCGACGGCTACTTTGCGGGCAAGGACATCTATACATGGGAGGGCAAGGTGTATAACCGTGAACCGTACGAGGGTTATCATCTGAACAGCTACAATGTTCTGTACAGCGACCTGCACGCCAAGCGAGTGGTTGATCCCCAGGGCCAGATTCACACCGCCCAGCTCACCCCCGTTCGCTACAACAACGCCGGCGGGCCCAATGTGACCAAGGTCTTCAAGGTGTGGGACCATTTCTCACGCAATCACTGACTCCTTCAGTTTACCACGTTAACCGGCTTTTCCCGCTGGAAGGCGCGGATGTTCTCGGCGGTGATGGCCATCAGGCGTTTGCGGGCGGCAAGGCCGGCCCAGGCCATGTGCGGGGTGATGATGATGTTTTTGGCGGTCAGCAGCGGGTTGTCCGCCCGGATCGGCTCGACGGCAACGACGTCGACGGCCGCACCGGCGAGCCGGCCCTCGTTCAGGGCATCAGCCAAGTCTCGCTCGACCACCAGCCCGCCGCGAGCGGTGTTGATGAGAAAGGCGGTCGGCTTCATCAGACTCAGGCGATCAGCGTTCACCAGGCCGGCGGTCTCGGACGTCTGAGGGCAGTGAAGGCTCACCACGTCGGCCTGCGAAAACAGTGTGGGCATATCGACGAAGCGAACCTCGCCCTCAGCGATGCCGGGCTTACGGCACGGGTCGCAGACGATGACCTGCATGCCAAAGGCCCGCGCGATCGGGGCCACCTGCCGGCCGATCCGGCCGTATCCGACCAGCCCCATCACACGGCCGGCCAGTTCGATCTGCGACGTCTCCCAGTAGCAGAAATCGGTACACGCCGTCCACGCCCCCCGCTTGACCGAGGCGTCGTGGCGGCCGACGTGGTGACACAACTCCAACAAGAGGGCGAACGTGAACTGGGCAACTCCCTGGGTCGCGTAAACCGGCACGTTGCAGACCGGAATCCCGCGAGCCCGCGCAGCCTCTACGTCGACCACGTTGTAGCCTGTGGCTGTCACGGCGATCATCTTCAGGTTGCCGAGGCGGTCCAAGTCGGCCGCGGTCACCGGCACCTTGTTCGTGATGATGACATCTGCCTCGCCCGTGCGTTCGATCAGTTGCCCGTGGGTCGACCGCTCATAGACCGTCAACTCGCCAAGCGCGGCGATCTCGTCCCACGGGTTGTCACCCGGGTTCATCGTGTGACCGTCGAGAACAACGATACGCATGATGCCTCCCTTATCGGAATCACAGGCAACATCTGGCCGGCGTGTCGAGACCAGGTGATATCATTGCATTTTCACCTGGGTCGGCCTGGCCAGTTCGATCAACTCGGGCACGTCGGCGACCTCCAGCAGGCCGAAGCAGAACATTGACGGGGCGTCGTTCCAGGACACCTTCCTGGCAATCAGGTCCTTCAGGCTGGGCAGCATATCCGGCAATGTGAGGCTTGCCACGCGTCCAGGCGTCAGTGCGGCCGTGGTCAGAGCCGCTAAGCCGGATACCCGGCCCACCGCGGTCACGTGCAAGGTCTCGCCCGGGTACTGCCGGGCAAGGTGCTCGATGATCGTATCGAGCTGGCCCACTTGTACCCCCAGCGGGCGGGCGCCGACGGCGTCGATCATTTGGGCGAACTGCCACGTACCTGTGATCCCCGGGACGCACTCGCCGGTGAACAGGATGTCCGCCGCGACCGTCCGTTCCCCGCGATCGAGCACCGCCCCCGCCAGTTCGCGTGCTTTGCCAATTCCGCCGTCGGCAATGATGAGGTGGCAGGCGGTCGGGCCACCCTTCGGCGGCGCGTATTCGACGATCGGCAGCGTCCACTGGCCGCCGACGCGCAGATGGACGGGCGTTCCGGGCGTCTGCCCCACCGGCATGGTGCTTGCCGACAGCCTCGTCACTACCGGGCTGGTCCTCAGAGTCAGATCCGCGTGCACGACCCTTGCCAGGACCTCGCGAGTCTTCTCCAACCACTGCCCTCGCTCAGCCTCGCTTTCGGCCGGGCACTTTGTTGCCGGCAGATCGCGCATCGCTTCCGCCGCCAGACTGTAGAAGTCCGCGTTATCCGGCGGATATTCGATCTTCAGCTCCTCCGGCTTGCGGATCTCATCTTCGCAGGGGATTTCCTCGTCCTTGCGCTGATCGGGCGGGAGGAAATGGCGGTTGATGAAACGGTAGAACGCCTGGCGGTTGTCTTTGAGGTAGTTGTGCGTACCCGGATCGCTGTTGACGTGGAAGGCAAAGTGATCGCCCACGCCGAGCATCTCGTACACCGGCACAACCGGCTCGAACACCGACAACCGGGCGGTCGCGGCGTAGAAGCAGCAGTCATCCTGAGCATTGTAGATCAGCAGGGCCGGGCGCGGGGCCAACAACGCGGTGAGCACCGGGTAATCGGCGATGGCGACCAGGTCGGGCGGGTTCTGTTCGCGATCGCCGATGTCACGGGTCTCCCAGATCCGTCGCTCGATGCCGCTGTAGCCGGCGTTGGGAGCACACAGCTTGACCCGCGTGTCGAGCGAGCTGAAAACGATGGTCTGCCACCCCCCACCGGACAGGCCTGTCACAGCCGTCCGCTCGGGGTCGGCCGACGGATGGGACAAGAGCACGTCGAGCCCGCGCTTCAGCGATTGGTAGAAGACCGACAGGCCCGCACGCCCGCACAGATCGAGATGGGCAGCGTTGCTGTGCGCGTAGCCCGGATCGCTGAGCTGCCCCATGCCGATCCACTCGTAGTTCAGTGCGAGCATGCCGCGCTTCGCCAGGTTGATACACCGGGCCTGTTTGTAGTCGATGGTCATACCCGGCTTGCCGACATGGCCGTTGGGGTTGAGCACCACCGGCACCTTGCCCTTGAGGCCATCCGGCTCGTAGAGCAGAGCCCCGATCCAGAGTCCCGGCACCGCCTCATACCGCAGCTTTCGGATGGTGTACCCGTTGCCCGGCAGCGTCTCCTGCCAGGCGATCGTGACGGGCCCATCCCGCCACTGCTGCGGCACGCCCCGAAACACACCGTTGTTCAAAACGTTCTCGCGGATCTGTTCGGCCTGTGGGAGCCACTCGCCCGGATCGCTCGGGGGAACAAACTTCGGCGCACGCCGCAGGAGATAGGTCCTCAGATCCCGGAGCGTCTGCCCCGGTACAAGCACCGGAGCTGGTTGTGTGGTTTGCTCGGCCGCCAGGGCCGACTCAACGCCGGTCAATCCCAACCCCACCCATGCCGCCAAGAAGACCCAAGCACACCGAGACATCGCATGTCCTCCTGAATACGCGGTTTGCACCTTCCGGGGCCTCAGTCTAATCGCCCCCGAGGGTGCTGTCAGGAGCCGCGAGCCGGGGATGGCCAGCCCTCGCCCGGTTCGGGTACAATGCCCCCGCCGTGGCCCCATCGGGTCGTGCGGCAGAGAATGAGCAACCCAACTTCAGAGGAAGCCCATGGCTGCACAGACTCTCCTGATCAAGGGCGGAAGAATCATCGACCCGGCCTGCGGGCTGGACAAGACCGCTGACCTGCTCCTGTCAGAAGGCAAGGTCTCCAGAATCGCCGACAACCTGACCGCGGCGGGCGCGCAGATCATCGATGCATCCCGACTGATCGTCTGTCCCGGCCTGATCGACGTTCACGTTCACCTTCGCGAACCCGGTGACGAGGACGAAGAGACGATTGAAACCGGCACGGCGGCGGCCGTCGCGGGCGGGTTCACCTCCGTCGCCTGCATGCCCAACACCAAGCCGCCCCTCGATGACGAGGCGTCGATCGAATTCATCTGCCACCAGTCGCAGCGAGTCGGCTCCTGCAACGTTTACCCGGTCGGGGCGATCACCAAGGGCCGCCAAGGCAAGGAACTCGCCGAGATGGGTCAGATGGTCCGCTCCGGAGCTGTGGCGTTCTCCGACGACGGGTGCGGCGTGGCCAACACACAACTGATGATCCAGGCCCTCAACTACGTTCGGATGTTCGACAAGCCGATCCTGCAGCACTGCGAGGATGCGGATGTCGTGGGCAGCGGCGTCATGAACGGCGGAGCCACGGCCGTGCGCCTCGGCTTGCCCGGCATCAGCCCCATCGCCGAGGAACTGATGCTCCAACGCGATCTGACGCTGATCCGCTCCACCGGTGCCCGCTACCACGTGTGCCACATCTCGACGGCCAGGGCCGTTGAACTGGTACGTCAGGCGAAAGCCGCCGGATTGCCGGTGACCGCCGAGGCGTGCACGCACCACCTTGTCTTGACCGAGCAGGAGTGCGCCAGCTATGACCCGAACTTCAAGATGAACCCGCCGCTGCGGACGATGGACGACGTCGAGGCCTGCCGGCGCGGCGTGGCCGACGGCACGATCGACTGCCTGGCGACCGACCATGCCCCGCACGGGATCCAGGAAAAGGAGCTGGAGTTCCTGACCGCCCCGTTCGGGATCATCGGACTGGAAACGGCCCTGCCGCTGTTCATCAAAGCACTGATTGAACCGGGCCTGATGGATTGGCCGGCGATGATCGACCGGCTGACGGTTCGCCCGGCCAAGCTGCTCTCGATCAACAAGGGCACGCTGGCGGTCGGGGCCGACGCCGACGTGACGCTGATCGACCCGCAGTGCCGGTGGACAATCGACGTGAACCAGTTCCGTTCCAAGAGCCGCAACTGCCCGTTCCACGGTTGGCAGGTCACCGGCCGTGCGGTGATGACCCTTGTGGGCGGCGAGATCAAGCATCAGCTCAGCCACATGGCCGTTGCGTGAACACCGGATCTCGATGGCGATGACCGATCACCCAGCCTCAGCCCGCATCGCCGAAGGCGTCAAGCCGAACGGAGAGCATGTCGAGCCGCAAAAGTGGGTCGACCGCCTGGTCGACGGCTGGAACTGGCGAATCCGCTCCGACTGGTTGGCCTTGCTCGAATCACCGCAATGCCCTTCCTGGCTCGACCTCAAGAGCAACCCCCGGGCGAAGCTGTTCAAAAGCAATGAGATTCGGGACGTGTTCCGCGTCGAGACGGACCACGGGGCGGTGTTCGTCAAGATCGCCCGCCCGGTCACATGGTCAGACCGTTTGCGACGTCTGGTCCTCGGGCCTGACAGCCTGCGCGAGTGGCGGGCGGCTGAGCATGCGGCCCGGCATGGCATCGCCACCGTCGTTCCCGTGGCCGCGGCGTGGCGACGGACAAGAAGGCGTGAACCAGCGAGTATCTTCATCACGATGGAGACGGCGGATGCCGAGCAACTCGATACCTGGTGGCTTCGAGTCGGCGCGGCGGAGACCCTGCCCAGGAAAGACCGAAACGCGGTCATCGGCGCCGTCGCCGAGCTGATCGCCAAAGCACACCATGGCGGTTTCGTACACACGGACCTGCACGCAGGTAACATCCTGGTACGAACCGGCCGCGACGGCGGGTATAGCACATGCTTCGTCGATTTACAGGCCGTGTCGGTCGGCCGGGCTGTCAGCGAGCAACGGGTCATCCGCAATCTGGCCATTTTCGGAAACTGGTTCCGCTTCAACGCCTCGCTGACAGACCGGATGCGGTTCCTTGACGCTTATCTGGCCTGGTGGAGGCGATTGACAGGCCCCGAACAGCGCATCACCACGGAACGTCGCGAGCTCGCCTTTAGAATCGACCGAGCCATGCGTGCACATGCCAGGGCACTGGCCGCCCAACGGGACCGTCAGACCATGCGGGATGGTCGGCGGTTCGGCAGGTTGCGTCTGGTCGGCGGGACCACGGCCCACGTCTTTCTCCGGGCCCGGCAGCCCGCTCCAGGCTCCGCGATTGACGAGACGCCCCTGACTCGCCACTGGTGGCGAGAGCTGTTGGCGTCGAGGATGAATCTGATTTCCCAAATGGATCGCAACATCGAGGAGACAACAGGCGGATATCTGACCGGGTCAATCGATCTGGCGATCGAGAACAACAAGCCGATCAAAGCGATCCTCCGGCACCGGCACCCGACGTCCTTGGGTGAGAGCCTCAAGTACACCGTGTTCTCGTCGCCTGAAATGCGCCTCTGGAAAACGGGCAACGCTCTGTTGAACCGAGGCATCCCGGCCGCAAGGCCCCTGGCCGTCTGCCGGACACGCCGCCACGGCAGCTTCCGGGACTCTCTCGTGCTGATTGAGTACCCGGAAACGGCGGAACCGCTGCACGCGTTCCTCGACTCTCGGATGAGTCGATTGCCGACGCGCCAGCGGCACCGCGTCAAAGCCGGCCTTGCCCTGCAAATAGCCCGACTGTTGCGCAGGCTCGATGAAGAAGGCTTCGTCCACCGCAATCTGAAGGCCTCGGACCTGGCGATCTGTGCGAGTCCATCGTCGGATGACAAGTTCGTTGTGGTGCTGAGCGGCTACCTCGATCTCCAGCGGACCTCGGCTCCGGCCAAGCATGCGAACCTTCCGGCGCTCAAGGGGTTGAATGCAAGCCTCCGCGACTTACCCGAGGTCAGTCGAGCCGACCGGCTGCGAGTGCTCAAACGATACCTCGACCGGTTGGGCAAGCCGGCGGCGGACTGGAAGCGGATCTGGCGGGAGCTGCGCTGACCGGCGGTTGACAACCCCAGGACTCAAGTCCGAGATCTGCAATCTGAAATCTGAGATTTGAAATGTGAAGTTTGAGATTTGAAATCTGAGATTTGAAATCTGAAATCCGAAACCTGAAATCCCCAATCCGCGGCCGTGGTCAATCGTCTATTCCTCTGCGTTCGGCTTCTGTTCCTCGCCGTCTGCCTCCTCCGGCGGCATTCCCTCGATGACGACCGTCCTGGCCAACAGATCGCCGATTCGCTGCCGGTAGGGCGTGAAGAACACGATCGCCAGGAAGAAAAGCATGGCGGGCTCGAGTTCCAGAGGCCGGGTCAGGTTGCGGGCCAGAACTTGCAGACGGTTGGGACGCTCGAGCAACTCGGTCACCACCGTGAAACCCATCACTCGCTTGCCCGGTGTCGCCGACCATAGCAGCTCAAAAACGAGAGAATACGCCGCATAGATCAGCCGGAACGCCAGCCAGGCCCAGAAAAGCGCATGCGGCGCGGAAATGTCCTGTAAACGTCCGCGGGAACTCAGAACCGCGCGGACCTCGTCGCCGTACTCTGCGATCGGCCCATGCCACAACCAACTGATTAGGATCAAGGCCGGAAGCATGTCGATGAACGCCGCCGCCACGCGTTTGGCGAGGTTTGCCACCACCACGTCCGCCGGCAATACCACCGGGGCCATCATGTGTTCGTGCCGCCTGCGGAAAATCAGCAGGATCACCACCATCAGCACGGCAAGAATCAGGACGTCCGCCAGGTTACGATACGACGAGTGAGGCTTGGCTTCACCCTGTCTGGTCGGCACGGCCACAAACGGCCTGGCCGGCTTGCCATCCTTCAATGACCAGAGCCCCACCTCGGCCTTGTTGCCGACCGGCCGGGCCACCGCCAGATGGTCCCCAAAAACCGCCACCGCAGCCCCGGCGTCCATTTCAAGCGGTGTGCCATCGTCCAGAACCGGCGAGGACACGGCGTCCCACTCACCCCGCATGCCCGGCTTCGACGGCGGCGACATCCGCCACACCCGGCACCGCAGGCCGCCGCCACCCGGCTCACGAACCAGCGCGGCAAACAGCATGTCGTTGCCGCCGGCCATGGCAAAAGCCGCCGCCGGGGCCTCAGGCAGTCTCAGCACCTCGTTTGTCTGCCACTGGTCGTCGATTCTCCATGATGAGAAGATTTCTTCGGATTTGGCATCTTGTTGCCATACGAGCATCTGCTGGTTTTCGCGGGCGCACAACCAGACGCGGGCCGCCGTCGCGAAATCCGGAGCGGCGTCGAAACCGGGACGCCAGCTCAAACCGTCGTAGTATACGAGGTGATAGCTGCCCAGCGATCGAGTGGTCGGTTTCGGTTCTTCAGCCTCAGGTACGGACGAAGCCGGCGACGTCCGGCCAGGCTCACGAACTACCGGCTTGGAGGCCTGTCGCCGCTGCTGTTCCAGCCACTCGACCTCGACGCGACCGGCCGTGTGCGAGGTGACCAGAGCCCATAGCACAGGACGCGGGCCCGGGGGTGTTCCGGCCATCGCCACCGGGACGGCGGAGTCCGGCAGGCGAAGCTCGCGCCGGTCACCTGCCTTCGAATAGGAGTAATGAACGCCGTCGGCAAAGAAGACGTGAACCGCATCGCTCACCGTCGTGATGTGAGCGATCCGCCCGAGCTGAGGAGAAAACGGCGCTGCGCGGGGCGAATCGCCGGGCTTGTCGAAATAGGAGAACCGCTGTATCAGCGTCTGCACGTCGGGCTCGCGGGCGCCGACGACCAGCCAGAGGACGCGTTCGCCGCCAGACGCGTGCAACTGCTCGATTTCCGAATCGGCCTGCGCGACAGCGGTGAGCGTCCCTGCGGCCGCCAGCACCGCCAACCAGCAGACAGTCCTTGGAGGCCTCGGCGGGTCGATCATCGTATCATCACCGCATCAGGTTGCGTCGCAGGCTCGGACGGCCGACTCGCGTCTGGGGGTCGGGAAGGGGCGGTACCGGCCGCGGGAGCCGTCTGCGGAGCCGGCCGGGTCACCGGTCGCGGCTGGGGCCGCCAGCCGTCCACGCGCCGCACGTAACTCAGGTCCGCGCCGCCCTTTTGCATCGGCGAAACGAACAGCCGCTCGGCAGCCGGCTGGTCAAAACGCTTCAGCGAAGGGAACCGCATGGTCATGTGATTGTCGTTTCCGGCTTCGAGCGAATTCATTTCGATCTTGTGCGGAGCACGAACCTCGCTGCCTTCGACCGGCCGGTAATCGGACAGCAGCACCTGCATGGTCGGCCGGCCGTCGGGGTGGAAGTAGACAATCCTCTGCACGAGGTAGGGTTCGCGCCGGCCGATCTCCATCACCTTGCTGATGTAGCCCTGCCCCTGCTCGTCATAGTTCAAGAAAACGAGTTGGTAGCCGTTCTCGCACACCCAGAGCACCGGGCCCTGCGAACCGGTGGTGTCCGTGGGCAGGTCGCCGACGCCGAGAACGTCGAGCAGCACGTCGGGGCGTATCGGGAGGTCGACGTCAGCGTTGTTGGTGAGCCACTCATGCTCGCCCCAGTAGTAGCGATTCTCCTTGGCCCGCTCCCAGACCCAGAACTCGCGGTAGTTGGAGCCGGCCTCGATCGTACCGCCCAGCGTGTGCTCCATCCGCAGATACAGGTTGCGAGGTTTCCGATAGAGCAGAACCACTTTCATGTCAAAGGAGGTGGTCGGGGCAGAGTCGTCGGAGCCGCGCCGCCACTGCCCGACGGCCGAGCCGTTCACCCCCCGCAGCAGAAAATCCATCTGCCCGCTGTTCCAGTTCACCCGCTCGATCACCGCTCGCAACGGCAGGGGTTCTTCCGGCGGGCCCAGGCTGGTGTCACCCGGCGGGCATCCGGTGATGCCGCAGGCCAGAACCAGCATCGCCGCGAGGCGGGCGAGCGAACCGGGCCCGGCGGCTCCCGGCAGGCGTCCGGCAGAGAATCTCAATGAGCCGTCAGGGTGTCTGGGCATCGCTCTCGATCGCTCCGTGAGGTTGGCTCTCTTGCTCCCCTGCCGGCGACGGCTCGCTGTCCGGTTGCTCAACCACCTGCAACGCGTCGATCGCGCCGCTGAGAATGGCCGTGAGCTGCGCGCTGAGCCGTTCGATCTGCTCGTTCTCCAGCTTGGAGTTGAGCACCCGGTGCATGCTCTGGTCGCTGGTCATCCGCAGGTGCCAGTATTCCCGGCCTTCTTCGGTGGTGCTCCGGTCCATTTTCAGCAGCCGCTTGCGCATCAGCAGCAAGGCAAGCACGAAGCGCAGTTGCTGCTTCGGCTCCGATTGGGCGTCTTCCAGTTGCGTGAACAGTTGCGACAGGATGGCCATATCCACCGCGTAGGTGCCCGGCTTCTTCTCGCGAACGGGCACCCGGCCCCGCCAGTAACAGAATGTGCCTTCCGGCGGCCCCTGCCAGGCGTCCACCGCGTAGTCGCGGCGTTCAAACCCGGCCGCCGTCTCCAGCAAGACCGCATAATACGCCTCGCCCTCGGCCAACGGCCGATCCGACGCCGCACACCGGCCCGTCGTCCGTGATACTTCCCAATCCTCGACCATCGATCCCGCTTGTGCCTCCGTGCGGCCGGAACACAGACCGGCCATCGGAGACAAAGGTACACGATTCCCGGCGAAGCGTAAATGACCGGAAAGATGACGCTCGGCCCGGAATCCTTTCCGGGCCGCACCCTTGCGGAATCCCTTCCGCATTCGCGGATGAATAACGATGGGAATCGTCAGGAGAAAGGTCCCAAATGGGAATCTGGGACCAGCCGACCCTACCCTCCACCAATTTCAAATCTCAAATCCCGCAATCTCAAATCTCTCCCCCCATCCCGGCCCGGAATAGAAAGAGCCCGGCGGGATAGTCCCCGCCGGGCTCAGGGTTCTGGCCTGTGCGTGAGTTCGGGTCCCTCACCGCGACGGACGTTCGGGTTTCTGCGAGGCGAACCGTCCGGTTCGGGTTCGATACTCCTCCCCCACTTGGCGATAGTACTCCGCGAGTTTGTCGAAGTCGTCGCCAACCCGGTCGCTGATGCTTTTTCGAACGGCCCGGACCTCATCGATCAGCGGGTCAACGGCGTTTCGCGATGCGGCGGTCTTACTCATCATCCACCTCCCAGAGGAATTCAGGGGTCACAATCCGCGGCGGAACCAAGCCGAATCGAAGACACAACCTGCCCAAGTGCTCCACCTTGTTCGGGTTCGCCAGGTGCTTGACGTTCCAACTAAGCACAAAGTCCATGCTACAGACAGTGGCCACGGCAACATGAATCGCGTCACCTTTCAGGGGCCCTGGCATCGCCTTCTCGGCAACCAGCAACCGCGCCAAACCGATGGCCTCGGGCGCCACTGCCAACGACTCGATACCATCGATCCATTCAAGGGCTGACCGGCTGGCACGGAAGGCGGGATCCGACAGTTCGGCAACAACCTCGTCCGACACAAACAAGTCATGCTGCTGTCTTTGCCTTTCCCACCACTCACGGCTCGCTTCCCGTCGGTAACAACTCGCAGAATCACTGCGGTCTGAAACACAAGCGCTGACAAAGCTCGTCTCAAGGTACACTCGGGCCATGCCGTATTATAACACGAACCTCCACCGGCGGCACAGCCGAATGAATGACGATAGGAATCGTCAAGAGAAAGGTCCCAGATAGGAATCTGGGACCAGCCGACCCTACCCTCCACCAATTTCAAATCTCAAATCCACCAATCTCAAATCCGCCTCTCCCCCTCCATCCCGGCCCGAAATAGAAAGAGCCCGGTGGGATAGTCCCCACCGGGCTCGGGGTTGTTGACTCACACCTTCAGGCAACCGTGTGGCTCAGGCGCCGCACTGTTACTCGATGGTGGTGTTGCCGCTCGTGATCGTCGTGCCGGTCAAGCCGGTCACGCCGGTCAACTGGATGAGCACGTCGCCACCGGCGATGCCGTCCACGCCCTCCGAGATGAAGACGTAGCTGTTGCCACCCTGCTCGAACACGCAGAACTGTCCAGCCGCAGCAGCGCCGCCGGCATTAATGCCGGCCTCGGCGGCAACGATCCGCTCGGCCAACGTATCATCGGCCGCATTGAACGAGCAGATACCCTCGGCATTGATGGTCGCCACGGCTACGCCACCGGCCGCGTTCTGGACAATAGTCAGATCGACCGCATAGTCGATGATATCGGAGGCTGTCGCCCAGTCCGAGATCGTGTCAAAAACGCCGGCGGCCGGAGGCCCGCTGATGTCGCCGGCAGCGAACTTGAACGTGTCCGCACCAGCCCCACCCGTCATAGCATCATCGCCGACGCCGCCGGTGATGCTGTCGTCACCGTCGCCGCCGTTGATCTGGTCGTTCCCGGGCAGACCGTCGAGCGTGTCATTGCCGGCGTCGCCAGCCAGGATGTCTGGGTTAGCGCCACCCGTGATGGTATCGTTGCCCTGACCGCCGGCGATCTGGTTGGGCACGCCGGCATTGCCGACGATGGTCAGGTTGCCGGTCAACGCCGAGGCGCTGACGGTGACGCTGACGGGGGCCAACAGCGTGCCGGCGTTCAGATTCTGGTCGCCGGTGATCGTGATCGTCTCGGTCACGAAGGCCTGATCGCTCATCACGATGCCGGGCGCGATCGCATTGGCGGTCGTGCCGCCCGAGTTGATGGTCAGCGCATCCACGCCCAAGTTCGGACCACCGCCGCTAACGTTGATCACGCCGCAGCCATTGCCGTCGCCGGCCAGGTCGATGGTCAGAGCCTCGTCCGTGTCGCCACCGTCGTACGAGGCCGTAATCGCTCCGGCGGTCTCGCCCGTGTCCAGAGCCACCTGGATGGTGACGTTGTTGTCGGCATCATCAAAAATAAAGGCAACGGCGCCGACGGTGGTCGGCTCCAGGATGACCTGGTCGATGCCCAAAGCCTGCTGAGGCCCGCCGGTGCTGAAGTCGAAGCCCCCGCCCGCGGGGAAAGTGATGCCGATTCCGAAATCTCCGGTCAGGCCCGAAGCATCCAGCAGAACATCCATGTTGGCGGGGCCGGCGACCTTCTGGATCGTCAGGCCGCCAGCTCCGGTAATGGCGAGCGCGCTGCCGGCAGGGTCTAGCACGATGTCCCCGGCGGCGGTCCCGAAGATCGACGCGGCGGAAGCCGCATCGATCACGCTGTCGGCCGTCGCCTCGACGGTCAGCGTATCGAGCACATTCGCACCTGCGGTGCCGTCATACTCGAACGCGGCTCCATCGGCGGTGCCATCCAAGGTCAGGGCGACCGACCCGATGTCGTCAGCCGGAACCAGCTTGAACTTGTCGGCAAAGCCCGCGGCCAGCGAGATCGCATAATCAGCGCCGGCTTCGGCATTGTTGATGGTCAGCCCGGCGGTGCCCGCCGCGCCGTAGGCCGTTGTGCCCACAAAGTTAGTCGCATCAACAATCTTGTCGGCAGTTCCGACGGTCGTGAAGTTCATGGTTGCGACGTTAATGAAGTTGGCCGCACCGGGGTTGGCGGCGATCTCAGCCTCGAGCACATCGTTGCCGCCGGCCCCATTGACCACGTCATTGGCCTGGATGGTGTTGATGCCGGCGGTGAAGGTGTCGTCGCCGGTCGTGCCCTCCAGAACGTCACCGTCCAGCGTAGTCAGTTCGAACGAGGTCAGCGCCGAAACGACGACGTCGATCGTGTCGCTGGCGGTGTTGCCTTCCGCGTCGAGCACGCCCACGCGAATGGTGAACGTGCCGAGAGCGTCGTTCGAGAAGGCCGCATTCGTAACCTGGGCGTCGTCGGGATCGAGCACAACCGTGCCGGCATCGCCGAGAGTGACGATCGACCAGTTATAGGCTATGGCCGTCCCGTTGGTGGCCAGGGCCGTGAGAGGCAGGGTGTCGCCACCCTCGGCCGTCTCGGCGCCCGTGATCTGCACCGCGATCGCGTAAGTCACCGTCACGGTCACGTCGGCGGTGTCGGTGTCGCCGTCGGCATCCGTCACCGTGCAGGTGAAGACGGTGGTCGCCGTCACGGTTGCCGACGCATCCCCATTAGCGGGGTCCTCATCGGTGATGGTGGTGGCCGGGCTGGCCGTCCAGGCAAAGGTGTACGGCTCGGTGCCGTTTTCAGCGGTGGCGGTCAGCGTCACGTCGACGCTGTTGACGCCGGACGTCGGGGTGGCCGTGGCCGTCACGGTCAACACCTTCGGCTTCGGGATGCAAATCGCACCCGACGTGGCGAACAGAGCGGCCGCTACCGCCAAGGCCGCCCAAGCCCTGAAGTTTCGATTAAACATTTCTGAGTTACCTCCTACACTAGAACTAAGAACGCTACAATTCTGTTTCTTCGAGGGGTCATGGCTCGGACCGACGCCCGGCCCGGTTTCACCTGTCTCGCCGCCCGCCAGGCGGGGTCCGCCCGCGGGTTTCCAGATCTCGGATTTGGCGACCCGGGCCCTGGAAAGCCGCGGCCGCTACCAGCGAAACAGGATGGCCCGACAACCGATCAGCGGTCCTCGCCAACCATCCCCTCGAAACGCTTACCAGATTGTCAAACATCACTCTCCGGCGGACCGCCCGCCGGCACGTATCGGCCCTCAAAATGCGTCATCGGTGATCCTCGCCCGCAGGCCAGACCAACCGAACGCATTGTTCCGACTTTCTTTGCGGCAATTGATTTGCAACTTCTCGTTAATGCGATCTCTCGCGCCAAAGACCAGCATCAACACCTACTTACGTCACATTCAGGCCTTCGGACGCGCCAACGAACTCGGCACGAAAAACTCAAGCCCGATAAACAACGACGACCAACAATCTTACGGGGCCACCGAGGGTTGTCAATACCGTCCGGCCACTTTTTTCGGCCGGGGGGCCTTGCTTGCGGCAGGCCTTGCCTTTGGCAAAGCCGGCTCTGCCACCCGCCAGCCTCGGACTCGCATGGCATCCCTACGGAGGTACCCTGCAATGCTCCCGTCCACGCGGGCATAGGCGCGTGTCTCATCAGGGTTTATCGTTCGGAATCCTCCCGATACAACAGTGTTTTCCCCCGAATCGGCCCAAAAAGGCCTTCTATTCATAGCGACCTCGAGAGAGGAAGGGTTCAGGGTTCACACACACCGTGGCAGAGAGTTGCCAATAGACGGCTTATCGTCATAGAGGGGGCGGCAGAGGCAAATCGCGTCGATGAGAGTCTGCTCCCGCCTGGCGCGCTATCCCGTGTACTCGGGTGAGGTGGACGGCCGGCCCTCGCGGACGCGACGCCCCGGAGGAAACGCCAGTTTCCTGACCACCCGCTGCTTGAGTTTGAGCCGCGAGCGAAGATTGTCCAGGGCGTTCATGAAATTGATGTACGAGTCGTACGGCGAATCGTAGGGGTTGAAGTATCGGTGCACATCGCCGTCGGCGAAGTACTTCACACACATGTAGTAGAAATGATCCGAGCCCTGCATGATTCGCCAGTCGCGAAGAATGTTCGGATCGCCGGAAGCCTTGACGTCCTTCTCCAGCCGATACAACTCGTGCAGGGCGTTGGACTGCATGGCATTGCCCAGCCAGGCGGAGAGATCACGCTCGGTGTCCGCCCAACTGATCATGTGCGGCACGTCGTACACGCCGGAGACCGGATAGGTGTCGATCACCTCAGAGGGCGTCTTGAAGTTGTTCTCCCGGCACCTGAAGATCTCGTGAGGCAGGTGGTTGAGGAACTCAAAGATCCCCGTCTCGGCCCACTGGTGCTCGCCCAACGTCTCGTAATCCATGAACAGGTTGACGGTGTGTCCGTGGTCGTTGAGCCGATTGATCCACACGGCGAATTTCTCGGCGGTCAGCGGCCATTCGGACCAGTGCCGGTTCGAGAAACGAAAAGCCACGTCGTCGCTGAGCCGGTAATTCTTGAGCAGGAGGGCGACCTGATCGGTGCTCGGCGGGCGGTACACGTAGTTCGGGGAACGATAGCCGAGCAGGTGATCGGCCCCTTCGCAGATGACGCCCTTGAAGCCCATTTCCGCGACGTATGCCCCGAGATCGTTGTTGTAGATCAGCTCGGTGTTGCGGAAGACCTGCGGTCTGCTGCCGAAAAGCTCGCTGATGCGGTCCTGGTGCATCGCCACCTGCTCGGCGAACTCCTCCCTCGAATAGAGAAAACTCAGCGTGTGGTAATAGGTTTCGGCGAGGAACTCGACGCAACCGGTCTCGGCAAGCCGCTGGAAGACGTCGAGGACCTCGGGGGCATACCGCTCGAACTGCTCGAGGATCACGCCGCTCAGCGAATAGGCGACCTTGAAATGGCCCTCGTAGCGACGCACGAGGTCGAGAATCAGCCGCGTGGCCGGCAGATAACATTTGGCCGCCACCTTGCGGCAGACTTCCTCGTTCTTGGCGTCGTCAAAGTAATGGCAGTCGGTATCGAAGATGCTGTAACGACGTAACCGGAACGGCTGATGCACCTGGAAGTAAAAACATACCGATGGCACTGGCACACCTCTGGCCACGCACGGCCGGGACTGAGCGGGACAGATTCGCGTCTGCGACAAGGCGGCCCGTCAGCGAACGCATCGTCCCAGGAACCACGGTCCTCCGGCACGATCACCACCGGCGGCGACCCGCACCGAAAGACGGTCAACCGCTCGACAACCGCTGCTTCATCGCCCCCCCTGCATGGAGACCAACGATGACATTATAACTCCTCGCGGGATAAAGGGACAGTGGGAACGCCAGGCTGTGGCCCCGGCAAGGTAAGAATAAGCTCGACCGGGTGGGATCCCCGGTCGAGCATTGTTTCCTCTCTGTTCGAAAGGCCGGACGGTCTGACAGATCAACGGGTCACTTACCACTCCCGCCGCTTCATCACCGCCAGCATGAGCAGCCCGGCCATGACGAGCGTCAGATTGGCACCCGCTCCGCAGATGGGCAATCGCCAGCGCAGCGGCGAGCCCGAATCCGAATCGTCAACGGCGTTCTGATCGCCGTCGTCGCCGGCCGGATCCTCATGATCGGTGTCACCCGGATCTGTGTCTGTACCGGGATCGGTGTCGGGGGGGTCGGTGGGCTCGCCGCCCGCGTCATCCGGCGTGATCGGGTTGCCGTTGTCGCCGAGAACAGTCACGACGACCGCGTCAACGGCGGTCGAGCCGATGCTGTCGGTCACGGTCAGAACATAGGTCGTGGTCTCGGTCGGGGCCACCGTGATCGCCGGGATGTTCTTGGCGGTCAGGAACCCGCCGTCACCAGTTCCTTGGACTTGCCAGGAGTACGTATACGGGGCCAGACCTCCGGTGATCGTCGGCTTGAGAGTAAGCTGCTGCCCGAGCGAAATGGTCCGGTCCACGCCGGCGAGCACGCTGAACGCCGCCGCGACTTTCACCTTGACAAAGGCCACCTTGACGGTGCCCTTGGAATCCGTCACCGTCACCCGGTACGACGTGTCGCGAACGGGCGAAGCGATGGCCGTTTGGATCTGGTTCGCCTGGAACGAACTCGGGGTGTAGGTCAGGATGGTCACCGTTCGGTCTGCGTTCTGGACATCGATGTCCGTCGTCGGATCCCACTTGGCGGTATAGGGCGGGACGCCGCCACTGGCCGAGAATCGCAATTCGACCTGCCCGCCGGGCTCGCTGACCTTCAACTCGCCCTGGACTCCCAGGATGATCTGGAGTTGAGGAGCGGGAACGGTCCCGCCGCCGGTGCCGCCGGTGTCGGCCTCGAGGGTGATCGGCCCGGCCGGCCCGAGCACCAGTTCAATGCCCGGCAACATATCAGTGCCGTCTTGGCCGTCGTTGCTGACGAAATACACGCCCGTGTCCGGGTCTTGCGATACGGTGAACTCGGCCGGATCGACACACGGAATGGCATACGTGTCACACTCATAGGAGGCCGTGTCCTGGCCCAAGCCGCCCGTCAGCGTGTCATTGCCCGGACCGCCCGCGAGGATGTCATCACCGTTCAGGCCGTAGATAAGATTGTCCGACTGATTGCCGATCAATACGTCACCCTGGCCGGTCGAACCCATCCAGCGGGAGCCGATCAGGTTCTCGAAGCCCAGGAGCGTATCCGATCCCCCGGCGCCAGGAATTTGCGGCTGAGTGTCTGCCAGGCTGATCGTGACCGGCCCGTTGACGTGGGAGTACGCAAGGAAATCACCCTTGCCCAGATACGTCTGGTCCCCGCCCTGGAGGTAGTCGTCGCCCTTGCCGGACTCAATCAGGTCGTCGCCCGGCTCGATGGCGCCCAGATCCGTGGGAAGGAATCGGATCGCGAGCTGGCTCGCCGGATCGCCGCTGCCCGGGCCATCTCCGAAGATGATGTTGTCGTACAAAATGGGGTTGGACGCGGTCGGCAGCCGGTTCTCATTGGGCTCATTTGGATTATACACCGAATCGCCGCTGACCAGAATGTCGTTGCCGCTCCAGCCGATCAGCATGTTCGGCTTGGACTTGCCAGGCTCCTGCTTGTGGCCAAAGATCACGTCGTCGCCGGAAGTACCCAGAACGATCTCGAGGCGGTCGAGAGACTCGTTGAAATACGGCGTCGACGTTGAATCGGCGGGACTATTGATGATGGTATCCAGCGAGCGCGACGTCGGTGGGATCGGCGGGGTCGAGAACCCGACTCCTGGGTCGCCGCCGTCCACCGCCGTGTCGGGACACACCACGGTGTTGAGGTTCGTACAGGGAGCCAGGGGCAGCGGCGTCAGGGCCGTGGGCAGCGCCGGCAGGACGGACAGATCATCGGCCAATTCCTGCTCGAACGTCGCCAGGTTCACCGAAGTCTTGCGCAGGTTCACCACCACCGGCGTGACCGCCGCGGGCGAGCCCACCGAGACCGAGGGAATGAAGTCCGAATAATCGAGCACATCCACATCGAAGCCGCCGGAGAGGGTATCGGCGCCAGGTCCGCCGCGGACCAGGTCATCGCCGCCGTCGCCATAGAGCTTGTCGTTGCCCCACTCACCGAACAGGTAGTCGTTTCCACCGGCGATCGCGTGCTCAGCCTTGAGCTCGAGGCCCAGGCCCATCAGCCGGCCCGCAACGATCGCCGCGACATCCGGGTCGTTGCCGTCCGGGTCGCAATGCATGTCGGTGTCGCCGCAGATAATGTCGTTGCCCAAGCCACCGACGACCAGGTCCTCGCCGCCCCGGCCCATGACGATGTCGTTTCCGAGCCGGCCGAGCAGGATGTTCACGAAATTGCCATAATAGAAGTAGTTGGCGTAACGGCCGGCGTACAGATCCTTGTACGAGTACACCCAGTTCGGCTCATAGAAGTAGGCGCCGCTGGAAGCCAGAGCCTCGGCCACCTGGACCATCTGAAGGGTCTCGCTCGTACCGATGATCACATCGTTGAAATCCGAGCCGAGGACGTTCTCGATACCGTAGATGTAGTCGTATCCGGTGCTGAAGCCGAACATCATCGGATCGCCATCGTCGTAGGCCGTGCCCTCAATGTCCCGGAAGGCCGTCGCCTCGGTATTGCCGCCCAGCATGACCACCACGCCCGAATGGTACCACTGGGACGCGCTGGAGTAATCCAGCGTGTCGCGAGGGCTGAAGTCCTTGTAATCGAAGTAAATGCCGTCATTGCCGCCGTAGATTTCGTCGATACCGGCATTGCCCTGGATAACGTCGTCGTCGGGCCCGCCCACCAGGTAATCGTCGCCCGCGCCGCCGTAGATCTCGTCGTCGCCCTCCTGGCCAAAGATGTAGTCGTCGTATATGGCGAGCGTGGCGGGTGCAACGGGATCAATGTCCCAGATTCCATCGGGACCGATGTAGTCGTAGTCGAAGTCGCCATAAATGACGTCATTCCAGATCATGCTCTCATACCAGAGATCCGTATCCGGGGCGACCTCTCTTCCGTTCTCGAAATCACCGTAGATCACGTCAATGCCGCCGCAGCCATAAATCACATCCAACATGGGTCCGCCGGCGATGCTGTCGTTTCCGGCGGCCAAGGAGTCCGGGAAAAATGGCGGTTTGCCGGTCGGGATGTGGAGGTCACCCCAGATGTAATCACTGCCGGAGGTATCGATGGAGTTCTCGCTGTCAGCCGGATCCGGATAGCTGCCGTCGCCGTAGAGTTCGTCAGGGCCGGCGCCGCCGACCACGTAATCAGTTCCAGGCCCGCCCCAGATCTTGTCCGAGCCGATGGCGAACGCCCAACTGGTCGGCGGAACCATCTGAGTGATCTCGCCCGTGTCGGGATCACGCAGCACCCGCCGGACGATCTCGGCGATACCCAGGATCTCGATGTTCTGGGGCATCGTCGGGTCAAAGGGGTTGGGCTCGCCCAGCTCGAAGTCCGGTATCCGGTTGCCGTTGGTGTCAAAAGGCGTCGGGGCATTGGGCCCATAGCCAAGCAGCTCGTCGCCGTCGCCAAACAGATAGTCCAGCGATGTATAACCGTAGATTTCGTCGTTACCGTCCCCACCCAGGACCAGATCCGCATCGTTCACCCAGTCGCCGTCCAGGCAACTGGCCGCTTCTCCCTCATCGGTTTCCGCTCCGCAGGAGCGAATCGTATCATTGCCCTCGTTGCCGAAGATGATGTCCGCCCGACGGCCCGTCAGGATGGTGTCATTGTGAGCCATGGCCAGAACAACGGTGCTGCTGTCGGCATTGCCGGTGATGGTGTCGGGATTGTTGGTGGTGCGAACGGCGCTGAAACGCCCCAGCGTGTCCTCGTCGCCGTGGGTGTCGTTGGCTGTGCCTTCGGGGAGGTTCACGGTCACGCCTTCGCCGCCGCCGTCGCGCAGGTAGTCGAGCAGGTCGAACTCGCCGCCGCCGCCGGTGAGCGTGTCGCCGCCCGGCCCGCCGGTGATGATGTCATTGTCGCCGCCGCCGGAGACATCGTCGTCACCGGGACCGCCGAACACGTAATCGAATCCCCCCTGGCCGTTGATCGTGTCGTTGCCGGCTCCGCCGCTGATGAAGTCGTTGCCCTCTCCACCTCTGAGAATGTCATCGTCCGCATCGCCGAAGATCACGTCACTGAAGAAATCCCTGACCCCCGGCACGTCCAGCGGCCGGTTCTTCGGTGCCAGCAGGCACTCGGCGGGCGATTCATCGCCGCCGCTGATAAAGTCGCTGCCCGAACCGCCGTAGATGGTGTCGTTGCCCGGCCCGCCGTCGATGGGAATCTCGTCTGCAGGGTCGCCGTCATCGCCGTCGCCGGCATCGATGAAGTCATTGCCCGCACCGCCCCAGATCAGGTCGTCGTCGTCCTCGCCATACAGCGTGTCATCGCCGTCCTCGCCGTCGATCTGGTCCGCGCCTTCGTTGCCGCGAGCCTCGTCGTCGTCGTAGCCGCAGAAAATCACATCATCCCCGGCTCCGCCGGTGATCACGTCGGCGTCGGTGATCGTCGGATCCAGGCCCATCGGTGGTCCGCCGACGATCAGGTCGTTGCCTGGCCCGCCGGTCAGCGTGTCGTCGCCCGTGCCGCCGTCAATGTCCAGAAGCAACGACTCATCCTCGATTTCGCTGCAATCGACCTGGTCATTTCCTTCGAGCGCATCAACATAAGCGGTCTCGATGCCCTCTCGCACCACATAGCAGGACCAGGCATTGCCCTGATCGTCGGCGTAATCGACCCAGATACCCTCGACTGAATCGAGCGTGTCATCCGTCGGGTCGGCGGGCGTTCCGTTGTCGTTGAGCACGTTGGCATCAGCGATGCGGATCGCGATCGTGTCATCTCCGGTGGTGCCCGTGACGAACACCTCGGTCGCGGTGACGGCGACCTCGGTCGGATGGTTGGTTATGCAGTCAGGGTCAGGGGCTTGCGCATAGGCTGTCGTGGCGTTCAAGCCGCACAACAGGACCGCGAACAGCAGCGCGCCTGCGACGAGGCCGGCCCCTCTCCGGGCAGCCAGCGCTGGACCCAAGACCCTCTCAGTGCGCTTGTGATCAATTCGCATCATGGGAATGAACCTTATCACTTTGGATAGCAAGTACTTAAAGCAACCGCTTCTCCACCGGCGCCGGGGCCTCGGTCTCCGAAGGAAAGGTTTCCCCCACGCCGAGGTCGCAGCCCACACGCAACCGACTATGGTATGGTAACCGGCCACAAATGTCTCGCCAATGGCCCGACTTCGGGCTGCTCACCGGTCATCCAACTCCTCCCGCCGCAAGTGTTGCATCACAAGCAGCGAAGAAGGCTGTCGCTGCCTCGCCCCCACCGCCGTTATCGGGCCATCTGCTCGCCTTGCGTTGTGAGAACCGTCGGTGGGCATCGCGGGCACCAGGCGGCCCGGCAATGCATGCGCACGGCCCCGTCCGCGCGGAAGACAAGCAGCGTGTTCGGGAGTCGCCCTCCCCCTCCGATGACGGGGCAGGCAACGCGCTTGCCTGGGTCGCACGCGTGCAACCCGTGGCAGGTCTCCCCCTCCGGCCTCATCAGGGCAGTTACCGGTCTTGCAGGGTCTTTACAGATCTGCCGACCGGCTTGCCTGCCTATTACTTTTGTTGCTCGCTCGACGCCTGCGGTCAAGCCTCTCAAACACATTCTGTTGTGCATCCGTGTCGGAGAGGCCTCTCGGACGACGTCCGGAATGCGAACCGGACGCGAGCATGCGCTCCACCGCCTGCTCGGCGCCGTCGCCGGCCAGGTAGTGGTTGAAGAAGGCCACCGTTCGTGCCGCGTACAGCTCCGGACGGAGAACGGCCGATTGGTTGTGCTTGGCGCCGGGCACGACCCACAGGAATTTCGGACCCGGGGCCATTTCGTAGAGCATTTGAGACTGCTCCACGGGAATGTAGCCATCACGCTCGCCGTGGATAAAGAGGATGGGCCGCGGACCTTCCATGCGAGCCAGAGCTTTTCGGACGGAGGGGAAGGTGCAGTTCAGCCGCTTTCGGCACTCGCAGAACAGCAGCCAGCGGAGGAACCGCCAGAACTGCGGCGGATAATTCTCGTAGACAAATCGGACCTTGGCGAAAATGTACGCCCAGCGCTTCATCAGGTATTCGAGCGTGGTATCGGAGCTGAACGCCCCGTCGGTGATGATCGCCTTGACCATCTGATTGTTCTGAGCGGCCAGGATGGCCGCGCCGGCTCCGCGCGAGATGCCGAATAAGCCCACTTCCGACGGAAGCCCTCGGCTCTCCAGCCAGTCCTCGACGTAAGCGAGGGCCCCCAGCATGTCGTTCAGCTCGTGATTGGTCGGCCACTGCCGGGGCTGGTAGCCCGGCTGCAGGCTGGACTCGCCGTGACCCCGGAAATCGAAGCTGAACACGTTGTAACCCGCTTCGAGGAGCGGACGGCAATACCGCGCGCAACTGTACATATCGCTGGAAAACTCATGGGCGAAAATCACCATGCCCTTGGGGCTTCCGCCGTGATCGCCAAACAGGAACATGCCGCAAAGATGGATATTGTCGAACGCCCGGAAGACCACCCGCTCGCCGTCAAGCCGTTCAAAATCGCACGGTCCCATCGCCAGGGGCGGCGGGGTGTCGCGAATGATGTTAAACATGATCTTGACGTATTTTCGAAGAATCAGCCAGCAGATGAGAAGCAGGGAGGCGAGGGTCAGCAGAATCGAGACAAGGGCCCAGTTGCGCGCCAGGTAGTCCCACCACGCACCGGCCAACACTCCTGATTCAGCCAACAAGATGAAGCCCATCCTCAGCTTCGCGGCCCTGCGGCAACCGCGCCACCACGCCGACGGTATGGTAAGCCCAGGGAACCGCATCGATCAAGCCTGCAAAGTCCCCTGCCAACCTGCCCGGGGGAATGAGTGACCCGGTCGCGGCGACCGTCCCGCCACCAAAAAGAAAACACCGGGAGTCCGAAGACAACCCGGTGCTTTCCGGAGGGGAAAAGCACTATGAACTCCGCCCGCAGGCGGTCATTCGCATCCTTAACCACAGATGACCACGGAGATCGCGGCCTGGAACCCGCCGCATTGAGAAGGCCCGAAGGCTCCTGCCCTTGGAGCCACTCTCTCTCCGAACTTCTGTGCAACTAACCCATAAGAGTAACGCAACTTGGTGAAACTGGCAAGTGGAAAATCACAATTCCGTCAGAAACGCAGTCGAACCGCCTTGTGACGCCTATTCGCCATAGCGCAAGTTGCTGCTGTTAAAGATTTTATGACTGATTAAACCGGTTCTGCGATCGCCAGAGGAATTGATGCAATTTCATCGCTTGGGTTCTGCACCCACCTGTCTGGCCGTGTGTTCTCCAAAAACCGCTCTTCAACTTGCCATGGATCGAGACTACCGGGCGAGAAAACCTCGTAAGCCGAACCCGGATGCCAACCCGGCATGGCACGGTCCCAAGGACTTGATTCAGCGGCGTTTGTGGATGCGAGCGAGCGTTTGCTGGACCAATTGCTGCCAGTGTGGCACCGGAGGCATTCCTGGCCCGGTTCTATCGGGTGACGCGCAAAGTCCATCATCAACACAAGTTACGGGAATTGCCATCGTTGGCACGGCCATTGCTACATCTCGATGTGACAAGTTGAGATTGAAGGCACCTGCAACAACAGGTGCGAAGGCACATGATCGGGGCGAGCCCCAGGAGGTCTGTGATGTTGCCAGTGAGAGTGTTGCAGAATTGCGTCAATGATGTGTGCTCATCTCCGTTGAGCACGTGGTCGCGCCTGCCGAGGCTGTTCGATGAGATGTTCGAGGGCACCTTGTGGCAGAACGGAGTCGGCGCCCTGCCGGTGGACATCCGCCAGGAAGGCGACAAGTGGGTGATTGAGGCCGAAGTACCGGGGATTGCCCGGGACGACCTGAACATCACGGTCGAGAATGGCGTACTGACTATTGGCGGTAAATACGCGGAGGAAACCAAGAACGAGAATGCCGAGTACCATGTCCGCGAGCGGCGGACGGGCGAGTTCTCGAGGTCGTTTCGCCTGCCGAAAACCGCTGACAGCGAGAACGTGACGGCGGGACTGGTCAACGGCGTGCTCACGCTCACAATCCCGACGCGGGAGGAAGCCAAGCCCCGCCGAATCGAACTGAAGTAGGCTCAAAGCGATAACGCGGACAGGGGCATCCGGCAGGTGCGTAGCCTGCCAACCGCGTGCATCGCAAGAGGTTGTTCGTCACCGGGACGGTGCGGTCGGATGAAGGGACGTTATCCGGCCGTGCCGTCTCCTTTTTTCCCGCCACGGTAATTGTCCAGGGCGATACGGGCGTTACGCCTGAGCATTTCAACCGTCGCCCGCTTCATGGCACTGCCGCGCAAAGACCGCTCGTACTGATCGGCGGAGAGCTCGCAAAGATCTAAAAGGGGCGGTGACGGAACCAGCGGGTTTCGGTTTTTGACCGCGTGGGCCGACGCCGGGGCGATGCGGCGATTCCAGGGACACACTTCCTGGCACACGTCGCAGCCGAACACCCAGTTGCCCATCCGCCGCGACAGATCCCCGGAGATTTCGCCCCGGTGCTCGATGGTCAGATACGAGATGCAGCGGGAAGCATCCATTTGGTAAGGCTTTGTCAAAGCACCTGTCGGACAGGCCTCCACGCATCGCATGCAGTTGCCGCAGCGATCCTTGGCCGGAGGCGTCGGTTCCAGCTCCAGCGTGGTGATGATCTCGCCCAGCATGAACATCGATCCGATCCGCGAATCGATGACCATGGTGTTCCGGCCCATCCAGCCGATCCCGGCGGCGGCAGCCCATTCGCGCTCGATGATCGGAGCGGTATCCACGCAGACCCGCGTTTCGAGCGGCTCGTTCATCACCTCGCGCAGCCGGTCGGCAAGATGATGCAGCCGCTTGCGAACCACGCGGTGGTAGTCGCGGCCGCAGGCATAACGTGCAACACGCCCGCGAGGTTGGTCTCCGCCTTCCAGGACGCCGAGCTCTGGCAGGGCAGCGTCGAGGTCGCCGCACGGACCGAGACTTGCCGAATGGTTCAGCCCCCGGCGGCAGGTCTCCGCCGCCTCCGGCGGCTCCGACCATGCCCTACCCTTTTCACGCCCCCTCGCAGACGACTGTGCCTCGCCGGCCAATGATTCATCCTGCCAGGCGACAACGATCACTGACCGAGCCCCTTCGAGCAGGAGGCGAGGGTCCGTTCGTAGATCCTGCCACCGGGCCAAATAGTTCATCGAACCCGCACAGCCCCTCGCCAGCCAGTCGCGGTAGTACTCAGCCCGCCCGATGGGCTCGGCCTTGGCCACGCCGGCCCGAACAAAGCCGGCCTCGATCGCCAGAGCGCAAATCCGTGCCGTTTTCTCCGCCGGGCTCATTCAACCCATAGTACCGGCAACTCTCTGAGCCAACCAACGCCAAACACAGAGCTTGGCTCTGCCCCCGCCCCTCGTCCCGCGCCTCCCGCCCCCTTTCATTGACACACCCCACTCCATGATCTACCGTGGCCCCCGCGTCAGAAGAACGGCGCGCCCCGGACCTGGGGCATGACAGGTCACCGTCTACCGGAGGCAACAGCGTCCAGGCATGGCAGCCATTTTCGACTACGACTGGTTCACCGGCCCCGCCTTTGAGCGACAGAAGACTCTGGCCCGTGAACTGTGTGCCCGAAAGAAATTCGAGGGCGTTACCGAGGACCAACCCCGCTACGAGGAGTACCAGAAGTTCCTCGGCGAGCTGGAAACTCGGGTGCTGATCTACCTGCGGGACGGGTTCAGCTATGAGATGAAGGGCATGATCGACCTGGGCCTCCGGGGCATGCTGACGTTCGAATGCGAGCCGGTGGACGAGCAGTACAAGGTCGGGGCATTCGTGGTGTCGGCCCTGTTCGAAGAAATCGTCCGGGTGGAGGTCTTCGCAGTGCATCCTTCGGAGAAGCCCGAGGACACGCCGATGATCACCGGCTTTCGGAACCGGCCGAGCGAGCCTCCGCTGCGGGATGACGGCTGATGACCTCGCGATTCGGCGAGCTGTCGCAGACACGCGGGCCTCTGGCAATACGATGGTCCGCCGGGGCCGACCGCTCCGTCATGGGCCATCTCATGCCGGTGCCGAGGCCGTAGCCGTGCTTCGCGTCGTGATGGCGAAATCCAGAATCTTTCGCGCATCCTCATAGTTCGTCGAGTGCCCGCCATTCTCACGATGAATCAGGAGCACGGGACGGCCGAGCTTTTTTAAGATCTCGGCCAGGCGCAGAACGCTGTGCGGCGGGACGGACGCGTCCTTGCCGCCGGTGGTGAAGGCCACCGGCATGGTCAGACGCTCGGGCCAGTACTCGGCGCTGCGGTTCTTGTACTCCAACGGGATTTCCGACTTCCTGCCGCCGAATGACTCGGCGATCGCGTCCTGAAACCTCTCGCATCCCAGGTGATTGGCCGTGCCGTTCATCGACGCGACGCCATCGACCAGTTCGGGATGTCGCACGGCGAGGGTCAGGCAGCTCGCCCCGCCCATCGACCCGCCGCAGATCACGACTCGCCGCACGCGGTATTGCTTCTTCAGGTCCTCGATGATCTGCACCATGTCGGCCTCGGCCTTGGACCCCATCCATGAGGTCTTCGCCCGGTAGTCGGGCGAAACGAAGATCATGCCGTGCTCGGCCGCCGCGTCGCGGGCCGCCCGGCACTCGTCGCGCGTATCCCTGGCGAACTGCCAGCGGTCCGAGCCGTGACCATGAAGAGCGATCAGCACGTCGTGGGCCTCGCCCACCTTGAAGCCTCCAGGAAGCATGAGCACATATTTCTGGGTCGTTCCGTCAACCTGAGCCACGAACGAACGATCCTGAACGGTCCACGTTTGCTCAGAACTTGGCGGCAACGAAGCCGCTGTCAGCACCGCACCGATGAGAATGGGGACGCTTTTCATAAGATCTCTGGCGGCTCAATTTTTCTCCGAAGCCGTCGGCCATCGCGGGCTTCGGACATTCCATTCGTACACCCGAGCCCGAAGAGTCTCCAGCACTTCGCGGCTGCCGGGATCACCGGCCAGGTCCTTCAACTCAAAGGGGTCCGAGGGAACGTCGAACAGGTGCTCGGCTCTACTCTTCTTGCGGTCAACGAAGAACATGTGCCTCAGCGTTCGGACGCCGTCCGCGGAACTGGTCTCGATGAGAGCGACGTTCTGCCCCACCGTCTTCCGCTGCCCCAGCAACACGGGGGCCACCGAAATGCCCTGGACCGTGTCCGGAGCCTGGATGCCGCACAGATCCAACAGCGTGGGCATCACATCCACCAGGCTGACCACCTGCGTCTCCACCACCGCCGGCTTGAGCCGCCGCGGATAGCGGAAGATCATCGGGATACGAACAGCCTCCTCGTGGTGCGTGTTCTTGTTGAACAGTCCGTGGCTGCCGAGCAGGTCGCCGTGGTCGGAAGTCATCAACACAATGGTATCGTCTTCGATCCCGGTCTGACGGATGGCGTCCAGCACCCGGCCGATGCACTCGTCCACGGCCGTGATCTGCCCGTCATACAGAGCGGTCAGTTCGCGAAGGGTCATCCCGGTCGGCAACGGCTGCGTAAACGTGTCCTTATGCTGGTAATAGTGAAAGTCCCACATGTAGATCTTGAACCAGTTCTCGTCGTAGGCGAGTCTGCCGTTGACCCAGGCGTTGTCGTGAATAATGACCTTGGCCGGGTCATACATCTTGCGGAACTTCTCCGGCATCTCGGAAACGGGCATGTGCGGCGGGCCGTAGGGCAGGTAAAGGAAGAACGGGCGATCCTTATGCCCGCGGATGTACTCGATGGCCGTCTCGGTCTCGTGATACGGGCTGTAGTCGTCGTAGACGTAGGGCTCACCCTCGTTCTTGTAGAAGGTCTGCTTGAAGTAGCGGTGACGCATCCTCGGCCGCAGGCTCTCGCGGAAGCCGAGCGTCTGGGGCGTCGGTGCCAGGTGCCACTTGCCGATCAGGACCGTATCGTAGCCGTTGGCGGCGAACACCTCGGCCAACGTCGGCGTCTGATTGGTCGGACGGCCGGGGCCAGCCTCGTTGTCCTGGTTGTGGAGGACGCCGGTGGAGCGTGCGTATCGGCCGGAGAGAAGAATCGACCTTGCCGGCGAGCAAACCGGGAAATTGCTGAAAGCGAACTCGATTCGCACGCCCGTGGCCGCCAGGCGGTCAATATTCGGTGTCCGGACCACCGGGTGGCCGTAGCAGCCGACCTCCGAGGCACGGAGTTGATCGGGGAAAAAGATCACGATATTGGGCCGACGAGGCGACCGTCCGGTCGGCTTGACGTCCGGAGCCTGAGCCAAAGCCATTGCGGTTGCGGAGGTTACCGACAAGCAGACCATGGCAAGTGCACGAATCATGGGAAACCACCTAAAGAAAACCAGGCATCGTTCCTCTCAAGGCCAGCCCACAGGGCGGGCAGATAGTATAACTCCTCCCCTGCCATGAAGGTAAAACGCCAGTTTCCGAACAAAAGTCCTCAAGATAATGCTTGGCGCCAACGAAGAATAAGGTAATATGTAGACAGACCCAGCGATGGATTCGTCCATTGCAGACCGATCGGAGGATGTCTCTGGCGGAGAGTTGCAGCCGGTCCGGGGGCGGAGAGGTCCGTAAGCTCATGTCATGTCTACGCCCAACACCCGGCAGAAAGCTGAGACAGGAGAAGGAGACGCATCGATGAGAATCCATGCCGTATGCATTTGCGTTGCGGTTCTGGTTAGCGCGGCCGTCAGTCCCCATCTCTTCGCTGAGCCGTGCTCAGGCTATAGCTTCACGCCGATCTTCTGCGACGACTTCGAGGAGTACTGCAGTCCGCCGCCCGCACAGGGTCAAGACTGTGCGGCCGGGTCAACCGCGGACAACGACGCATTTCGCGCAGTCTGGCCCGCCGACGGGACTTGTGAAGCCACATCCCTGGAAAACTTCCTCGCCACCGGCACGGACGTCCAAGGTGTCTTTGGCGCTCAGTGCGTCCAGCGTGGTGAACGGGCCGAGGAAGGCTACAACTACATCTACCGGCATGTCCATGACCTGACCCCGGACATCATCGCTCATCCAGCGAATACTGGCAACGCCGATGCGATTGACGGCGCCGGTCCGATCGACGTGCCGCTTAACGGCAACAGCGTGCCGCCGGAATACGTCGATTCGATGAGCAGCACCTTGCGCCCCGAGGCGCTCAAAGGGACGTTTTATCTTCATCCGCTGGCCGATCCCACTCAATGGGGCAAGGGGGCGCTCGCCAACATGATCTACTACCACGAGTTGTTCCTGAACGACGATCGCGCCCCAACGGACTTCACCGTCACGGAGTGTCCCTTCCTCCACGACTGCAACTGCAACCACCTGCACCCCGGCACGAAGGCATGCGCGACCGGCGAACAGAGCGATTGCGACGGCGGCGTCCACGACGGCCAGACCTGCTCGACAGACGATCAGTGCACCGGCACCAATCGGCCCATCCTCCGGCGAACCGACAACCAGACCCACGCCAGCTTCGCGGTCGGCCTGATGTCGATTTACGACACCAATCCTTGCGACCTCGACCAGGGATGGGCCCCTTCGGAATGGCGGCTGGCGGTCTATGACGGCAAGACCTGGCAGACGTTCCAGGCACCCCTGTTTGACATCCCCCTGACCAGCCCGGCGGACATCATGGACCTGTATCCGCTCTACGGCTGGAACCGGATTGATTTTGCGATCGGAGCCGAGGACATCGAGGTCCGCCTGACGAACATTCAGTCGCAGGCCCTGTACAGCGGCATCGGCGCCTGCATTTTCGGCACCTGCAAAGGGGGCGCCGACAATAACGAGTCGTGCAGGACTGACGCCGACTGTGCCGCCGGGGCCCCGCTGATCCCCAATGAGTACCTCGTCGCGCGGGTGCCGCGGAAGTACAAAGGGCCGTTCAATAAGTACGCGATCGGGCCTGGGAAAGGCCGCGACCTCACCGACCCCCAGAATCCCGGTGCCGAGCAGTGTCTGCCGGCTTTCTCCACCGCGGACATCATCTCGGATGAGATCGTGCTGTACGACGGGACGTTTGTCGCGCTGAGCGGAGCCTGTTGCCTGGCGGGTGACTGCAGCATCAGCACCCGAAACGCCTGCGAATCCGCGGGCGGCGTGTTCCACGGCTTTGAAAGCACCTGCGAAGAAATCATCTGCTGCCCGGAGCCTTTCGCCGATTCTGACCGGGACGGCGACGTGGATCAAAGCGACTTCGGGGTTTTCCAGGCCTGTTTCACAGGACCGGGCGGCACGCTGAGCGGCAACGTGTGTACCTGCCTTGACCGCACCGACAGCACCGGTGAGGGCCCGCCCGACAACGCCATCGATTCGGGCGACTGGAACCGATTCGAGGCCTGCGCCAGCGGCGCGGGCATTCCGGCAGACGTCAATTGCGGCGGCTGACACCATACACAGCACCGCATGCTGTCAGCACCATCTGGTCATCGACCCACGTGGTGAGGCGGCACGCGATGCTCCTCAGTTGGACATCGATAGAGGCGACAGTCTCGCCCCCACACATCCTCGAAGAACACTTGCCAACCCCTGTTTGGGCGACGATGATTCCGGACAGCGGGGTGCATGAATTGGGCCTTTGGTCCATCCCCCGCGCAAAGGAGAAGCCATGACCAGGCGATCGTCCAGTGTGCTGATTGTTTCTCAGGCCGTCTTGTTGTTCTTGGCGGGCGTTGCCGGGGCCGCTGAAGTGCGGAAATCGGTGGTCAAGATCTTTTCGACGAAGAGCCCGCCGAACATGTTCCGGCCGTGGGAAATCACCCCGCCGAGCGAAGCCACGGGCTCGGGGGTGATCATCGAAGGCGGGCGCATCCTGACCAACGCTCACGTGGTCTCGTGGGCGCAGCAGATCTACGTCCAGCCCAACGAGTCCTCCGAGAAACTCGACGCGACGGTCGAACACATCGCCGAGGACTGCGATCTTGCCATCCTCAGCGTGGATGACAAGGACGCAATCAAAGACCTCAAGCCGGTTCCCTTGGCCGAGAAGCTGCCTCCGCTCAAGACCAAGATCAACGTGCTGGGTTTCCCGGTCGGGGGCGACACGCTGTCGGTGACCGAGGGCGTCGTGTCGCGGATCGAATGGGCCCCCTACAACTACGGGACCATGGCCATCCGCATCCAGGTTGATGCGGCGATCAATCCAGGCAACAGCGGCGGGCCTGGAATCGTCGATGACACCGTTGCCGGCATCGTGTTCAGTCGGCTGCGCGAAGGCGACAACATCGGCTACCTGATCCCGGCCGAGGTGATCCAGCATTTTCTGGACGATTTCAAGGCAGACGGCAAGTACGACGGCTTTCCTCGACTCCGCATCAGCGGGGCGACCCTGGAGAACCCGTCGCTGCGCGACTACCTCAAGCTGGAGCGGGAGCAGACGGGCCTGGTGATCCACCGTATTGACCGACCCGACCTCGAAGACAAGATCAAGGTCTGGGACGTGGTTTCGGCCTGCGAAGGCGTGAACGTCGACAACCTGGGAATGATACCCATCGGCGAAGGGCTGCGTGTGGGATGGGGCTACCTCGTCTCTCGAAAGGCGCCAGGCAGTACGGTCAAACTGAAGCTGATCCGCGATGCCAAACTCGTCGACATCGAAGTGACCACAGTGACCAAGGACAACGGACTGGTCCAGCGGATGACCGGAAAGAAGCCGACGTACTTCATTTACGGAGGACTCGTCTTCACGCCGGTCACCTCCGAGATGATCATGACTATCCCGAGTCAAGCGTTCGCGTACCTGGGGTCAAGAGGCGCACTACTGACCAAGAGGATCGACGACGACCGCAAGGATCCCGGCGACGAGATCGTTGTGCTCTGCTGCCCCATTCTGCCGCACAAGATCACCAAGGGCTACGGTGTCTCGCCGCTCTCGGTGATCACACACGTGAACGACAAGCCAGTCAAGAGCCTGCGGCATCTGATCGGCCTGATTAAGGAGAACAAGGAGCCGTTCATCATCTTCCGGTTCGAGGAAGACAACGAGGAAAAGATCGTCCTGGAACCGAAACTGGTTGACAAGTTCGGTGACGAGATCTTGCGAAACAATAACATTCCCAGCGACCGATCGGAGGACCTGAAGGATGTGTGGCCGTGATCACCGCGTTGTGTCGAGCATCGTTGCGATTCTGAACCTGGCGTGGGTCGGGCCGGCCCTGGCTGATGGGTCCGCGGTGACGCGTTCGGCCCCGGGCGAACGCAACAAGCCAACCAAGCCTTGGCTGGCCCTGGCCGATTATCCTCGTCCGCCCGGTCCTGACACAGGCTGGGGCATCCACGACAACCCCAACTGCATGTGGGTGCCCTCGGACCCGGACGCGTTCTTCAAGGAACTCAAGGGCAGATACGGGTTCAGTTGGTTCAAGGTGCTGGCCTGCGGGGCCAACAAGATTGAGGTGGTGAAAGCCTGCCGTCGCCAGGGAGTTGAGCCGGTGGTGCGGATCTACACCGATCGCCCGGCCCCCTTCTATCCGCGCGAGGGACAGGAAGAGAAGGAGTTCCGCAGGCTGGTCAATGAGTACGTCAAGGCCGGGGCCCGCTATATCGAGTCGGGCAACGAGCCGAACCTGAGTCTGGAGTGGGCGGCCGGCGAATGGGACAAGCCCGACCGCACCGGACGGCTCTGCAGGCAGTGGCTGCGGGTCAAACCGATGATCGCGGAGGAAGGCGGCATCCCGGTCTTCTACGCCATGAGCGTCGGCGGCGAGGACAAGCGTTCCGCCGGCCTGTGGTGGCAGGACTGCTTCGAGACCTTCAAGAAATGGGACAAGATCGAGGAGGCCTTCGCCGGAGCGGCCTTCGGCGCCCACCTCGGCACGGCCAACCACCCGCTCGACTACCCGTTCGACGCCAAACGCAACATGCCGCACGCCACCAAGGCGGAGCGGATCGACTCGCTGATGAAGAACAACACCTGCTACCTCGGCGTGGAGTTGCTCATTCACCTGATGGGCCAGTACCTGCCCCACCCGATTCCGATCCTCAGCACCGAGGGCGGCACCTTCCCCGACAACCAGGACGACAAGGGCTATCCGAAGATCACCCCCGAACTGCACCGCGACTACAACATGGGCATCTTCGAGCGGTTCAACCCCAAGCATCCCGAGTACTGGGGCGATCCGCTGTTCGCCCAGATGTCATGGATCTACCACGCCGACGGCGGCGTCTTCGCCATCGACAGTTGGTTCGACAACCCCAAGTACGGCCGCATGCCCATCCTGGATGCGCTGGAGAAAGCGGAGAAGTTCGACCGGGGGATGATCTTTCGGAAGTGAACGGAAACCCGAGAGCAACGCTCAGGATCGCGGTTCTCGGCGACGTTTTCGCTTGGCACGCACCTTGGTAAGATTTCGCACGTCCAGAAGGTCCTGTGCGCGGCCGGCCAAACGCTTGTTCTTGATCACGTGCTGAACAGATCTCTGAAGTCTGAGCTCGGGGACATCCTCGCCTCGCATCCGGTAGACTTCTTTCACCATCTCTCGCATCGCCCGCCAGCGGCCTTCCACACCGACACGGCGCCAGAACTCGATGTCAAAGCTGCGATCAGCATCCTTGAGTGATACAAGCCGTGCCATCACCACGGGGCGTTTGGCCTTCTTCTCAGCAGTGTTGCGGCGTCTCTTCGGCATGCTCGCTTATGGTAACCGTCCATCTGCCGCCGGCCAGCTTCGAGCGACAGACAGGCCGTCGAGGAACTGACATCCTCTGCGGCGGCGTGGTATAATCAGTGCCGGCGGAGTATTTAATCCACTATCCTCGGCCTTGGAGGCTGACAGTGCGGAAGGTGTGCGTGGCCACGATGGTCCTGGTTTTGGCCGGCCGGCTCGAAGCGGCGACGGTCTCCGTCGACTTCGGTCAGGTGGTCTGGGCTCAGAACATGCGATATGGGACCAACGAGGTCTCCGGCCAGCTCCGGCCGAGCTCGATCGCTCCGGCTCGGCTGCGCGAGATCAACAGCCGCTCCTGCCGCTATTGGCTGAGCGGCGACGTGCGGCCAAGCTCGACAAGCTGGGATTGGTCGGTGCTTGACCAGGGAGTGGACAAGCTCGTCGCGGCCGGGGCCGAGCCGATGGTCTGCTTTGCAGGCATCCCGGATTGGATGGCCGCGACACCGTACCCGGACAAGCCGGACACTTACAACCACCCGCGCGATATGGCCGAGTGGGGCGCCTACTGCGTCAGCATCGTCCAGCGCTGCCGGTCACGCGGCTACCCGGTTGAGTCGTGGAAGTGGAAGATCTGGAACGAGCCCAACAACGGCGGTGTATCCGGGAGCTGGTCGACCGAGCAGTATCTCGAGCTTTACGACGCCGCGGCAACGGCGCTGCGGGCGGCATTCCCGAACATCCAGATCGGCGGACCATCAACCGACCACCCCAGCGAGAACTGGATCGTTCCGCTGCTCGGCGGCCACGACGTGCAGTTCATCACCTGGCATCGTTACGGCGCGTGGGACCCGACCTTCAGCAAATCCAGCTCCAGCTACCTGGCCGAGACATCCATATACGGCGACTGGGCCAACATGGTCGAAACCTGGATCGAGGAGGAGCGGCCGGGTGAGGGCATTCTGAACGTCTGCGGCGAGATCAACCTCAACGCCTACTGCTGTCCGATCGAAGACCGCATCTGGGAACCCATGCTGATTCCGTGGTACGCCTCCGTCATGCGGCACCTGATGTTGAACGGCTGCGACATCGAGCAGTTCTTCGTCGGCACGGACAAGAGCTGGCCGAACTTCGGCCTTTTTCTCGGCGCCGGTGACAACGCCGGGCTCCGCAGCCCCGCGTTTTGGGGCAAGCGGCTGTTCAGCTCCGCCGCTCGGGCGGGCTGCCGGATCATGAGCACTGAGGTCGACGGCTCGACGGTGCTCGAAGCCCTGGCGACACAACTGCCCCAGGGCCCGCGGTACATCACGCTGATCAACAAGACCGCTGCAAACACGAGTGTTACGGTGACTATTGCCGGAGCCCCCGTCACCGGCGGCGTGTGGTACACCATGGATGCGGCCGCCTACGCCACAGGCGGCATTGTCACCGCCTTAGCCCCCGGGGGAAACCAGCAGACGGCCACGCTTCAGGGTTACGGCGTCAGCGTGTTGGAACTCTGTGTGGACGGCCAGCCTTGCGTGCCCGATCGCGACAACGACGGCCTGGCGAACCTGTTCGACAACTGCCCGGATGCGCCGAACCCCAACCAGGCTGATGGTGACAGAGATGGCTGGGGCGACGTGTGTGATCCATGTGCGCACGATCCACTCAACGACGACGATGGCGACGGGGTCTGCGGCAACGTTGACAACTGCACCGGAGCGGCCAACCCCGGTCAGGAGGACTTCGACAGTGACCGCGTGGGCGACGCCTGCGACAACTGTCCGACCGATGCCAACGCGACCCAGGCGGACAGCGACGCTGACGGCGTCGGCGATGCCTGTGACCTGTGCCCGGAGACCCCGGCCGGCGCCTACATCGCATCCACCGGATGTCCGACCCCGCGGGCGGATTTCGATCACGACGGGGACGTCGACCAGGAGGATCATGGTCACCTGCAAATCTGCTATAGCGGGCCCGGCATCCCTCAGCAGACGCCCGCGTGCCTCGACGCGAGACTCGATGAAGATGAAGACGTCGATCAGAGCGACTTCGCGGTGTTTCAGGGGTGCATGAGAGGGCCGGGTGTCGCTGTCGAGCCTGATTGCGCTCAATAGAGTGGCCAACGCCCGTCCAGCGGCCAACAGCAGCCAGGCTTTGCTCCCCAAAACCGCTGCTTGACCAGCCTCGGGACTGCCATTCTCCATTCCTCATCATTCACACGTTGCAGACGTGCAACATGAGGCCTTACATTGATGCGATGCCGATCGCGGTCCGAGGATTGACGCTGGGGCTTGATGAGCCCGAAGACCTGCTGCCTGACCGGGCGGCCAAACGGCTGCGCGTGAAGCGCGAGGACATCCGCGTGTGGGCCCTCGTGCGCCGCTCGCTCGATGCCCGGCGACACGATCAGTTGGGCTTTGTCTACACCGTCGAGCTGGCCCTGAGCGGCCCGCCCAGGCGAGAGGCACAGTTGGTCAAACGCCTGCGCCGTGCCGACGTGGCCTTGATCAAGTGCGAGGAGCCGCCGCTGCTGGAGCCGGGCAGCGAGCCCCTGCCCGGCCGTCCGGTGGTTGTCGGGTTCGGGCCGTCGGGCATGTTCGCTGCCCTGCTGCTCGCCCGGCACGGGTATCGCCCCCTGGTCATCGATCGCGGACCGGACGTCAAGACGCGACATCGCGACATCCTGGTCGGCTTCTACCGCGAGCACCGCTTCAACCCCGAATCCAACCTGCTCTTCGGCGAAGGCGGGGCCGGCACGTACTCCGACGGCAAGCTCTACACGCGGGTCAACGATCCGCGCATCCGGTTCATCTTGGAAACCTTCTACCACCACGGGGCCGAGCCCGACATCCTCATCGACGGCCGGCCTCATATCGGATCGGACAAGCTGCCGGGAATCTGCCGGCGGATTCGCCAGCGTATCGAGCAGCTCGGCGGAGAAATCCGCTTCGCCGCCCGCCTCGATGACGTCGTCATGCGCGATGGAGCCCTTTCGGCCGTCGTGGTCAACGGCGAGACGATCGCGTGCGGGCCCGTGATCCTGGCCGTCGGGCACTCGGCTCGCGACACGCTCCGAATGCTCGGCCGTCGCGGCGTCACCTTCGAGCCCAAGCCCTTCCAGCTCGGCGTGCGTATCGAGCACCCGCAGGCCATGGTCGACCGCTGGCAGTACGGTCCGCACTGCGGGCATCATCGCCTGCCGCCCGCTGAGTATCATCTGATCGCCAAAGGCGCCGCCGGCCTGCGCGGCGACATGTTCAGCTTCTGCATGTGCCCGGGCGGGATCATCCTGCCGACCAACGAGTCGCCCGGCGAGATCTCCACCAACGGGGCCAGCCGCTCGCGCCGCAACAGCCCCCTGGCTAACAGCGGCCTCGTCGTCACCATCGATCCGCGCGAGGCCCATGCGCCGGTGCAGACCGATCCGCTGGCGGCATTCGATTTCCTCGAGCAGATCGAGCGAACGGCCTTCGAAATCACCGGCCAATCGTACAAATTGCCCGCTCAACGGGCGTGCGACTTCATCCAGGGTCGCCCCTCCGACGGCAAGCTGGAAACCAGCTATCCGCTCGGCGGGCAGTGGTCCGACCTGCGGCGGATCCTGCCCGAATGGGTCGCCCAATCCATCGCCCGCGGCATCGAGCAACTCGGCCGCCGCCTGCCCGGCTTCGGCGGGGCTGAGGCACTGGTCGCCGCCCCCGAAAGCCGCGCCAGTGGCCCGATCCGCATGATCCGCGATCCGCAAACCCGCGAGTCGGTCTCCACAAAAAACCTCTACCCCGTCGGCGAGGGCGCCGGCTACGCCGGAGGTATCATCTCCGCGGCGGTGGACGGACTGAAATCGGCGGAGACGATCATTTCTCGTTTCAGGCCCTACTAACAGCCTGTCCGCCTCGAATACTTCAAGTGCATGAGCAACAGTGGTATAATATAATAGGGCATCAGGTGAATCATGGTCTGGCAAGATTACATCGAAGAACGTCCTGACGTGATGATGGGCAGACCGGTGTTCAAAGGGACCCGGATCACGGTCGAACACGTCCTGGCTGAACTGGGTCGCGGGATGGATGAGGCCGAGCTTCTGGCGGGCCACCCCAGGCTGACGGAGGACCACATCCGCGCCGCCCTTCCTTTGCGCGGTGATTCAGGCTCGGGGTAGTGGGTAACCACGAAAACCCAAACGGACGCGCCTCGGAGTACGGTGATGTCTCCAGCACCTGCATGCTGGGAAGCTTTAGGGGAGCCATGAGGAACGAACATGAACGAAGTCATCTTTCTGGTCGAGGAAGCCCCGGAAGGCGGATACACTGCCCGGGCCCTGGGCGAGGCCATCTTCACGGAAGCCGAAACGCTGGACGAACTGCGAGCGAATGTCCGCGAGGCTGTTGAGTGCCACTTCGACGCGAACAACCGCCCAAAGATCATCCGACTGCACATGGTGCGCGAGGAAGTCATCTCCACATGAAGCTTCCACGCGATCTTTCTGGGGATGACCTGACGAAGGCCCTTGCCGTCTTGGGCTACCAGCCAACGCGGCAGAGAGGTTCGCACGTTCGGTTGACCACCCAACAGGGCGGCGAGCATCACCTTACGGTTCCTCAACACGCGCCGCTGAAACTGGGAACGCTGGCCGGCATCCTGGCTACTGTTGCCGCACACTTCAACCTCACGCGCGATCAGCTCATGGAGCGCCTCTTCGGGACGAAGGGATGAACCGCCCTGTGACTTCAGCCCACCGGGAGAAACGGATGCGGGATGAACAAGCCGCCCCGACTGGAACCACAGGACCCCATCACCCTCTTCTGCCCCCACTGCGACTACAACCTCACCGGCCTGCCGGAAAACCGGTGCCCGGAATGCGGCCGGATGTTTGATCCGGAACTACTGCGGATGACCCGACCCCTGATGGATGAAGACATCCGGCCTATCACACTCTTGGCGGCCGTCATCCTATTCTTCTGGCCGGTCGTCTTGGTCCTACCCATCTCTCTTCTGCCACACCCTTCCGTGTGGCTTCTGGCTGTCTTCGCGGCTTTGATCGGCAGCCCCGTCAGCATGATGGTCCTAGCTCGAGGAGTCTTCGCACGTCGGGCCAGACGGGCTGGCTTGCCGTTCTCCATCGTCCGTGACTTTTGGCCGATTGCTGGCCTCTGGGTACTGCTGACCGCTCTGCAGTATGCCGGCATGATCCTCATTCTCTTGTGTATCGCCGCCACGTTCGGTCTCTGACGACTTTCAACTCACGGCGCGATCCATACCGATCCCGACAGAGTCCCTCCGACTGGCAACATCGGGTCACCCACGAACCCCCTGCTGCTACACGGCTTGACGCCCCCAACCCCCGGCATTAGCCTATGACAAAGCGTTGACCAATCAGGGTCCGCCGGAAAAGACCGTGAAACCTCCGCGCCCGGGCCGGGCCGTAACTGTCGAGAAGAGAAGGACATGGATTTCAACAAGCTGGGACATACGTGCGTCGTCGGCATGCACTGGGGGGACGAGGGCAAGGGTAAGATCGTCGACCTGCTCACCGAGCATTTTGACATCGTGGTTCGCTTCAACGGCGGCGGCAACGCCGGCCACACCGTGGTGGTCGGCAGCGAGAAGTTCGCCCTGCACCTGCTGCCGGTTGGCATCCTCAGCCCGAACAAGACGGCCGTCGTCGGGCCCGGCGTCGCACTCGACCTGGCGGGCATCATCGACGAAATCGACAAGCTCGCCGCACGCGGCATCACCATCGGCGACCGCCTGCGGATCAGCGACCGGGCCAACCTGGTCATGCCTTGGCACAAGAAGCAGGACAATCTCTCGGAGGCGGCTCTGGGCGACAAGAAGATCGGCACCACCGCCCGCGGCATCGGCCCCTGCTACGCCGACAAGATGCAGCGAGCCACGGCCATCCGCGTCGTCGATCTGGCCAAGCCCGATCGGCTCCGTCAGAAGATCGAGCGCATCACTCAGTTCAAAAACACCATGTTCACCGCGCTCTACAACGATCGCGAACCACTCGACGCCAAGGCCGTCGCCGACCAATACCTGGGCTTCGCCGACCGCCTCCGAGGCAACGTGACCGACACCACGATGTTCCTCTACGAGGCCATGCAGTCGGGCAAGCGGCTGCTCTTCGAGGGGGCCAACGGCACGCTGCTGGACGTCGATCACGGGACGTTCCCGTTCGTGACCAGCAGCTCGACCAGCGCCATCGGCGTGCCGGCCGGCGCGGGCGTACCCGCCCAGACGCTCAAGACCTGTCTGGGCGTCACCAAGGCATACACGACGCGCGTGGGCGCGGGGCCGTTCCCCAGCGAACTCAACAACGACATCGGACAGTACATCCGCGATCGCGGTCATGAATACGGCACCACCACCGGTCGTCCGCGACGATGCGGATGGTTCGACGCCGTGGCCGCCCGATACAGCGCCCGACTCAGCGGAATCACCCAGATCGCGGTCATGCACCTGGACACGCTCACCGGGCTCGACCAAGTGGGCATCTGCACCGGCTATCGGACCCCTGCCGGTGCGCTGCCGGGTTTGGTGTCTGATGCCACATTGATGGAGCAGGCCGAGCCGGTCATCGAGTACATGCCCGGCTGGAAGCAGGACCTGCGGGAGGTTCGATCGATCCAGCAGCTTCCGGCGGAGACCCGTGATTACATCGACCGCCTCGAGACCCTCATCGGCGTGCCGATTTCGATCGTCAGCGTCGGGCCGGAGCGAACTCAGACGCTCATGCGCTCGTAACAAGTCCCAGTGTTGCATGCCGCAACGCCGGGGAGTGGAGAATGGTGAATGTAGAATTGAGAATGATGATAGCAAGCCGCCGCTTACATCCGGATCATCACAATGCCTGAGCCTCCGCTGGATCCGCGACTGGAACTGGGCCTCGACCGTGAGCAGCTTCCCCGTCACATCGCCATCATCATGGACGGCAACGGCCGATGGGCCAACCAGCGGAACCTGCCCCGTATCCGCGGCCACATCGAAGGGGCAGCCAACGTTCGCGAGACCATCACCTACTGCGCTCGCCTCCAGATCGAGGCCCTGACGCTTTACAGCTTCAGCGCCGAGAACTGGAAACGCCCTCGCGACGAGGTCAACGCCCTCATGGACCTCTACGCGGACTACCTGGTCAGAGAACGACCCACCATCATGGAGAATAATGTCCGGCTGATCCAGATCGGGCGCCGCCAGGGACTGCCCGACAAGGTGCTGGCCGAGCTGGATCTCACCCAGCAGATGAGCGCCGGCAACACCGGCCTCAAGCTCTGCCTGGCGATCAACTACAGTTCGCGCAACGAGATTGTCGATGCGGTACGGACCGTCGCCCGCAGAGTCCAGGCCGGTGAGTTAAAGCCGGAGGACATCGACGAACCCACGATCGGCAATTGCCTGTACACGACCGAGGTGCCCGACCCCGACCTGCTGATCCGCACCGCCGGCGAGATGCGAGTCAGTAACTTCCTGCTCTGGCAGATCAGTTACACCGAACTGTACATCTGCGACGTCCTCTGGCCCGACTTCAAAAAGCAGCACCTGGCCGACGCCATCCGCGCGTTCGCCGCCCGCGAACGCCGCTACGGCGCCGTCACCCGCGACGCCTCGAACCACCGTTGAACCCTTCCACGGCGCCGAGTCCACCTTCGACACGGCAAGTCCACATCCCAGGGCCGGCCGGCGATCGGAGTTGAATGACCCATTCCGACGGCCCAATGACCAGCGAATGACGAGGCTCGGATGGGGAAAGAGCGATGCCTCGTCGAGTAAGTCTATCCGCCCCAGCGGACTTCGCTATTCGGGCTTGGGGGCTGCTTCGTCATTCGGGCTTCGTCATTCGGATTTGACTGTCATGGAACCTTGGTCATCTTCTTCAGGTTTCCCTGGGGTCTTTCGCCCGCCATGCCTGCCCGCTATAATCCACCTCGCGTGAAATGCCGCCTGCCCGCACCTTCAGACAAGAAGGGCACTCACGGCTTTCCCGACCAATCAGGAGGCCGCTCATGAAAAGGATGTGGTTTCGTGTCATGGCTTCAACGATCCTGCTGGTCGTGACCGTGATGTGTGCAACGCCTGGAAAACCGCGTGGCAGCGCCTCCGTCGCCAGCAATGACAAATGCGTGGAGTGCCACACGACATTCCGCAACGAAACCATCGCCAGGACTCACGAGCAGACCGGCACGCTCTGCGTCGACTGCCATGGGCCTTCAACGGCTCACGCGGTGGACGGCAAGGAGAAGGCCAGACCCGACGTCGTTTTCTCCCGCGACCAGGTCGATGCTCACTGCGGACAGTGCCACGACCCCGCGCACCATCCGGAACGCAAGGCCAAACGCTTCATGGAACAGTATGAGGGCCACCCCGGCCCCAACGGCCGCATGATCACGGCGGGCAGTATCTGCACCGACTGCCATGGCCGACATATCATGCCTCAGCCGCAGGCTTCCGCCGCCGGAAATTGAAAAACGTGCGTCGCTTGAGGTGCAACCAGCAGAAAGAGAGGAAACCATGAGAACCTTGTTCTGCCTTGTCATGCTGCTCACTCTGACCCTGAATTGCAGCCCGACTCCGGAACCACCTGTCGAAGCCTCATCGTTCGAGCTGGAGATTCACCCTGAGATCGTCCAGCCGATCATCCCCGGGCAGCATTGCGTGCTGCTCGTGCAGGTGGTCAACGAAACCGAGGGAACGGGACAGGGTGAGGCTGTCGCCCTGACCGCCACCGTGTCTGGTGCAACCGTCGCCATCGAGCCGACTTCGATTACCCCCGAGCAGGTGGCCGAGGTCACGGTTATTGCGGGAGAGGCCTCCGTGGGACAGGAGCTGACCGTAACCGTCACCGGCCAGCGTTCGGGCGAGGAGGCAACCGCCAGCAAGACGCTGACCGTCGAAGAAGGTGACATTGATGAGTTTCTAAACAGTCTTGGACCCACGGCCGAGGAAATGCGCGACCTGTTCATCCCCTGGCTGGAGGCGAATCACCCCGACTTGGGGATCACCGGCGAGACCGAATGGACCGGCGTGGTGGTCTCTCCGTACATTCTCGTCGTTTCCCACTTCCTGTTCTTCTCGGACGAATGGGAGATGCACGTTTACTGGCACGTGATGATCCCGCCCAACGACTGGGTGAAGATCGACTTGCGGAACCGCTTCACGGAGATTAACTACTCGTATTCCTTCGAGATCAGTTCTCGCAGCGATCCGGAGCAGGAGCCGCACGCGATCGAACTGCCTGAACAGGTGTGGCGCTAGCAAAGCGCGTGCTCCCAGGGCGCATGGTCGGGGCGGACATCCGTTCGCGGCCGTTTGATGTTGGCTCGTCCCTCGCGGACGAATGAGTTTGTGCGCGCGACCAAGCGCGGGGCACCGTCTCGGCGGACGAGTGTAGGCCGGGGGCTACCGGATGGCGTGAACCGTCCCGGCGACTGCCGCTCGATTCACTGAGCGGTCGTAGACCACCGGCGCGCGCCGGACCGGCCTCGGCACGTACACCGCGACCGGACGATACCTCCCCCGAAAGGCCGGCGCATACACATAGTAGTGCGGAGGATAGTACGGCGAATAATAAACCGGCGCCAGTCTGGGCGGCGATGCCTGGGCGGTGGCGGCGGCGGCTAACACGACCAAACCCATGAGCCATTTGGACATGCGACACCTCCGTTCTGTGTTCATTATAGCACATTCCCGCCGCCTGTGGCAGAAGCCCTGAGACCGCTCCCCCTGGCGAAGCGGTGGGGGCGGAATGGCCTCGCCTGGGGGGGACCTGGACTCAACTCTTGACTCTTCATTCTCGGCCACATCGTCAACCGCCAGACCGGGACGGTGGGAACGGGGTGGTCCGCCGGGGCGGAGCTGACCGCTGTTGGGCGGATCGGGATTGCAGATTCCAGATTGGAGATTTCAGAGCCAGAGGCATGTTCATGCAGAGTCTGGGAAATGGCGCCCGCGGGTTGAGTGACCAGTCGTCAGTCTGCCGTTGTCAGCGATCTGACAGGACTCTTGCGGCGGTTTGTTCGAGGCGGGTGGCGGTTTGGGGGAGAGCCTCGGCCGGCGGCGTATTGGGCGGGTTGATGCAGTGGTAGCTTTGGAGCACTTCGAGGGCATCGTCGGCGCCCTGGCCGATGCTGCCAACCATGGCGATGACGGGTACGCCGGCGGCCTTCGCGGCGCGGCCGACGCCTTCGATCAGCTTGCCCATCATCGATTGGCGGTCGAGGCGGCCTTCGCCGGTGATGATCAGGTCGGCGCTGGCGATCCGTTCTAAAAACCGCAGAGCATCCATGACCATCTGGATTCCTGGCCGTAGCTTTGCGTCGAAGAATGCAAGGAGGCCTGCGCCCAGACCGCCGGCGGCACCGGCACCGGGAGTGTCGCGCACCTGCATGCCCAGATCGCGCTGAATTACGTCGGCCAGGTGTGCCAGATTCTGATCGAGAATCCGAACGCTCTCGGGATCAGCGCCTTTCTGCGGGCCGTAGACGGCGGCCGCACCGCGAGGGCCGCACAGCGGGTTATCGACGTCACAGGCGACCTCGATGGGCACCTGCCCGATGCGCGGGTCGCGAGAGGCCGGATCGATTCGGTGGATGAGGCCCAGTTGGCCGCCCGACAGGCCGTTGGGGAGCACGCGGCCGTTGCGGTCAACGAATCGCACGCCCACGGCCTGGGCGGCCCCGGTACCGCCGTCGTTGGTGGCGCTGCCGCCGATGCCGATCAGGATCCGCCGGGCACCGCTGTTCAGCGCGGCCGCGATCAGTTCGCCGGTACCGCATGTGGTGGTCAGCAGCGGATTACGGCGGTCGGACGGAACCAGCCCCAGACCGGATGCGGCGGCCATCTCCAGCACGGCCGTCCCGCCGTCGTCGCCGAGTACGCCCCAGCAGGCCCGCACCGGTTCGCCGAGCGGGCCGGTCACGGTTGATTCGCGCAGTTGGCCGTTGGTGGCCGCCACAAGAGCATCAACCGTGCCCTCACCGCCGTCGGCCATCGGCAGCAGGTCGATGGCTGCGTCGGGCCGGGCACGACGGATGCCGCGGGCGATGGCTTCACACACCTGCCGAGCGGGCAGGGCCTCTTTGAATGAGTCGGGGGCGACGACGATTCTCATGCTCTGCAATATACCTGCTGGGGGTCGACGGCCGCTATAGGCGGTTGGCGACCAGCTGTTAGCTACTGGCTTCTAGCTCTTAGCTGGGGGGTGGGGCGGCGCCCGACGATCGTCGCTCCCCCACCTCGATAACGACGTGGGGCACCCGCTAGCGGACGGTCAGGTCGCCCTGGAGGAGGAGGATCTGCCGTCTCTGCACTTCGAGCACGCGGAACTGGACCCGCTCGCCCACAGGCAGGCTCTCCAGGAGCACCGCCACCTCGTCGAGGTTGTTGGGGGCGTACCTGCCGATCTGGACGATGATGTAGCCTTCGACGAACCCGGCCTGGTGGGCGGGGCTGCCGTACTCGACGTTGGTGATCTGCAGGCCGGCCCGCAGTTGCGGGTGGATCTTGGCGGCCTGTTCGCGGGTCAGCGCGCGGACGGAAAGGCCCGTTCGCTGCCGGAGGAGTTTGGCGGCATCGGGAATGGGGATCGTGGTCGGCTTGACCGTGGCCTTGATCTCCCGCGAACCTCGCTTGAGGACCATGTCCAACGAATCGTCGGCCGTGATGCCCAGCAGATAGATGTAGTAGTCCGCATCCTGCCGAATGGGTCTGCCGGCCACGCTGACCAGCTCATCGCCGGTTCTGATTCCGGCCTGGGCGGCGGGCCCCTTGGCTTCTGCAACGCGGACACCTTCATGCCAGTCAAGCCGCAGGCCAACCTCAAGCCGCTTGCGGTGCCGGATGGAGAGCATCTCGGGCAGCAGGTTGTGCAACTGGTCGACGGGGATGGCAAAGCCGATGTTCTGGGCGTCGCCGCGGATCGCGGTGGTGATGCCGATCAGCTCGCCGAGGACGTTGAGCAGCGGGCCGCCGGAATTGCCGCGGTTGATGCTCGCGTCTGTCTGGATCAGGCCCTTGTACTCGACCTTGTCGCTGAAGGTCAGCGTGCGGTTCAGGGCGCTGATGATGCCGGAGGTGACGGTGTGCTGGTATTCGAGCGGGTTGCCGATGGCGATGACCGTCTCGCCGATCATCAGGTCGTCGCTTCGGCCGAGGGTAACCGCCTGGCAGGGCGTGCTGGAGTTGATCTTGAGAATGGCCAGGTCGTGCTTCTCGTCGACGGCGACACGATCGGCTTCAAACTCCGTCCCGTCGGCGAAAATCACCCGCTGGTCGACGGCCCGCATGACGACGTGGGCGTTGGTGACCACGTAACCGTCCGGATGAATGATAAAGCCGCTGCCGATGCTGGTGTACTTGCGCCGGACGGGACGCGCAAGCATTTCGTCGAAGAACTCGTTGAACAGACCCTGGGGGAAGATGCTCTGGTAGTTCTCGACCTCCAGCGTGGCAGAGATGTTCACCACCGCCCCGCGGTTCTTCTCGAATACCTCGACGACGGGCGTTCGACGCAAAGAGCGCCGGTCGGACGTGGCCGTCCCGGCGGCATCGAGCGACGGAATCACCGTGGTCAGCAGGAGCGAGGCAATCAAGGTTCTGGCAAGCATGGCACCACCTGCCTTGTTTGAGTGTTCGGCGGGAATGAGTATAACACGGCCGGAAGAATTGGGAATGAGGAATTGAGAATGGAGAATTGCGAATTCCAGGATCGGAGGCGCGGAGCGAAGCACGAGGCCAAAAGCAGGGCCCGGGAGTGGAACGGCGGTGAGCGGAGTTGGGTATCTGAAATCTGTGATGTGAAATCTGCAATCATATCTGGCAGTATCGAGGAGACGCTGGCGCATGTATGACAGATCTCTGTGTGCCGTTGTTCCTGCCTGTTGTCTGGCGGCGGGGTGTGGTTCCCTGTCGGGCGGGCCGGCCGTCGATGCTCCGGCCGTGGTGACACGGGACGTCGATTGGCAAGGGTGGCAGGCAATCGAGCAGACCAACGGCCTGATCACTCTGCGGCACGTCCCTGCCGCCGGGGGTAGAACGCTATCGCTTGAGATCGGCGGCGACGACGCCTTCCTGGTGTTCCCGAACGAGCGCGGGCGCTCCTATCCGGTGGACGGGCGACCGGCGTCGGTGCATTTCGGCGGCCATTACGTGTGCATCGGGCCGGAAACGGTCTGGAACGTGCACGATCAGCCGTTCAATCCGCACGGTGGGCCGTATGAGGCGCGGCGCCAGGTCGATCGGCCCGATTGCCACGAGCTAAGCCTGGTCAGCCGACCGGGAACCCGCAAACACGCCACGGTCTCAATGGAGCGCCGCATTGTCGTTCGGCGCGGCTCGACGCACGTCACGGTTGATGAGGTGGTGACCAATCGCGGCACGGACCCGCTGGAGTTCTACATCTGGGACTTCACGCAGATCGACGCGGCCGATCGTCGAAGGCCGGCGCCCCATCCGCTGCGGCGTTTGAGCGTCTACGTGCCGGTTCCGGTTCACGACGGCCGTCAGCAGTATACGGTATTCACGCCCGGCGACCCCGCCAAACAAGGGCAGTTTGACGAGAGTCTGCCGACCGATGTGCTGGCGATCCATTACGCGGCCGAGCAGTGCAAGATCGCCTCGCATGCCGGGCAGTGGTGGGTTGCGGCCGTCGACCACGACACCGGGTGGACGTATGTCAAGGCGTTCGACGCCGACGCGCAAGCCCGCCACGTGGACGGCAACGGGCCGATCGAGGTTTACGGCTCATTCATGACCGAGCCGGCGGGCCAGCCGTTCGTTGAAATGGAACTGCTTGGCGGGATCAGGCGGTGCGCCCCCGGCGAGTCGATCCGCCATCGCGAGAGCTGGTACGCGTGTATTTGCAGGGGACCGGTGCTGGAGGTCTCGCCGGCCGGCGTGGTTTGCGAGCGGCTGGCGGCGGTCGGGCAGGGAGAAAGCTGCCGCGTCACCGGTCGTTTCGGCGTGTTCCATCTCGGAACGGCACGGCTGCGAGTGGTGGATGGCGATGGGAAGACGATCTGGCAGAGCGAGCCGATGGTCATCGATCCGCGGAAAGAGTTCAGGCTCGATGTTCTGGTCCCTCCTCAGAGGAAAACAGCGAAGATGGTTCTGGAGATCGAGAATCAGGGTGGTGAGAAGATAGGGGTGTTGGGGTGAGTCAGGCTTGCCTGGGCGTCATGACCCCATCCAGGCAGCTTCCATGTTGGGCTGTCATGGCAGGTTTCGCTTCGCGCGACCATGCCCTACCACGATGATTGCTTCAGCATCGGCCCCCAAATGCGATGTTCGCGGTCGAACCTTTGGCGCAGCGTGGGAGAGCCGCGTTTCGACCTGATTTCCGCCGTTGCCAGAGCCACGAGCCAGCAGACGAGCCGGTCGAAATCCTTGAGGTCGATGTACTCGGGGGCGATGCGGCCGGCGCGGTGGTCCATGTTGTGGTAGTTGCCCAGGGGCAGGCTCAGGCCGGTGGTCGGGCGGCCGTACTCCAGGTAGGCGGTCGATTCACAGGAGCCACCGTCGAGAAGCTTTCGCTGAAACGCGAAATCGGGCGTCGTTCGTGCCAAAGCCTCGCCCACCTGGTGGCACCATGCGATCATGCCGTTGTCGAACACCGACATGCGGTCGCCCACGCGGACGACGGGCCCGCCGCCCATCTGGACACCCGGTTGGACGGGGCTGCATTCCACGGACAACACGCGGGCCTTCTTCGGCAACAAACCGCTGCGACACGCGGCGATGGCCCCGGCAAAGCCCACCTCTTCGGCACGGGTGAGCAGCACACCCATGTGAACCGGTTTGCCGAGGTCGTGCAGCACGTCGAGTGCGGCCAGAGCGCCGGCCACACCGGCGATGTCATCGCAGCCGCGGGCAAACAGGCGGGAACCACGAATCGTCGGATTGGGCAGGTCCCACATGCCGACGGCTTCGACGGCGACGGGTCGGGAAACCGAGACGACGGCCGTCGAAACCCGCTGCCGGCCCATGACGTCGGTCACCTCGTACGAGTCGATTCTTCCGCGGACCCACCGGCGATTACTGTGGAAGCGCACCCGAGCCTCGCGAAAGAAATCGGGCTGGACGCCGCCGTGCCACCTGGCTTCAAGCCGGTGGTCATCCAGCATTCGGACGGCGGCGAAGCCTGGGTGATCCAAGTGCGCCGACAAGAAGAAGTCCGGCGTCGGGCCTCGACCGCCGCGACGCAGATCGAGGCGGAGATTTCCGTAGCGGTCGGCCGTCAACTTGATGCCCGGCCGTCCGGCGGCCCACCCGCGGATGCACGCGATGACTGCGTGCTCGTGAAAGGGCGATGTTGGCAGGGACAGCAGGTCCAGCAGCAGGCGGCGATGGGATTCTCGCATGTCGAGCAGCCTATGCGGTGTCAGGCGAGGAATCAATTGAGGACAATGACGGATCAGCCGGCATTGCTTCAACAGGCTTGCCGACCAGCTTCATCGGGGGCTTGATCTCGGGCTCTGCAAGTGGTCGCACAGCCGTCAACCGAGCCCACTCTGGACTGAATGGCCACCGGCAGCGGTCCCGGCCGTCGTGCCGCTCGGGGCGGACTCATCGAACATGGCCACAGACTCGATGCAGGCGACAGAAGTAAGGGGATCACAAAGGGTATTCATCGACCTGCGGGGCTCTTCGGCCGATAACGAGGGAAGACTTCGCCGCCGGCTCGTACACCATGGAGACCGGTCTGATTTTCTCGATTGGGGGCTCTGGCCGTATACTGGCGGGCGGTCACGCGGCAGAGACGGAGTTGAACAGGTGTCCACAGCGGCAGATGGGCCGGAGAGCATATGGAGATAGAGCCTCAGAAGCGTATGGAGACATATCCCCCTGGCCAGTCGGTCGGCGCCGCCGACCGACCTGGCGAGGACGCTGCTTCCCCTGCGACGCCGGTTCGCGCCGATGCGGAGGGGGCTCCGTCTGCAGTCGAACCTGCCTGGCTGACCCAGTTGGCTCGCCGACGCCCTGATTTCGTCTTCATGGCCCCCTATCTGGCGTATCTGCTCCTCCTGCCCCTGAAGGACTGGGTGCCGGCCGCCTACTTGCCGTGGGCCACCGCCGCTCGGGGCATCCTGGGCCTGCTGGTGTTCTGGTCTCTCCGTCGCCATTTTCCGCCGCTGGGCAAGCCCCACTGGCCGATCGCGATCACCGCGGGCGTGTTGAGCGCGGTGCTGTGGGTTGGCGGCGAGTACCTGTTCGATCAGATCCACCTCGGGGGGCGGTTCTTCGTGTTCCCCGGCGTCCTCGAGGTCAAAGACCCGCGCGAGGGCCTGACCGCGCTCTCATGGGCGTCGCAGGTGATGTTACGTCTCGCGGTCGCGACGATCACCGTGCCGATCGTTGAGGAGATCTTCTGGCGCGGCTTCCTGCTTCGGGCCTTCATCAACTGGGACCGCTTCGAGCGGGTTCCGCTGGGCGCTTTCGCCTGGCGGGCGTTCATCGGCACGGCCTTGCTCTCCTGCCTTCAACACCCTGACAACTGGGGTGTCAGCATACTCTGCTGGCTGGCCTGGAACGGGCTGATGTACTGGAAGAAGAGCCTGCTGTGCCTCATGATCACGCATGGCGTCACCAACCTGGTGCTCTATCTGTACGTGATCAGAACCGGCGACTGGCAGTTCTGGTGAAAGAAACACTGCGCAGGTCGCCGGTAAGGCACCCCGGACTTCAACTCGACCCCGGCCCCATCCAGGACCATGGGCAAACGAAGCCATGAAGACCCCGGCAGGTCCGCCCCGAGAGCGTCCGGCAGGTCCGCCTCGGGGAACCAGCGGTGGACTAGGCGCGCAGGCAAGTCTGTTTCTGAGGACGACCAGTGCACGAACCTGGGGCGAGTGATTCATGGGCGAAGGGCATGTGGCGGTGTTGAGTTTGACATTTCGATAAAGGCGCGTTGAACACGGGCGCGGCGGCGCATGTACCGGAAACGGCACAGAACGTCTGTTCAGGTGCAAGCCCTGGCCGGATCACTGTTCAGCCAGGATGATTTGTGAATCCCCGGTCAAAACCTAGTGGCCGTTCCTGATGAGCGGGGCTACAAGATAAACATATGCAGGGAGGTGGGTGTTTGCCTGAAAACGGTTGCCTCAGGCCCTGCGAGGCAGGATGGACTGAGGCGGGACAAGGATGGATGTGCCAAATTCTAATGGCAGATATAGCCACATCAGTATGATTCTTTGGGCCTCGTCCGACATGCGGTCAGGTAAGGTGTCAGGGATGAGGTGTGTCGTATGTTGATCTCAGCAGGTGGGCGGCGTTCCGCTCTGCGGGGGAACCGGCAAGGATGTCGGCCTCACACGTGCAGAGATGAGCGTTGCCAGTCTGTTGTGGGATGTCATTTCGAGGGAACAGAACAGACGTGCCATGTTGCCTGGATGGGCCTTGGGTTGGTGAAGCGACGGTCGAGGACGGGACGACATGAGCGAGACGGCGAGGATGCGCGGACCACGCTCTCAGTGGCGGTCGAGCGACCTTGTTGGATCCCACCCTGCAGAAGACCGGTGAATGCCCGCTGACGAATTGCGTGGTATTGAGGTCTAAGGAGGAAGGACCGATGGCGACGACTGGAAAACCCGTTCCCAGCCTGCCCCGGATCGTCGGGACAGCTTCTGCGATTCGGCGCCTGGCAGGGCAAATCGAAATGGTCAGTCGTCGCAACTGCACCGTGCTGACCTTGGGTGAATCCGGCACCGGAAAAGAACTGGTGGCGCGGCATATTCACGCCGCCAGTTCCCGAGCGGCGGGGCCGTTCGTGGTGGTTGACTGCACCACCATGCACGACACGCTGCTCGAATCACAGCTCTTCGGTCACGTGAAGGGGGCCTTCACCGGAGCCACTCACTCCACGCTGGGCCTGTTCCGGGCCGCCGATCATGGCACGCTCTTTCTCGACGAGGTCGGCGAGCTGCCTCCGGCGATTCAGGCCAAGCTGTTGCGCTGCATCCAGGAAAGCGTCGTCACGCCGCTGGGTTCCACTGGGGCGGTCCCGGTGGATGTGCGGATCATCGCGGCCACCCATCGGGATCTGGAGGACATGGTCCGGAAGGGCACATTTCGGACGGATCTCTACTACCGCTTGAATGTGGTTCGCTTGCAGGTGCCGCCGCTCCGGCAGCGGCGTGGTGACATCCCTGCCCTGGCGAACCACTTCCTTGCCGAACAGGCCCGCATCTATGATGAGCCTGCCAAGCAGCTTTCGCCCGCCGTGCTGGACATTTTCAGCCGGCACGCCTGGCCCGGGAACGTCCGGGAGTTGCAGAATGCCGTCGAGAACGCCTGCGTGTTCTGCCCGGGCTCCCTGATCCTGCCCGAGCATCTGCCGGAAAGCCTGCGGCAGGAGACGGTCGCCGAGGTCACCTGCGCCTTCGGCAGAATCCGTTCGGGCGTTCCCGAGAGCTGCGTGCCCACAACCCTGGCGCTGGCGGAACGTAATACGATCCGGCAGGCACTGTCCGCGGCATCGGGCAATCGCACGCGGGCGGCCGAACTGCTCGGCGTCGAACGTCACCGACTGGCCAGGTTGATACAACGGCACAAGTTGATCGCAACAGCAGTAGCCTACCTGTATACTGACTGTTGCTGGTCCAGCGATTGCCTCCTTAACCTCTTCGGTTGATGCCGGTCATCGAGACGCGGATCGTCGGCTGAACCCCGACCTGCCGCACCGCCACCGATCTCAGACGTATCGCAGGCATCGTCTGCCTCCGTCGTTTTCTTTGCTGCCAACAAAGCTGCGACAACCGACAGCGGTGGTTTGCCCGTTCCGCCTTCGTCGTTCCATTCCTTCGAGGTGAATCATGACGAGGCATCTCGGCGTTTTGGCACAAAATGTTCCATCGTACCGCAACACAAGAGCCCATCGAAGCTTGGATGAACCGGCACGGTCCACGCAGGAACACAAGCTTCCATCGTAGGCTTTCATCGTCCTTCGGCGGGGCAGGGGACCGGTCGGAGCGTAAACGGCGGCGTCCGCGGGAGATGTGCGATTCACGGCCGTTTTTTTCAGTCTGGCACGCCACCTGCAAAGGAATCCTCTCCGAGGCGTCCGCATGGCCGAAGCCCGCGGGCGCCGGGGAGACGCCGGAATGACCAAGCTTCAAACTTCACGAGCGGTGGCCGTTTCGTTCGGCACTCCCGTGGAGGCCTGCATCGACGACCTGGTGGCGCAGCACGGAATAACCGTACTCAAGGCGGACTCGGCCGATGCGGTTTTCGAGAGTGTGCGGCGGCTGCGTCCCCCTCTTCTGATCCTGGGCATGCGGCGACCGGAGTCGGAGGCCGCGAGACTGATCAAAATGCTGACCGGCGCGTTTCCGGGCGTTCCGATCGCGGTCGTCGGGACCGAGCCGGAGGAGGAGGTTGAGCGGGCCGCCCTCCAAGCAGGAGCCCGCTACTACCTGACCTGCTCGAATGGCTGCTGCGATCGGGAGGCGTTGCAGTCGATTCTCTCGCGGTACGACGCGCCTTGACTGACGGCGCATCGTATCGCCGAGATGCGAGGGCCTGCCGACAAAGTGCCGCCGGAACCGGTGTTCGGCAACGCAGAGGAATACAGGACCCCGTTCTAAGGGCCGTGACAGACGGAAGGATGGTATGGAAATGACAAACGCTCACAATCGCCACAGTCCAGTCGCATGCGGGATCGTCGTCGCCATGGTGGCCATGGCGTTACCCCTTGACCTGCTGGGAGTGACCGTCCAGGTCCGCGACCCGGCCGGCAACCCGGTCAGCGGGTTCCGCTGGCTGCTGGAAGAAGACAACACCAACCAGCCGACGCCGGGCGTCTCGACCGCCAACGTCATTGCTCTGGACATTCACCAGAGCCATGCACCGACGGTCAGCGCCGGGCACAGCGACACCGATACGGCGGCTATCGCAGTGCCGGACGCGACCAAGAGGTACTTCGTTTCGGTGCTGCCCGACGCCGGTTACACCATGAGCGGGACGAACGCATGGGACGCGAACGGTACGGTCACGGTGATTGTCAACCCGTACCCGATCCCGACGGCGCAGATTACCATCTTTGTTTTTCACGATCATGCTCCGATCAACAACGATCCGAACCCGCCGGCCGAGGAAGGCCTGGCGGGCTTCACCGTGCAGATCGCCGACATGCTTGGCGGGCAGATGATGGACGTTTTCGGCAACCCGCTGGGCACCACGTACAAGTCCAGCGACGGCGGCGGGTTCGAGGTGGACATGATGGGCAGCGGCTTCGTCGTCACCGACGCCAACGGCGAGGCGGTGATCGAGAACATTGCGCAGGGCAAGTACGCGGTGACGATCAGCCCGCCAGCCGGTCAAAACTGGATTCAGACCACGACCATTGAAGGCTCCCCCGTCATTGACGCGTGGGTCAAGGCGGGCGAAGGACCGCTCCTGGTGGAGTTCGGTCCGGCCCTCACTCATATCTTCATGGGCTTCGTGCAGCCGTTTGACATCCTCAGTACCCTACCTAATCCCACTGGCGAAATCGGGAGCATCACCGGTCGGCTGGTGTACAGCCACACCTCGCGGCCGCCGGTGACCCAGGGCTTCTTCTCCGGCCCGCCGATCCCGACCGGGCTCATCGGCCTGAACGCAGGCACGCAGGGCGTGTATTTCGGGGCTTGCGACAGCGAAGGTAATTTCACGATCGGAAACATCCCCCCAGGCGTGTACCAGATGGTCACCCTGGACAAGAACCTCGATTCCATCATCGGGTTCAGCACGATTACCCTGCCGGACCTCAACGGGAACATGGACCTGAACCTCGGGGATGTCCAGGGCTTCGCGTGGTGGGCCAACCTCGAAGGGAGCGTGTTCTATGACGATGACGGCGACGGCTTCCGCGATGAGGGTGAAATGGGCATGCCTGACCAGGCCGTCAACCTCCGCTTCCGCGACGGCCGGATCTACCAGGCGACCGCAACCGACCCGCTGGGCAACTATGCCCTGAACAGAATCTTCCCGTTCTTCAAGTGGCTGGTTGCGGAGGTGGATTTCCTCCGCTTCCGGGACACGGGGTTCACCAACGTGGTGGACTACGGCGGGGAAATCCCGCCTCATGACGGCTGGAACATGCCGTCTTTCGGCAAGCTGAACCCCCAGCCCCAGGCGGAAGTCAACCCCAACACCGGCAACAACCTGTCCCGCACCGAAGTGTCCGATGCCGCCGGGGCCACGCTGCTGCAGGGCATACAGGTCTACGCCGGCCAGACCAACATCGTCGACTGGGGCAAGCGCGACTATGAGTTAGGTGAGAGCGGCGGAGTCAGCGGGATCGTTTACTACGCGATCACCCGGGCCGAGGACGACCCGGCCTTTGCCGCAGGCGAGGACTGGGAGCCCGGCGTCCCGCGGGTCCAGATTAGCCTCTACGCAGATGGCGACGGCAATGCGGAGATCGACGACCTGGACGGGGACGGAGTCGTCACCCTGGCTGACCGCGACAACCATCCGCTGGGCTGGTTCGACGACCCGTCTAACCCGGCCGCCAAGGGTCCTGAAGACGTCGACTGGGACGGCGACGGGCTCTTTGACCCCGGCGATGCCATCCAGATCGCCCACAGCGACAGTTGGGACGACAACCAGCCCACCGGGTGCATCCAACCCCCGATCACGGTCAACGGTGAGCTGGCCAGCGACTGCTATGACAACTTCGGGACGTGGAACCAGATGCGGCCGGGCGTGTTCGACGGCGGATTCGCTATTGGTTCGCACTTTCCGGGCGGCATGGCCAGCGGCAGCGAGGAAGTCGATGGGCTGCCTCCGGGCCTTTACATCGTCGAGGCGGCCACCCCGCCTGGCTACGAGCTGGTGAAGGAAGAGGACAAGAACGTCGATTTCGGCGACGAATACGTGCCGAATACCCTCATGGCCTTCGAGTTGCCTCCCCCGACCCCGCCTCCGGTCTGCGTGGGCGACGACCATGTCGTGCCCGACATGCTCTCGCTCTTCCCGACCGTCGAGGCCCCGTTCGCCGGAGAGACCCGGCCGCTGTGCGACCGCAAGTGGGTCGCCCATTCGGGCGGGCAGAACACGGCGGCAAACTTCTTCCTCTTCACCCCGGTGCCCAAGGCTGCCCGCGCGGTCGGCGTGATCAACAACGATCTGGCCGCCGAGGGCGACCCCAGCAGCCCGCTGTTCGGCGAGAAGCAGGCTCCCTCCTGGATCCCGATTTCCTGGCAGGACTTCAACGGGAACGAGCTGCTCCGCACCTACAGCGACGAATTCGGATCATACAACGCGCTGCTGCCCTCGACCTACTCGGTCAACATCCCGGCTCCATCGGGAGTGGCCCCGCACATGATTTCCTTCGTGCTGAATCACCCCGGACCAATCCCCGATCCCAACAACCCGGGGCAGACGAGGATCGATCCGTTCTTCGACTCCAGCTACTCCCAAACTCGCTACACCTTCAACTTTACGCCGGGTGGAGTGACCTACCTGGACACACCGGTGATTCCGGTGGCGGCGTTTGTCGGCTATCCGAACCGGACGCTGGACTCCGAGCCGCCCAACCTGACCCCGGTCATCTATTCGGTCATGGGCCCCACCGGCGGACCGATCGTCTGCAACAATAACGACGTGATCGAGATCCGTTCGAGCGGCCAGACCCAGGTACCCAACCCGAACTATGACCCCACCGACCCGAACAGCCCGATCCTGATCACCCGCAACTACGGTTTCGGCACGCAGCAGGGCGGGGTGAGGGTCGGAAACGTCGATCTGAGCATCAACTCCTGGAGCGACACGCTCATCCGGGCCCGAGTGAATACGAATCAGGTGGTCACCGGCCAGCTCATCGTCAGGCGGGGCGACAACAACCGCACGACCCTGCCGGGCATCACCCTGCACGTCGGTGGGTGCAACAATGTGGTGCACGTTCGCGGCGGCGGGAATTACCCGGCCACGCCGATCCAGGATGCCATCGACGCCGCCGCCCCCGGCGCTCTGATTATCGTAGAACCCGGGACGTACAACGAGAACGTGGTGATCTGGAAGAATGTCAAGCTGCAGGGCTCGGGGGCGGGTTCGACCGTGATCAACGGCATGCCGTGGCCGGCAACCCGGGTCAGCGACTGGCATGACAAGGTCGACCAGCTCATCGCCGGCGGCGACGTGACCCCGATCTCGCAGGATCCGCGGTTCTATACCACCATCGAGGCCCCGGCGGTCTACGTGCTTGCGAACGCAAACACCTTCTCCGCCAACGCTCCGGGGCTCGTCGACGGCTTCCAGATCCTCGGGGCCACTGCCGGCGGCGGGGTGTACGTCAACGGCTACGGCCAATACACCGGGGTCAGCAATAACAAGATCACCAACAACCAGGGCAGCTTCGGCGGGGGCATCACCGTCGGAACCCCGGCTGTCCTGACACCCGCGGTCAGCGAAGACTCCTTCAACGACTTCGTCAACATTCACCACAACTGGATCGCCAAGAACGGGGGGATCAACGGTGGCGGGGGCATCACCATCCTCACCGGCGCCGATGGCTATACCATCGCGGACAACATGGTCATCGGAAACTTCACCCGCTATGTGGGTGGCGGTATCTGCCACTCCGGGCTCAGTGACGGTGGGACCATCGCCCGCAACCGGGTGATGTTCAACGAGGTGTTCTACGGCGGCGAGATCGGCGGTGACGGCGGCGGCATCTACATCGGTGGCACCGCGGCCAATCCGGCCGAACCGGGCAGCGTCGGAACGGGCAGCGGCTCGGTCCTCGTCGACGCCAACCAGATCAAGGGCAACATTGCCGGATCGGGCAGCGGCGGCGGCTTGCGGGCCATCAATATCAACGGCGATGACGTTCTGGGGGCGCCCGATACCTGGTATCGCCTGGACATCGTCAACAACATGATCGTGAACAACGTCGCCGCCTACCAGGCTGGAGGTATCGCCCTGCACGATGCGGCCCGGGTCAACATCATCCATAACACCGTTGCCAACAATGATTCCTCGGCAACGGCGGCGGTAGCCTTCCCGGCAGCCAATCTGCTGCAGTCCGAGCCCCAGGGGGCAGGTATCGTCTCCACGCCTCACAGCGCAGACTTGGCCGCGGTCTCCGGGCAGGCTTTCTCCGACCCGGTGTTGTACAACAACATCGTCTGGCATAACCGGTCCTACTCGTGGGATGGAACGCTCAACGGCAATACCGGCGGCCTGGTGCCCAGGAACCCACTCTACTGGGACCTGCAAGTGGCCGGGGCGGCCGGGAGCCTGAACCCGCAATACTGCCTGCTGAGCAGCACGGCCGGATATGCCAACACCAACCGCGAGGGAGATCCTCGGTTCGTCAGTCCGTATCTGAACAACCTGGTGGGCATCGGCCTGCTCGAGGAAGGCGGCAACGCGGTGACCATCCGGCATACCGACCTGAACATGAGCGCCGGTGACTATCACATTGCCAATCAGTCGGCGGCGATCAACCGGGCGACCACCGCGCTGCCTGCGGGGGCCGACGTGCCCGCCCTGGACTGGGACTTTGATGGCAATAACAGGGGCAACAGCCCTGACATCGGGGCCGACGAGCGCGGCGGACAGCCCGTTCCGATTGCGGCCGCTCAGTTTGATCCCACGCGATTACTCGCCCGGTCGGCAGGCGGAGGCCAGTTGCAGCCGCTTCTGTCGGCCTGGGCTTCATCAGGGATGACGCCGGCTCCGACGGTCCTGTTCCAGCCTGCCTGGTCGCGGCCGTCCAGATCGGGAGTGTTCACGGGGCTTGAAGGGTAAACCATGATGCCAGCAGGACATCAATTCAGGAGTGAATCATGAACAGGTTCATCAGAGCGGAAACAGCGTTCCTCCTGGCGGCCTGCCTGTGGGCGGCGCCGCCCGTCTGGGGAGAGGTGTGGTCGCAATGCCCGCCGGATACCGACGGGGTCAACACGGACGGGATCGGCGGGGCCGACGACGATCATGTGTGCATGCACATCACGGCCGGTGATGGCTTCGTCAACATGGCCGACGGCCGGCTGATGTACATGTTCGGCTTCGGCGAGGTGCCCGCGGGTACGCCCGACGACATGGTGATGATGGACATGATGCTGGGCGCCGAGGCTTCGGCTCCGACCATCACCGTCCGCGAAGGCCAGAAGTTGTTCCTCAACCTGACCAACGTGGGCATGGTGATACGGCCGGACCTCTTTGATCCGCACACCGTTCATTACCACGGGTTCCCGCAGGCGGCCCCGATCTTTGACGGCATGCCCGACGGCTCGATCAGCATCAACATGGGCTTTACGCTGACCTACTTCTATAACATCGTTCTGCCGGGCACCTACATGTACCACTGCCACGTCGAGGCCACCGAGCACATGCAGATGGGCATGTTGGGCAATCTCTACGTCCTGCCCAAGCAGGATGGGACCGCTTTTGTGCATGGCGGACGCAGCTTCACCAAGTTCGCCTACAACGATGGTGACGGCTCCACGGGCTACGACGTGGCCTATCCGATACAGATCACGGCCTTCGACCCGGATTTCCACCAGGCCAGTCACGACGTCCAACCGCTGCCGTTCGCGCTGATGGAGGACAAGTACCCGCTGCTCAACGGCCGCGGCTACCCGGACACCATTAATCCTCTGCCGCTGCTAAACAGCGCCGACGAGGAGGGGTTCATGCCGCGGTATTCGCAGCGGGTCTCCTCGCTGATCACGGCTACAAAGGGGCAGCGCATTCTTCTGCGAGTCTCCAGCCTGGCGACTGTGGACTTTTACACTCTTACCGTCCTGGGCATACCGATGCGCGTGGTCGGTGAGGATGCCCGGCTGCTCCGCGGGCCTGGAGGCGCGGACCTGTCGTACGAAACGACAAGCCTCACCCTGGGCGGCGGGCAGTCGGCGGATGTCATCCTCGACACCCAGAACGTCGCGGCGGGGACCTATTTCCTGTACTGCACCAACCTGAACAATCTGAGTAACGACGCCGAGGACTTCGGCGGCATGATGACCGAAATCGTGATTTCGCCTTGATCGAGTAAGCAGGAGTAAGCCATGAATTCGCTAAAACGTCATCGAGGCCTGTGGCTGCTCGCGGCAGCCTGCTGGATGGGTATGCTCTCTCCGGCCGTCCAGGGTGGTATTCCCGGTTTGGAGGGCAGCAGCTTCAGCCTGACGGCCAAACCCGGCCACATCTACGGCGGAGACGGGAATGCCATCCATGTCTGGGGCTACGCCAACCAGGCCACCGGACGCATGCAGTATCCCGGACCCACGCTCATCCTCCAGCAGGGCGCGACGGTAAGCATCACACTGCGAAACATGCTCCCCGTCCCCTGCTCCATTGTCTTCCCGGGTATGGAGGGGGTGACCGCCAGCGGCGGGAATGCGGGCCTTCTCGCCCGCGAGGCCCCGCCGGACAACGGGGCTACGGCCGTGACCTACACCTTCACCGCCGCGCGCCCTGGTACGTTCGTGTACCACAGCGGGACGCAGCCCGACCTGCAGGTGGACATGGGCCTGGTTGGGGCGATCATCGTCCGGCCGACGGGCTTCGACATGATGATGCCCCGGGCCTACGCCCACATGGATTCCATGTACGATCGCGAGTTCCTCTTCCTGCTCAGCGAGATGCACCTGCAGACTCACCGGCTGGTCGAGTTCGGGCAGATGGCCAGCGTGGACACCAGCAAGTGTTTCCCGAATTACTGGTTCATCAACGGCCGCAATGCGCCGGATACGATGCTGGAGCCAGCGGTGCCCTGGATGCCGGCCCAGCCATACAACTGTCTGCCCATGATGCATCCGGGGGACAAGGTGCTCATGCGAATCATCGGCGGCGGGCGCCAGTCACACCCATTCCACACGCACGGAAACCATATGAAGGTGATTGCCGTCGACGGCCGACTGCTGGAGAGCACTCCTGGCGCCGGCGCCGACCTGTCACAGCACCGGTTCACCGTCGCTTCTACTCCCGGCCAGACGGTGGACACCATCTTTACCTGGACGGGCGAGGGCCTGGGTTGGGACATCTACGGACACGCTCCGGGCGACCCCCTGGAGCCGAACGAGTACGCGCCTGACCACGGCAAGCCGATCCCCGTGGTTCTCCCCGAGCCATTGGCCCTGACCTTCGGCGGGATGTACAGCGGAACTCCCTTCCTGGGAACATTCGGCAATCTCCCGCCCGGACAGGGCACAGGCAACACCGACGCCGAATACGTGCACATGTGGCACTCGCACACTGAAAAAGAGTTGACGAACAACGACGTATTTCCAGGCGGCCTCATGACCATGCTGATGATCATGCCGCCGTGGGTGCCCATCGCCGGGCATTGAGTCAGGAGAGTCGAACATGAATACCAGAGCCGCAACTGTTATCAGCCGAGCCGCGCTTCTGTTGGTTTGCATCGGCACTGCCGGGCCGGCCTTCGGGTTGACCGTGTCTCTTCGTGCCGGCGCGGTCAACAAGACGATGCCCGACGGGCGGGTCGTACCGATGTGGGGCTTTGCCCTCGGCGCGGGACCCATTACCGTGCCCGGACCCGTTATCGTGGTGCCTTACAACGATTCCTCGTTGACCGTGAACCTGACCAACAACCTGGACGTTCCGGTTTCGCTGGTCATACCGGGGCAGCAGGCGATGATGGTTCCGGTCAAGTTCACCGACAGCCGTGGCCGCCAGCGTGCCCGCTCGTTCACCCACGAGACGGGGCCCGGGGAGACCAAGGCCTATTCCTGGCCGCAATTGCGCCCGGGCACCTACCTGTATCACAGCGGCTCGCATCCGGCAGTCCAGGTGCAGATGGGCCTGTACGGCTCGGTCACCAAGAATGCCGCTGCCGGAACCGTTCCCTATCCCGCGCTCAGCTACGTCCGGGAGTTCGTGCTGCTGTACAGCGAGATCGACCCCGACCTGCACGACGCGGTCGGCAACGGGTCGTACGGCGCGCCCCCCTGGACCAGCACCATTGACTACAATCCGAAGTATTTCCTGATCAACGGGGAGCCCTACTCGCCGAGCAACGCCGGCATTGCTGTGGGACCAGCCGGTGATCAGTTGCTGCTTCGGTTCCTCAATGCCGGTCTTCAGACGCACACGCCTGTTCTGCTCAACGCCTCGATGAAGATCGTGGCGGAGGACGGGCGCCCGTATCTCCATGCCAAGCAGCAGAGTGGGGTTGACCTTCCCTCGCTTCAGACCAAGGACGTGCTCGTAACCCTGCCGGGCTCCGGCGGATATGCTCTCTTTGACCGCCGGATGGGCACGACCAATGCCGGGGCGATGGGGCCCGGAGGAATGATTCGAATCCTGTGTACCGGCGATCCGATCTCGGTCACGACCGCGCCGGAAAGCCAGACGGTATGCACCGGCGACAACGTGACGTTCACGGTCGTCGCCAACGGGGACGCCCCGATCACCTATCAGTGGAAGAAAGACGGTGTCGTCCTGCCCGGGGCCACCTCCACGAGCCTGACGATCAACGGCGTGGACGCGGGGGACACCGGCCAATACGAGGTGGTGGTCTCCAACCAGTGCGGCTCGACGAGTGCGTATGCCACGCTGGCTGTCAGCCCGCCGGTCGTGATCACGACCGACCCGGTCAGCCAGGAGGTATGCGAGGGAGCCGCCGTGGATCTGAGCGTGACGGCCAGCAGCGGCGATGCCCCCTTGGCCTATGAGTGGCGCAAGGGCGGAGTGCCCATCCCTGGTGCGACCGCATCGACACTGCACTTCGATGCGGTTACCGCTGCCGATGCCGGCAGCTACGACGTGGTGATCACCGGCCCCTGTGTCGCAACGGCGACCAGTTCGCCCGCGACGCTGACGGTGAACGCCGCTCCGACCATCGTCACCGACCCGGCCAGCCAGAGTGTCCCCGAGGGCTCGCCGGTTACATTCACCGTGGACGCCCAGGGAGCCGCTCCGCTGACCTACGTCTGGCGAAAGGACGGCGTGGACATCCCGGGTGCGACCGGTAGTTCGTACTCCATCGCCGCGGCGACGCTGGCCGACGAAGGCAGCTACGACGTCGTGGTGAGTAATGCTTGCGGGTCGACCACCAGCGCGGCCGCCACACTGACGGTGACTGCGGTGGTCGAGCCTCCGGTCATCACCACCCAACCGCGGAGCCAGACCGTCGCCGAGGGCGACCCGGTTACCTTCACCGTTGTGGCCACCGGGACGGCCCCGCTTGCCTACCAGTGGTATAAGGACGGCGGCCTGATCTCCGGTGCGACCAGCGACTCGCTGACTATCGACCCGGTGACCGCAGCCGATGCGGGCGACTACACCGTGGTGGTCTCAAACGCCTATGGCACGGCCACCAGTGACCCCGCCACGCTGACCGTGCAGGTTCCGTCCACCGAGCTGTGGATGTCATTCACCGTGAACACCACGGTACCAGGCGTCGGTACTGTCCAGCCCTGCGATATCGTCGCCTACGACACGGTCCAGGGGACATGGTCGCTGAGATTTGACGGCGACGCCGTCGGCCTCACCGGCCGGGTCATCGGCGGTATGGCGGTGACCGGCGGAGACCTGCTGCTCTCCTTCACTGCGGCCACGACCGTTCCCGGTCTGACCGGCGGGCCGAACGGCACGAACGTCGACGACTCCGACATCGTCCGGTTTACGCCCACCGCCTGGGGCACAAGCACCGCAGGGAGCTTCAGCTTCTACTTCGACGGCAGCGATGTTGGACTGACCACCGGCCAGGAGGTCCTCGATGCGATCGCTGTGGCCTGGGACGGACGACTGGTCATTTCCACGACTGGTAATGCAACGCCCACGACCGGTGACGCCGGGGCGGATGAAGATCTCCTGATCTTCACCGCGACCAGCACCGGGTCGGCGACCAGCGGGAGCTTCTCGCTCTGGTTCGACGGCGGTGATGTGGCGCTGGGCGCCGGTGGTGAGGATATCGATGCTGCTGCCGCGATACCCGCCATGACCCTGCTGTTGTCCACGCAAGGCAACTTCAACGTGCCGGGACTGTCGGGGTCTTCGGGAAGTGTCGTCGAATTCACTCCGGGGACGCTTGGCCCGACCACTGCGGGCACGTTCTCGCTCTATGTGCCGGCCGGGACGGTGCCCGCCGGGGCCAACGTCGGGTCGCTCGAATACGTGGTCTGGCCCTTCTGAGGTATTGCGGCCGGAACGTCTGACGGCAGAGTATGGAGGTCCGCAAAGCCATGTCGGCAACAAGGATGGCAATACGAGGTGCGATGCGTTGCCTGGCGACCGTGGCTGTGGCGTCGCTGCTCGGATGTGCGAGCACAACACGCCAGCAGGCCAGGCATGCCATGGCGAAGGGTACCGAGGCTGAGCCACGCCTCGCCATGGCGACCTCCGGAGAGCCGGGGGTTGGCGACATATCCGCGACACGTCCCGCCGCCTCGGCCGCCGAATATGGCATCGAGGTGGTGGCGATGCGTCGGTCTGCCGCGGGGTATATGCTCGACTTGCGCTACCGGATCGTGGATCCCGAACGGGCCAGGGCGTTTCTTGATCGCAGCCGGCGCCCGTATCTGATCGACGAGGCCACGGGGGCCGAGTTCCGCATCCCCTCCTCGCCCAAAATCGGGGCGTTGCGGCAGGTGCCGCAGAAACCGGACCCGGAGCGGACCTACTTCATGTTTTTCGCAAACCCGCAGCGGTTCATCCAGCCGGGCAACCATGTGACCCTTGTGGCTGACGACTGCCGGTTGGAAGGTATTGTCGTGGAATAGCCTGGCCTTCCGCGCGCCGGCCGCCTCGCTGAATCATCAACTGCGTTAAGGAACTCTGACAGGACTTGTGGGACCGGCTTCCAGCCCGTCGTTAATCGGCCCGATGCCGGTCCCGACACGATGATTGTCTCTGCGGTTCTGCTCAGAACCAGGTCGTCGCTATCACCGCAGTGCCTGAAATCAGTCCGGCGTACACGAGGGGAAAAGCCCAGCGGCAACAGCGATCGATACGATTGCCCAGCGCGGAGTTTCCCTTCTTGTCGCAGGCCTCAACCACGAGGCTGACCAGCACCGAGGCACACATCAGAAGGAAGCTCAGAGTCACCAGACTGTGGACCAACGTCACGTAGCTGATGTGGGGAAGCTTGTCGGTGACCACCATGAGATAGGCCACGGCCGTCAGGATGCCGACGAAGGACACGCTCAGACGGTCACCCAACGACGATTGATCCATCCAGAATACCGACCACGACAGCACGACGACCAGCATGAGCGGCATGACAACCAGGCGTAGCAGAAACCACGATTGACGCCGTACCTCGATAGCCAGCACGAACGAGGAGGAGTTTCCCTGACCTCCGGCATAGGGGGCTCTGAGGTTGCGGACCGAGACGCCCATGCCGGTCACCGTCCATTGAGGTATCCGGATGCCGCGCCCGTCCACATCGGCAGGCATCGGCTCCGCTTCGAGCATGATTTCGCTCGTATCAAAGCCGACGACCTCGAACACCACCTCCAGCCGTTGGCTGTCAAAGGGACACCGCCTGAGGTCGAGTTTCGCCTCGGCGGCGGCGTTAACCGTCTCGATCAGCGTGCAGGTCCCGTCCGGTTTGATGCGCAGCAGCACCGCATGTTTGTTGTACATGCCGGACACGTTGGCCAGCATCACCTGGGGATACCAGGCCGGGGATATCTCGTCAAACTGGTAACCGCCCGTGTACACCTTCTCACCCGCCCCCGCTGCGGCGGGGTCAAACGCCTGCCGAGGATCGCGCCACACGAGGGTCAGGACGCCGGAGAACTGGAATGTCTCCGCCTCTTCGTCGATCGCGTTGATGTCCTGCAGGTAAAACGCCGCACGGACGGCCACGGGGCCCTCGCCCTGCGGCGGGGCAAGCAATGACTCCCGGAGCGCCGCGGCCGAAGGGGCCGCGAGGGTCGCCGCACAGCACGGCGCCGCGATGAGCCATGCAGTCAGTGTCGAAACGGCCGTCTTCATGGCTTATCTCAGGCACTTGCGGGTGGATGCATCGCGCGACGGGCGCTGACGGGCGGACCCGCATTCGCTTAACGCACGGCCAGTAGCATATGGAGAGGCAGGCAGACAGGCAAGAGCGACCGCGCCCATGTGCGGGGATATCCCTGTATTCTGCCAACCCGAGGGGTGCGGGGCTTTCAAGAGCGGCAGGAGTGCGCTAGAATGCTCGGACACAGCCGGGCGGCGCATGCAGCCCAAAGAGTATCTGGACGATCTCCGCCGATCAGAACAAATCGACAATCGAGGAATGGCCATGAAATGGAACGTGGCAATCAGCATCATGCTCGCAAGCCTGGTCCTTGCAGCAGGTACCCAGGCGACAGGAGTGGAAGCCGGCACAGACGTCCAGCGGCCGAACGTGGTGATGTTTCATTGCCACGACCTGGGGCAATTCCTGCACTGCTATGGCGTGAAGACCGTCCGGACGCCCAATCTCGACAGGTTTGCGGAAGAGGGCGTGCGGTTTGCGCGGTCGTTTTGCACGCAGCCCGGGTGCAGCCCGTCGCGTGCTTCGCTGTTCACCGGACGCTATCCGCACAACAACGGTGTCATGGGCCTCACCCATGCCAATTTCGCGTGGGATCTCCGACCGGAGGAGAAGCATCTCGCCCAGTTTCTCAAAGAGGCCGGCTATCAGACCGTCGCCGTCGGCGTGATCCACGAAACGCGCTCCGGGGCGAAGCGGTGCGGGTACGACAAGCACATCAACCAGTCGAAGGCGGCCGAGGGCACGACCGCGGTCATCGAGCAGTTGAAGCAACTCGCAACGGGCACGCGGCCGTTTTACCTCTATGCGGGCTTCATTGAGCCACACCGTTTGCCGTATCCCAAGGGGCCGGATCGACCGGCTGGAGACCACGGTTTCCCCGGCCCGCATCTCAAGCCTGACAGCGCGCTGGGCGTGGACGTGCCCGGTTATCTGCGCGACATGCCCGGCACGCGCGAGGAACTCGCCGGCCTGCAAGGCGCCGTGCGCCATGTGGACGAGCAGTTCGGCCGGTTCATCGAAGCCATCCGGGAGCTGGGGCTGGAGAAAAACACGCTGGTGATCGCCACCACCGACCACGGCATCGCGATGCCACGGGCCAAGTGCAGCGTCTATGAGCCCGGCCTGCAAGTGGCCCTGCTGCTGCGACACGCCGGGCGCAAGGGGTGGCACGGCGGCGTTGTCCGCAACGAGATGATATCGAACATTGACATGCTGCCGAGCATCCTCGAACTCGCCGGAATATCCGTTCCCGCCAACGTACAAGGGCGGTCGTTCGCACCGCTACTCGATGGAAAAGCCTACACGCCCAACGAAGTGATCTTCGGCGAGCTGACCTATCACGGTTACTACGACCCGCGGCGCAGCATCCGCACGGAGACGCACAAACTCATCGCCAACTTCTCCAGCGCCCCGGCATTTCAGGATCCCTCGCAACAGTGGCGGCCGAGGTCCGACACCGTCGTGCCGGAAAACCCGGCGACGGCCTTCCACCGGCATCTGGAACTCTACGACCTGAGCAGCGACCCGTGGGAGCAGGTTGATCTGGCCAGCAAGCCGGAATACACGGCCACCCGAAACGAACTCGCTCGCCGCCTGTATCAGCACATGGTCGAGACCGACGACCCGCTGCTGCGCGGTGCGGTCGCCTCGCCCCAGCACGAGACCAGGCTGAAAATGCTGCAAGGCGGCCCGTCGCCCAATTGAAACGACCCGGCGCGAGCACAACCTCATCTCCTCCCTCCCCTCCGATCATTCCCTGGACAACTCGATTGACATGTCGGGGGTAAAAGAGCGAGAATACCGGGCATGAAGCGTGTCTTCGCATCTCAAGACCGGGCCGCTATCGCAATCGTCCGCGAATTGCTCGCGAACGAGGGTATCGAGACCATCGTTCAGAATGAGAACATGTCCGCCATTTGCGGCGAGATTCCCTTCTTCCTGGCGATGCCCGAGGTGTGCGTTCTGCGGGATGAGGACTTGGCACAAGCCCAGGCTATCGTCGAGCGGTTTGAGTCCGGCGAGGCGCGGGATCAGGATGGCAAGAAGCCATGGCGCTGTCCGCGCTGCGGAGAGACGATTGAGGGACAATTCACCATTTGCTGGAAATGTGGCACGCGGATGGAGGCGCAGGACGACGCGTAAGACGGGCGTCGCCGATTCGATGCGCACGACACCCCCTCTGCGCCGGATGGGACATGATCGCGCCTCCACCTCATGATCGGGAGTTCGCCGTCGAGTCGATCGTACGAAACACCGCGCAGGTCACGCGATCGTGCTTCCCGGAAGACCGGCCGAAAACCAGGGAAAGCCTCTCAATGGTTATGGTGTTCCCCAGGCCCTTCCCCCCCGTCCGACCCGATGGACTTAGAACCAGTCCTCGATGTCATTGCCGACACAATTGAACCAGTCACTCAGATCGTCGATATCTTCGCAATTGGCTCCTCCTTCACCGCATTCCGCTCCCATCAATGCGAACAGCAGGCCGCCGATGAGCAACAAGCGCCAACTCCACGATCTGACCGCATGCCACATGATTCATGCCTCCTCTTGGACCTGTAGTCCCCATGTTCACCGTATCCG
>JAUCQB010000266.1 GCA_030372985.1 Phycisphaerae bacterium
TCCCCCCGAACGCCTCGTAGAGATTCGGGCCGTCGATGAAACCGAGGGGGTCTCGTTGGAGCCAGCGGCCGTGTTTCATGTCGTAGTGGCGGGCGCGGGCGTAGAGGAGGGCCTTGCCGTCGGCCAGGACGTCGACCATCAGGCCGTGCATGGTGAAGCTGCCGGAGGCCGCGGGACCGAAGCACTCGGGGGCTACCGGCACAGACGAGCCGGCCAGGCAGACGTTCAATCGGGCAGAGTCCTCCCCGTCCACATCGCCGTCGTGGTCCAGGTCGGCGTTCTGGCAGTCCGGCTCGGGCGGGCCCTGGGATGTCATGGCCATGCAGGACCGCATGTGCAGCGCATCCTCGCCGTCGACCTACCCATCCTGGTTCAGGTCCGTCGGGATCATGCCGCTGCCCGCGAAATCGCCCATCGACGAGTAGTTCAGCCCGTTGATCGACGATCCGTCGGCGTTACCAGTCCCCACAACCGAGAAGTGGTTGCCCAGCAGGTAGTAGGTGAACTGGTCGGTGGCGTCGGTGTACGTCGCCACCCGCTCGTCGATGTACTGGCTGCCGTTGATGTGGAGCCGGACCCGGACGTCGTTCATGCCCCGCTCTTCGATGACGCTCGCACCGTCATAGTAGTACAGAATCTGCCCCCCCGCATCCAGTTTGTGGCGATCCGCCGGCCGAGGGCGTCATACATGTAGGTGGCTAGGACAGCGACGTCGTTGGCCGCCCGGACCTCGACCAGTCGGTTGTATTCGTCGTAGTAGTAGTGCCGGGCGTCTTCGTCGACTGACAGGCGCAAAAAACGAACCTGGCTCGTTTTCTGGTTCCTGGCCCGTTTTCTGGTTCCGTTTTCTGGTTGTCCGTAAAAGCCGGCGCAAAGAAAGAACCGGGGACCGCAACCCCGCAAAGGGCACGGGCCCCGGTGATGCCTGCCGCAGCTTGTTAGAGGACGTGGATGTCATCCACTTCGATCAGGTAGCCGTCGCCGCTCTCCGCAACCGTCAGCTCGAGCGACAGGTCGGATCGACCTTCTTCGACTGTCCAGAGGCTCATTCGCACAGACCATCGCGGCGGTGATGCATTTCTGACCTGTACTGCGTCAAGGTCTTCATACGCCTCCTCCGGCGGGGTAACCAAGACTCGGCCGTACTGCCGTATAGCACCGGCCATGTCATCGGCACTGAGCCTCGTTCCCGCTGTAAGCCGCTCCAATTCCGCATATCTTCCAGCAACCAGAAGGTCAACTACCGACTTCACCGTGTTGGCAAAACGATAGGTCATGTTCATCAACCTCCCGTCCTATTGCCAGGGATGCGAGTCGGCGTAGACGGTCGCACGCCAATGCTATGGAACCAGTCATCCACTTGCTGTATGACTTGTCGGGCCTCGACCTCCGTGTACCCAGCTCGTCGCAAGGCTCTGTATCCAATTCGACGCTCCGCAGCATACGTCCCGCCTCCACGAAGGGTCTGTACCTGGGTTGCGTTGTAGTGCGGTGATCCCTTCAGCGTCGATGGACCTGGCAGTTGGACCCCTGGGGCCGCCTTGCTGCTGTACCCCGGAAGATCGCGAACAGCAGCATCTTGTATCACATGATGGGCGTCCTTCATCCCAGCGGCACGCAAGTCGCCCACGGACTGCGTTACCTTCCTTGGGGCTATGCGTCCAGAAGCAACACCGATCGATTCTCCGGCGGCGCTTCGGGCAGCCGCAGCCATCTCGAGCTCAGCGACAACTGCGGGGCCAAGAATAAGCACAGCCTCGACGGCAGTCAAGACAACCTGGACGGCAATCTCCTTGCCAGTCATGTTCCTTTCAGTGACCGGGTCCACGCCGCCCGACAGCAGCATTCCGAGTCTTCTGGTCCCGATCGATCCAAGCGAGTTCATCAACTCCCGGGGCCGGAAAAGGGGGCCGGAAAAGGGGTCAGAAGCCATTTACATTGAAACAAGGCCGTGATAGGATGGTTTCATGGCAAGAAGACCGAGAACGGCGGTGGGCGGGCTGGCGTACCATGTGATGAACCGGGTATCGGGCCGGCAGGATCTGTTCGAGGACAGCGGAGATTACGAAGCGTTCGAGCGGGTACTGGGTGAGGCCCGGGAACGGGAAAGGATGCGGGTGTGCGCGTACGCGCTGATGCCCAATCACTTTCACCTGGTCCTGTGGCCTCGTGGTGATGGCGACCTGTCGCGATTCATGCAGTGGCTGACGATGACGCACACGCAGCGGTGGCATGCGCATCGTCGCAACACCGGCCACGGGCACCTCTACCAGTCGCGGTTCAAGAGCTTTCCGATCCAGACGGACGGGCATTTCCTGAAGGTGTGCCGGTACGTGGAGCGGAATGCCCTGCGGGCCCGGCTGGTTGGGCGGGCGGAGGATTGGGCGTGGGGCTCGCTGGCCTGCCGGGAGAAAAAGCTGGACAAGCGAGTAAGGCTGCTGGATGATTGGCCGGTGGATCGGCCGCGAGGCTGGCGGCGGGTGGTGAACCGGCCGGAGGATGA
>JAUCQB010000267.1 GCA_030372985.1 Phycisphaerae bacterium
AAGGAGAGATCCCATGGTGCTGCACGTGCTTCGATTCATCTTTGTGGCCCTGGTGGCGATCGTGGCGATGCGCGTCGCCGAGTATTGCTGGCGGGTCATGCCGGCCTATGCGATCCTGTCGTTCGCACTGGGGCTGGCCTGCCTGGTGGTCGCGCTCGATGTCTTCATTCCGCAGAAATCCTTGTTGGCGATCTCAGGGATGTTCTTCGGGCTTGTGGTCGGCATGGTGGTGGCCTTCGGACTGAGCCTGATCCTCGATGCGGTGGTGCTGCCCTACAAGTCCACGCTGACCAAGGTACTCGAGAGTGATGCCATCGGCGGTTTCTGGCCTTCGGCGTCGGTGCCTGAGGGAACTTATCCGGACGACAACGCGGAATTCCGGGATTCCGGTTGGAACTCAGACCGCCCTTCCGCATCCGAGGGAGGCATGTTCCGGCGGTTGTTGTGGGCGGTGATCGGTCCGGACCGGACCGGCTCCGCGCAGCGTGTCGGCGCGGTCGCACCGGCTGCGCGACCGTCTCCCGGCGAGGCGCGTTTTAAAGAGATGATGACTTCCATCAAGGTGCTGATCGGCGTGGTGTGCTGCTACGTCGCGGTGAGTTTCATTCTGCAGACCAAGGACGACATTCGCTTCGTGATTCCCTATGTCGAGTTTGTCAAGCAGCGCAAGGGAGAGCATCCGCTGATTCTGGACACGTCGGTGATCATTGACGGCCGGATCGTCGATATTCTCAATGCCTGGCACGTGGATTCGCCGGTGATCATTCCGCGTTTTGTGCTTCAGGAGCTGCACACCGTTGCCGACAGCGGCGACAAGCTCAAGCGCAACCGCGGCCGGCGGGGCCTCGACGTGGTCAACAAGCTTCAGGATCTCGAGACCATCGAGCTTCAGTTCCAGGAGGTGCGGGCGACGCGCGAGGAAGAGCGCGAAGGCGTTGACCAGCGCCTCGTGTCCCTGGCTCGCAAGATGGAGGGGCGGCTGGTCACAAACGACTACAACCTCAACAAGCTTGCCCAGATCCGGGGCGTCGACGTGATCAACATCAACGATCTGGCCAACGCGCTCAAGCCGGTCTTTCTGCCCGGCGAGACCATGCAGGTGAAGATCATCAAGCCCGGCGAAGAGGTGGGCCAGGGTGTCGGCTACCTGGAAGACGGGACCATGATTGTCGTCGAAGGCGCCCGAGACAAGATCGGCCAGTCGGTGACCATCAGCGTGACCAGCGTCCTGCAGACCAGTGCCGGCCGGATGGTCTTCGGACGAACGAGCGACGCTCCGCCTCCCGATCAGCCTCGCCGGGGACCGCGGCGGCAGGCGTAGATGGGAGTGCTCAGTGATTGGTTCGCAGTGCTCAGTCCAACCGTGCATGAATCGCCCAAAGAGACGAAAGGAGTAAAAATACTCCGCAGGATTCGGACAACTGATAACCGACAACTGAGAACTCCTTGCTTGCCGCGTCACCCATCGCCGAAGTCCCGTGCGTACCGGGCCAGCAGGGCGGGAACGTCGTTGGGGACGATGTAGTACTTCCCGTGCCGGGTCTTGGTCTCACCGGGCTTCAGCCCGCCGATACGAACGTCGCTGTGGACGCAGACGATGATCCCCTGGAACAGCTCCTGGGTGTGGTCCCAGGCCATCGCCAGAATCATCTGCTCGTCCGCGGAGAAGCAGCCGACCAGGCCATTGACCGGCCGGGTCTTGCTCAGGGGGCGGGGGTTGACGTCGTTCAGGTCGACGCCTTGAGGCACATAGACCTGTCCCGGCGCATAGCGGGCCTTGGTTTCACGATGCGTCTGATGCATCCGGGTCAGGCCCTTGTCGGTGAAGATGAAGCACGTCTCGATGTAGTCATCCTGGTCCCGACCGGTGAAGTTGCCCACCCGCACACAGGGCTGGGCCCAGTCAAGGTCGACGAACTCATCGCTCTGATTGGTGATCGTCATGCGGATGTCGACCTCGTCATCTCCGGCGCGGATCTGGTGATCGATGACCACCTTGCCGTCGACGATATGCCTGAGCTTGACCCAGCGGCCATCCGGGTCGGCGGCCACCAACCGGCTCTCGAAGGGGATGATGGTCTGAAACCAGTCCCGGTCGGTGCTGCCCCTTCGGCAGAAGGACTCCAAATACCAAATCTCGAGCTTGCCTCCCGGCAGGCGGTCGGACCGGATGGTAAGGATATCCCGCTCACCCTTCTGCCAGTCAACCCGCAGGGCGTGATTGCTGCGGCTCGCACACCCCGTCAGCAAGGCGGCCAACACCAAACAGGCCAACGATTTGCGCATTTCAGCATCCTCCAGCTCAGAATTCGCGTATGCTACTGTAAGTCCGACGCACGATCGATAGTCTAACTGGGGTAGCCATGGCCGAGAGCATTTCATGCCGGCTGGGAAGGGAGTCCTGCCCCGCGGGCGGCGAGGACGCGATTCTGGCCGAGGCTTTCGCGCGGCATGATCCGGCCGTCTTCGACCTGCTTGTCGAGACCCATCAGGCCAAGGTGGCAAGGCTGGCGAGTCGATTGCTCGGCTGGCCGCAGGACGTGGACGACGTGGTGCAGGAGGTGTTCCTGGCGGTGTGGAAGGGCCTGCCGCGATTCCGCGGGAGGTCGGAATTGGGCACCTGGTTGACGCGGATCACCATCAACAAGTGCCGGAGCCACCGGCGGAAGGAAATGCTGAGACTGCGTCGGCTGTGGAACAAACAGCAGGAGGACGCGGCCGATTCCGTCTCGGCAGATCAGGTTACGCTAGACCGGGAGACCCAGGCAGAGGTTCGCCGCGGGGTACGGAGGCTGCCCGCGAGGTATTGCGAGGTGGTAGTGCTCCGGTATCTCGAAGAGATGCCGGTTGACGAGATTGGGCGGATACTGGGGCTGACACGGAACACAGTGGAGGTCCGGCTGCATCGGGCGAGGGAGCGATTGAAGAAGGAACTGGCCGGGCTGCTGGATGGATGATTTCGGGCGACCCCCCTCAGTCCCCCCTTGCCAAGGGGGGAAGGAAGAGGCGGGCGTCAAGTAGGGCCGACGCCCTCGTCGGCCACCCCCAGAATGCCAAGCTGTCTCTTATACACATCTGACGC
>JAUCQB010000268.1 GCA_030372985.1 Phycisphaerae bacterium
CTCGAGAATCTGACCCACGTTCATACGGCTGGGAACGCCCAGCGGGTTCAACAGGATTTGCACCGGGCGGCCGTCGGGCAGGAACGGCATGTCTTCCTTGGGCAGGATCTTGGCGATGACGCCCTTGTTGCCGTGCCGGCCGGCCATCTTGTCGCCGACGGCCAGTTGCCGCTTGGTGGCCACGTAGACCTTGACCATCTCGAGCACGCCCGAAGGCAGCTCGTCGCCTCGCTTCATCTGCGCCAGCTTCCGCTCGCGCTCCTCGATAATGTCGCGGATGCGCGGCCAATACCGCTCGACAACCTTCATCGCGGCGTCCCGAACCGAGGCGGGCTTGATCCACTTGACGCTCCCCGATTCGATCTGGGCCTTGAACGACTCGACCTGCTCGAGAATCACCTCCATCGATTCCGACTTGCCGACTTTCTGCTTGGTGGAGGGGTCGACCATCACCTGTCCGGTGCCCTCTTCGATGGCGTCGCACATCTTGCGGAACACCGAAACGATCTTGGTGTCCTCCTGTCTCTTATACTCCTTCATCTGGAGGCCAAGGTTCTTCTTCTGCTCGTCGGTGAGGTGCATCCTGCGGCTGAACCACTTGGTGTCGATGACCACCCCCTCCTCTCCCGCGGGCAGCTCGAGCGAATCGTTCTTCACGTCCTCGCCGGCCCGGCCGAAAATGGCGTACAGCAGCTTCTCCTCGGGGGACAGCTCGCTCTTGCTCTTGGGGCTGACTTTGCCGACCAGAATATCGCCCGGGCCCACGCGGGTGCCGATCCGCACGATGCCGTTTTCGTCGAGGTTGGCCAGGGCCTTCTCCGAGACGTTCGGAATGTCTCGGGTGAACTCTTCACGCCCCAGCTTGGTCTCGCGTATCTCGATGTCGTACTGGTCAATGTGGATGCTGGTGAAAACGTCGTCCTTGAGAAGCCGCTCGCTGATCAGGATGGCGTCCTCGAAGTTGTAGCCGTCGAAGGTCATGAACGCAACCAGCACGTTGCGGCCCAGGGCCAGCTCGCCGTTCTTGCAGGCAGGGCCGTCGGCAATGATCTCGCCGGCCTTGACCTTCTGCCCCAGCGACACGACCGGCTTCTGGTTGAGGCAGGTCCGCTCGTTGAGACCCTGGAACTTCCGGAGAATGTACTCGTCGGTCCCGTCGATCTCGATCCGCATGGCGTCCGCGGCCGTTATCGTGCCGCCGCGCGACGCTCGAATGACCATGCCGCTGTTGAGCGGCACCAGCTTCTCCATGCCGGTGGCCACAATCGGCGGCTCGCACCGCAGCAGCGGCACCGCCTGGCGCTGCATGTTCGAGCCCATCAGGGCGCGGTTGGCGTCATCGTGCTCGAGGAACGGAATCAGGGCTGCGGAGACGCCGACGGTCTGCTTCGGCGAGATGTCGATATAGTCGATTTCCTTTGACTCCACCATCGCCAGTTCGCCGTTGACCCGGGCCAGGACCGGCCCCGGAACAACCTTGCCAGTCTCCGGCTCGACCGACTCCGGCGGGGCCAGGACCGCCCGCATCTCCTCGTCGGCCCGCAGCATCGCAACGTTGCCGTTGACCCTGCCTTTCTCGACCTTGCGGTAGGGCGTGACCAGGAAACCGTAGTCATCCACCGTGCTGTAGATGCTCAGCGAGGCGATCAGCCCGATGTTCGTGCCTTCGGGGGTCTCGATCGGGCAAATACGGCCGTAATGGCTGATGTGCACGTCGCGGACCTCGAAACCGGCCCGCTTGCGATTCAGACCGCCGGGCCCCAGGGCCGAGAGTCGCCGCTCGTGCGTGAGCTGGCTCAAGGGGTTCGTCTGGTCCACCACCTGGGACAGCTCGCCCCGGCCGAAGAAAAACTCGATGCTGGACGAGATGCTCTTGGAATTGACCAGCTCGGCGATCCGGCCCAGGTTGTCGGGGTCCTTAAGGCTCATGCGCTCCTGGACGGTGCGGCGGAGCTTGAGAAAGCCCTTGCGCATCTCCTCGGCGGCCAACTCGTCGATGGTCCGGAGACGGCGGTTGCCCAGATGATCGATGTCGTCGACTTCATAGATGCTTTCGCCGCTTCGCAGCAGCAGAACGTACCGCAGCGAGTTGACCACGTCCTCCACCCGGAGCGTCATCTCGGTCTCGGGCACGTTCTGGTTGAACTTGCGGTTCAGCCGGAAACGCCCCACCTTGCCCAGGCGATAGCGGTTCTCGTCGAAGAACTTCTCATGAAAGAGCTTCTGGGCCTTCTCGAGCTGCGGCGGGTTGCCCGGCCGCAACTTCGCGTAAATCTTGAGCAGGGCGCTCTCATAGTCGTGGCAGCCGTCGTCGGCCATGGTGTTGAGAATCAGTGGGTCCGGCACCTGCTCGATCACTGCGACCGATTTGACGCCGGACTTCTGCAGGCGCTGAACCGCGTCGCCGATCTGACAGCCGCCCTTGACCAGCACCTCGCCGTTCTCCTCTTCCGTGATGTCGCTGACCGCGTACATGTCGGGCCTGAGGGCCCCCACCTTCACGCTCTTGATCTTGCTGTCGTAGAAGGTTTTGATGATCGCCTCGTTGCTGGCGTATTCCGGACCCATCGCCCGCAGGAACGTCGTCGCCGCAATCTTGGCCGACTGGTCGATGCGCACCGCCAGAACGTCTTTCTTGGTGACGTTAATCTCGATCCAGCTCCCGCGCTCCGGGATGATCCGGCATCCGTGCAGGGCACGGTCGCCCTCCGCCTGGGCTTTGATGAAATCGACGCCCGGGCTGCGGTGAAGCTGATTGACGATGACCCGCTCCGCGCCGTTGATGATGAACTCGCCACCCCCCATCATGACGGGCAGTTCACCCAGGTAGATGGCATCCTCGCTGATCTCATCCCGGTCCTTGCGAACCAGCCGAACGTGAACACGGAAAGGCATGCCATAGGTGAGCCTGAGCTGGCGGCACTCGTCCGGCGTGTAGCGCGGCTTGCTTAAATCGTAGGAGACGTACTCCAGCGACATGTTCCCGTCGTAGCTCTGAATGGGAAAAACTTCCCTCAGAAGGGCCTCCAGGCCGCTGTTCTCACGCTTGTCCGGCGGAACATCCTGCTGCAGAAATCTCGCATAGGACTCGGTCTGAATGTTGGTGAGCGATGGGATCGGAATCGTATCGCCGAGCCGACCGAAATTCCGCACTTCCTGAAGATTCAGCATACCGGTTTGTCCTTTCCTGCGGGCCACGCCACAAGCGCCCGCCTGGTGCCGCTCGCGCGGGCAACCAGCCGTCAACACCCGAGTCACGCCGATTCGTCTCGCGCGAAGGCAACGCCGCCCTTCGCGCCCAACGCATCATGCCTCACACAGTCTTCAGGACGGAGAACCAACGTGAGGCCATCTGTTCGACTGGCGGTCCTGCCCCCACCGGGTCCCGTTTGCCCGGCGCGTCAGCCGATCTCGCCCCACGGAGGAGGGATTATGATGGATCTAAAGGTCCAGCCCTGCTAACCTCATGTCACCGCGCATCTCTCAGAGAGTCCGATCAAGAACGCCCCGAGTCTCTCCCATTGCCCCCTCGCTGCTTGGCCCCAGACGAGCGCGCACCCCACCCGTCCGGAGTTGATCAGTATTCTATCGCCAAGCCCAGCGTCTGCCAAGCCCCTTTCCAAAACGGACCGGCCAGCCACTCCCCGCGGCCCTGCTTATCAACGGCCGGAGCACAGCCTGAGGCACCGACAGCCCCGGACAGGCCGCGAGCTTCACCTTGCCGTTACCGTCCGGGGGCGGGCCTGCAATCCGTCGGCCCGATCTCCGTAACCTATTGTTATTACTTGACTTCGACTGTAGCGCCGGCCTCTTCCAGCTCCTTCTTGAGCTTCTCGGCCTCGTCCTTCGGAACGCCTTGTTTGACCGGCTTGGGGGCACCCTCGACCAGGTCCTTGGCCTCCTTCAGACCCAGATTGGTGGCCGCCCGCACGACCTTGATGACATTGATTTTCTTGTCGCCGCTGCTCTTCAGAATCACGTCAAAGGCGGTCTTCTCTTCCGCCGGAGCAGCCGCCGCACCGGCACCGGCTGCCGGCCCGGCCATCACCACCGCGCCGCCGCCGGCCGGCTCGATCCCGTGCTTCTCCTTCAAGCAGTCCACCAGTTCCTGGGCCTGCTTGAGGGTCAATGCCACGATTTTGTCCGCCAGCGCAACGATTTCCGCGCTGAATTCCTTCGCTGGTGCATCTGCCATGGTATCCAAACTCCCGTCATCACAATGCAGTCCGCCGATCGCCTGATAGGTGACATCCCATTGATGTCATTTAACCCGCCGGGCGGGCCAATCCGCAACGATCGGTCCTACTGCCGAAAACTCTCTTTGCCAGAACTCACTCCAACCGCACAACTTCATTTCCGGCCCGCTTGCTCGGCGAGCCTCATGGGCTGACCCCGTCCTTGTCGGCAATGGCCTTGAAACAACCGGCCAGACGACCGCCCGGGCCGCCGATGCAGCCCGCCAGTTGCCGGCCGGGACTGGCGATCAGCATCGCCACGTCAGACAGCAGGTCGCCGCGGTTCTTCATCTGCGACAGCCGCTCGACGTCGAGCAGATCGGGGTCACCGTCCAGAATCCCTTTCTTCAGCTCGATCCCCGGATACTTCTTCTTCAATTCAACCAGCGCCTTGGCCACGTCGATGATCGACTCGCCGCCCACCACCAGGGCACAAGGCCCGTCCAGCGATCCGGCCAGCGGCGCCAGCGGCCCGCCGGCCAGAGCACGCCGGGCCAGGCTGTTCTTGACCACGTGGAGCGAGATTCTCCTGGAACGCAGCTCGCCGCGAAGCTTGTTCGTCGAGATGGCATCCAGGCCGATCACGCTGACGGCGCAGGCATCGGCCAGCTCGGCGTAGCGTCCCGTGTATTCGCGGGTAATGAGATCCTTGGTCGGTTTGCCCATGTCAGTGCCCTCGTATCTGTTTGCCGGTCACACGGCCGGCGTAACGTCTTGCATCCGAATTCATTCCGCTGCGTGTCAACTCACGTCCAGGTTCACCGAGGGAGTCATCGTCGCCGTGAGGCAGACCCGCTTGAAATACTGGCCCTTGGATGTTGCGGGTTTACTTCGCCGCATGTAAGCGAGGAATGCCTCGATGTTCTCCACGAGGTCCTCTTCGGCAAAGCTCGCCTTGCCTACCGGGGCATGGACGTTGCCTCCGGCATCGGTGCGAAACTCGACCTTGCCGGCGCTGTATTCGCGAACGGCCCGCTCGACGTCCGGCGTGACCGTGCCCGACTTGGGCGAAGGCATCTTGCCCTGCGGACCCAGCACGCGACCGAGCTTGCCGACCTTGCCCATGACTGCCGGATGAGCCACGGCGACATCGAAGTCCGTCCAGCCCTCGTTGACCTTCTTGATCAGCTCGTCGGCACCGGCCTCGACTGCCCCCGCGGCCTTGGCTTTTTCCACCATGTCTTCGGGACAAAAGGCGATCACCCGCTTGGACTTGCCGATGCCTTTGGGCAACGACACGGCTCCACGAAGCGCCTGATCGGCCTGGCGCGGGTCGACGCCCAGCCAGCAGACCAGTTCGACGGTCTGATCGAACCCTTTGGGCTTCTTCAGGCCCTTGTAGTCCTTCTTCTGGGGTCTGACCGCGGCCATGGATTTGATCAGCTTCACCGCCTCCGGAACGGACACGCGAGCCGCCGCGTCGCCGCGCGCCTCCAACTGAAGCTTGTATCTGGCACTTTGCCTCGGCATTCATCTGCCTCCCACTGAGAAGCCACACTTCGGGCCCGTGGTCAGGCCCTCTCCGAACGATAACCCGGGGCCACAACCGTCGCCCCGCCATGATCGCCGCCGCCCCCCGAACCGCAGGCGAGCGGCCGCGTTGCCCGTCAACCCTCTACGATATCGAGACCCATGGAGCGCGCGGTGCCCGCGATGATCCGATCGGCGTGATCGAGATCAAAAGCATTGAGGTCCTTCGCCTTGCGCTCGCTGATCTTGCGCACCTGCGACCAGGTCACCTTGCCCACCTTCTCCTTGTTGGGCACGCCGCTGCCCTGGGCGACGCCGGCCGCCTCCTTGAGCAGCACGGCCGCCGGCGGGCTCTTCACCACAAAGGTGAAGGTCTTGTCCCTGTAAACCGTGATTTCCACCGGCACGATCATGCCGTTCAACGCGCCCGTTTGGGCGTTGAATTGCTGAACGAACTGACCGATGTTCACACCATGCTGACCGAGCGCCGGACCGATCGGCGGAGCAGGCGTTGCCTTGCCGCCCTGGGCTTGCAGTTTGATCTTGACGAGAACTTCCTTGGCCACGTGATCAACCTCTCCCGGAGCTCAGATCCGCACCGACCGGACCCATACCCCGCTGTGTCATTCGACCGTCTAAATCTTCTCCAACTGCCAGTACTCGACGTCCACCGGCGTGGACCGCCCGAAAATCGTCAGCAGCACCGTCACGATGCCCTTCGTCTCGTCGATGGTCTCGACGGTGCCCTCGAAGTTCTGGAACGATCCTTCCTTGATCTTGACCTTGTCCCCCTGAACGAACTCGAGACCCTGCAGCGAGGCCTCGTCATCCGGCTTGGCCGCTGCCAACAGCATCATCTCAACGTCATGGTCCTTCATGCTGGTCGGCTTGCCGTCCGAACCGATAAAATCGCCCACACCCGTCGTCTCTTTGACCAGAAACCAGATATTCTCGGGAATGGTCCCGTCCGCTTCCGTAGCCATCTCGACGAACACGTAGCCGGGATAGAGCTTCTTCTCAATGATCTTCACCTGGCCGGCCTTCATGCGCTTTTCCTTGGCGGTCGGCACCAGGATTCGGCCAATGCGGTCCTGCAGGTTCTCGATCCGCACCTTGCGCTCGAGGGTCTCGCAGACTTGGTCCTCCTTGTTGCTGGCCACCCGCAGGACGTACCACTTCATGCCGGTTCGGGTCGGCTCGACGCCCTTCACCGCCGCCCCGGTCTCGCCGACAGGGGAAGCGTTGCCCGGTGGGACCTCGCCTGCGACTTGGCCTGCGTCTGCGTTGTCCGTCTCCGGACGACTCATGATCCACTCCCGAACAAGCGGGCAAGGGTGGGTACACCCTTGAGCACACCCATGGCCTCGAAAACGAGCATGAACACAATGTCCCACACAAACAAGAAGGCGCCCAGCACCAGGACCGTGAAAATCACGACCTTGGTCGAGCGGGTGAGTTCCTTCCGGGTCGACCAGCGCACTTTCTTCATCTCACCCTCAGTGGCAATGAAGAAATCGTTGGCCTTCCGCGACAGACCTGTCAGCCAGTATACCAGGACGCCCATCGCAATGATGAAACCCGCGGGAACCCCATACTGAATCGGCAACCTGTAGGCCCCGCTCAGTCCGGAATTCTCGATCTGGTTCATCAGGGCATAAGCGCCCCACACGGCCAGAATGCCGATCCCAATCGCCGTCCCGATACGGGTGTAGTAGCCTTGTCCGGGCTTGTACAGCCGCAGGGCAAAGCCACCCCCCTCCGACGGTTCGGCCGTCGGGCGTTGTTGAGGTTGTTCCTCCCGCGATTCCTGTCTCACCACATCGTCGCTCACCGCGGACTCCTCTTGCCCGTGTAACTCGCTCGTCGATCTACTCGTTGTACCACCCCATTCCCGCACCCCGACGGGGGCATCGCGACCACCCCGTCACTTCACCTCAGACACACAGGAGTGGAGGGACTCGAACCCCCAACCGCCGGTTTTGGAAACCGGTGCTCTAGCCAATTGAGCTACACTCCTTGGCAGACCGCCCGGTAGGTCCGAAGACCCCGGCAGCTCCGATTTCCCGGCACGGCCAAGCAGCCTCGGAAACAACGGGCTGCCGTCGACCGTTACTTCCGTTTCACCTTGTGTACCGTCCGCTTACGGCTCCGCGGGCAGTACTTCTTCAGCTCCAGCTTGGGGGTACCCCCTTGCACGTTCACCGACGTGCGGTAGTTCAGGTCGCCGCACTCGGAACACTGAAGCCAGACAAACTCTCGCTTCGCTGCCTTCGCCATAGCGCCTCATCCCAGAGACAATGGCGAAGGCCGGTTGCCACCGGCCTCCGCCCGAAAAACTGTCGATCCATCGCACCGCTTGCCGCACCGATCGCGTCGGACGGCGGAAAACCGATGCTACTCCAGAATTTTGACCACCACCCCGGAGCCCACCGTCCGGCCACCTTCACGAACGGCGAACCGCAAGCCTTCCTCCATGGCGATCGGCTTGCCCAACTCGACCTTCAGGAGGACGTTGTCGCCGGGCATGCACATTTCCGCCCCACCCAGCAGCGTCAGGCCGCCGGTCACGTCCGTCGTCCGGAAGTAGAACTGAGGACGGTAGCCGCTGAAGAACGGCGAGTGGCGACCACCTTCCTCCTTGGTCAAGACGTAGACCTGGGCCTCGAACTTGGTGTGCGGCGTAATGGTGCCGGGGGCGGCCAGCACGTGACCCCGTTCCAGTTGGTCTTTCTCAACACCCCGCAGCAGCAGACCGACGTTGTCGCCCGCCTGGCCGTAATCCAACGTCTTGTTGAACATCTCGACGCCGGTAACAGTCGTCTTGCGGGTCTCACCGAGACCGACGATCTCGACCTGTTCGCCAACCTTGATTTTGCCGCGCTCGATACGGCCGGTGCCGACCGTGCCGCGGCCTTTGATGCTGAACACGTCCTCGACCGGCATCTGGAACGGCTGGTCGATGTCACGCGTGGGTTCCGGAATGAAGCTGTCGATTGCGTCCAGCAACTCCTGGATGCACTTGGTCTTCTCCCCGTCTTCGGGATGCAGCAGGGCCTCGCTGGCCGAACCCTTGATGATCGGCGTGTCGTCGCCCGGGAAATCGTACTTGCTCAGCAGCTCACGGACTTCCAGTTCGACCAGCTCGAGCAACTCGGCATCGTCGACCAGATCCACCTTGTTCAGGAAGACCACAACGGCCGGCACGTTGACCTGGCGGGCCAGGAGAATATGCTCGCGGGTCTGAGGCATCGGGCCGTCGGCCGCCGAGACCACCAGGATCGCGCCGTCCATCTGGGCGGCGCCGGTAATCATGTTCTTGACATAGTCGGCATGGCCGGGGCAGTCCACGTGGGCATAATGCCGCTTTTCGGTCTCGTATTCGACGTGAGAAGTGGCGATGGTCAGAATCTTCGTCGGGTCACGACGGCCTTCCTTCTCGGAAGCCTTGGCCACTTCGTCGTAACTCTTGAACGTCGCCAGCCCCTTCTTCGACTGCACGTGCGTCATCGCCGCCGTCAAAGTCGTCTTGCCGTGGTCGACGTGACCGATGGTCCCAACGTTCACGTGTGGTTTCGTGCGTGAGAAAACGCCTTTGGCCATTGAATCAACTCCTTCAGTTCTGCAATCGTATCCGGCGCCTATCGCGTCGAATGAACCGGCAACCCGGCAACGATCCGACAGGCCGTTCCTGTCATTGACCTACAACGAAACTCCCAACGTCTATATCCGTCACCGATCCGCGGATGCATGCGGAACGAAGAAAGACCGTGCCCTTTCCCTCCAGGCCCTCACACATCCGCCGGGAGGCGCTTTACTCCGGCCGCCCTCTGACAAAAAGCTGCTGATGGGGGTTGAACCCATGACCTCGTCCTTACCAAGGACGCGCTCTACCACTGAGCTACAGCAGCGGGCGTCTCTCGGTTCGTCACGCGTCGCAGCCCACACCAGGCAGACCCACAACCCGGACAAACCGCAGGCATACCGTCTCTGATATGCACCAGGTGCCGGAGCCCGCCAAGTATACGTCTTCAGAGGCTTCTGTCAAACAGGCCACGCGAGCCCCTCAAGGGCCACACGTCCACCCGCTGCCCGACCCATGGCGACCGATTCGAGCCAGATCGAATCTGCCCTAATGATATAAACACCTTTCTTTAAATAACTTACAACCTGAAAGAGGGTTCCGTTCGGACTGCAAAAAGACCCGAGAAGGCCTCGTGACGAACTATCGGACAACCGCCAGGACTCATGAAAAACGCAGAATCCTGTTCTCCTGATACTCCGACGGAGTGCCCGGAGCGAAGTGTATCCAGCGATGCCATTTCCTGCCGGCAGTCCGGGCCGAACAGCCATGCCGTCAGCGGTTGCCCCGGGCGGATGTGACGCGGTTTGCCGCTCCATCATCCTGAGGCTTCCGTGGAGCACTGCAACATAACCGAGTTTTCCACACCGATAATCCGGGCTTGTGTGAGCCGGCTTGGCAGTCACCGCAATCGAGCTGACCCCGGCATCACTTCCACAGCCGCAGGACCACCGGCCCGGCCAGAACCGGCGAACTCCGGGTGTGGAAAAACTCATCCAACGTCGGCTGCGGGCTGTTCCGGACGACGATTTTAAGTTTGTTTTCACCCTGCTTGAGCCAACCGGTCACGATAAGCCGGTAGGGCGGCCAATGATCTGAAAGAGGCGGCGAGCCGTTAATTGTCACCTCGCAGCCGTTCTCGACCGCACCGAGATCCAGCAGGGCCGACAATCCCGATTGCTCCGCCGACAGGTTGAAGGCATATTCGTGCGTGGCCGTCTCACCACCTGCAGAGCTGTCTCCTTGCCTGGTCAGCGGCTGACCCTCGCGGCTGCCGCCGATCTCGTCGAACCTGAGGCTGGACGGCTGTTGGGGGATCATCTTCCTAACGGCCTCGGCAAACGCTTCAGGCTCCGGGCTGGGGCTGCCAGGGTCGGCAACGATGACCTGGGCCTGTCTCTGTGGTGCCTTGACGTCCTTGAGAGCTGCCCGGGAGGTCGGATCCAGCCTGGCACCGGGCATCAGGACAATGACTCGAAAACCCATGCCTGTCAGTGTATCCACAACCTCGGCCACGATCTGCTGGAATGGCTCGGCGGAGACGGCCGGGGACCCCTTGGTCTTCGACGGAGCGTAAGCGAACACCGGGAAAACCATTCCCCCTCTGTCCCGTGCGAGTCGTTCCGCCCGGCGGATGACGGACTGCCTTGACTGAGCCAATTCGGTGGCCGCAACCAACGGCCAGTAGACAATCGGGGCCTGTTCGAATCGCTCGCGCCATTGATGAGGCAACAGATGGGCGTAGCGAGCCTCTCCCTCAACGCGTGCATCGCCCGGCCACTCGATCTCGGCTCGCTTCTGTCCGTAAGACGCATCGCCCAAAGCTTTGCCCACCTCGCGGGCCAGACCATCGAGGATGGCCTCGGTGCCCTTGCGTCCGTAGGTCTTGTTGGCCCAAATCCGCGGATCGGCTCCATACACGCCGTAATACTCTTTCTTCGGTGTGAACTGGTAGGGGTCGGCCACCCGCTCGCCGGCCGGTTTGACGCCCTCAGGCAGCGGAGGCAGGCGAGTCAGATCGACCAGACCCGGCCTCAGGACCATCAGCAGCGAGGTCTCCCATGCGGCCGCGTGATCGCCGGCCGGCATGCCTTTGACCACCTGGTTCTCGCTGACGGAGATGACCTTCATCCGGCCCCGCTGGTTGAACTTCTCGGCCAGCTTGGGCACGACGCCCGGATAGTGGCCCGACAAATGCACCGCCACCTTGAAGCCCAGACCCTCGATGTGGTTGAACAGTTCTTCCATCTGCGTCTGGTAGAGCTTCTCGTCGATGGTCACCGTCCCTCGGGGATAGAGTCGCGGGTCGAACGGCGTCGAGCCACCCGGACCGGTCCAGACCGTCGGGAAGCAGACCCCGCCAAGCATGGAAGCGGCCATCTCGCCGAGCGTCTCGGCCTTGAGTGCATCCAGCCCACACGCATTCTGCTCGCCGTGCCATTCGGGTATCCCCATCGGCAGATACGCGACCGGACACTTCGCCACAGCCTGCCGCAACTGTTCGGAGGTCATCTTCTCATAAAGACACTGCTCGCTGCCCATCGCGCTACCTGCTCCCAGCATTGCCGCCGCTATCGTAAACAACTGATGCATGATTCGTATCTCCGCATCGTGCACTTCAGTTCAGGCAGCATACCAGCGGGCTGTTGAGGTGCCCAGTATGACACGCTGGGCGTGACCGAGGCTCTTGACGGGCTTGGAGCGTCTGATCAGGGGAAACGAAGGGACTTCCATCCGGAGCCAAAGTGATACTCTTGACGACCTCTACCCCCGGATGTGTCTTGCACGGATAGCCAAGGCCTCAGGACCGCCAGTTTCGCACCTCGCGGGCGAGGGATCCGAATCCGGTGGGAAACCGCTTCTCAAGGGTCCCCAGATCGCTGACCAGCCGTCGGGCTTCTTCAACTTGGCGCTGGATCATCAGGACAAGGGGCGCCCGATCGGTTCCATAGACCGCCCGTTTCAACTCAGCCTTGCTGTATGGGTCTCGACGGGCTCTCATGCCTTCAATCCAAGCTGACTCGCTCACGGTTGGGTCCCGGCCGCAACGATACCATGCCTCGATGGCCGGAACGGCCAACCCGACAGCAATTCTCAACGGGGACCGTTGTGGCAACGGCTTGAATCCTCGCACTGTCTGATCAATCGTCTTCCGCAGTCGGCAGAGGCGACACCCAGGATCCGTGTTCTGGTCGTGCGAGTCATCGTGAATGGCCGAGTGATTCGAGTCCACCACCGTGACGAACGCCTCCGCATCGGTGTGGTAGTACAGATGCTTGAGCACAACGGGGACAACAGCGGAGACCGACGGCCAACCTCGCGTCCGAAGCGGCGGGGGTTCCGCAGGCTCCGTCACTTTTCCGAGTAGACCCTCCACCAGAATTCGAACAGCCTGTTCGTCGGCGGGCGACTCACTCAATACTGCCAGTTTCATGGTTCGCTCGGGACCCCGCCGAGAATCCCGCTGTACCAGGCATCACCAAGGTGGGTGTCCTGGAGGACCTCTTCCACGTCAGGCAGGTCGGCAAGCCGCTTGAAGCTCACCCCCTCAGCCCCCTTCTCGGCAATGACAATCTCCTCTGGATGGTCCCTGAACAGATCGAGGAAGTAGGGAGAATGCGTGGTGGCAACAACCTGGACAGGCTCTCGTTTCTCGCCATAGTTCTCCGGATAAGCCAGACGGTACAAGGCGTCGCGAACCTCCAGCAGCAGACGAGGGTGGATCCCTCTATCAGGCTCCTCGAGACCAACCAGCGGGGGCGGATCGGGCAGGTACGCGAGTGTGAAGATAGCTAGTGCGATCAGCGTTCCCTGAGACACCTCGGACGCCGGTATTGCATGATGCCCCTTGCGGGTACGGAGCATGAAAGCCCTGGAGCCCGGTGCGGGAGTGTCGAATAGGATGCTGTCGAATTCAGGAAGGCAGCGACCAAGCTCCTCGTTGAGGGCCTGAAATCGCTCTGGTTGCTTGTCGCGAAGCCGGTCGAGAACGTTGGCGAGATGTGACCCATCCTCCAGCATCGCGTCATGGGGGATCAACTGGACGGGCTTGGCGATGGCCTTCGCGTCGAAAGAGAAGACCCGAATGGAGGCCAACTGCCTCTCTAGAACCGGGGGGTTGGTCACCTGAGATGACCAGGAGTGGGATAGTCCGCCGCGACCCCAGCGGATCCGCAGAGCTGCCCCCTCGTTCGGTGCAGCCCAACCCAGGTCCCAGCCAATCTCAGCACCTTGCTGCAAGCCAATAGACAGGCACGTGGAGTAATTGAACCCTCGCATCTCGGGGTAGGCTCGAAGGACCTGCAGCGCCGTCGTCTTACCGCTGCCGTTCGGCCCGATGATCAGCGTGAATCGGTCAAGCGGCAGTGTTGTGTCCCGGAGAGCTTTGAAGTTCTGGAAATGGATCGATTTGAGCATGGTATCACCTACATCCGCCGGGAGGGTACCACACGGAGCGGCATAAGTCCAGCCGTCAGAACCGCTTACACCCTCTCAATGGCCCGGCGTGCACAGCACGCCCTACCGCGAGAAGCCGATTTTCGCGATCACAGGGCGATGGTCCGAGCCGCGACCAGTGCCTGTGCGGCAGTCCGAACACGTCAGCCCGCCGCCGAGGTAGATGTGATCGAGGCGCAGGCCGGGGAGATAACGCAGGAATGAGTTCACCGGCCAGGTCGATCCGCGGCCCCAGCCGCCGGCGGCGAAGGCTTCCTGCGTGCCAAGGCGGCGCAGGGCGGCCGCCTGGGGCGTCGTCTCGGTGAAGTTGAAGTCGCCGGCGAGGATAAACGGCAGAGACTCTTTTCTCAGATGGTCGAGCAGGTCGGCGAACTGTAGGCGGCTCTCGGTCGTGTACTCCAGGCTGGTCGGCGGCAGGAGGTGGACGTTGTAGAGGGCCACGGGACGTTGGGAGATCTCGACCAGGGCACGGATCTGCGGCAGCGAGGAGACACCCAGCGGCAGGTCCAGCTCCGGGTCGCTGATGAACGGGCGACTCGAGTACACGGCCGCACCGAATGAGTCATCGCGGCAGACGTGGCACTCGTACGGATAGTCCTGGGCGAGGGCCGACCGCAGGGCCGCGTGCCAGTGCTCCGTGTACTCCTGCAGAAGCACGATATCCGCTCCAGATGCTCGGACCTCCTCGACCAGCGAGCCGGTATTCGTGTTGACCATGAGCAGGTTGACGCTTGCGACCGTGACGACCTCGCCGGAAAGCCTCGGCCGCTCGCTCGGCCTGTACGACCATATGTCCCGGCCGAGGGCAAACACGACCAACGGTACCGTCGCGGTCAGTAGTCGCCATTGTCTTGTTCGCAGTGATACTGCCGCCACCACTGCCAGCAGAAGCCCCAGGTGAAACACAAACACCCGCGCCATGAACGCGGTCAGCGAGACGGCGACGTAACCTTGCGATGTGCTGCGGAAATCCTGCGGCCAGAGATACGCGAAGGCCAAGGCCACGTACGACGCGATCACCAGGAGCCAAGCCTCGCGGCGGAGGGCACGCCTGCGGTCCTGCCAGGGAGGCAGAAGCGAACGCCGGAGCCATGAGGGCTTTGCCTGACTGCCCGGTTCGCTCGCAGGCTTATGCTCAGGGTCTGCGGCAGCCATGAGGGCAAGGATAAGGCCCAGAGTTGGACGCCGCAACGATGGGGAATGGAGAGTGGCGAACGTACAATCGAGAGGGGGCTGGGCCTTGCTGGTGTTGCGGCGAATCATGGTGAATGGTTGTGTGGGCGCCGGGAGATCGGTAAGATGATGTATTGGATAGGTGCACCGGGATGCCCGCGTGAAAGATGACGACGATTGTGATAGGGCCTCTTCAATGGCAAACGCGAAAGAACAGCTCCGCGAACTGCTGAACCGCCTGCCTGATGACTGCTCGATCGAGGACGTCCAGTACCAGCTTTACGTGATGGAGACGATTCAAAGACGAATCGATCTGGCTGAGAAGGGCGAAACCGTGAGCCAGGCTGACGCCGAGAAGAGGCTGGACAAGTGGATCACGAAGTAGTCTCACTCAGAGCAGCCCTCGACGACCTGGACGGAATCGCCGAGTATATCGCTGTGGACTCACCCGCATACGCCGCCGTGGTCATGTCCAAGATACTTGCTCAGGCAAGGGAACTGGCCGGTTTCCCGCAACTGGGCCGCTGTGTTCCCGAGTGGAACAGGCCGGACGTACGCGAACGTATCGTGTGCGGATACAGGCTCATCTACCGAATCGTCGGCGACCTGGTCATCATTCTGGCGGTGATTCACGGATCGCGCCGTCTGTTAGACGATTTGCAGGACCGATCTCAGTAGTCCAAACGGAGCACGAACAGAACCGCGCAGCACGCTGCGCACATCCTGGAAAGGCGGAGGCCACCTGCGGCAACAAAGAAAAGGACACCGGCCTCCGGGGAACGACTCCCCGAAGGCCGGCAATGCATATCTGAACGACTCGCACAACCGAACAGTCTAATGGTCGAACAGACCAACAGACCAGTAGAATGCTCTACTTCTTGTTCGTCTCGCAGGCCCAGGCGAGCCAGTCGAGGGCGACGGTCATGTCGGCCGGCTCGACGGTCGGGCCGCCCCAGAAGCGGAAACCCGGAGGAGCGTCGCGATAGGAGCCGAAATCCTTGGCCACATTCTCGCTGTCAAGAACCGAGACCACCTTCTTGCACCAGGCGGCCTGATCCTCGGGGCTCAGCTTCTTGAACCACTCGGCCGTGATCTTGAGGCAGATCGAGGTGCAGCTTCGAATCTCGGGCCTGACCGGCAGGAAATCAATCCAGTCATGTCCGGCCACGAATTTCGCGACCGCCTCCAGATTGGCCCGGCTCTTGGCAAAGCAGGCCTGCAGGCCGGTCTTGCCGCCAAAACTGAGGTTCTTGGCGAAGCTCAGGCCGTCGATATAGTCCTCGACACAGAGCATCGACGGGGTGTTGATGGTGTCGGCCTGGAAGATGCCCGCGCTGAGCTTGCCGCCCTTGGTGAGGCGGAAGATCTTGGGCATCGGCCACGGTGGCGCGTAGGACTCCAGCCGCTCGACCGCTCGGGGTGAGAGCACGAGCATGCCGTGGGCCGCCTCCCCGCCGAGGCACTTCTGCCACGACCAGGTGATCGCATCCAGCCGCTCCCAAGGTACGGGCATCGCGAAGACCGCGCTGGTGGCATCACATAGGGCCAGGCCCTTGCGATCGGCCGGTGGGGCCGCGTCATCGGGCATCTTCACACCGCTGGTGGTACCGTTCCAGGTGAAGACCACATCGGTATCCCAGTCGACGTCCGCGAGGTTGGGAATCTCGCCGTAAGGGGCCTTCATCACCTTGGCGTTCAGCTTGAGTTGTTTGTTGATGTCGGTCACCCAGCCCTCGCCGAAGCTCTCCCAGGCCATGGCCGTCACCGGCCGGCCCCCCAGCAGGCTCCACATGGCGCATTCAAACGCCCCGGTGTCGCTGGCCGGAATGATCCCGATCAGATAATTGGCCGGAATCGCCGCCACCTCGCGGGTCAGATCAATCGCCTGCTGAATACGGGCCTTGCCCGGCTTCGAACGATGAGAGCGACCCGTCAGGGCTCCGGAAAGAGCATTGACGCTCCAGCCCGGACGCTTGCAGGTCGGACCGGAACTGAAATTCGGCGTACTCGGTTTCTTGTTGGGCTTGTCCACGAAAGTTCTCCAGGTTCAAATGAACTCAGGCTCCACAAAACAGCGGGCGGGAAGGTTACCCAAAAAGCTCGATCACTTCAACATCAGGGTAGCATCGACCCTCGTTGGCGGTCCAGAGATGAATGATGACTGCAGAATTGAGAATGGGGCATGCTTTGTCGTCGCCCAGCCCCCCCGCCGGTAAACTTCGGAAGCATCGGCGAACCCGCATGAAACGCCTGATTCGCACGTGTCTTTCAACGCCTTCGCGGCGTTTTTTATGCAAGTGGGGGGTTTACCTGGACGCCGCCCAGCGCACGGCGTTGCGGAGCACCCGTCGGACGTCAGAGTGATGGTAGATGGGCAGGGTCTCGTGGCCGGGGCGAAAGTAGAAAACGCGGCCTTTGCCGCGCTTCCAGCAGCAGCCGCTGCGAAACACCTCGCCGCCCTCGAACCAGGGGATGAAAACCAATTCGTCGGGCGCGGGGATCTGAAACCACTCGCCGTACATCTCGGTCTGGGGCAGCTCGATCTTCTCGTTGATACCGGCGGCGATCGGATGTGTCGGATCGACCACCCAGAGGATCTCCTTCTTGTTGTCCACCCGCCACTTGAGGCCACACTGGGTACCCATCAGCCGTTGGAACGGCTTGGAGTAGTGGGCCGAGTGCAGGCCGACGAACCCCATGCCTTCCCACACGCGGCCCACGACCCTTTCGACCTTGTCGTCCGGCACTTCGTGATGACGCATGTGGCCCCACCAGACGAGCACGTCGGTGGCGGTCAGGACCGCGTCGCTCAGGCCGCACTCGGGATCCCGCAGCGTGGCCGTCCGCACCTCCAGGCCGCCCTCTTCGCGCAGGGCGGCGGCGATCGCCCCATGAATGCCGTCAGGGTAGATCTTCGGGACGATCTCGGTGTTGTGCTCGTGCCAGCATTCGTTCCAGACGGTGACGCGGACGTTGCCCATCGAAAAGCCCTCGATCCGTGAGTTCCTCTTGGCAGGTGACACTATACCGGGGGATGGGGAGGGGGGCGAGGGCTGAAGGATGAAGGCGGAAGGATGAAGGATGAGTCAAGGCCGGGGGGAGTGCGGAGCGGATTCCGGGCCAAGCGGGAAGGCAAGGATGAAGGCGGAAGGATGAAGGATGAGTCAAGGCCGGGGGCGAGCGCGAAACGGATTCCGCAAACAGAATCGGCCCGGAACGGATTCCGGGCCGAGCGGTCTAATAGTCGAATAGTCTAAAGGTCTGACAGCCTACATTTCATTGAATGCTTCGCGCAGCTTCTTGAGGGCCTCGCGTTCGAGCTGTCGGACGCGCTCGCGGGTCAGGCCGATTTTCGCCCCAATATCCTTGAGCGTCATCGGGGCCTGGTGCTCGCCCATGCCGTAGCGCATCCGCAGGATGGTGGCCTCGCGTTCGTCGATCTTCTCGAGCAGGCGCTGGATGACCTCGGCGTCGGCGTTGCTGAAGGCCGCTGCTTCGGGCGAGGGGGTGCGCGAGTCGGCGAGGATCTCTGACAGCCCGAAGGAGCCTTCGGCGCCTCCGGGCTGGACCGGGGCCGAAAAGGCCTTGACCGCCCGGCGAATGATGCGGAGCTTGCGCTCCGAGAGTTTCATGTGCTCGGCCATTTCCTGCAGGGAGGGGTGACGGCCAAGCTGGTTTTCGAGCTCGGCCCAGGCCTTCTTCCAGTCGGCGATGATCGCGACCATGTAGGCCGGAATGTGCACGGGCTGCGAGCTGTTGATCAACGCCCGCTTAATGGCCTGCTTGATCCACCACGAAGCGTACGTGCTGAAGCGGGTCTCCATCGTCGGGTCGTAGCCCTCGACCGCCCTCAGCAGGCCGATGTTTCCCTCTTCGATCAGGTCCGACAGGGACAACCCGCGGTTGAGGTAGTTCTTGGCAATATTGACCACCAGGCGCAGGTTGGACAGAACCATCCGGTCGCGAGCCCGGGCAGCCTGCTCCTCCAGCTTCTCCTTCTCCTTAAGCGAGATCCGGCGTTCCCGCAGCAACTCGCCGGACCCGATCGATTTCTGGATGATCGTACCCAGCTCGATCTCCTCCTTGGCCGTCAGCAGGGGAGCTTCGTCGATCTGCTTGAGGTAGTGCTGTAATCCGCTTTCGACCGCGATGGCGTTACCCTCCCTTCATTGACGAGGTCCCCGCGACCCTGCCCGTCCTTGCGCGACCGGAGACGTCCGCTGTCTCCCGGGAAGGATGCGGCCACGCTTGGGCCCGGCCGGCGCAGCCGGTCAATCGGCAGAGCCGGGGGTCGGCCAACCCCACGGGCGGCCTTCCGGGTCGCCCGGCCCCGCCCGAACTCCAACCCGCCCCGGTGCACATCGACGCCACTCGCGATTGTGCAGACCGCTTGCCGTGCGGCATCAGTCGTCATTCGCCGGCGGGCTCTTCCTCTGTTGCCTCGCCCTTCTCCGTAATCTCCGGGCTCGCCTCCGGCTGACGGATGGGCGAGTACTGGATCACGTCAGTGGATTCAGCACCCGGACCGTGCAGGCCGCCACGGCGGGCCTTCGGTTTGCTTGCATCGCGCGTGCCGTCGTCGGCCGCCGCCCATTCCGCGCGTTTCTTGCTCAGGCCGATCTTGCGCTCCTGCGGGTCGACGCGGAGGATCTTCACCTCGATCTCGGTGCCGATCTTGACCTCGTCGTGCGGGTTCTCGACCTTGTGGTCGGCCAGTTCGCTCACGTGCAGCAGGCCTTCCAGGTCGGGCTCCAGCTCCACGAATACGCCGAAGTTCGTGATCTTGGTCACCTTGCCCTTGACGATCTGGCCCGGCAGGTAGGTCGCCGGGATGGCGTGCAGCCACGGGTCCTCCGTCAACTGCTTGGTGCCCAGGGCGACGCGCATCTTCTCCTGATCGACCGACAGAACCACGCACTTGACCGAGTCACCCTTCTTGAGCACCTCCGACGGGTGACTGATCTTCTTGGTCCAGCTCATGTCGGACACGTGCAGCAGCCCGTCGATACCTTCCTCGATCTCGATGAAGGCCCCGTAGTTGGTGAGGTTGCGGACCTTGCCCTCGATGATGGTGTTGGGCGGGTACTTCTCGGCCACCCGCTCCCAGGGGTTGGTCTCGGTCTGCTTCATGCCCAGACTGATTTCCTGCTTGTCCTTGTTGATGTCCAGGACCACCACCTCGATCTGGTCGCCCAGGCTGATCAGTTCGGACGGATGGTTGATCCTCCGCGTCCAGCTCATTTCGGAGATGTGCACCAGACCCTCGACGCCCGGCTCAAGCTTGACGAACGCCCCGTAATTCAGGATGTTGACCACCTCGCCCTTGATCCGGGAATTGACCGGGTAACGCTGCTCAATGCTGTCCCACGGGTTTTCGGTCAACTGCTTGAGACCGAGTGCAATCTTCTCCTTTTCCTTGTCGACGTTCAGGACCTTGACCTCGATCTCCTGGTCGATCTTGAGCATGTCAGACGGGTGGTTGACCCGCTCCCAGCTCATGTCGGTGATGTGCAGCAGACCGTCGATGCCGCCCAGGTCGACGAACGCCCCAAAGTCGGCCAGGTTCTTGACGATGCCCTTGCGGATCTCGCCCACCTGGATCCCGCCGAGGACCTTCTCCTTGGCTGCCTGTCGCTTCTCCTCGATGTATTTGCGGCGGCTGATGACAATGTTGCGGCGCTCGGTGTCGATCTTGAGAATCTTGGCGTCGATGTCCTTGCCGATGAACTCACCGATGTCACCGGGCCGGCGAATGTCCACTTGTGAGGCCGGCAGGAACACCGGGACCCCGATGTCCACCAGCAGACCGCCCTTGATCTTCCGCATCACCCGGCCACGAACGTCGTCGCCCTCCCTGGCCGTTTCGACCAGACGCTGCCAATTCAGCAGGCGGTCGGCCTTGCGCTTGCTGATGACCACCAGGCCGCTGTCCGACTCCACCGTTTCAAGCCAGACGTTTACTTCGTCGCCAACGTCGATCGAGGATGGATCGTCCCATTCGGATGCGGGTACCACGCCTTCGCTCTTGAGGCCGACATCGACCACGACGTCGCCCCCGATCAGCCCGACGACGCGCCCCTTCAGGATCGCGCCGGTCTGGAAGTTGCCCAGAGTCGTGTCAATCGTTGTGGACAGCGCCTCATCGGTGGTCTGACCGCCCATCATCGCGGCCAGTTCCTTTTCGAACGAGTCCTCGTTCACATCCAGTGAATTGATCAGGTTGTAATCTACCATCTATGTTTCACAAGCCTTCTGTGCAGCAGGAGATCCGGCGAGGTGAAAACTCACAGCCTCGACAGGCCCCGGTGACCTGCCGTCGGACGTCCCCATTACCGTCGGCCACGCGGCGCAAACCACTTGCGCCCTTCCCGGTCGTGCCGAAACCGATACTATAGGCGATAGTCGCCCTGTAAGCCAAGTCCGCCGGCGGAGCAGCCGGGCACTGGCCGTGCGGAGAGTTCCTTGGTTCAGGTGCGAACGGGGTTTACGGCATGGCCGGGCGTCCGAGCAGACTGAAGTGGGTGCGTTGGGCCCTCCTGGGCGTCGGCCTGGTTGTGCTGGTCGCCGGCGTGACCTGCTGGCTCATGTTTCAGCACATACCTGGTTGGTACCGCCCCCCGGCCATCGCCCCCGCCCATCATCAGCGAATCCGCAACGACTGGGCCGGAAGCCGAGACAGCCTGCAGCAGGCCATGCTGCGCGAGCGGCCGTTCGAGTTCACCATCACTCAAGACCAGCTCAACTCCTGGCTGGCCATCCGCGAGGCCATATGGCAGTTGTCCCGTGAGTGGCTCCCCCCCGCCTTGTCCGAGCCCTTTATTCTCATCGAAAAGGACGGCCTGCGTCTGGCCGCCACCTACCGCAGCGGGAGCATTCGAACCGTCCTTTCCGCTCGCCTCAGAACCAAGCTCCAAGCCGACGGCATCTGGGTCAGGTTGGACGGGCTGGACGGCGGCTCTTTGGGAATACCCGACTCGTGGGTGCGCGAGCGGCTGACGCTGATGAACGGGCGGGCATGGTCACCCGGCAAAAAAAGCCGCTTCCAACTGGGTGGACCGCCTCTGCCCTCTCTACCCGGGCTCCTCGACGGAGCCGTTTTCCCTGCCACATGGGTGTGGAAAGAGTCCGAATTGGCCTTGCCCTTCCAGATCACCGGTCTGCGCTTCGAGCCGGGTGTGCTCGTGATCAGCTTCCGGCCTCTGCCCCGCTAATCCAGTCGCTTGAATCGCCAGGCCTCCCGGCCCGCCCCGTCGGCCTCCAGCCGGAACCGGCCTGACAGGCGCTGCCCGATCAAGCTGACCGTACATGACAGCGATTCGTCCGCCAGGATACGATAGGTCCCTCGATCGGCCAGGCGCACCCACCCCCGATTCCTGCTGACCGGGCCTTCGTACTCCAGATAGGCACGCCGGTGGTCTGGCAGGCGGCGGGAGGAAATGCCTCCTGACTCCCAGCCGACGCCGCAGGGATCGGCCGCCAGTTGCCAGGTTGTCAACACAGATCCGGTATCCAGCATCAGGTCCCAGTGAACCCCCTCAAGAGTCTCGTGTCTCAGGAGAACGAAAACAGGGTCGGGTTTACCCATGTATCTATTATATGCCGATGTATCCTTGATGCCCGTCCGGGCGGAGGATAATATCCCCCGACAGACACGGATGATACCCTGCCCGGGTCATGGAGGTTCTGACTCATGATGCGATGGACATCGCCCATAAGATCCATGTTCACGGTGGCGGTCGGGCTGTCGCTGCTCGCCGTGATGACCGGTTGCACGCCGGACGTGACGGATATCCGCAATGTTGGGATCAAACAGTACCAGGCCGGTCTTCAGATCGAATCCATGGCCACGTTCCGCCGGGCACTCGAACTGGCGCCCAGCGATGCGGTGAGCAATTATTACATGGGGCTCCACTACAAGAACCGGGCCGACCGGAAGTTTTCTGAGGGCGACCTGACGGGGGCGTACAAGCATCTCGACACGGCCATCATGTACTTCAATCAGGCCACCACGAGCATCCCCAATTTCATCGAAGCGATCAGGGAGAAGAAAGACGCGCTCGCCCGCCGCGGGAAATACGAACAGGCCGTCAACATGGCCGAACGCGTGGCTCAACGCGTCCCCGGCGACAAGGTGACACAGTATATCATCCTCGGCAACCTGTATCGCGATGCCGGCGACGCCGACAATGCATTGCGGGCCTACAAGCAGGCCCTCGACATGGACCCCACCTCGACCCAGGCCCGAATGGAGGTCGAGCGTCTTTACGAGAAAGCCCGCCAGCCCCGGTAATCCGGGGCCCCATCCCCTGTCGTGTGGAATGAGCGCGGCACGCGGCCTTCCATTACCTGCCGCCCTTTCGGGCAAGCAGGTCTCTCACCTTGGCAAAGCTTTCAGCAGGCAGAAGGGCTTCGTGAAAGATGGTTTGCATGGTTTCATCGGTGAGCCGCTCGAAATCTCGCGAACGAGGCGAGACCACGATGCCTGCCAGATCGGCCGCACCGGGGCTGATCAGGAAATCGTCCTCGCCGGTTCCGTAGAACCGCGGTCGATGAGCGCCTCGCGGAAAAAGCCAGGTAATCCAGCGTTCCTCCGTATAGGTGGCAAAGAGGTTGAGCATCGGCTCGGGCTCGACCGGCCGCACTTGCCCCAGAATGATCACCACCTCGCGCAGGGCGGCGGCGATGGCATCCTTCGAGTCGCCCATCAGCACGATCACCGGCAGGCGGCTCGAGTGTGTCACGGCGATGCGAACGGGCTCATCGCGCACCCATTCCAGCCAGCGCTGCCCGTTTGCCGGGTCACCGGCCGCCAACTGAGCGGCCAGTTGAGTCTCAAACGGCAGAGCCCCGGCCCGCGAGGCCTGCAGATGCAGATGATCCGGAGCCGAGGCGCCGCTGGCCGGACCGTTGTAAAAAACGGTATACCGGCCGTCGAGGTCCCTCGACATGCTGAGCAACCCCTCGATCGCCGGACCGACCCGTTGCGGCTCGTGATCGATCGCCACGACCGTGTAGTGCGGCTCAAAAAGCGGCGCGGGGTTACACAGAATCAGCCAGCGGTCGCGATAGGGCACCGCGGCCTGGGCAGCCGGGCGGTTCTCGGTACACAGAAAGCAGGGGCGCTTGGCCAGCGAGTCGGCATCGACCTGTGCCCCGCTGCTCTTGATCCGCGCCGGGTTGCACTGCGCCGTCACCCGCCAGCCGTTGACGTGGAAGGTTCGCGTCCGTGCCTGCCTGAGCGAGGCCAGTCCCTCGGCCAGCATCTCCCACGTTTCCGTTTGCCGCTGCCACAGGGCCGAAAGCTGATAAGCCAGTTCACCAGGACTGATCGCTTGCTGCATGTCCATCGAGGTCTGGTCTCCAAAAAAAACGCCCCCGCAGCTGGCCGCCCCCCAGTTGACACTCATGTTAACACGCTTGGCGCCGGAGCGACATTCCCTCGGCCGCAGTGACGCTGCCCCAGGGGACGATTCCGAGGCCTACTTTCTCCCGGCGATAATCACCAGGTTATCGCGATGGACCGCCTCGTCGAAGGGCTTGGCACCCAGGACGGCCGCAATCTCGGAGGACTTCAGCCCCTTGATCGTGTCAAGTTCGGCTGAGCTGTAGTTTGAAATGCCGTGGGCGATGACACGCCCATCGGCATCGGCAATCCGCACGATGCTGCCGCGATCGAACTTGCCCTCGATCCGGGTGACACCGCGAAGCAGCAGGCTCTTGCCCTGGGTGTGCACCGCGTTGGCGGCGCCGGCGTCGATGACAATGACGCCCGTCGGGCGAACCGCCCCGGCAATCCAGCGCTGACGCGCCGACAGCTTGCGTGCGGCCGGTGCGAAGATCGTGCCGACTCGCTCGCCGCTGAGCAGCTTGAGCAGCGCATCGGGATGGCGGCCGTTGGCGATCACCACGCACTCGCCGGCATCACTGACCATTCGAGCTGCCCCGAGCTTGCTGAACATGCCACCGCTGCCAAGCGGGGATCGCTCGGCCCGGGCCAGCGACTCCACTTCCGTATTCACCGCCGGCACAAGGTCGACCAGTTGCCCTCGGGAATCCAGCAGACCGTCCACCACCGTCAGCAGCGCCAGCAGATCAGCCCGCATCAGGTTGGTGACCATCGCCGCGATGGTGTCGTTGTCGGCGAAGCGGTCGAGCTCGTCGATGGCCACCGTGTCGTTCTCGTTGATGATCGGGACGGCCTTGAGCCGCTGCAGGGCGGCGATGGTGTTCGAGATGTTCACATAGCGGTTCCGCCGCTCGAAATCCTTCCGCGTGACCAGCACTTGCCCGACCAGCAGGTCATGCCGGGCAAACTCCCGCTCGTACAGGCTCATCAGCGACGGTTGGCCGATCGCGGCGGCCGCCTGGAGCACCGGCATCGAACGCGGCCGCTTGAGCATACCGGTCTTGCCCATGCCCGCTCCGACTGCACCACTACTGACCAGCGTGACCTTGACGCCGCCCTTGATCAGGGTCGCAATCTGGTCGGCGAGAGACGCGATCACCCTCTGATCCAGCTTGCCATGGTCACAGGTCAACAGATTAGTACCCGCTTTGACCACGATACTGCGAACGCCGGCCATGATCTGTTTACGAAGCGTGGTGCTGGGCACGTTGCATGATCTCCATCAGGTGGCTCACCGTTCGCTCGGTGGCGCCGCGGTTGTGTCTGACAATCTCCCGGCCTCGGCGGGCCATGTCACCCGCGGCGACCGGGTCGTCGAGCAGGTCGCTGACCGCTTCAGCCAGCCGATTGGCCGCCTCGGGGTCGCTCGAATCGCCCGACAGGACGCGAATGGCCCGCCCGGCGTCAAGACGCTCGACGGCCTCGGCGAAATTCTCTGTGTGCGGGCCGACAACAATCGGCCGCCCCAGTCCGGCGACCTCCATCATGTCCGAGCCGCCCATATCCGCCAGCGTCCGGCCAACAAAAACGACATCGGCCAGGGCATAGAACTTGCGAAGCTCGCCCATCGTATCCCCCAGTCGGACGGCGGGCGAGCCGCCGGGCGCATGTGGTACGACAGCGTCCAGGTCGCCGCAGCGACCGAGACCTGCCGTATCGTTGAGCTTGGGACGGCAGGTCTTCGCCGCCTCCGGCGGCTCCGACCGTGCCCTACCCTTCTCGCACACGGTCTCGGCTGTACGGTCCGCGTCCGGACACTGACTTCGCCGCAAACACTCGAAGCCCGCCTGCCGGATCAACTCGGCGACCTCGTCGAATCGCTCCGGCTTGCGAGGCACGATCATGAGTTGAAGCTCAGGCCGGCGCTCCCGCAACAAGGCGTAGGCCTTGAGGACAATCGCCTCCTCGCCGTCGCCGGTGCTGCCGCAGACCCACACCGGCCGGCTGCGGTCGATGCCCATGGCCCAAGCCAGTTCATCGCTGCCCGGCAATGAATCGGCCACCTGGGCAGTATCCCATTTCATCGAGCCGGTCACGGTGACGCGATCCGCCGGCACGCCCAGCCGCCGGAAACGCTCCGCGTGTTCCTCGGCCAGGGCCCCCACCCAGGTCAGCGAGCGGCACATTCGGCGGGCGATCGGCATGATCCAGCGAAACCGCCGCATGCTCTTCTGCTCGGTCAGCCGGCCGTTGATCACCACCACAGGGATATTCCTGGCCCTGGCCTGGGTGATGAACTGGTACCAGATTTCCGCCTCGACCAGGACGATCATCGTCGGAGCGATGCGGTCCAAGGCCCGCCGCACAAACCAACTGAAATCCAGCGGATAACGCACGACGGTCAGGTCCTTGAACAGCTTGCGGGCCTGGTCGATGCCGGTGTCGGTGGTCGCCGAGATGACAAAGTCGAGATCAGGGCAGCGGGCCCGCCACATCTCCACCAGCCCACGGATGGAGTTCATCTCGCCCATCGAGACGGCGTGGATCCACACTCGAGGCCGCCCCGGCGGCAACTGCGGCAACAGGCCCCGCCGCTGGTCCCAGTCGCGCCGATACTTGCCCGTCCACCACGATCGATAGGCCACGATCGGCGCAAACACCGCCGCAGCCAAAAGATAGCACAAGTCAACCACCCAACGCATGCGGCTATCATAGCCGTTCTTCAGCCGCAGGGAAGAGTTCCCTGTTTTCGGCAACGTGGCATGGATACCCCGTCTTTGGCGCTGCCAGAGATTGAGGCTCGCTCGGCAGTTGCCGGTGTGATGTGTACACACTTGCGCAGGAAGACCGAGAAGCCAACAATCGTCTGGCAACAGCTTCTCCGTCGGATATCGCTCGGCAAGCGAGAACGGGACGAATGACACCGTCAACTAAGAAACGATGTCAGGGTAGTCTTGAGGTCCACAGATTACAGAAGCATTCACGGTCAATCATCTGGATAATCATCCTGACCTTTCCCCCTCCTGACAGGGATCGTGCCGTTCGCGCTTCAGCGTGCGACCCCAGCGCCACGCTGAGCCCGTCGCGCCACACAAAATCGAGCACATGATCTGCTTTGCCGAGTTCGTCGACCGTCAGCAGGTACTCACGCTGCCGTTGGGCGGCACCTGAAGAATGCAGCCGCCGGTGGGCGTCGACCGCAGGCCAGCCCCTTCCACGGCCGCCGGGGTCGTCAACTCACGGCCGCAGAAATGGTTGTTGTCCTGGTACAGCACCTGCAGATCGGGGGCGGTAACCCCGAACGCAGCACAATTGTCGTCACCCAGGTGCTCAAACGTGAACACGATAAAACTGCCGGGTTCCGCCAAGCTTGACCTCTGCAGCACCCGCTCGATGCGCAGCGTACCCTACTGATTGATGGTCAGCATGATCAGAGCTGCCACACCGGGGCCCTGCGTGATCGTGTCCACGCCGCTGAGACCGTTGACGACGAGCGAGTCGAGGGCCGACTCTGAATGCGTGACGGTCACCTGGGCGGCCAAGCCGGCGACGACAACCGCGCCGGCGTTGGCGGAGACGTGGATCGTGTCCGGGGCCGCCGTCCCATTGACCGTAATGGCATCGACCAAGACATCGCCGGTAACGCCGCCCAAGGTACCCGCCAGGTCGACATTCACCTGGGTAACAGCCGTGCCGGCCAAGTTGTTCACGTTGATGGCGTCTGTGCCGCCCAGGGCATTGACATCCACCTGCTCCACGCCGTCCAGGTCCAGGACGATGCTGCCGACGTTTCGGGCCAATCGCAGCCGCGAGCCGTTAGCCGAAATGTCGATGTTTTCATTCGCGCCCGAGCCGTTAAAGGTCAGCGTGTCGATGCCGGCCTGACCTTCGATCGTGTCGCTGCCGTCGCCGGGGTCCCATTGGAAAACGTCGTCTCCGGCCCCCATGAAGGCCACGTCGTTACCCTGCTGGCCGTCGATAAAGTCGTTGTCGGCGCCCCCGATCAGGACATCGGCTCCGTTGCTGCCCAACAGATGGTCTTCTCCGGCCCCGCCGTCAAATGTAAACGGGATCAGCAGGCCCGCCAGATTCCCGGTGCAGCTTATCGCGTCCGGCCCGCCGTAGGCGTTGATCGTCAACGACAGTGCGCCGCTCAAGGCCACTGCAGCGGAAAAGCCGGTCGCGTCGACCCGCGCCTGTGTGCCGTTGGCGGTAACGGTGATCGTGTCCGGGCCTGGTGAACCGTTGATGTTCACCGTGTCTCCGCCCACACCGGTCAGGACGACCTGGTCACCAGGCTCGTAGCCCTTTACCCGCACGTCGGCGGCCAGATCGACGACCGTAAAGCCTGAGTCTGCGAAGATGTTGAAGACGTCGGCGGCCGGCGAGCTCACAATGTTGACCGCATCGGCCTGGGCATCACCGACACTGCCGAATGTCGCGAGGTCGATGTTCACCTGCATCACGGCCGTGCCGGCCAGATCGTCTACGGTCACGTTGTCCGTGCCGCCGAAGGTCTGTACGTTCACCTTCTCGACGTCGTTATCCATGATGATCGAGCCCACGTCCCGGAAAAGCCGCAGCCGCGAGCCGTTGGCCGAAATGTCGATGTTTTCATTCGCACCTGAGCCGTTAAAGATCAGCGTGTCGATGCCGGCCTGCCCCTCGATCGTGTCACTGCCGTCGCCAGGGTCCCACTGGAAGACATCGTCGCCTGAACCCATGAAGGCCACGTCGTTACCCTGCTGGCCGTCGATGAAGTCGTTGTCGGCGCCGCCAATCAGGACGTCGGCTCCGTTGCTGCCCAACAAGGTGTCGTCGCCGGACCCGCCGTCAACTGTGATCGGGATCAGCAGGCCGGCCAGATTCCCGGTGCAGCTCATCGTGTCCGGCCCTCCCAGACCATTGACGACCAGCGACAGTGCGCCGCTCAAGGCCACTGCCGCGGAAAAGCCGGTCGCGTCCACCCGCGCCTGCGTGCCGTTGGCGATGACGGTGATCGTGTCCGGGTCTGCCGAACCGTTTATGTTCACCGTGTCGCCGCCCACGCCGTTCAGGACAACCTGGTCGGCGGTCTCGTAGCCCATCACCCGCACGTCGGCGGCCAAGTCAACGACGATGAAGCCCAGGTCCGCGGAGATGTTGAAGACGTCGGCGGCCGGCGAGCCCACAATGTTGACTGCATCGGCCTGGGCATCGCCGATGCCGCCAAAGGTTGACAGGTCGACGTTCACCTGCGCAACGGTGGTACCGGCCAGGCTGTTTACGTTGATGGCGTCCGTGCCACCCAGGGCATTGAGATCAACCTGCTCAACGCCATCCACGTCCATCACGACGCTGCCCAGATTTCGAGTGAAGCGCAGCCTTGTGCCGTTCGCCAACAGGTCGAAAATCTCGTTGCCATTGCTGCCGTTGAAGAGCAGTCGATCAGCTCCGGCCTGGCCTTCGATCGTGTCGCTGCCGTCGCCGGGGTCCCACTGGAAGACATCGTTGCCTGCGCCCATGAAGGCCACGTCGTTACCCTGCTGGCCGTCGATAAAGTCGTTGTCGTCGCCCCCGACGAGGACGTCGGCGCCGTTGCTGCCCAGCAGGGTATCGTCACCGGCTCCGCCATCCGCCGTGATTTGAATCAAAGCGGCCAGGTTCCCCGTGCAGGCCAGGGTATCGTTGCCGCCGTTGGCGTTGAGAATGAGACGTTCGCTGGTTCCGATGTCCAGGAAAAACGGCGCGGAGTTGATGCGGTCGAAACGGACGCGGGTTCCATTGGCCGTGACGGTGAAATCCTCGGAGCCATCGCCTCCGTTCACTTCGATGGTGTCGACACCGTCGCTGCCCTCGACAAGGTCGGTATCATCGCCGGAGTTCCAGACGAAGCGGTCGTTGCCGGCCCCCATGTACGCGGAATCGTTGCCGGGGCCGCCGACGAACGTCTCGGCGCCGCTGCCCCCCAGCAGCTCGTCATCACCATTCCCGCCGTTGATGGTCGTCATCTCCGTGTCGGTGAAGACGCCGTTTGTCTCGTCGATCCAGACCAGGTCGTCACCGCCGCCGGCGCTGACCACGATGCAACTGAACTGCGTGCGGTCCACGTGGAACTCGGGCGAACCGTCGTTTCCGACATCGATTTCGAGAACTGTCGGGACTCCCGGCACCAGCCGGAGCGCCAGCGACGTGCCTGCTGGAGTACCCATCAGGTGCAGACATCCGCCCTCAATACTCACCAGATGGCTCGCACAGTTGGGGTCCGAAGCCTGGTTCTCTCCGCTGAAGCACCGCTGGACGGCGGCAAAGTCGGCCTGGTCCACGTCACCGTCGAAATCAGAGTCAAAGTCGCCCGTCTGGCAGGCACCACTGGCAGGAATACCAGGCCCGGACGCGCACTGCGACATGATGGCCAGGTCATCGAGGTCCACGTCTCCGTCACGATCGTAGTCGCCGAGAATCGCGACGGGGCAGCCGTTGGATTCGACCGGTGCGCCGGGAACGGTGTTCGGGCAGACGTCCACGTTATCGCAAACGCCGTCGCCGTCGGTATCGCTGATGCAGGCGGCGAGCGTGAGCGATTCCATCGCCAGCCACGCACCGAGCAAACAGACACATCCCTTCAATGGTTTCATGACTTGCCTCTCTCTCGTGGGGGAAGGTTTCACATGCACCTATTCACATCTGACGCCCGTGCAGTACCGTTTCGTCATGAGTGCGCCTGATTCGGCCGGCCGGCCGAATCGTTGACGGTCATATTCGCGGTGTGGAGTTCAGGTTGAACCCATTGTGGCCGCGGAGGACCCTCTGCCAAGAAACAGGAGAACCTACGATCCAACGACAAGCGCTTTCAGCAGAATGACCTTGACATACCCCAAAGGCACTGAGAAGCACGCACCCGGCATCTGCGGCGCTGGCCTATGATAGGCCCTGGAGAACTTGACGGACCATGACTTTTTCGGTCAGTTGTGGCGCGGGCGGGCACTCAGCAAGCAGCCCAGGTATTTACCTGGGACAGCCGGTTTAATATGGATAGCCGCCGCTCGGGCCGGATGTGTCGGGACTGGCAGATCGGTCAAAGGCTGAGGGTTGTGCCGCGCGGCCTCGGTGGCTGCCGCTTGTCAGGTAACGAGTTCTCTGATCGGAGATTCAACCTGGGACGGGCGTGGGTGAGTGGTTCGGGGGTGATCGCCCTCCTACACTAACGTTTGTGAACTCGGCCGAGGGCACATGGGTCTTGGGAACGTGCGACTTTCGATGAAACAGGCTGGGGCCCGACTCGCAGACATCGGCGGCGCACCGTATGCGTCGTTGATCCGGGCCCACTTGGGTTTCAGGCTGCGGCACGACGACGCCTAGCATAACGCAACCGGCTTCGTCTGGACAGGAGACACGGTTCTCCAGCCCGATCTCTGGACTGCGAGCCTTGAGGTGACTTATGAGACTCCTACTCTGTTTGGCGATTTCATGTTCGATAGCCATTCCGGCAGCCGCGGTTACGCTTGATGGCAGCATCGCCGGCGACGGCTACAGCCTGCTCTCGGTGCAGACCATGCAGACCGGCTTTTCCACCAGCGAACTGGATGCGGCCTGGGCGCAGATCCAAGGGGGAACGCTGTACGTGACTCTCACCGGCAACCTGTCGGACAATTTTAACAGGCTCAACGTGTTCATTGATACCGTGGTCGGCGGTGAGAATGTGATCACCAACAACACCGGGTTCGGCGGGAACAACCCGTCGAACGACAACTGGGCGGCGAAGCATGCCGGCTTCACCTTCGACACCGGTTTCGCAGCCGACTACCTGATTATCCTCCGCAACGGCTTCACGGCCGGGCCGCAATTTGACGTGGACTTCAACAGCGTCGGAAACACCAGCATTGTCGAATCAACGTCCAGCATCTTCGGCGGTTCGCTGACGGGCTCAAACGCCAGCGTCGGGCCATCGGGACTGGGCGTGGCTTTTGACAACAGCAATGCGGGCGGCGTCAGCGATGGCACGGGAGCCGCCGATCAGGTTGCGGCCGCTGGGGTGCAGACCGGCATCGAACTGGCCGTGCCGCTGGTGGCAATTGGCGACCCGGGTCCGGGCGACTGCATCAAAATCAGCGCCATGATCAACGGCTCGAATCACGACTACCTCTCGAACCAGTTTCTGGGCCCAATCGACAACGTTGCCCCGTATTCTCAGGTCAACCTGGGGGGCGATGGCATGGCCGGTTTCAACGGCACGGTGGGTCAGATCAACCTGAACACCAACAGCTACGCCAGTGGCGATCAGTTCTTCACTGTCTGCATCATTCCCGAACCCAGTTCGCTGGCTTTGCTCGGCGTGGCGTTGCTGACAGGGAATTTGACCCGGCGCGAGCGCGGGTGGGTAACCCGGGGGAAACGGATTGGGGGAAAGGGAAAATCCGGGGCGTCCACACACGGCCTATATCGACTTGCGGACTTTGCTTAATTGGCTGAGCAACAAGCCTTCCGAGGCGATCAAGCACTGCACGGCGGTCAGCTCCATTCTTCTTACGGATACGGACTCGGACAAAACGCCGTATGGGACCCGCATCTTGCCGGTCAACGACGGGCTGGAAGTCCGCCCTCGAGCGAGATTCGGCGTGGCGAACCCATCCCGCACTGTAAGAGACTCTGCGATCCTGCTCAGAATACCGCCCTTCCCCTGGTCGCCACGAGCAGTCTGGCGGTGCCCCAGGAATTCCGATCTGCAGCATCCAGTCGCTCGGTTATCCCGTATCCCGCGGTTTCGAGCATCTCAAGGAGTTTCTGCCGGCTGGCATCAGGCATGCGCCCCTCCACCGTCAGAATCCACAGTCGACCGGTCTGAGTTCGAATAATATCCTTAATCAGGTTCTCGTACGAGAACTCCGGGATCACACAGGTGCCGGCGGTGACGGGCATCAGAACCAGACTGTCGTCCTGCGTTCCCCGATACCACGCCACCGCGGACGATGCCATGATCGTCGCGACGGCGGTCTCCTTGGGTCGCCGTTCCTGTCGAAGGACCTGAAGAAGGCGAGGGAAGTCGTGATTGACCCAGCCGACGTGGACCTCATGGCGGACCAGCATGTGAACCAGAGGCAACATGGACAGGAGCAGACCGGCTACCAGTCCGGGGCCGCCCTTGCCGAGACAGACGATTGAGCACGCTCGGGCGATCCGCACGACTCCCGCCGCCATCACCAGTATTGTGGGAGCGGCCCACATCACCATCATTCGACTGTTGGCGAACGGGTATCTGGCGGCCATTGCTGCAACGAGCAGCAGGATCCAAGGCGACAGCACGTACACAGTCATTTCCGCCCGGGACCGTCGCGGCCAGGTCCAGAGTCCCACCGCCACGAAGCCCCAGAGGAGCAACGCGATCGGAATGACAAAGACGAGCTGGCTTAACGTGATAGCCGTGAGAGACTGTGGCACGATCATGGCGTAGCTGGTCACACAAAAGTAGACAATGGCACGCACCCAGTCGCTCGTCTCGAAGGGGCGAATGAACCAGGTCGAAGTGAACTGGCGCAGCCCCGGATTCCGAGCCTGGTCCAGACCCACGAGAATCATCAATGCGATCGTCGAGGCCGCGATCAGCGACAGACCGATTGCGCTTGTCAGAACACCTTGGCGGCGGGTCCCACGCAACGGTGGGAGCAGAGCGGGAATGCTCATCAGAGGAACCGCTGCAAAGATGAACCCATATCCAAACCAGGGCCCGGTCAGACACGTCAGGCATGCGCCCAGCATCAGGAGTCGACGACCCTTCGGGTCGGCGACGCGTCGCAGTCTGAACACCAGAAGCGCCAGAACCAACGAAAAGAAGGCCTCGACCTCATACTGCTTCAACTCCCGTGAAAACGCGATGAGCATCGCACTGCCCGAAGCGAAAGCGACGGCCGCCGTGACGATGGTACGCGGAAGGCGCATCGTCTGGAGGACAAGAAGACTGGCCAGCAGTACACCCGATCCACAGATCAGGGGAAACAAGCGCAAACCAAGCTCCGGCCGTGACGCCAGGGAGCTCAAGGCCTTGACACTCACGAGAAAAAGTGGGGGGGCTGGTACGTCTGTCTGACGAAGCAACTGAGCGTAGGACTGCTGGGTCGCGGTGGCGGCCACCCACGCTTCATCACTCCAGAAAGGACGGGCCCCCGTCTTCAGAATTCGTCCCCCGAAACCCACGGTCATGCACAACACCGTCAGCATGGCTATCAACAGACGAAACCGGTCGGATGTCAAAACAAGAACCTCCAGGCATCCCCCAAAGGCTTAAGGGTTATTCGCAGGCCCCACAACAAAGAGGTTATTATATCATTAATGCTGTATGAACAGGTGTCAGGCCTCTTTCCTGTCTTTCCGCACGCTATCTTCTTGGCGCCATGATGATCCGACCCGTTCTTCATGCCCGCCTGACCTCGCGCTTGGCTTTGTCGTAGACGACCTTGCAGTTCAGGTCCCAGGCCAGGTCGCCCAGGGCGACCGCGACGCCCTGCTTGTGACCGAGGTCCATGTCGGCGTTGGGCCGGCCACCCTTGCGGATGCAGTCAAACCAGTTCTTCATGTGCTCGGCGCCTGGATACGGCGGATCGGCGGCGTCGCCGAGCAGCTTGTAGGCTTCGAGCCTGCTATTCGTGCCCTCGCCGGAAACCAGGGGATTGCCGGGGTTATGGCCGAAGCGGGTTTTGACGCAACCCTTCTCGAACATGAACACGGTGGTCTCGTTGTCGATCTCGCTGCCGAAGTGGCTGGTGAACTGGGTGTGGAAGCCCTCGGCGTAGTCCAGCATGACCATCGTCTGGTCGGGAGCGGTGCACTTCGGGTCGTCGGTCGGAGCATAACGACCGCCCCAGGCGACGGCCGACACAGGGTAATCGCATCCGGTCACGGCGTGGACAAACGTGATGAAGTGCGTCATCCAGCCGCCGATTGTGCCGCTGGTGATCTCCTTGTACCCCATCCACTTCGCGCACATGTTGGCGTCAAACGGGCGCTGCGGCCGATTGTACAGCCAGGCCTTCCAGTCGGTCTCGGACACGGTTGCCGGTCCCTGGTAGTGAGCCCAGTAGGGAACATAGGCCGTCTCGGTCGACTCGACGCGGAAGAGCTTGCCGAGCTTACCCTCGGCGATGAGCTGCCTGATCGCCCTGACGACCGGCGAACTGGCGCCGTGCGTGCCGTGCTGCACGACCATCTTCGAGGCCTTCACAACGTCGTAAAGCCTGTTCAGTTCGGGCAGGTCGATGTGCAGGCCGATAATCGGCTTCTCGACGTAGACATGCTTGCCCGCCCGGACGGCGTCGATGGTTTGCCCGGCGTGCTGGTGATCCGGCGTGGCGATGACCACGGCGTCAACGTCGGCGTCTTCCAGCAGCTGGCGATAGTCGGCGTAGGCCTTGGGCTTGATACCGAGGATCTTCTCAGCCTCGGGCGGGTAACTCTCCCGCCGCTGCGTCCAGATGTCACCAAAGGCGACCAGGGCGTAATGGTCGCCCGACCCCTTGGCCATTTGCTCAACGATGAACCGGCCCCGATGTCCGCCGCCGATCAGCCCGAGATTGATGCGCTCATTGGCCCCGATCACGCGGGCAATGCTCGATGCGTTCAGCCCCAGTGAGGCCGCACCGGCTACCGTCCCACCCACCAGTCCCTGCCGAATGAATGAACGTCGGGTCAGCTTGCTTTTTGTCATGGTCAGGCTCCTGTGTTGATCTGCCGATTCTGTGCTTCTTTCACTTCGCACCCAGGACCGCACGGCGACCCGTGGCAAACGTGGATTCTAACGAGAGCCACACCTTCCGCAAATCCACCATGTCCGGGCACACACGGCACGGCCATCTACAGGGCGATGGTCACTCGCCGGTCCGCGGCATCGCGGGCTTTGAGTGCGACCTCCGTCGCGCGGAAAGGATCGTCATCGCTCAGAAAATGGGGGCGCACACCGCGAAGGCTATCCACGAAATCAATGAAGATGTTGCGCTGGTCGTCGGGGAGCGGCAACTGCGCGGGACCTTGCTCGTCGGTGATGAGTTCGCAGAAGACCTTGTCGGTGATCCGCACCTCGACCACCCCCCTGGATCCGGCCACGCGAAGACGATCATCGCCGTGGCTTCCGGCCTTTGACGGCCGGAAATAGTCGAACGTCAACGTGGCCTGCCCGCCGTTGCTCATGTCGAACAGCAGCGCCCCGCAGTCCTCGCACTCCGGGTAGTCCTGGTGCACCTTCACGGCCTGGCGAGCGGTCACCGAGGCGAAATCCAGCCCGGTCACGAATCGGATGAAATCGATGGCGTGGATGGCAACCCATGGAATCGAGCCGCCGTAGTTTTTGCGCAGCTTGAAGTACCACGGGCGGCCCTGGCCCCAGGCGTAGGATTTCTGGGCCGAGATCAGCAGCGGCTCGCCGATCGAACCTTCCTTGACCGCCTTATGGGCGGCCGTCAGGCCCGGATGAAAACGCATCGCCAGCATGGCGGTCACACGGACTTTCGCGCGGTCCCGCTCGGCCCGCAGCGTGTCGAGATCCTCGAGTGTTGACGCCAGGGGCTTCTCGCTGATGACATGGCAACCCCGCCTGACGGCCTCGATACTCACCTGGCCGTTGTGTGCATACGGCGCAAAGACCGCGGCGATATCGGGATTCGTTTCATCAAGCATCTTCCGGTAGTCATCAAAGACTCTCGTGTCGGGATTCCAGGCGGGCGTATCCTTGAGTTTTTCGATGGCCTCATCCGGATACGATCTGGCGACGGCCACCAGGCTGCATCCTTCGACCTTCGGGATGCCGTTGACGATGTCGCCGAAGTGGCCTTGCATGCCCACCTGCGCCACCCGCAGAGGCCTGAACGATTGAGCGGTTGCCGCTTGCTGGACGGACTGTACCATGTTTGTGGCCATGCCGGACACCACCGCCGCCGCGCCTGAAACGAACTCCCGGCGAGTCATCATCATACCTCCTGATCCTCGGGACAACGACCTGATGATACTGCTTCATCCCGGCGGTTGAAAACGTTCGCCAAAGCGGGTATCGAGTCGCGTCCATGGGCTGCACCGTCGCCATGTTGCTTGTATTGGCCGCGAATCCCGGGACCCCGGCTTCCTCCCCGGCGGACTCCCGGCCGACGACGGCCCCTGCGGCCGTCCGCATCGAGTACTACAGGCTGCGGACTGCAGATCGCAGGCAGGACGTTCAGCAGGGCTCCGATCTGCACTTCGGGAAGGTAGATAAGCACCAGGGGCTCTGGATCACCAGCGACCGCAACGGCGGCCCGTCGGCCGGGAGGATCCATTTCATCTCCGCCGCCACGCTGGCCGGCGCCGAACACCAGGGGGCAATCAAGGCCGATGAATGCTTCACCGTCATCCCCCCTGCCGAGGGCTGGGAGGCCTTCGCGAGCAGCCATTCCGACATACAGGCCGAAGTCCTGGATGACCTGCACGACCGGGTTGAGGCCAGCCTGGCCGGGAATGAAGGCCCCTTCCTTGACCTGGAGGCCGTCACCATCGCCCCCTCGACCTCGCCGCCCCACGAGCTCCACCTGTTTGTCGCCGCCGAAGAGCCCTACTCGATCATCCTGGAACTGGCCCCGCTGACCCGCGGACCCAATGCCCAGGCACAACTCATGTCGGTGCATGTCTACGAGGAGGCCCCCGACGAACAGGGCAGCGATCGCAACGACGGGCTTGAGGCCCTGGCGTGGGCCGGACAGCCGGGGTTGTTCTACTGGGCCGAGGAGGGCACGAGCTATCACGGCGGCCATCCCGGACCGAAGCTGTTCTTCCGCGACCCGAAGGTTGGACGCGGACGGCTCGTGCAGGGACGCATGGAAATCCAACAAGATCTCACCGACAAGCTGACCTCGGCGGTGTGGGCCCTGAGACAAGGACCCGAGCAGACGCTCAACGCGTTGACCGTGCTGCCTTCGGGCCGCCTGCTGGCCGTCGACCGCAACGGAGGCTGGATCCTGAGACTCGACCCGCAGGCCGCCACGGTCGAGCGATGGCTGAACCTCTACGACGTTGACGGGCTTGATCTGCGCAAGCTGCTGCGCGATTTCCCCGCCCCGCGAAGGATGCCATATATCAGTATCGAGGGTATCAGTGTGGATCCGGCGGGCGATATCTGGCTCATCGACGACCCCGCCCTGCCCGAGGCCTTCCGCGCCTCGTGCCTGATTCGCCTTCGCGGCCTGAATCCTGATGCGGCCGGCCCGTCACAGGGAAAGCGAGGGTGAGCAGACATGGATCCATCAAGTGCTGACCGCTGATCGCTGACAGCTTTTACTACCAATCCGCCACCGACCCATCGTCGTGTCGCAGCTCAGGCGTCGTCCAATGGCCGTCGTACAGGAGTTCCGCCAGCTTGTCCTCGTCGACCTCGATGCCGAGACCAGGTGTGTCGGGAACCCCGATGTGACCGTTCTGAATGACGAAGGGGCGGACGAGCAGTTTCTCGCCGAGGTTGACGTGCTCCTGGGCCAGGAAGTTGGGAATACACGCGGCCAGTTGCACGCACGCCGCCAATGACACGGCGCTCAAGGGGCAGTGCGGGGCAACGGCCGCGTAGTACACTTCGGCCATCGCCGCGACTTTGCGCGCCTCGAAGATGCCGCCCACGTGCGACAGGTCCGGCTGTACTATCGCAGCAGCCTGTTTCTCGATCACTTCGCGAAATCCCCACTTGGTGAACAGCCGCTCGCCGGTGGCGATTGGGATGGGCGTGGAACGAGCGACGGTGACCAGTGTGTCGACGTTTTCGGGCAGGCAAGGCTCTTCCAGAAACATCGGATGGTACGGCTCCAGGGCCCTGGCGAAACGAATTGCCATCGCAGGGCTCAGGCGCCCGTGACAATCGAGCGCCAGATCGAATCCGGTCCCCGCTTCCTCGCGAACCGCGGCCATCAGGTTGACCGCCCGCTCAACCACGGCCGGCGAATCGACGATCTTCGTCGCCCACCACGGGGCGAACTTGGCCATGGTCATGCCTTTGGCACGCAGGCGGCGGAACCGCTCGATCAGAATCTCAGGGCGCCGGCTGCCGATCTGCCCATAAACCCGGATCCGGTCGCGCACCCGGCCGCCGAGCAACTGATAGACCGGCACGTTCAGCGATTTGCCGAGGACGTCCCACAAAGCCTGTTCGATGCCCGAGATCGCACTGCACAAGACGGGGCCACCGCGATAGAAACCACATCGATACATCCGCTGCCAGAGATGCTCGATCCGTCGAGGATCCTCATCCTGAATCAGCCGCATCAGTTGGCGGACCGCCGCTTCGACGGCCGGCGTCTGGCCTTCCAGCGTCGGCTCGCCCCAGCCATGAAGTCCGTCGTCGGTTTCAATCTTCAAAAGCAGATACCGCGGCCGAACGTGATAGAGCTGATAATTCTTGATCTTCATCTTTCACTTCGAACCAATGCTCCGATTCGCCTGTTCAACGGCCGGTCATATCACGTGCGAGCCGGGCCGTACATGTTGCGGCTCATGCCGGGACAAACCCTGTGGTAAGAAACCGTGGCCGGCACGTAGCCATCATCGGCACTTTCACAGTCTCTTCAACCGAATGTTCCTGTACCAGATCGGTGTCCAGTGGTCCTGCAACGTCAGGTAACCGCTTCGCGGCATGTTCGCGTATGCGAAGTCGAATTTCCCGATGGGCCTGGTGAGTTTCGAGAAATCGGTGTCGATGACTTTCAGGCCGTTGAGCACCACTACAACCAGTGAGCCCTTGAGGGTGATCTCCATCTCGTTCCACTGGCCGACCGGCCTGGACGGGTTGTACATTGGCGTGACGACGTCATAGATCGCTGCCGTCCCATGCTTGTGCGGATCCTTGCCCACGTCGTCGGCGATCTGAATCTCGAAGCCGGTAAACGGGGGAGCGCCCTTCTCTTGGCTTCTCAGGCAGATCCCGCTGTTAGTGTCCTTGGCGATCTTGAACTCGAGACGAAGCACGCAATCGCTCAGCGGCTCCTTGTAGCGGAACCAGTGAAACCCATAGCCCCTACAGGCCAAAGCCCCGTCCTCCAGGTAGAAGGCATCAGCCCGCCATTTCTTTTCGGGCTCGTTGCCCGGCTCAACAATGATCTCCCATCCGTCCATGCTCTTGCCATCAAAGATGGTCACGAAACCCTCGTCCTCACGAGTTCCGGTCCCCAGCACCCGATCCGCCGCGCACCCGCCGGTGACCAGCAGGGCCGTGACCGCCAACCCCAACCCAACGGCGTCTCCGCGCATGATGACCTCCACCGCACCGGTCCGCGTTCTCAAACCCGCCGAGCGGCAGAGGGTAGTCCCCGGTGAGCGGCGCTGTCAAGCAGCCCTTACGCTGGGCTGGCCGATCTCCGGCCCAGATGTTAGATTACCTTTGACCTCTTGGGGTGCCTGGGTCACCGCCCGGCAGGCCCTGCCGACAACCTCCGGCGATAAGCTGGCAGCCGGGAGCTGATAACCGGAATCGAGACTCTGTGTCTGCAAGGAGAACGACCATGCCAACGATCAGTGCCTTTGCCGACGAAGTCAGCGCTGACCCTCAGGCCCAGATGGATGTTCTGGAGGCCAATGGGATTCGCTACATCGAGCTCCGCGGCGTCTGGGGCCAGAACGTGTTGACCTTGTCGAGGCAGCAGATGGCCGACCTCAAGAAAATGTTTGACGACCGCGGCTTCGGGGTGTCCTGCATCGCCTCACCTATCGGCAAGGTGAAGATCAGCGACGATTACCGGAAGCACTTCGATGATTTCAAGCTTGCTGCGGACATCGCCTTGTTCTTCGATGCCCACTACATCCGCATCTTCAGTTATTACCCGCCGGACGGGGCCGATATCGGCGATTATCGCCGGGAGGTCATCGATCGCCTGGCCGAGAAGGTTGACTATGTCTCAAACCTGCCGATCACGCTGGCCCTCGAGAACGAGTCCAACCTGTTCGGGGCCTACCCCGAGCGCTGCGTCTACCTTCACGCGGCCATCCCCTCAGAACACCTGGTGGCAGCGTTCGACCCGGCCAACTTCGTCAATATGAACGTCCAGGACATCTACAATACCTGCTGGCTGCCCCTCCGCAGATTCGTGGGGTACTTTCATATCAAGGACTTCAAATACGGGGAAAAAGACCACGCCGTACCCGCCGGCGAAGGCGACGGGGCTATCCCGGAGATCCTCCGCGATGCGGCCGCGGACGGCTATGACGGATTCCTGGCCCTGGAGCCTCATCTGGCCAAGGCCCTGCATTCCACGGGCGAGACGGGACCCGAACTGTTCAGGGTCGCGGCTGACGCGCTTAAGACGATCGTGCGGAATGTCGGTTGGTCCCTTTAAACCAGCGATTCAGGCTGCATCACGTTGCAGAGCTGCATCCGTCGCTTAACCTCTGCTGAACAACGTCGTTATGGCAATAGAGGAGGTGTTTCCAGAACGGCGAATGTTGCCGAAAAGCAACAGTCGAGCGGCCGTCTGCCTGTGAGATTCAACTTCTGAACCGGCCAAAACCGATACAAAGCCTTGCGCGACAAGGCCTTGCAGACTAAACTTGGCTGAGAGCCTCGACAAGCCGACCAATGGCCCCTGTCTTGCGGGAGAGCAGAACGGAGCGGGGTTTAGAGGCGATTTCCCCCGTCGGGTCCATATGCAACAAGAACGTCGTCAGCATCGCAGACTCGCCATTCGATTGCCGATGGAGTACTCCGCCGTGAACAACGGCGAGCATCGGTCACTGCGAACGGTCAGCAACAACATCAGCACCAGCGGTCTTTACTTCGAGATTGACCTGATCGAGGGGGCTCCAGCCCCGCAACTGAACTCCCTGATTAAGGTCTCCCTGACCGTACCCCCAGGGGACGGCTATTTCCCCTACGAGGGCCAGATCACCGGCACGGCCGAGGTGGTCCGCTGTGACCCGCTGAAGCCCCAACGGGCAGACACCCCCGCCCGCCTCGGCGTTGGAGCCCGATTCCGCGAGCCGCTCAAGCTGGCTTTCTGACCAATCAGGGTATTCCGTCGTCCAGTTGGACCGTTGACATATCCCCGTGCCGGCCGGTCAATCCTCCAACACCTCAGGCTGCGCCCCGTGCCAGGGTAAACGTCGTTCAGGCAAGCTCTCGTGCAGGCGATGCTGCATATGGATCAGCCGTTTGCGCAGAAGTTGCACCAGTTCATCTGCCGACAGGCCGGCATACTCAGCGGGCGGAATGAGGTCGCCGTATTGGATGATGACGCTGCCCGTTCGTGGGAACGGCGATCCCTTCGGCCAGGCCTGGTACATGCCGTCGATCAAAACGGGCACAATCGGCGCGCCGGCTTTCTTGGCGATCGAAGCCAGGCCGGGGAACATCGGGTGGATGCGGCCGTCGGGGGTACGGGTGCCTTCCGGGAACACCACCAGGGACATACCGCTTTTCAACCGTCGCAGCGATTCCTTGATCGCCCCGAGGTCGGCGGTGTGGCGCTTCACCGGAAAGGCGTTCAGCGAGGTGATCAGCCTGGCGAACCACCTATTGGCCCACAGGCTGTCGCGGGCCATGTAGCAGCTCTCTCGGGGCAGCGCCATGGTTGCCAGGACCGGGTCCATGTGGCTCTGATGGTTGCAGACGAGCAGAACCGGCCCTTCGCGCGGGACGTTGTGCGTGCCGTGAATGCGCACCTTGAACTGCAGAATGGTCTGCCAACGGCACAAGAACCGCAGAAACCGCCAGTAGAGACTCACGTTATCCATGGGTGATCAGGGTGTCTTTTTCCCCGCAGGCTGCCGACGGCGGATCTCCTCCTGCATCCGTGCGACGACCTGGGCGATGGTCATGTCGGTGGTATCGATTCGGACCGCTTCTCCGGAGGCCAGCAGCGGAGCCCACTGTGCCTGGTCGTTGTTGTCGCGCAGCCGGATATTGGCCAAGACGTCTTCGAGCCGAACCTCTTCACCGTCGGCGAGCATCTCGTGGTAACGACGTTCCGCTCGTCGGGTGTCCTCGGCATCGACCAGGAACTTCACGTCGGCGTCCGGAAAGACGATGCTGCCCTGGTCACGCCCTTCGGTCACCAGCGAGCCGAGTCTCCGGCCGATCTGGCGCTGTTTCTCGACAAGCACCCGGCGCAGGCCGGGGATCTTCGCGATCTGGCTGGTGTGTTCGCTGACCCGCATACTCCGGATGTCTTCGCTGACATCACGCCGGTCCATGACCACGCGAACGTAGGTGGGGCCGCAGTCCAGGCTGATGTCGGTGGACTCCGCCATGGCGACGAGTTGATCGGGCTTGTCGAGCGGTACGCCTTTGTCCAATGCCTTGAGGGCGATGGCCCGGTACATCGCGCCGGTGTCGAGGTAGGGGATCTGCATCGCCGCCGCCAGTTTGCGCGCGGCCGTCGATTTCCCCGAACCGGCCGGACCGTCGATGGTAACGATCATTCCGATGCCTCGCGAGAGACCGTTAGACTACTGGACTTCCAGGCTGTCAGGCGCCAGGTGGAATGCTGCTTTCTCTCCTCGCAGTCTGACAGCCTGACGGTCTATCAACCTCTTGTCTTGCTCATATTGTCCTTGGGACCATGGTGGTGGTCAACGAATCGGGGACACGCCGGGCCCGCCGGCAAGCATGCCTTGAAGCGTCAGTGGGCTGGCATCCGTCACCTCGACGGTGACGAACCGGCCGATCAGCGAATCCGGGCCGGCGAAGACCACGATCTCGTCGCCGCGCGTATGGCCGGTCAGCTGATCGGCACGTCGCGACGTTTTCACCTTGCCCGCTTCGACGGCCTGCCGGGCCTTGAGCGCCGGCTTGCTCGGACCTTCGACCAGCACCTCCACCCGCCGGCCGATCATCGCCCGGTGGTGTTCGATCGACAGCCGATGCTGCAGAGCCATCAACTCCGAGTGCCGCCGCTGCTTGACCCTGTAAGGCACGTCGTCGGGCAACACCCTGTCAGCCTTGGTGTTCGGGCGATTGGAGTACTTGAACATGAAGATGTTCTTGTAGCGTATCCGCTCGATCAGGGCCAGCGTCGCCTGGTGGTCCTCCTCCGTCTCGCCACTGAAACCGACGATGAAATCGCTCGACAGCGAGATGCCGGGCACCATCCGCCGGGCCTTGTCCACCAGTTCCAGGTACTGCTCGGCGGTGTAATCCCTTCGCATCCGGCGCAACACGGCATTCGAGCCGCTCTGGGCCGGCAGCGACAGGTACTCGCACACCTTGGGCAGATCGCGCATCGCCTGCAGGATGTCATCGGTGAAGTCGCCGGGATAACTGGTCACGAAACGGATGCGCTCGATGCCCCCCACCTCGTGCACCCGCTCAAGCAGGTCGGCAAACCGCACCGTCCGCCCATTCTCGGCATACAAATAGCTGTTGACCGTCTGGCCGAGCAGGGTGACTTCGCGGGTTCCCATATCGGCCAGCTTGCGGACCTCATCCACGATGTTGGCGGGCGGGCGGCTCCGCTCCGGGCCTCTCGTGTAGGGCACCACGCAATAAGTGCAGAACTTGTCGCATCCCCGTTGGACGCGAACGTAGGCTTGCAGCACGTTTCCATCGGGCGGCGCCGTACGTGAAAGGTCCAGCGATTCGATGCTGTCGTGTTCCAGCGTCCGGCGATCCTTGGGCGTGCGCCGCGAGCGATCGTGTTCCAGGGCAATGGCCCGTTGCCGCGTATCGAGCACCTCGGCCAGCAAATCGCCGATCTGGTTCAGGTTCCCCGGGCCACAAAGCAGGTCCACGTGCGGGGCCTTGCGCTGGATGCCCTGATGATCCCGCTCGGCCATGCAGCCGATCACGCCGACAACCATCTCGGGCCGCTCGCGCTTGATGCGGGCCACCTCGCCCAGCCGGCTGTAGACCTTGTCCTCGGCATGCTGGCGAACGCTGCACGTGTTCAGCAACACGAGGTCGGCCCGGCGAAAGTCATCCGTGGGCGCGTAACCCAGTCGACAGAGCTGCCCCAGAACCAGCTCGCTGTCGAGCTTGTTCATCTGACAACCCATCGTTTCCAGGTAAACCCGCTTGCTCATGCTGTGCGTCACTCTGGTCAGCCGGCAAAACATCGATCGTTCGGCATCCAGACTGCCTATTTTACCTGAAGGTGAAGGTATCCCAAACGGTCGGTTCAGCGCAGACGGGCCTCGTTTTCTTTCTGAAGCGTTTCCAGGGCGCGCTGCCATCGCGGACCGCCGAGATCGGGGGACAGTCCACGTTGCTGTTGGATGGCCTCCAGGATCTGCTTGGGGTCATGATCCAGACGGGTGTGGCACGTCAGGCTGCCTGATAGCGCCCGCCACCAGTTGGGCGATCGCTCGGGGAGCCGCTGCCAGACTTCGGCGAACAGCGGCAGGGCGGTGGCCGGATCGCCGGTCGCCAACAGGCACTCCGCCCGCCCAAGCTGAATCTCTGCCCGTGGAACGGTGTCGGAAGGCATCGTCGCGGCCGTACGCCCGCATTCTTCGTAAACCGCGAGCGCTTCCTTGGCCTGTCCGGCGTGCAGCATTGACGATGCCAGCCTCAGGCGAATGCTCAGCCGCCCGACCGCCGAGACCCGATGCGGCCGCTGGCCGGACCACTCTGACAGCAGAGTGCCGATCCTCATCGCATCGCGAGCGATTCGTCCGGCCGTATCCGGGTCACCCGCGTCCAGCGCGCGGTCGAGCGCGGCCCGCATGGCCTCGCTCAACTGATCGAGGACTAGCCCGGCTTCTTCGGGATCGGTCGCCAGACACCGCTCTGCCGCCTGTCGAGCCTCGGCGAGCCGCCCCAGCCGGGTCAGGACCACCACCCGTTCCCGCCAGACAACACCCAGCATGGACGGTTGATCCGCAAAACGCTTCTCGAACTCCTCCAGCAGCGTCAGGCTCTCCGGCGACTTGTCGATCATCGAATGGTTGAGCACGGTTGCCAGCAAGATGACCGTTTCAGCGGCCAGGCGGCGATGTTCGATGGTATCATCCTTCTTCTCCTGCGCGACCGCTGCAGCCTTGCGGGCCGACCCGATGGCCCGATCAGCGAGTTGTTGAAGCTGCGTCTGGTTCAGGCTTTTTCGGGCGACGGCCTGGTCCAGGGCGGTGCTCAGGCATCGGGCCTCGCCCACCCGGGCAACAAGCGACCGGGCATCGTCCGGCGCAACCGTCGCGTACGTTTCGGCAGCGGCCTGCAACTCGCCGTTCTGTTCGAGGGCAGCGGCGATGTAGTACGAGAGCGCCTTGGCCGCCGGCGAATCCGGCGACAACGTGCGCATCAGTCGACCGGCGCGAATGAAGGCATCCCGCACCGCCCGCGGATCGGCCTGGCGCGTCTCGCGAAGCATGCCCTCGGCGATGACGACCGCCCAGGCAACGGCACGGCTGCTCCGGTCGTGCATGGGTTGCTGCTCGCCCAGGTCGCAGAGCAGGGTGACGGCCTCCAGCGGCCGACCGGCCATGATGTGTGCCGCCCCAAGCAGGTAAAGATACTCTCCCCGTGTCTCAGGCACGACGTCGGCCGGCAGCGTCCCCAGCATGCCCCGGGCGGCGGAAATCAAGTCCTCCAGTCGCCGGTTGCCGACCGGTTGTGAGGCAACCGGCTGGGTGGACACCGGAAGCGAAAGCTCCGCCACCGTCGCGCCGAGAAGCAGTTGCAGACCGAAAGGTGTCCGCAACTCGCCGGCACGATCGTCCTTGACCGCGCCCGCCACAACAGCGTACAGCGCATCGCGATTCTCCGGCGAGGGCTTGGCAAACGATTCGAGCGGCTGAAGCGTGTCCTCCGGTCGCAGCAGGCTCGCCGGCTGCGTCGTGACGCCGGCCCGGCGGGCAAGAACCGTATGATGTGCCCATGCGATCGCCAGCGACGCCTGGAGGTCATTGGGCCTCGACTTCTCCGCCCAGGCGCGTATCTGCTCGACGTACGAGAGCGCATCGTCATGGCGATTGCGGTCCCGCAACGTCCGAATCTGCTCGATCACGGCCACCAGCGAAGCCGTCCGCACGCGGGCCCGGTCGCGGGTGTCCCCGATCTGACCATAGGTCTTGACGATCTGAAGGCTGTACTGGTCCGCCTGGACGTACTCCTCCGCCAGACGCGCCGCGACGGCGGCCATGAGCAACGCGCCACACCGCTGAACCGGATCCGGCGACTGGATCCAGCCGCTGCCCTGGGCTACCCGTGTTAAAATGCTCTGCATCTGCTTTTTTTGCTCGGCGGGAGCCAAGCCGGCGCCAAGAACCCGGCAGAAGTCGGCCCAGGCCTGCAAGTATGCCGAACGCCCATCCAGTGTTTCCAGTAGTCGCAGCGAGCCCGAGGCCATCGCATTCTTCAGCGAAGCCTCGTCGAGAGCCTCGACCGATTTCCAGGCCGCCGCGATGTCCTCGCGCAGTCGGTTGAGGACCTCCACGGCCCGCTCGCTCAGGACCAGGGCTTGTTCCCGATTCCGGCCCGGCACCTCATATAGCAGCAAGGCATCAAACACCCCCGGTTCCGTGCGCTCCAGCAGATCGCGAGCCAGTTCGAATTGCCATCGCAGCCGGGACGGGTGTTCCGGATGCTTGGCCAGCAGGTCACGAAGAATCCTGCTTGCCTGCTCCGCCGCGCTGCGCTGGTCGTCGACAGACTTGGCCGTTGCGGCCTGTTCCAGAAGCGTCTCCCGCTCGCGAAGCATCGCGTCGGTCGCGTCGGCCGGCGGCGTGTCGGCGAGGTACTGATCGAGCCATTCGGCCAGCCCTCGTTCCCGCAGGCCCTCTCGAAAGAGCGAGTCATCGAGCGATGCGGCGAAAGAACGGAGCGGGACAAGGCCGAGCATTGCCGCCGCCAGCAAGAGCTTCGCTGAATGTTTTTCTGTCTGCTTCATCGGGGCGCGGCGAAATAAACCTTCTCGTAACCGGCCGCCAGTGCGGCGTTATAGGCGTTGACCACATGGTCCCATCGAATGTCGTTGTCCGCCATCAGGTGCACCGGCGTATCCGGGCCAAAACCCGGCTGCTCCTGAATCTTGTGCAGTGACTGCCCCAGATCGGCCAGAGGCAGCGGCGTCTCGTTGAATCGTTCGATCGTCGCGCGGCATTGGTCGGGCTGGTTCGGCTGGGCCACAAAACGCACGCGGATCGGTGTTCGAGGAATCTCCACCGATACGACGGCAGCGCGTGCCGGCAATCTGGCTTCGAGCATGCCTTCGTTCGACCCGAAGCGGCTCGCCGTCAGAAAGAACAGCAGCAGCAGGAACACCACGTCGATCATCGGTGTGAGATTGAGCGTGATCGCCACCAGGCCCGTCCGCCGGTGCCGTCTGTCGAGCGGTCCTGGTCGGCCGTGCTCCGCGGATCGGCCGGCCTCGCGTGCGGCCGCGAGGATGCGATCGACGTCAACATCAGCACTGCGGCTGCTCATCGGCCCGGCTCCAGATCGGTCACCACCTGCAAGCGGGTCAGGTTCGCACCTGCAACCGCCTCCATCACTTCCCTCACCTGCCCGTACGGCAACCGCCGATCGGCTCGCAAAATCACTTGCACGTTCGGGTTCAGCTCGCCCACCTCCCTCAGCCTGCCGCCCAGGTCGTTCACCGAAGCGACCGGTACAGGCCCGAGCTGCAGGCGCGGCTCGGTCTCACCCTCGACGTGCAGCATGTTGATGATCACTTTGTCCTTCAGCCGACGATCGGCCGCCTGGTTGTCGTCCGGCCGGGGCAAATCGACTTTCACCTTCTCCGCCGAGGCGAAATGACTGGCCAGCATGAAGAACGTCAGCAGCAGAAACGTGACGTCGATCATCGGCGTCATGTTCATCAGCGATCTGGCGCTCGAAGTTCGTTTGCGAACGGATCGTCTCATGCCTGTTTCCTGTTCGATAGGTTCTCAGCCGGCGGCCTTGGTCGCACCCGCCTGCTGTTCGCAGAGCAGCGAGACCAGGCTGTCGCAAAGCTTCACGCTCTCGGCTGCAAACGCGTCAATCCGGTTCCGCAGCAGTGAGAAAATCGATAACGCCGGGATGGCGATCAGCAGTCCCCAGAAGGTCGTGATCAGCGCGACGGAAATGTCGCCGGCAAGCTTGGCGGCGTCGGGCATCCCGCCGCCGGCGGAGTAGATCCGGCCGAAGGCGTTGATCATGCCGACCACCGTGCCGAACAGGCCGATCATCGGGCTGATGTTGCCGATCACGTTGAGGTACTCGATGCGGCGAAACAACCGCGTGGCCTGCTCCTCGACCGCCTCGTCAATGGCGGCCCGCGCCGACTCACGGCCGGCCGACAGTTGCCCCACGCCCGCGCATGCCGCCTGGCCAAGCATGGTCTCATCCTCCCGCGTGATTTCGACGATATCGCGGGCCTGCCCCCGCCGGGCGGCCAGGACCAGCGCCTTGGCCAGTCCGGCCGGCACCTGTGTCGATCGGCGCAGAACGATCAGATAATGGATGATGAGCGCGATCGAGACGACCGACAGTGGAACGAGCACGAACCAGGTGATCCAGCCGCCGTCTACGAGAAACTTGCCAAGTACCGTGCTGGAGGGGCCGCTTTGTGCGACCGCCCCGGCTCCCGTTGTGTAGCCCCAAAGCCATGAGATTGCCATAGGTCTCCTCGCGGCATCTGCCGTCCCATTCTCAATTCCCAACTCTCAATTCCCGGTTCTTTTCCAGCTCCTGTCGCGCCCGGCCGACCCACTCGTTGGCGGCCGGGTAGCTGCGAACCAGCTCTGACCACAACCTGACAGCCTGTTCGGTGTTGCCGCTGTCCCGGCAGATCGCCCCTGCCTCGTAGAGACTTTGCGGTGCCAGGGCGTGACCCGGAAAGTGAATCACCACACGCATGAACGCCAGCCCCGCCCGCTTGCGGTCTGTATCGGCCTCATCGGTCTTGTTGTCACCCGCCCGTCCGAGCAGAGCCCTGCCCTGCCAGAAGAAGACCTCTGCAATGGCACCGTCAGGCGAGGATTTGAGGATAGCATCAATCTGCTTCAAAGCCTCGTCGAATGCTCCCCTGCCGACCGACTGCTGAACTTGTCCGAGTTGTTTGACCGCGTCGACGCCGACGGCGCCGGCCGGCTGCGAGGCACTCGCCCCATTGCCCGATGCCGGTCTGGTGGTCGTGGTCGGCCAGGTCTGCCGCCATTGCCGCAAAAAACGCGCGAGCTCATCATCACCGTGGCGCCTGATGCCCTCATCCAACGACTTGGATGCCGCCTGAAGGAAGGTCGACCCGGCAGAGGGAAGGTTTGACGGCCGCAGCCGCTGAGCCAGGTCGGGCTCCTGATCAAGAATCTCCAGATAGACCTCGACTGCCCGGTCGAATGCTCCCTGCCTGTCCAAGGCTCTCAGCAACCGGCAGCGGAGCAGTTGGCGACGATCCAGTTCGCCTTGGGCGGGTGCCTGGGTCTGCTTGAGAAGCCGCTCGTAGTTCGAGGCCGCCTGCCGGATGTGCCCATCGCGCTGCTGCTTCTCGGCCAGACTGAACAGCGGCCAGTTGGTGATCTGCAGATAGTCAATCTCCTCGATGGGACCGGCGGCCTCCCGCCCCGACGACAACCGGTACTCGATCTGCCCGCCGCGGAAGGCGGTGATGGTGACGTCGATCGTCGGCGGTTTGCCGGCCAGGCCAACAACGTCGGCCCGCGCTGCCCCGACCACCAGAAGCGCGACAAGAACGCCGCCGGTCGCTGCCGCCCGGCATCGGTGCTTCTTTCCGGCGGGCAATGCGTGCGTTTCAACCGTCACTTGGGCACCACCGTTCGAAAGTTGCCGCCGTGATCGCGCGCGATACGCTCAAGAACGCTCCGAGGCCCCGGTAACGGCTCGAAGCCGATCACGGTTATCCTGACTTCACGACCCGGATTCAGTTGCTCCAATCGCGTCTCCAGAGCCGTCTTGGGAGGATTCTCGTTTGTCGGATGAATGTCGTGATAGGCCCCGTCGGAGAGGAAGTAGATCAGCTCCGGCCGTGCCGCAAAGGCCCTCGCCATGGCCTCCTCTTCCTTGGCGTTGCCTGCTGTCACCAATCGGCTCAGGAACGCCTCGGCCTCTTTCTTGTGCTCGCTGTTCGCCCAGACCAGTGTCCCCGGCCTGAGCTCGAAGACCTGCTCGTTGTAGGTCAACACAATGTTGAACTGCTGCGTGGGTATCAGCGCCTGGACCGATCTTCGTATTTCGCTGAGAACGAGCTTCTCGTTGAGCACAAGCGAGCCGGACAGATCGACCACATAAACAATCCTGTAGGCATTGCCCGCCATACCGAAGAACGTACTCGCCGGTCCCGTCTGGCTCGCGCTCACCGGGGAGCCGACGCCGGCAAGTGCGGCAGCCCCGTCGGCCGGCGGCAGCGGTACAGGCAGGATGTCCGCCTCGATCAACGAGGGCGGCAACCGGTCGGCGGCGATCACGTGGTCATCATGAGCCGGGGTAAGAGTCGGCTCCGGGCGGCGGTTGACCCGGACAGCGGGCGGCGGCTGATCGGGGGTTGCCTCAGCCACGGGTGCCAGCCGTGCCTCCGGGATAATCACCCGGCGGGGCTGCACTTCCTCGCTGTACACAAGGGGGTACAAGACGGCAAAGACAACCAGATGAGCGAAAACCGAGACGCCCCAGGAAAACGCGTTTGACCGGGCAAGCCGCGCTGCCCGACGGTGGTGAGTGCGAGTTGGGATCTTGAATGACGTTTGAACCGCTCCCATGGCTCTGTCCGCCAGCCCCCGCAGCGGCCAGCCTCGGCTCGGCCCAACCGGCCGAACTCCAGGCGGACCAGGCTCTTCATGCGAAGTGTATTTTTCGCCTGGCGGACCGTCAAATGGTGAATCAACCGCCGGAATGTGGTATACGGTATGCGCCGCCTCGGGCGCGAGGGGGTATCACGCTGGTAGGCGAGAAGCTGCAAAGAGACTCATCATGAAAAAGCTGACCATCCTGACGACCCTGATCGGGACGGCAATCGTGGCTCTCTCGGCCTCTGCCGCGGATACGGCTCCCGCGCCGGCGGGCGAGGTGGATGTGACCCGCTGCCTGGCCGATCCGCCCGAATGGCCCGGCCGACTCGATTCCGAGTTGGCGGCGATCGGCAAGGTCATCGCAGCCGCCGTCAGACCCGCCGATCAGGCGGCCGCGCATTTGGCCGCGGCAAACTGGCTGGTGGGTATCCCGATATCTCGGGCGGCCGTTCGCTGGCTGGTCGGAATGCCGCGACCGGAGGATCTCGGAAGCCTCGCCTCCAGAGCCGACCAGGCCGCCGAGCATCTCGACCGTGCCCGTACCGCGCTGAAATCGGTCGGCCAGACCACGGGTGCCGACGCGGCCAGAATCTCTGAATTGAAGCTCGCGGCCGAATCGCTGGAACCGTTCATCAAGCTGTTTGCCGCGGCGGGCGGCGAAGAGACTGATGCGGAACGCAGGTCTGCTTTTTCCGAGGCCGCCTTGGGCCTCGCCATGGCACGCGAGTCGGAGAACCCTGACCTGTCGGCCTGTGCCCTGTTGTGGCAGTCCTTTGCCTGGGAATGCGCCGGTCGGCGCGAGCGGGCGATGCTCTCGTTGCCAGGCGCCCTGACCCAGCCCGTGCAGCCTTCGTTCGACTTCCTGAGCCGGCTGCTCCGCTGCCGTCTGGTCGCCGAAGACGAGCGGTATGCCGCCGCGTTCGCTTTGGTCTCGAGGGTCCGGGCGTCCTGCGATCAGTGGTTCCCCAAGGAGCCACCGGATCAACTCGCCGCTCGCCGCCGCCTGGTCGCCGTCGTTCAATACGAGATCGGCCGCTCCTGGCTGAAGCAGCTTACCGGACGCGACTCGAAGACCGCAGCCGATGAAGTGGCGGGACTGCTGGCCGGCCTGCGAGATGTACTCTACGACAGGGACACTCCGGGTCCGATCTACGTCCCCGAGAACATCGTACCGATTCTCGTTGAGCCCCCGGTCGTGTCTGCATCCCGGCCAACGTCGCGTCCGGCCCGAGCCTCCACGATGCCAGAAGCCATTATGCCGCACACAGCCTCCGCACCGACAACGGCCGCTTCTCCCGGTGAATAAGGCGGTTTCCTGCCTGGAGGCAGACCCGCACGGTCTCATTGACACCGGTACGTCTTGGCCCTCACAATACAGGCAACTCTATCTCGTCGCAGTGATTTCGGAGGTCATCTCATGCTTGTGGTCAATACCGAAAACGTGCCAGGCTTCACCATTCGCGAAGTTAAAGGGTTGGTGCAAGGCAACACGGTTCGGGCCAAACACATCGGTCGGGACATTGTTGCGGGGCTGAAAAACCTCGTCGGAGGTGAGCTCACGGGCTACACCGAGCTGCTCACGGAAGCCCGCCGGCAGGCCATGGAGCGAATGCTCGCCCAGGCCCAGCAGTTGGGCGCCAACGCCGTCGTCAACGTTCGGTTCGCGACCGCCGCCGTGACCCAGGGTGCGGCGGAACTGTACTGCTACGGCACGGCCGTGGTGATTCAATAGGAGCGGCCGTATGTTCGATGTCTTATTCGGCGTTGTACCGTTCCTTTTTCTCCTGGGACTCGGATGGGGCGTGGGCACCTGGCGCGAACGCAGCCATCTCCGCGCGTTGTCTGCCCGCGAGAAGGAATTCACCGACATCCGTGTCAGCACGATTCAAACCGTTCCCGATCCCGAATCGGTGCGGGAAGCCGCGCTGGTCAGCGGCGGAGTGGTGATTGCCGCCGACTACTTCAAAACAACTGCCGCTCAGATTCGCAAGCTTGTCGGAGGCGAGATGGGAGTGATCCGCACGCTGGTCGAGCGAGCCCAGCGGGAAGCGACGCTTCGCCTGCTCGCTGAGGCCCGGCGCATGGGAGCAACCGAGGTGTGGAACATCCGCTATGAGACCAGCAGCATCCGCGGCGCCGATAAGTACCAGGCGGCGGCCAGCGTCGAGTTGTTCGTCTACGGAACCGCTGTCGTTCGCCAGTGAGGCAGCATGTCAGAACCCTCGCGCGATCCCTCCGTGTTCCAAGAGCCGCACATGCGTCCGGCAGGCAAGCCGACGAGCCTGGCCGGCAAGTCTCCAGATGAGCGCCGGCCCGATGAATCCCAGATAGACCTGCTGTCCGCCAGTGGACAAGGCGTCCACGAAGAACCGGACATCTTCCCCAACCGCAGCCCCGACGTGCTGCGGCAGGACTGGAGCTGCAGCCAGTGCGGGTACAACCTGCGCGGGCTCGAAGCGGGCCATCCATGCCCCGAGTGCGGCCATCGGGAACTCTACCGCCCGGCGCCGCCGGGGTCGGCCAGCTATGCCGGCTGGCTCGCGGGAAAGCTGGCAGGTGGCTCGCCTCGCGTCGGTTGGCTCACGGCCCTGACGTTGGCACTGGCGGGCGGACCGCTGGCCATCCTGGCGGCACTCTTCAAGAGCGGACAGAGCGGCGTCGCCGGGCTGAGCACCTTGATCCTCGCGGTGGTTTTTGGCCCGGCGGCCGAGGAAGCTCTCAAGATCGCCCTTGCCTGGTGTGTCGTCGAGGTCAAACCCTATCTTTTCCGGCGGGCCGGACAGATCCGCCTGGCTACCGTGGGTGCGGCTTTCCTGTTTGCGGTGATCGAGAACTTCATCTACCTGAACATCTATGTGCCCAACCCAAGCCTCTCGCTGGTCGTCTGGCGATGGACAGTCTGCGTGGCCTTGCATACGGGCTGCACGCTGCTTGCCGCCAACGGCCTGATTCGTGTCTGGCGCCGGACGGTCACCGAGCTTCGCCCGCCGGAGTTGTCGAGCGGCCTGCCTGAACTGGCCTGGGCGATCATCATTCATGGGTTCTACAACCTGGTCGCGATCTTCTTCGAGTTTGCGGCCAGGTAACGGCGCGGTGGCGATCAAACGAGGCAGCGCACAGCGCGTTGGCGCCGGTACTGTGTCAGGCTTGATATAGAGTCAGACACGAGCGGTGATTCTTGCTCGGCAAGGCGGACTTCGTCAGCTCGCGCAGTCCGGATCCCCCGCGATATCGGGTCCGGTCATGCAGCCTTGGAACATAGCGAGGTCGTCCTGGTCGACGTCGCTGTCGCCGTCGAAGCGGGCCTGCTCGCACGCCGGGTCGCTCTGAATGACGCTCGATCCGCTCAGGCAGATCTGAAACCGGCCGAAGTCCGATTGGTCCACGTCGCGGTCGCCATCGAAATCACCGGGTATCGGGATGGGCGTAACCGTGATCTGGAACTGGATATCGTCTGGCCCGAACCATGCCGCAGCTTCCTTGACCAGCCGCCAGGCTTCCGTGTAGACACCGGGAGTGGCGGGAGCGGTCAATTCGAACGTGAATCGAACCGTGCTGTCCAGTGGACAAGGGGATGTGTCCATCTCGCTTGGGCGTTGTGGAGACAACCAGTCGCCCGAGGTGTAGAAGTTGCTGCTGCGGTCCTGGGGGTTCCATGTGCCCAGGCGGACCTCTCCCTGTTGCCAGGTCTCGTGGCCGGTGTTCTGGAATTCAATCCATGCGGTCGCAGTTGTGCCGGCCATCATTGTCGCCGGGTAGTTTTGTCCAACGACGATGGCATCCAGCGGCGGTAGACAGGCGTCGACGAACTGCTCCTGCAGCAGGTCCCAGAGTTCGGTACGACCGGTGTCGTTGCCCAGGCACCACATGCCCACGCCCTGCAGCCCTGCGTCCTTGGCAAGCTGGTACTTCAGACGCAGGCTGTCGGCGTTATCGAACCAGACTTGGTGCCAGTCGGTCCCATCGTGGTACCTGTACCATGGGGTCTGCGAAACGCTGTCCCAAAGCAGACCGTAGGTTTGGGACTGAGCCTGGGCCGTGGCGAAGGTCAACGAGCTGACATGGTCGATCGCGCTGGATCGCGGATCCTCACTGCTGGTCAACCAGTGGTTGCCGTAGTAGGGGACGCCCAGGATCAGCTTCTCCGGGTTGTTCTGCGTGACGGTCTGATACTGGGTGTAGACCGTGTTCGTGATGTTGTACGAGCCGCCGGTCAACGGAGACGACGGCCCGCTCGTCGAGCTCCACGACCCGTAGAAGTCGTACCCCATAATGAAAATGCCGTCGCAACTGGCCGCCAGCCCCGGTAAGTCCCAGGTGCTACCCCAATTGACCGCCGGACCCGCGAAAGTCACCTCGCAGCCGGGGATCTCGGCATGCAGGTAGGCCGTTAATTCGGCCATGAAGCCGTTGATGTAGCTGCGGTAGGCGCCTGAGCCTTCGAAGTCGATGTTCAGGCCGTCCGCCTGGCAGGCGATGATCTTGCTCCTGATGTTGCTGAAGAACGCATTCTTGTAGGTCGGTGTCGTGATCAACGTCAGCGCGGTGTCCGGATCGAACTGGGTAGCCACCAGGATGACCTTCACGCCGTTGGTGTGGGCGGTGTTGATCACCGAGGTCCAGGGCCAGCCGCTGGGGTTGGTGAGAGTGCCGTCCCCCTTGGCTCCAAAAGAGAAGAGAGCCACGTGGGTCAGCAGGTCGTATCGGAGCGTGGCGGTCCGGTTCCAGTAAGGCAGGTAGCCAAAGACCGTCGCGCAAGGCCCCCCGGTGCGCGGCTGCAGGGGAATGGTCTGCGCGCTCGCACTGCCCGCTGGGCCCAATAAAGCGCAAGCGAACACGCCCGAGAATATCAGGGTGAGTACAACTCTGCCGTAACGTGTCATCAGACTCCTTCCCCTCGATTCATTCTATCCCGCGCGTTCCGCAGAGTATATCACGAACCGGATGTTTCTAAACGCTTGCCTGACGACTGGCTTGCAGCACGGTGATACGACGTGATCCGAGCGCTGGGGTAAACGTGGCATGATCCTTTTCTTCCCGCAACAACATGTCCTCAATGCGCTTATCTTGATGTGACCTACGTGCTAATGACTCATCTGTCCAGGCAATCTGGATTCAGGGGTGTCTGAGGCCCGCTCAGGCAGTTGAGGAAACGGGCTATGTCGTCACGGTCAACGTCGCTGTCCCCGTCAAACCCTGCCGGTTGACAAGCTGCATCGAGTTGGGGGATAGACGCACCGCTGAGACAGGCCTGCATCAGCCCGAAATCCATCTGGTCCAGATCCCCATCGTTGTCGAAGTCCCCCTTGTATCGTCGAGCGGTGAAGCTCCAGGTGTCGCCCGCTGTTGTGCCATAGGCGTTCACTTCGTCGATTCGCCAGTAGTAGGTCTGGCCAAGTTGGAGCGGCCCGGGCTCGAAGATGGTCGTGGTCTGATTGCCCTGGAAGATGCCGGGACTGGTCGTGCCAAAGTGAACATCGTGTGAGACCGCGCCTGCCCCGGCCGTCCAGCTCAGAGTGCTGACCAGGGGAACGTCCGTCATCAAATCCGCGGGTTCGGGGTTGGTCGCCTTGTCAGGTGGGGCCAGGCGAACGGCCGAGAAGTTGTCCGCCCGTGTGCCGTGCATGTTGCTGTTTGTGGCGAAGAACTCGTGGTAGCCGATGCCGAAGTAGCCGCGCACGTGCGTCGTGTCGATCACGTCGGCCAGAAGCGAGTCGTCCACCAGATACCGGATCCGAGAGCCGAGACACTCGATGCGGAAGTTGCGCCAGGCGGTTGACGCCATGTACACGGGACTGGATTGCTGGAAATCGCTGATCGTCCCGTTGACGTACTTCGCCGCCCGGACCCGGCCGTTGTTCGAGTCATAGGTGAGGGCATAACAGTTGCCCGAACCGTAATTGCCGTTGAGCCCCAGGGCACCCATGCCGTTGTCACGTGCGAAGATGCAATACCGTTCGAATCCGTTGCCGGCCACGCCCGGTCGGTATTCGCAGTAGACGTCCGCCTGGACAGCGTAGTCCGTGTCGCCGAAATCGCCTCGCCGCACCGTCTCCACGCCGCCGGCCGGGTCTTGCACCTGGATCACATAGCCGTCGCCGCCGGGCGAAGCGGGCGAGAACGCCTGGATCCCGTTGAAGGTGAACTTGTCGTCCCAGCCGGCCAGTCGGCCGATGCTGGCGAACGGATCGCTGAGCGGGTACACCGTCGATGTGTCCTGCCGGACCAAGAGAATCGCATTGCCCACCGCCCGCTCCGTGCCGCAGTTGTCGGACGGCAGGTTCCTGACCTGGCCGTTGACCCACATCGTGGAAGAACCGCCCCCGTCCAGATTGACTGCGTCGGTCGCCCCTAGCGTGCCGATCAGGAACTCAGCCATCTCCTGAAAGGTCATCCCCACGATGCCGTTGCAGCGCCCGTCGCAGACCATCAGGTACAGGTTTTCGTTGTTCCAGGCCAAGACGGTTCTCGGGTGCCGCTGCGTCGAGTAAGAGTAGTTTGCCCAGTTGGCCGAGTTAGCTGTACCGTTGTCGAGCAGCCAGCCGATGCCGGTGATGGCCATGTCCGCGTTGTTCCAGCGGCCGTCACTCGTGTCGAAGAACATGGTCAACCGATCGCCTGCAAGGACTTTGCCGGCGATGGTGGTTGCCGGTGTGCCTGTCGCCGACAAGACCATTCCGCCGGCCGGGATTGCGTTGTTGACCGATGCAGCGCCTGTCTCGATGGCCGTGACAACGCCCGAAACCGCTTTGTCGCTTCGCATCGGATAGCTGACGTCGACCAGAATCACCTCGACGCCTTCGTTGATCGTTCCGGTGGTGGGTGCCCATTGCGGCGTATAGGCCACGATGGTATCGGCATCCCTCGCCTTGTTGTACGAGTGCAGCGTGGTGCTGCTGCCGTCAGCGAAGGTCAGCTTGCCGTTAACGTGGCCGATGTCGGGCCGAATGATCGGCAGACGCGTCGGGCCGAAGAGAAACGTCTCATAGTTCGAGTCCGGCTGATCGAGCATCTCGCCGTCCGCGGCGGCCGCGCCCGTGATGCTCGGGACCGCGCTGAAGAAAGATGCGTTGACCGCGGCCACGACGTCGTGTGAGTGCGGGGCATCGTAGAGCGACGCGATCGTGCTCACCGTCTGCCGGGCCGTGTAGTTGCGTTGCTTCTGGGGCCAGCCGACCTTCAGCTTGTACTCCGACCGCAGGCGATCGACGGCGACAACGTGCACTCGGTTGGGTCCGGGTGCATCATAGGACGTGAATGTGATCCCCGGAGCAACCTCTTCGGCCGGCGCAACCGAACCGACGGCCAGCACCGCCAGTCCGATCAGCAGAATCATCGCCCGCATAGCACTCATATTTCTCTCCGCCGCCAATACCATTATACCGGCCGCTCCCCCTGGCCTCAAACACCGAGAATCGAGACAAACGCGCCCGGGGGGCATCCGCTTCCTCGGCCGTCGAGACCAGCGAGCAGATCATTCTTGTTCCAGGCGTGTCTGGACGATATCATTATGATAGCGTCTGAAGGGAGGTCATGCCGTGTCTGACATACTGATTCGTGGATTGGACGCCCAGACCCTCAAGCGGCTCAAGGCCCGCGCCCGGCGCAACGGGCGGTCGCTCCAGAACGAGGCCAAGCTCCTGCTCGAGCAGGCCGCGGGCGGGGGGGGGGGGGGGGGGGGGGGGGGGGGGGGGGGGGGGGGGGGGGGGGGGGGGGGGGGGGGGGGGGGGGGGGGGGGGGGGGGGGGGGGGGGGGGGGGGGGGGGGGGGGGGGG
>JAUCQB010000269.1 GCA_030372985.1 Phycisphaerae bacterium
TGTGTATAAGAGACAGCGGCCAGGCATTCCCCCGCCTCCACCCCCGCCTCCGCCGCCACCTCCGCCTGCCGACGCCGAGTTGGTTCTGGCCCGGATACTGAGTTCGCCGCGGAGCCAGCAGGTCGTATTGCAGGACCGCACGAACCCCAATGCTGAGGATAAGCGGGTCGAAATCGGCGACGCGCTCTACGGGGGCGTCCTGATCTTCATTCATCGTGATGGCGCGGTGTCGGAGAGGGAAGACAAGGACGGTAAGAAGCGGACGTTCCATCTGATCGGCCAGCCCCTCAAGGAGGGCCAGGTTTTGAGCCAGACGGAGCATCCGGCGGTTTATGACGCCTTGGCGAAACTTGAAGCGAGGTTGGCGGGTATAAACAGACCGGAGAAGGCAGCCAGTCCATAAGGCCGGCTGATTCATCTCTCCGGGGTGCCGGACGAGGTCCAAGCCAGGATGCGCAAAGGGCCAGAGCGGGCGGGCTACGCCGAGGCGCGTGTCCGGGTCACAAGTATCTGTTTAGCAGTGCTTTATATGCTTTCTTCGCTCGCCGGAAGCGGGCGAACTCATGGGAGGCTGCGGATATCATGATAACGAATTTCAATGCCAGGCGGATCGAGAGTCGGCTGGTACTCGTGCCGATTTTGGCAGTCTGGTTCTTGGTGGTCGACTCGGCCGTCGGCCAGGACGGCAACGGGGCCTCAGGGGAAGGTTCGGCCTCGCCCGCCACGACCACGCAGCCCGTGTCACGGGTCAGACACTATTCCAGCATGAACGACGCTTTGAGGTCTCGCGCGGCCACAAGCCGGCCCGCCACTCCGCGCAGCCATCAGCCTGGAACGATCAGCCCGTCGAACCCGCAAAACAACGGAACGCCGACGCCACTGGATATCGAGATCAAATCCGAAGCCCGCCACATTGAGGCCGTTGACGAGGTTCAGCTCGAAGCCTTGGGGGCCTCCATCAAGGCATCCACTCAGCCGAGCGGTCCTCCCAATCGGCCGGCGCTGCCGCCGCGAGTGCCGCCGCGCAAGCCCCCAGCGCCCGGCGAGGCAGCTCCCACTACCGACACCGTGCCGCCGACGGTACCTCCGGCAACGGTCGGGGAACCGGAGCCGACGCCCGAACCAGTGACGCCGGAACCCGAAGGCCAGGACACGCAGTTTGACGAGCCGATGGTTGAGGAGGCGGTCCCCGCTCCAGCCGGCGGGCCTGCGCCTTCTCCGGCCCCGACACCTGGCGCCGCCCCGCCGCACACCGTGCCCCCGAGGCCAGTGACCGGAGCGCCCACCACCGGACCGGCCCGCGTGCCGCCGACCGGCAGCCGTAGACCAGGTGTCACGCCTGGGGTAAGACCGGGTGGTGCACCCGTGCCGCAGCCGACATCTCCGACAACCCCAACGGCGGTCACCGATCCGAATGCCGGGATGACCGCCCCGAAGCTGGATCCCAAGACGTACTGGAAGCTGCCGTACAACGAGCGCCCGTATTTCTTCAACTGGAGCAACACGCCCCTGGAAAAGTGCTGCCAGGATTTCGTTGAGATGAGCGGCCTGAGCATGGTGGGCCTGCTCAGTGAGGGCGTGAACGATGCCGACCGCAAGAAGCCCATCACCTTCCAGAGCCTGGAGCTTCAGACTTTCGATCAGGCCCTGACCCGGTTCAACCTGATTACCCAGGAAGTCGGCATGGGCTACTGGACGATGGTGCGAGATGGGTATCTGGAGTTCCGTCAGCTCAGCGAGTGGTATCGGCGGATGCCGGCCGAGCGGTTGTACGATTCGGAGGAGGCCTACGCGAAAGCCAAGCTGCCCGAATGGGAGATGGCCTCGATGATGTACACCCCCAAGTACCAGCCTGCGGTGCGTCTGGCCCAGTGGGTCAATGACAGCGTGCCCGACAACTGCGCCCGGGCCACCCTATTCCCGGACAGCAGTTGGATCGAAATCCGCGGCTGCGTCTACCACATCAATCGCGCTTTGGAGATTCTGGCCAAGCGGGACGTGGAAATCAAAGATGGGCGCGAGTGGCGGGTCTATCAGCTCAAGCACCGCACTCCCGCCGAAGCGTCGAGCCAGTTGCAGGGCATGCTGCTGCCCGAAGGTCTGATGGGCGGCAGCACTGGTGCCGTGCCTGCCAACCCCGCACCTGTGCCTCAGCCTCAAAGTGGCGGGCCTCCGGGTGGCAGACCCGGCCGCAGCAGCGGGCCGGTACGGGCACCGGCTGGACCGGTCGAGATCGGGACTGGCACCAGCGACGACATTGAGATTCAGGAGCCGCTCAGCGGCAGCAGTCTGCTGGTGTTGGCTTCGCCGGCCAAGCACCAGCGCATCGAGGAACTGCTGACGAAGTACATCGACGTCGAAGGCAGCGACCCGCGGAAGAAAGAGATCATCGAACTCCAGCACGTCGCCCCGAGCGAGATGATCGACCTCATCTCTCCGTTTCTGGGTGAACCGAAGATGGTGCAGCAGCCGGCCCCGCCGCCCAAGCCGGGCCAGCCACCCACGCCGCCGCCGCCGCCGCAGATCATGAAAGTCAATACCTCGGCGACGCTGACGCCGCGTCCTCCGCGCAGCATACTGGTTGAAGCCAACGATAAGGAGATGAGGGAGATCAAAGAGCTGATCGCACTGCTGGACGTGCCGATCGAGGAATCCAAGTATCAGGTGGTCAAGCTCAAGCACGCCGACGCCTCTTCAGTCGCGATGGTGTTGACCAGCATCATTATCGGGCAGCAGACGCCGCCGACGAGCTATCGCCGCCCAGGCACGCCGGGCAGCAGTGTTGGCGGGGCGGAGGGTTTCAAAGCGATCCCAGACAACACCACGGACCGAACACTGGTGCTGAGCGGCAACCAGCAGGATATCGCTGAAGCCAAGGAGTTGATCAAGGAGCTTGATGTCGATCCGGCCGAGGGTGCCGCCGAGCACATCGTTCAGCTCAAGAATGCCGAGCCGGGCTCGGTAGTGCAGATTCTCACCACGCGATTTGGCGGCAGCAGCTCCGGTGGCGGATACCGGCGCGGCCCGTACGGCTACGGCGGGTACGGCGGCGGAGGAGGGGGCGGGCAATCGCTGCCACAATTCGTTCCCGACGACGAGTCGAAGATGCTGGTGGTTATCTGCCATGACGCCATGTGGCCGGACATCGAAAAACTGATCGTCGAATTGGACGATAAGAGCGAGACGCTCAAGACAACGCGGTCTTACCAGCTCAAGCATGCCAATGCCGAATCGGTATCCATGCTGCTGAGCCAGGCGCTGGGCAGCGGCGGCAGAAGCAGCTACTACCCCAGATACGGCATGGGCGGCGGGGGCGAAGGGCGTCAGCCCAGCTTCCTGGTCAACACGAGCACCAATCTGCTGCTGGTCACCGCGACCGAAGAAGACCATGTCAAGGCGGCGGAGCTGATCGAGAAGCTCGACCAGCCCAGCCCGGCCGACCAGGCCGAGTTCCGGCCGATCGAGCTGGAGCAGGCCGACGCCGAGTATGTCGCCGAGAAGATCGAGGAAGTGCTCGGCGGCGAGGGCGGGTCATCCCGGCGCCGAAGCTACAGAAGCTACGACTACTCGTACAGCGGCAGCTACGGCAGCAGCAGCGAGGGTGCACCCAAGGTGCCGGTGCGGGTGATCGCCGAGACGATCAGCAACCGCGTGCTGGTCTCGGCTTCGGACGAAGACTTCAAGAAGGCCGAGACTTTGGCCAAAGAAATCGACGCTCAATACATCAAGCAGGAGATCATCCGCAAGACATTCATTCTCGAGAACACTGACGCCTGGGAGGCTCAGCAGATCATCAGCTCGATGTTCGATGCCCAGTCGTCCGGGGGTGGCCGGGGCCGATCTGGCTATGGTGAGAGCTACTATGACAGAGGATCAAGTTCCTCGACGCCCGGCAGCGTGAAGATCGCCCCGATGGGCAATGGCCTGGTCGTGCAGGCTCCCAAGGACAAGATGGCCGAGATTGAGAAGTTCATTGCGGAGATCGACAGGAACCCGACGGCCGGCAACGAAGTCAAGATGTACAAGGTCAAGAGCCCCGGCTACGAAGGTTCGGCCGGGGTCGCTCGGAACATTTGTGCGATGCTTGGCATACAGGATACGAGCAGCCGCTGGGGTCCCTCGTCCAGCACGAAATCGCCGATCAAGATCATGGGCGAGTACGGGAGCAACGTATTGCTCGTGTCGGCGCCCAAGGAGAAGATGCCGGAGATCGACAAGCAGGTTCAGGCGTACATCGACGCCCAGGGCGGCGACACCACCATGATCCTCAAGCACTTCGAGGTGACCAAGGCCCGGCCGCAGGAAGTCGCCGATATCATCCAGCCGATTCTGGACACCAAGTACCGCGAGATGCAGGAGTCGAGCGGCGGTCGCAGAGGAGGGTACTACCCCTGGTTCAGCTCCAGCAGTAGCAGTGGGCCGCAGATCTCGGTCAACAAGATCACCCGCAAGCTGATGGTGATGGCCCCGGCCGAGCTCATGGCCACGGTCGAGGGATTGATCCGCGAGTTTGACCAGGCCAGCCAGGCCTCGGTGACGCGGACGGTGACGCTCAAGACCGCCAAGGCCGAGGAGATCGCTCCCATTGTGCAGGAGCATATGAAGGCATCGGCGGGCCCAAGTACCGGCCGGAGCCGTTTCCGCTCCTGGGATGGAGGCTTCGGCGACTACAGTCCCTGGAGCAGCTTCAGGAGATCGAGTTCCAGCTCGGAGGGCAGCGAGGACCTGGTGGTCACGGCTTTTGAAGCGGGCAACTCGATCATCCTGCGCGGCACCGAGGACAAGGTTTTCGAGGCCGAGCAGTTCATCAAGATGCTCGATGCCGGTGCCCAGCCGGAAGGGCCAATGATCAGAGTCTTCCAGCTGAAGTTTGCCGACCCGTACGAGGTCGCGGACTACATCGATGAGGTGACCGGCGGCGGAGACTCGACGAGTCTCACGAGCACGACGGTCAGGAGGGTCTCGAGCAGCAGCAGTTCGGCGATCAGCGTGAAGACCGACTACGCCACCAGGCGGTTGATCGTGGCCGCGCCGCCGGAGAAGTTCCCGCTCATCGAGCAGGTCATCGAAATCCAGGAACGGCTGGCCGGCGAACTGGCCGCCAGACCGACGCCCACGGGTGATGAACCGATCATGAACGAAGACGGCACCATGACGAAGTTCTACACCGTCGAAGGCCCGGCCAAGGAGATCGCCAAGCGGCTCGACGAAATCCTCTACGGGATCTATGGGTACAAGGGCCCCTGGGTGAAGTACTCGCCCTATACCAATCAGGTGATCATCGAGAGCGAGCCCAAATACTTCAAGGCGGCGGAAGAATGGCTGGCGAAGCTGGAGAAGAACCCGCCGCCGGTGGCGATGAAGGTTCTGGTCCGGCGCAGCACGGTGGCCCCGAGCAAGGTGCTGCCGCACCTGGAGCGAATCGTGACGACGAGCCTGCGAGAAGGCGCCGGGATCCGCAAACTGGAAGGCAGCGGGGTCGGTCGCGACCCCATGAGTATGCTCGAGGAGATCTACTACGACACGCCGATCGAAGAGCCGAAGCCGACCACTCGGCCGGCAAGCACGCGGCCCGCCGGCGCGCAGCCCAATATCGATGTGGTGTCGCAGTTCGTGCCTACGGGCGTCCTGGCTCGGATTGAACGCGAGCTGGCGGCGATTCCGCTGGCTCAGATTTCGGTCATCAGCAGGAACGCGGCGACGAAGCCTGCCGTGGCGCCGACGGCGACTCGCCCGGCCGCCGGCCCGACGGTCGCGACACGCCCGTCGCAGGTGAAGCCGCAGCCGCCCGCCCCGCCGTCAGGTGATCGTCGGGTTGAGGAGACTCGGACGGCGGCCCCGAGAACCGTTCCCGGCCATGGCGGCGAGAGTGATTCCGCTCCTGTCCATCGAGTATCGGGCCAACAACCCGGGCTCGGCCATCCGGCGGATGCTGCTTCGCGGGATGAGATGACCGCAGAGGAGAGACAGACTGCCGAACTGTTTCAGGCTGCTGCCCAATACCGAATGAGCAACAAGCCGCAGATTCTCTACGATGAGGTCCAGGGCACTTTCATCATTTTCGGCTCGGAGGACGAGGTCGAGGAGATCGACGATATCCTCGACATGATCATCAAGGAAATAGGCGAAATCGAGGAGGGAGCCAAGGGCGATATTCGTGTGTTCCGCGTCAAGCACATTGACGTGCAGGTCGCGGCCTCGATGCTTGAGGCCATGTTTAACGAGCCCACCAGGGCTCAGCAGGCACCCAAGCCCCAGGCTCGGAAACCTCAGACGCCGGCCAAGCCGGGCGACAAAAACGCCAAGCCCGGTGAGGGCGAGGAGGAAGAGCCGGGTGCCCAGCGGCGACGCGAGGAGGAGGAGCAAGCCAAGGCCAAGGAAGCCGAGGAGGCTGCCGCCGCCGCGGCGTCCGGGAACATCAAGGTCGTGCCCGACCCGCGGACCAGCACGCTGATCATCCGGGCGGCACAGGAGAGCTTCCCCAAAATCGCCGAGCTGCTCCTCAAGATCGACCGTCCGGGACCGGACAAGGTGCAGAACATCAAGATCTTCCAGCTCAAGAAGCTGAACGCCGCCGAGGTCGAGGAGGTCCTCAAGGAAATCCTGAAGATCGAAACGCCTCAGCAGCGGCGGACCTTCCGGCCGCGATTGCCCGGCCGCAGCGGAGCCGGCGTCGACGTCGACATGATCGAGGCTCTCGAACAGCAGATGCTGGAGTTCCAGCAGAGCATGATCGAATCGAGCACCCCCAGTGCCGAGGGCGAAGGCAAGAACGGCAAGACGAAGATCAACCCGGCCAAGGAGATCAGCATCGCCTCGAACGCGACGACCAACACGATCATCGTCACCGCTCCCGAGGAGGGCATGAAGCTGGTCGAGACGCTGATTAACAAACTCGAAGAACAGGATATTCCCATCGCCATTGAGACGGTCGAGCTTCAACATGCCGAAGCCGAGAAGGTCGCCACGCAACTCCAGGGAGTGTTCGAGACTACGCAGCGGCGCGGCGGCACGGGCGGCATGAGAGGCGGGATGGACGGCTACACCCCGTCGAGGATGGGTGATTTCAAGGTCGCGGCCGACTCGCGGACGAACCGGCTGGTGATCCGGGCGCTCGAGACCGACATGGAGCGCATCCTGAAAATCGTCGAGGAGCTCGATAGCACCCCCTCCAATCCGGTGGAAATCTACGCCGTCGAAAAGGCCAGCGCCGAGGACATGGCCAAGACGCTGACCGAGATCTACGGCACCCAGGGCGCCGGGGTCGGCGGTGCGCAAACGGTGCGCATCACCGCCGATCGCAACACCAACTCGGTCCTGGTCCGGGCTCCCAAGGCCCAGCAACTGCTGATCGCCGCCAAGATCAAGGAGATCGAGAAGCAGAGCGTCATTCAGGGCGAGGTCCGGCAGATTCAGCTCAAGGTGGCAACACCGAGCGCCATCGCGACGCAGTTGACACAGATCTTCTCGTCCAAGAGCAGCGCCCGGGGGACGCGGCAGCAGATCAACATCGTCGGCGAGGATGCCAGCAGGATGCTGTTTGTCACCTGTCCGCCGGAGATGTTCGCCGAGATCCAGAAGATCGCGGAGCAGATGGACAAGACCACCGAGCAGACGGTGCAGGTCAAGGCTCTGCAGTATGCCGCCGCGACGGATATCTTGCCCAAGCTCAACGAAATGGCCGCCAAGCTTATCGCGGCGACCGGGCTGAGGGGCAGCTCCGACGCCGTGTTCGCGGCCACAGCCGACGAACGGACGAACTCGCTGGTGATCGTGGGATCGCCCAAGGCGATCATGGTCGTGGAATCGGTGGTCACACAGTTGGATGTCAAACCGTCGGACACGACCGCACAGACGACCAAGATGTTCCCGCTGAACCGCGGCAATGCGGCTTCGGTGTCCGCGACGATCAACCAGTTGTTCGGCTCGAAGCGATGGCAGTCTGGCGTCGAGGCCCCGAAAGCATCGCCCGACACGGTCGCGAACGTGGTGTTTGTGACCGGCACCGCCGGCCAGCTTCAATTGATCGACGAGCAGATCATCAAGCCGCTGGAAGGGTACACCCAGGTCAGGCCGGTCGAGGTGGCGGTCAACGATTACGAGATCCAGGTGAACTACGCGGATGTCGAAGAACTGGCCACCCGACTGACGACCATGTTCACCCAGGGCATTCAGGCCCGAAAGGCGGCCGGCGACACGAGCCTGACGCCGCTGGAGACGGCCATGTCGATTGTCCCCGAACCCTCGACCCGCAAGCTGTTCGTGAGCTGCTCGGTGGAGAACAAGAAGAAGCTCGACAATTGGCTCAAGGGCCTGGATATCGAGGGGGCTTCGACAGAAGGGCAGCAGACCAAGGTGCTGCCGGTCCGGTTCGCCGACCTGGGTTACGCCTCGAACGCCCTGGCCACCGCCTTCCGCAAGTCTGGCAGGGTGCCGGCCAGCGAGCAGGTGACGATCCTTCCGGAGTACGGCACGAACACGATCATCGTCAAGGCCGTCAAGAAGGATATCGAGAAGGTCGAGAAACTGCTCACCGATATTGACCGCGACGATCGCGAGCGAATGATCGCCCCGGAGGCGCTTGCGGTCAAGCACGTGCTGCCGACCCAGTTGGCCAACCGGCTGACGGCGATGATCAAGGCGTCTTATGCGATTGACAAGAGGACCGGTCAGTACCCGGTCAGCGTCGAGCCCAACGACACGGCGGGCACGCTGCTGGTCACGGCCAAGAACAAGCCGGCGATGGATTCCATCAAGGAACTGATCGCCAAGCTCGACAGTCAGCCGGCCGAGGATTTGCGTCTGACCAAGCCCTACATCCTGAAGTTCGCTGATCTCGGCTCCACGCAGATGATGATCACCAAGCGGTTCGGCAAGCAGGACCAGCTCCCGGTTCGCGACCAGGTGGTCGTTGATGTCGACTATTCGACCGGCGCACTGGTGGTGACGGCCTCCGAAGAAAACCACAAGAAGGTTGGTGACATCATCGCGGATCTCGACGACGCCGTTCTCGAAGACCCGAAGATGCCTGAGACCATCAAGGTCAAGAACGTCCGCGCCTCCATCCTGGCCAAGACGCTGACCGAGATGATCGCTCAAACGATGAAGCCGAACAGGCTGACGCGGCAGTATCCGGTCACCGTGCAGTCCAACGATACCGCCAACACACTGGTGATGACGGCGAACAAAGCCGACATGGAGCGGTTCAAGAAGATCATCAGCGAACTGGACGTCGCACCCGACGTAGCGGACACCCGGGCGATCAAGCCGTACATGCTCAAGTTCTCGGATCCGAGCGTCGTGACCAAAGCGATCACCGACCAGTTCGCCGGCCAGGAGCAGCGGCCGCTACTGGAGCAGGTGACCGCCGGACCGGACTACACGACCAACTCCGTTTTTGTCACCGCGTCCGAGGAAAACCACAAGAAGGTTCAAGCGATCATCGATGCGCTGGATCAATCGGACGCCGCCGGCCGCAAAACCTACACCGTAGACCTCAAGAACGCCGACCCGGAGGACGTTGCCCAGACGCTGACGACGGTGTACAACTCCGGCCCGCGCACACGCACCGGTCGCCTGCCGGCGGTTTTCACGCCGGTCCCCGGGGCGCGCAAACTGATGGTCACCTGCACGCCGGGCGAACTCGAGCAGGCCCAGGCGATGATCGAGCAGCTCGACGTCAGCCCGGAGGACAGCGGCGTGAAGCGGGCCATGCGGGTGGTGCCGGTCAAGAAGCTGCCGGCCCGCGAGATGATGCAGATGCTCACCGAGTACCTGCGCAAGCCGGGCAAGAGCGGCAGCCGCGATCCGTCGCTGCAGGATGACATCAAGGTCACTGCAAGCGACACGGCCGATGCCGTGGTGCTGAGCGGTCCGGAGGAACGACTCGACGAGCTGCAACAGCTCATCGAGAAAGTGGACGGCTCCGTGGTCGATCCGAGCGACCCAAGTGCCGGCGGGCGCCAGTACGCGGTCATTCCGCTGACCAACGCCGACCCCAGTTCCGTCGCCATGGTGATCTCGCAGACCTACCAGGCCCGCGGCAACGTGCCGGACTCGGAAAAGGTCAACGCCGTGGCCGAGCGGGCGACGAACTCGGTGGTGGTCAGCGCCTCGGCCGAGAAGCTCGAGATCATCCGCAAGATGATCGACGAGCTCGACCAGCAGTCGACCAACGTGCCCCAGCAGGAGATTATTCGCCTCAAGAACGCCCGCGCCGAGGACATTCTCGAGGTGCTCCAGCAGACGTACCAGATGGGACGGCGCGGCATGTCGAGTTCGGGACCGCCAATCACTTTCGCGGCCGACTCCAACGGCAATTCCCTGGTCGTGTCGGCCGGCAAGGCGGACATGGAAGGGATCAAGATCATGGTCGGCGAGCTGGACAAGCCGGCGACCGACAATGTCGAGGACTTCCGGATCATTCCGTTGCAGTTTGTCGATGCCGATGAGACGCTCACGATTCTGAGCGAGTACCTCCGCAAGCCGGGGACGACCGCCGGGCGTCGCGGAGCCGGCACCGATCTGATCGGCGGCATCCGGCTTCAGGCATCCCCGACCTTAAATGCCCTGATCGCCAGCGGCTCGAAAGATGAACTGGACCGGGTGCAGAAGCTGGCCCAGGGCATGGATGAGGAGGTCAGGGGCGCCGGTGCCCCGAAGATCATTCCGGTGAAGAATGCAGCGGCGGCGACGCTGGCAGGGACGCTGAAGGAGTTGTTTGTCAACCCGTCGCAGAGCGGGGGTGGCAGACGGACGAGCCAGGATGACGTTCCGCTGATTATGTCCGACGACGCTACGAACTCCCTGATCGTCCGGGCTCGACCGGTCGATTTCAACCTGATCGAGGACATGGTTAAGGAGCTGGACAGGCAGACTGAAGGTCCGTCAGGAATTGAGGTTATACCTGTTGGTCGCGGGGTGGACGTGGTCGAATTAGCCAGGCAGATCCAGGACGTGATCAACAGAGGCGAGACGGCGAAGAAGAAATCCCAGCAGGCCTACGTTCCGCGAGAGGTGGCTGTCGTGGGCGAGGAGCGATCGTCCACGCTGATTGTGTCGGGCTCGAAGGAGTTGTTCGACACGGTGAAGAAACTGGCCGCCGATCTGGAGCAGAAGCGTCCCGAGACGGGCGGCCGGCGGGCGTTGGTTGTGCCGGTGAAGACCAAGTCGGCCCAGGACATCCAGAAGGTGATCGAGGCCTATATCGAGCAGCAGAACGGCCGCACACAACGGAGGAGATGAGCAGTCGGGTTGCTCCGCCCGGAAGCCGTTCCGGGCCCGTCCTGCGAAGCGCGGACCGCGAAGCAGGGCCGCCTCGCCTGGCGGAATCCATTCCGCATTGGGCGAGAATGAGGATGGGAATCCTCTGCGTGGAAGGCCCCAGAAGGGACTCGGGGGCCGGCGACTGGATTGTCATCGACCCGGTTGCGTGCAGCAGCCGCTCGAAAGCGGCGGTTGATCACTGAATCTGGTATACTCTGCTTGCCCTGAGGGGCTGGCGCGGCGCCGGCGGACGGCTTCCCAGTGGCACACGCGGCAACAGACTGGGAACGAGTGAGGCCGCATGCCCACGCAGAGCGGTGGGCATGGCACCCGGCAGACGGATTTGAGATTTGAAGATTTCAGATTTGAGATTTCAGATCTCAGATTTGAGATTTCGGATCCACCGTGGGTTGCCGGCGGCACGCGGTGCTTGCCACCGGTGGGGGAGCGGCAGGGTATACGATTGTGACGAACGTTGAGCTTCGGCCGATGATTATGTGATGGGCTGAAGCGGGACTCAACGGGTGAAGGAGTGGTCCCATGTGGTATTCCTGGCTGATTCTGATAGCGGCGCTTGGTCAGACCACGCCCCCGGAATCGTTCGGACCCGTAGCAAAGAGAACGATCATCAGCGGCGGCCGTGTGACGGTTATCCCGGTGGGGGCGGTGGCTGATTCGCCGACGGCGACTCGGCCCGCTGCGGGCTCGCTGCGCACGGTCGGCACAATTTCCACCGCTTCACGCCCGGCGGCCTCTGCCCGGCCGCGTGGTGTCGAGCGATCTGTCCCGTCGACCAGGCCCGCCAGGGCAGTGTCCTCGACGGTGGTCACCAAGCCGACGACCCGGCCGTCGGACGAAACCGTGGCAGCGACGCCCAAGCCCCTGCCGCTTCGCGGCGCGCCGGCGACCCGGCCGGAGTCCTCCGTCGATCTCAATGCGGTTCGCAGAAAGCTCCAGGCCTCGTCCGCGGCTCCGGGCGTCGCCGCGCGAAGCCCGGCCGCGCCCGCTCCGTCGGCCGTCGAGATCCAGGAGTTGGGCCCGCTCTCCGGCGACACGATCGGTATTCACTCAACCGCCACCGGCGAACTCATCATCGAGGCCAACGAGGAAGACCTGAAGGTGATCGAGGCCTTGATTAACCTGCTCGATGCCCAGCCGCCGGAAGCCGAGCAGACGGTCAAGGTTTTCACCCTGCAGTCGGCCCAAGCCACCGACGTGGCGACGAACATCCAGAAACTCTGGAACGAGTACAAGAAACCGGTGTCCGGACAGGTCCGCCCCGAAGATCGGCTGACGATCATTCCCGACCCCCGGGCCAACCTGCTGATGGTCGCCACGGCGATCGCCAACCTGGAACAGGTCGAAATGATGGTCGAGGCGCTCGATCAATCACCGATCGGCGGAAACGTGAAGGTCGTGCCGCTGCCACTGAAACACATCAAGGCGGCCGAGGCCCAGGAGGCCATCAAGAACCTTCTCAAGCTGCTGCAGCAGCAGCGCGGTGCGTCCAAGGAGCTGTACACCCTCTATGCCGATGTGCGCACCAATATGCTGCTCGTATCGGCGTCGGAGCGGGATATCGAACAGATCAGGCAGCTTCTGGAGATCATCGACGTCGAGCCAAGCCCCGAGACCGGCGGCGTTGCCAAGGTGGCCCTCGTACCGCTGAAGAAGGCGGTGGCCACCGATCTGGTCAAGGCCCTGAATGAGATGCTTGTCTCGCAGACCGACGCGGCCAAGGCCATGCAGGAGCAGATCCGCCGGCTGCAGGTTGTCCTTGCCAAAGATGGCAAGGAGCTGGATCCGGTCAATCTGGAGAAGCCGATCAAGCTCTGGGCCGAGCCGGGCACCAACTCGGTGATCATCGCCACGGTCGAGAGCAACATTGAGCCGCTGGTCGCCATCATCAACGAGCTCGATGACATGCCCTTGGGCGATGACATCATGCTCAGCATGTTTCCGCTGGAGCACGCCGACGTGGTCAGCCTGCGGGACGACCTGCAGAAGATCTTCGACCAGAGCCAGAAGGTGACGGACGTTCCCGGCAAAGAGGCGGTCAAAGGCCGTACACCCGACACCATCACCAAGGGCCTGATGGCCCCGATCAGCCTGGTGGCCGACAGGCGGACCAACACCCTGATCGTCTCGGGCCGGCCCGAACAGCTTCTGCTCGTCCAGCAGATTGTCAAGCAGGTCGACGTGGACAAGATCGCCAATAAGTTCCCGGTCCGGATGATCAAGCTCGAACACTCGGACGTGCGGCGCATCCGGGAACTGGCCCAGCAACTGGCCGACGAGCGGAAGAAGATGGCTGAGAAATATGGTGAGAACTATGCCGAACGGGAGAGCGTCCTGCTGATCGAGGACGTTCGCACCAACAGCCTGATCGTCGCGGCCAACGACTCGAACTTCCAGGAGATCGAAGACCTGGTCAAGAAGCTCGACGGCATCGAGGACGACTGGCTCGGCCAGATCAAGATCATCAACCTGCCGGAGAATCTCACCGCGCCGGATATCGCAAGCAAGGTCGAGGAACTGTGGCAGCGACGCGCGAAGCTCCGCCAGGAGGGCGGTCTGCCGGCCGACGAGCCCGTGATCGTGTCCGACTCGCGGACCAATTCGCTGGTCATCGCGTCGAACATGGAGGACTTCGAGGCCATCCAGAAGCTGGTGGACCAGCTTGGCCAGCAGAAGCTCTCGCCGATGCTGGACATCTACCAGGTGCGGGTGAAGAACAATGACGCCGGCAAGGTGGCCGAGACGGTGCAGGACGTCATGGACAAACGCCTCGAGAACAGCCGCGACCCGGACACCAAGGAGCAGCCGTCGGAGCGCGTCTACGTGGTCGCCGATCCGCTGACGCGGATGCTCCTGGTGGTCGCCTCGAAGAGCAACTACGACGAGGTCGTCTCGCTGGTCAACAAGCTGGACACCCCGCCGCCGGTCGACGGCATCATCCGCGTTTACTACGTCAGGAACATCGACGTGGCCAAGGCCGAGAAGACCATCACCGACCTGTTCGAGAAAGGGATCTACAAGCCGGGCGTCAACGAGGCGGACCTGCCCGAGTCGATGAAGAAGGTCACCATCATCCCCGACGTGCGCAGCAGTTGTCTGATCGTCAGTGCCAGCCCCGAGAACTACGCGATCGTCGAGAAGGTGCTGGAGGAAATCGACCGTTCGGAGACGCCGATGGCCCAGGCGTATGCCCGGTTCTTCGACCTGCAGCATGCCGACGCCGTGAAATCCGCGGAAACGCTGACCACAATGCTCGATGGGTTGAAGCAGAGCATGCCCAGCGACCAGGCCGACGAACTCGGTTTCAGCATCACGCCAGAAGTGCGCAACAACCGACTGATCGTCGTCGGTACGCGTTATGCGATGCAGCGGGTCGAAGAGATCGTGCCGAAACTGGATATCGCGCCTCGTATTCCCAGCGGCGTCACCCAGTATTACGAGCTCAAGAAAGCCTCGGCCGGCCAGCTCGCCAAAAGTCTGACGGACCTGTTCGAGAAGCAGGCTCCCAAGGGCGAGCAGACGCCGATTACCATCATCCCCGAAGAGGGTTCCAACGGCCTGATCGTGACCGCTTCCCAGGACGATCATATCAAGATGCAGGAGTTGATCGGCCTGCTGGACCGCGACACCCGGTATTCCCAGCAAATGGAGATTATTCCGCTTGCCGAGGCCAAGGCGGAGGAGGTCGCTGAAACGCTGACCGACCTGATGGAGCCGCAGCAGCAGGATCGCGAGGGCGGCTTCACGGTGGCGCCCGAATCGAGGACCAACTCGCTGGCCGTCTGGGCAACGCCCGATCTCATGACCCAGATCAAGAACATCGTGGCGAAGATCGACCTCGCCGGCCCGACCGATGCCCGATCCATGCGGGTATTCAAACTTCAGACCGCCAAGGCCGAGGATCTGGGCAAACTCCTCGACGACTTCTTCAAGAATGCGGGTGCGAGCAGCGGCGACGGCCAGAACACGCGCAAAATGATCATCGATTTCGTCGCCCACCGGAACCCCGAGACGGGCGAGGAAATCACTCAGAAGCTGGTTCATCAGGACGTGACCATCGTGCCGGACCCCTACACCAACTCGCTGCTGGTGCTGGCCCCGGCCGGCAGCATTGACATGATGCGCATGCTGGTCGAGATGCTCGACAGCATCGAGCCGCAGACGATCTCGCTGCGGGTTTTCGAGCTGCTCAACGCGGATGCCGAGGAAATGAGGGACTTGCTCGAGGGGTTGTTCCAGACCCAGGGCGGGGGCGGCGGTGATTCCGCACCGCAAATCACGCTCGGCGAGGGAGCGGCGGCCAGCCTGGCCGCGGCCGCGGGCGTGGGCGGGACGGGCGGCGTGCTGGAGGTCGAGTTCTCGGTCGACAAGCGCACCAATACGCTGATAGCCGCCGGAAGCCCGGCCCACCTGCGTATCGTCGAGTCGCTGGTCTTGCAGCTTGATTACAAGGAACTGGACGAGCGCATCGCCAAGGTGGTCCAGTTGCGGAATACCAGGGCATCGGAGGTGGCCAAGACGCTGACCGAGTATTTTGACCAGGAAACCGAGTTGATGGAGAAGGCCTTCGGCGAAGAGGCCAGCCAGCGGCGCTTCCAGCGGCAGGTCATCGTTACCGAGGCCGCCACCGGGCCGGTTGCCGCCGACGAGAGCGGCAGCGGCAGCAACAAGAAAGAATCCAACCTGCTGCTGGTGAGCTGCAGCCCGCGGATGGAGTCGCTGGTCTACCGCATGATCAACGAGTTGGATCAGCCGATTCCCCAGGTGATGATTCAGATGCTGATGGCCGAAGTGACCGTAGACGACAGCTTCGACCTGGGCATGGAGTTCGCGGCCCAGGACCTGCTGTTCAGCGAAACGGCCACGATCAACGCGAATACCGGCCTGCCGCAGGGGCCGGACTACGATGTCGTGTTCGGTACCGACCTGGGCGTGGCCACCGGCGGCGGCTTCAGCTTTACCGTCACCGGCGAGGACTTCAGCTTCCTTCTTCGGGCGCTGCAGGGCGAGGGCCGGACGGAAATCCTGGCCCGGCCGTCGATCATGGTACAGGACGGTCAGGCGGCCTATATCTCGATCGGCGACCAGGTGCCCATCGTGAAGAGCGCCAGCGTCAGCGAAGGCGTGGTCATCCCGACGGTGGATTATGTCGACGCGACCGTCAAGCTGACCGTCACGCCGATCATCAACCCGGACAATTTCGTCAATATGTACATCAAGCCCGAGATCAAGAACGTCAGCGCATCCAGCCAGGACCTGGGCAACGGCATCAAGGCCCCGATCATCAATACCCGAGAGGCCGAAACGTCGGTGACCATCAAGGACGGCGAGACGATCATCATTGGCGGTCTGATCAAGGGCAAGAGAGACGACACGGAGTCGAAGGTGCCCATCGTCGGCGATATTCCGATTCTCGGAAACCTGTTCCGCTCAACCACCAAGCGGGACACCAAGACCGAGTTGCTCATCATCCTGACGCCGCGGGTGATGCGGGCGGTCGAGGATTCCCGCAAACTGTCCATCGAGATGCGCGACCAGACCGGGATTATCGACGACCGTATCCGGTCCAATCCGCTGATGCAGGGGCTCCAGGTCAAGCCGGCCGACGTTGAGGGCGTGCAGATACCCGTTACGACCCAGCCGGCCGACCAGGAAAGCGAAGAGGACGAACTGTTCGGACCGGAGATCGACGAATACGGCCCGGCTGCCAGCAGCATCCGAACCAGCCCGGTGCCGGCGGTGGTCGTCGAGCCGGCCGTCAAGGTGTCGGCGAAGACCGAGCGGTGAGCTGATCGGCGGCCGGCCACGGCTCGTTGGCAGGATGCGTGATGAAGGTGCCCGGTCAACGCCCGGTCACCAGCCACCGTGTCTTCAGGGGCGGGGTTGTACCTGATTCTCTTTGGGGAGTGTTCTTGAATGGCGATGATGCCGGCCAAATCGGGAATCCGCGCCGTTCTCCTGCCTCTCGCGGCGGCAGGCGCCCTGCTGGCGGCCGGTTGCGTTCAACCTGACCAGGGTTTGGGCGGGCCGGATGGCGCGATCGTCGACGCCGTCGCTCGGATGCCCACCGAGCCCAACGTGGTCAGTGTCGTGGCATTCTACAAGTCAACGGCGCCGTGGCTGTGGAATGCGGATCGCACCAGGGTCTCAGGCATCTATGTATCCGCCTTGTACCTCCTGGGACCGAAAGGACTGGGTGTGTTCGGCGACGGTGTCATCCGCCCGAGAATGTTCGTGGTCGAACCGGGCAAAGAGGGCAAGAGGCACGCCACACAGGTTAAGGAATGGACGTTCAACGTCAAAGAGGCGATTCCGTTTCGTGCCAAGGAGAAAAGAACACTGGGTTGGGGATACGGCATTCTCCTGCCCTTCGGAGATCTCGATGTCAGCGGGCGCGAGATACAGATGGTCGTCTGTTTCGAGCGCGCTGACGGACGCCTGGTGACCTCCAGCAAACAAACCTTCCTGGTACCCAAGTCCACCGAATGACCGGGCGCTGCGGATTCGCTTCCCTGTCTCGACGGCCGGTGTCCTTTGGGGCTTCAGGGTCCTTTCTCAGAACCGCGACCGTACCTGTCCGGCGTAGCCTGCCGGCGAAGCCGCGAGCGAGCGACCCCTTTCCTGCGAAATCCGGATGAAATCCTGGAACCCCCTGGCCGTGTCGCGCCCTTAACAGGACAGAGGGTACGAACATGGCCAGACGATTTCCAGGTGAAGATGGCCGGCTGCAAGATCATGTGCCGCAAGAACTTGTGGGCGATATGCGGCGGCTCCACCCTCCGGGCGGGCCGGTGCCTGCGAATGTTGACGAGGCTGTCCTTGCCGCCGCCCGGGCCAGGATCACCACGCGCCGGCGAGCCTGGATCGTGCTGCGGCGGGTTTCCATCGCGGCGACGGCAGCGGCCGCGGCCGTCGGGTTGGCGGTGTGGATCGGCCAGGGCGGCCTGCAATCAACCCCCACTGCCGAAATGACCGTTGCCGCCCTTACCCCAGCCGATCCGGTCACTCCCGCTGGCCCCAAAGACATCGACCGCAACGGCCACGTCAACATCCTCGACGCATTTATGCTCGCCCGACACCTCGACGAAAGGCTCAGCAGCAAGGCCGACGGCAGTGGGGCCGACGCCCCAGTCGGCCCACAGACAACAAAAAGGGGTCAGAAGCCATTTCTCGAAGACGACGGCAGGGGTGAGTATCCAGAAAGACGCCCGAGAATCGCTTCTGAGCCCTTTATTGCGGGGGGCAGATCGCCTGATTGGGATTTCAATGGGGACGGGGTGGTCGACCAAGGGGACGTCGACGCGGTGGCCATGGCGGCAGTCAGACTGAAGGGAGGAGCGTCATGAGAAACTCAGGGTTCAGCCTTCGACAGGCTCAGGCCAGAGGGTTCGGGGTTCAGGGTTCAGTGAGAAAGGATGAAGGCGGAAGGCGGAAGGATGAAGAGAACCGAGCGACCAATCGTGGCACTCCTACTCATCCTTCATCCTTCATCCTTCATCCTTTCGCCCGGGGGGGTTGGGCAACAAGAGCACTGCTTGTTTTCGTAGCAGCTCTTGCCTCATCGATTGCTTTTTCAGTGGTTGTCGCTCGGGCACAGGATGTGCCGACGGACCAACCGGCGTCGAAGCCGGCCATCCGCTTCACCTACGTCGACGTTTTCGTCGACAGCAAGGATCAGCCTCTGGCCTCGTACCAGTTCGAGCTGGCCGCCGAGAAGGGCGATGTGAAGATCGTGGGCATCGAAGGCGGCGAACACGCCGCTTTCAAGGTCCCGCCGTATTACGACCCGGCCGCGATGAGCCGCGACCATGTCATCATCGCCGCGTTCAACACCGGCAAGGATCTGCCCAAGGGCAAGACGCGTGTCGCTCGCGTCCATGTGCAAATCAACGGCGAGACCAGGCCGGAATATGTGATCAGGCTTACAGTCGCCGCCTCATCTAAGGGGCAGCCGATCAGCGGTGCAAGCGCCACCGTCAGCGAAGGAGACTCAAAATGAAGAAGGCTCGTGTTGTCGCATGGGGAGTCTGCGCCATAGTGGGCGGCGCGATCATTGTGGCGTGTTGTACACCGTCCCTGCAGAGAGCTCGGGAGTCGAAGCATCCTGACTCCGAGATGGAGGCTCCACCGGCACCATCTGAATACACCATTATTACCCCTACGCCCGAACCCGTTCCTCGGGACTCGTCGGTGCAAGTGCCGCCGCCGCCCCCCCCACCACCGCCGCTCCTATCAGTGGCTCCGGCCACAGTGCCGCCACCAGCCAAAATAGTCTTTCACGCCCAGCGCATGCCCGGTGCAGCTCTGAGGTTGGCGCCTGGGGGCCCGCAGGCGGCCCAGGCACCACCGGGAGCTCTGCCTTCCCCGGGCGAGGAACTATGGATCGTCCAGCGGCCGTCGGGCGAGCAGCCGAAGCCTGCGGGTGAGGACGTGCCCGGCAGCGGCGAACTGCGGGCCAAGCTGCCCGGCGAGACCAAGGAAATTCCGCTGCCGCTCAAGCACACCGACGTTCAGGCCGCGATCGCCGGCTACATCGCCACCGTCGATGTCACCCAGCAGTATCACAACCCCTACGAGAGCAAGATCGAGGCCGTGTACGTGTTCCCGCTGCCGGAGAACGCGGCGGTCAATGAGTTCCTGATGACCGTCGGCGAGCGGAAGATCCGCGGCATCATCCGCGAGCGTGAGGAAGCCGAGAAGATCTACCAGGAGGCCAAGTCGCAGGGCTACGTCGCCTCGCTGCTGACCCAGGAACGGCCGAACATCTTCACTCAGTCGGTGGCCAACATCGAGCCGGGCAAGCAGATCGACATTAACATCAAGTACTTTAGCACCCTGGCGTATGACGACGGCTGGTACGAGTTCGTCTTCCCGATGGTGGTCGGCCCGCGGTTCAACCCGCCGGGAAGCACCGACGGCGTCGGGGCCGTCGGACGCGGCAGCGCCGGGGCCTCCGGCCAGAAGACTGAGGTCCAGTACCTCAAGCCCGGCGAGCGCAGCGGCCACGACATCTCGCTCTCGGTGGCCATCGACGCCGGCGTGGCCATCGAAAAACTCGACAGCCGCAACCATGTGATCGAAGTGAAGAAGTCCTCGCCCGAGAAGGCCGAGGTGCGTCTCGGACGGCTGGACGCGGTGCCCAACAAGGATTTCGTCCTCCGCTACCAGGTGGCCGGCGAAACGGTCAAGTCCGCGATCATGACCCATCGCGACAAGCGCGGCGGTTTCTTCACCATGATGGTCTACCCGCCCAAGGACCTCAGCAGCCTCAAGCGCAAGCCCATGGAGATGATCTTCGTCCTCGACTGCTCGGGCAGCATGAACGGCCGTCCGATCGAGCAATCCAAGGCGGCCGCCGAGCGAGCCTTGCGGCTCCTCCAGCCCGACGACACCTTCCAGATCATCCGCTTCTCGAACAACGCCTCGCAGCTCGGCCCCAAACCGGTGATCGCATCGGCCGACAACGTCCGCAGGGGACTGGAGTACCTCAGTTCGCTGCGAGGCGAGGGTGGCACGATGATGATCGAAGGCATCAAGGCCGCCCTCGACTTTTCCCACGACGAGAATCGTCTCCGCTTCGTCTCTTTCCTCACCGACGGCTACATCGGCAATGAGGTACAGATCTTCGACGAGATCCACAAACGCTTGGGCGCGACGCGGATCTTCAGCTTCGGCGTGGGTTCATCGGTCAACCGCTACCTCCTCGACGGCATGGCCCGCATGGGCAAGGGTGCGGTGGCCTATCTCGGTCTGAACGACAGCGGCGCCGATGTGATGAACCGCTTCTTCGAGCGGATCAGCCACCCGGCCATGACCGACGTGACCATCGACTGGGGCGGAATGAAGGTCGAGGACATCTATCCCAAACGGATCCCCGACCTCTTCGTCGGCCGCCCCGTGGTGATCACCGGGCGGTTCAGCGGCAAAGGCTCGGCCACGGTCCGAGTCAAAGGCCAGGCGGGTGACAAAACCCGCGAGATCGCTATTCCAGTGGACCTCGATGATGCATCCGCCACGCATGAAGGCCTGGCCGCCGTCTGGGCACGGATGAAGATCGCCGAACTCTCACAGCAGGCGATCACCGATCCGGGCGACCAGTGGCCCGGCCAGATCAAGACCGTGGCTCTCGAATACGGCCTGATGTCCAGCTACACGGCGTTTGTCGCCGTCGATTCGCTGACCCGAACCGCCGGCGACAGCGGCACCACGGTGGCCGTCCCCGTCCCGGTCCCCGACGGCGTAAAGTACGAAACCACGGTGCAGGAACGGTAGGGCGGGCTTTGCCCGCCGCGGGAATCTGATCATGTTCAGGGCGACAGCTGTTTGTGGGTGTTCGCCCCAGATGGCGATGCATGATCGTGACGGCCGGCCGCCGGAGCTGTGAGAATCGCTCTGCGCCGACGGCCTCTGGCATATCTTGCCTGGCCTCCCGTGAATACATATACTCCGGCGTGCCGATCGTAGTCGGTTGCGCCCTGAATGCCGGCCTGGTCATTCGCGTGGATGCATTCCGTTTCAGGGGTAGTTGTCCGGCCGCCGTTACAACGGTTTTGTCGTCGAAAGTCATGGCGGTCTCCGCTGCGGCACACGTGACCGTGTCGCTGTTCTCGGGACGTAACTCGGTGTTGACAGGTCTACAGGTCTATTGCCCAAAGGAGGCAAACGAATATGCAAACGATTAGAGTGATGACAATGGTAGCGGTGGTGATCGCGGCGGCTTTTTCCCAGGGATGCGTGGAACGTCTGGCCGGCGAAGGGATGGAGGCCGCCATGGGGCCCAAAGCGGCCTACTTTGAAGAGAAGCCGCTCGCGGCAGAGAAAGACCACAAGGCCCTGGAGGCCTACAAACGCTTCGAGCTGGGCGAGGTGAAGAACATGACCGGCAAGTTCATGCCGCCGGCCTTCATGACCTATCTGCCCGCGCAGTTCAACGCACAACTGGCCAAGTCGGACCTGCCCAAGGAGGCGTCTGGCAAGACTCTCGCTTTCCGGCTGAGCGTCATCCACTACGAGGCAGCCAGTACGATGGACAGTGCCTTCGGCCCATTCGAGGAAGTCGTTGCAAGGGTGGAATTGGTGGACAAGGACACCGGCCAGGTCATCGGGCAGGGCGTGGCTATCAGCCGCTCCGAGAAAAGCGTCAATCTCGGCCCCGAGAAGAAAGCCCAGGGTCTGGCCAAGGCCCTGATCAAATGGGCCAGTGACTACTATCCCAAGCCGTTAGAGCCTCAGAAGAAGTGAGCGGCCACGACGGTTCCTGAGCTCGCTGCCCGAGCCGGAAACGTCTGACATTCAGAGGCTGCGCGACGATCCATGCCGGTGCCCGGCTCATCTCAGGGCATCCATGCCGACCTCGGTGCGGATCTGCTTGCGTAAGGCGAGGACCTGCTCCCCATCCATGCTCCGGATGGTCCAGTAGAATTCGCGCATCATTCCGGTCTCGCCGGCGAGATCTTTGTAGATCTCGTTCAGAATGGGCGTGTGCTTGTCATCGTTGAGGGCGGTGATCGCGCGGAAAACCTGCCGGCGCCACATGTGATCCTGGCGGACGTTTGCGCGCCAGTACTCGACCAGCGGGCCCAGCCCTTCCGGCTGCTTGAGCAGCGCCAAGAGATACCCGGCGTGGGCGCGGGTGGCTGCGTCGCCCGATTGAAGCAGCGGGCGCACGTCCTCGGCTTTCAAGCCCGGCGGGGCCTGCGGCGAGATCGGGCTGCCTCCCGGGTTGACGAGGTCCTGAAAGGCGACCTCCCTGCTCGACAGATGAAGGGAGACGGCTCCGCGGAGCCACTGGAGCTCATTCCCCCCGCGAGCGAGATAGATCAGGGCCGTGCCGCGGACGTTGTCGTCCGAACTGGCCAGCGCGGCCGATGCGGTCTCGACGGCCTGTTCCTGGGACTGTCCCAACAGCATGACCTGTAAGGCATCCGCGCGCAGCGCACTGGCGGTTTCAGGGCTCTCATAGAGCTTGCGGGCGGTGGCGACCGCGTCAGACGTCGATCCGGTCAGCAGCAGCGACAGTGCGACAAGCTGCCGCAGTTCCGGTCCTTTCTCGGTCATCCGGGTGACTTCCGCGACGAGTTGCCGGCGCCTTTCCGCTTTGACATTGGACCATTCGTGTTCGGGACCCAGGTACAGCCGGCGAAGGCTGGCCTGCACGTTGTTGACCCATACGCTGGAGAAGTCGTTCTGACCGAGCAATTCCCAGAGCGGCGCGGCTGCCTGCGGATCCGGCAGGATCGCAAGGCTGTTGATGACATCGATCGTGAGTTGCGTCTCAGTGGCCAGGCTCAGCAGCTCGCGGAACAGGGACACTCGCTCGCTGAGCGGCAGCCAACCCAGCGCCTGCGCCGCCTGGCTGACGGCGGATCGTTGTGACCGAACGACCTCGCGGAGCACGGGAAGGGCTGCCTCGTCACGTCCCAGTGCAATCAGGCCGATGCAGGCGGTCAATCGGCGGTCCCACTGTGTACCGGACAACAGCCCCTCCAGCGGCGGAATGACCTGCTCCATCCATTTGGGCCGCCCGGCCCCCGATCTGAAGTTCGCCAGCCAGTCGGAATCGGCTGCCGGCTGACTCTGCGATGGCATGCTCGCCGGGGATGAACTCCTGGCACGCACCACGACTCGCGAGGATGACAGACCCAGCACTCGGCCGATCAGAGACGAACGAGTCTCCACGATCTCCTCTGTTTGATACTCATACGACGCAACAAACGGTGTTTCGGTCGGCCTATAGGCTGTGAGCACCAGAAGAAGACCTCTGGCGGCCGCGAACCGAACCTCTTCCTCGGGATCGACGAAAGCCGTCAACAACTCCTTCTCGGACTCTCTCGGGAGCAGCCTGCAAAAATGCTCGATGGCAGCGGCGCGAACGGCGGCATGTTTGGCGGTAAGCAGCTCCCGCAGGTGCTTGCCGATCTCGCCGGGGTCGCCACCCCGATCAGCAAGCATCTCGACCAGCGGGCCGGCCATCTCCGGATGATCCAGCGCGGCCTGGACCAGCGGTTTCATCACCAGGTTCACATCCGCGTAACTGAGACCGGTCATCGCCCGGCTGGTGACAAAGCCGTCGGGGTCCTTCAGCAGCCCGATCAGTGCCACGTAGGCATCGGCCCGCGACTGCTGGGGCAGATCGCCGGATTCGCTGAGAATCCCGCCGATCGCCTCGGCGACCTCGGCTCGAACCTGCCATGCGTCGTGACCGGTCATCCGGCCAAGCGCGTCGAGTGCATCTTTTCCGCCGGCCGCGCGCAAGGCTCGGACGGCGTGAACCAGCAGGTCGGGATCCTTCTCGACGGCGGCATACTCGGCAAGCTTGGGGACCAGCGTTCGGGAGGGCTGCTCGGTAAGCTGCTTGAGCACGGCCGCACGGACGTTGGCTTCAGGGTCGCCGAGCAAGCCCGTCAGTGCCTCGTTGGCCTCCTCGCCGCCCACCTTGCGCAACGTTCGCAAGCTGATTTCGCGGACCAGCGGGTCGGGGTTGCTGAACAGCTCGCGAAGCAGCCCTGAAGCATCTGCTTGAGCCCGAGAGGCGAGGTCTTCGGCGGCCCGCTGACGGGTCGGAGCATCGGTCGATGCCAGTCGCTCAAGGCCGCCCGGCCACTCCAGCACCAATCGCGTCGGAGCCGCCAGCCGATATCGCAGGGCGGTGAGCCTTTCGCGATCGCGGTCGGTCGCGGCCTGCTTGAGTTCCGCAGCGACGAGCGGCAGCAACGCGGGCCCCAGCCGCGCCAGTCGTTCACGGACCACCTCGGCCTCGGCGTCGTGGTCGGCCTGTACCAGCCGGGCCAACTCGCGTCGGGCGTTCTCCAGCAGGTCCTCTGCCAGTCGTGCCGGGACGGAGGCGGGCGCATCGCCCATTTGCCTGATCCATGCCTGCAAGGCTTCAAGACGCTGTGGCGTGATCGTTTCCGGCCGCCACGGATCGAGATTCTGAATCGGCGCCTTCCACTCCTCGAGCAGCTCCAGCGCCGCCAGCCGTTCGGACAGCGTCCCCTCGGTGAAGGTCTTGACGACGGCAGGGGCGGCGAGTCTCGGTTCAGCCGCGAGCCGCTGGATGGCGGCTTCCCTGAACAGGGCCTCACGGCCGCGCAACTGGTCAATCAGTTCCTGCACGGTCTTCGCGTCGAGCGGCCCCTCGCTTGTCAGGCCGGCGGGCATGACCGCGGTGGCCTTCGACAGTTGCTTGCCCAGCCATTCTGCCAGCTCATCAGCAGCCATGTACCCGTTGTGCGAGGCGACCACCCGGCCGCCGGCGTTCAGGATGCGCAAGGCCGGAACGGTGCCGATTCCCAGAGACTGCGCGTCGCGCGGCGAATCATCGATGTCAAGATAAACCAGTACGTACCGCGACAATGCCTCCTGCACAGACGTTTTTTTGATTTCATCGCTGAGCTTGCGGCACCATCCACACCACGTCGCCCCCGCGCGGACGAGGATCGGACGATTCAACTGCCTCGCCTCCGCATAGCCGTCGTCCAGACTGATCAACCAGCCCATCCTGCTGCGATGGGGCGTGCCGTCGGGTGAAGACGCGCTCTGCGTGGATACGGGCTTCTCACCGGTTGTTTTGACGGTTTTCTCGGACAACGCCGGCGCGGCCGAGGGGGACAGCACGAGACCAAGCCCTGTGACCAGCCCGATCACTGCAAATCGGTTCACCCGTTTCATGGCTGAGCCTCCGTGCTTGCCGGCCGCGTCCCGAACCGATCGGGCAGGGTCCCTTTGGTCTCACCGTGCTTGATCTTCTCCCAATAGCGTTCGTAGCCGAAGCTCGGGCTGTTCTCGTGATCGTGACAACGGGTGCACTGATCCTTCGCATCAAAGGGGGTCCTGCGTTCCGGCTCCTCAACATGGACCTGCGAAGGGCCATGACAACTCTCACAGCCGACGCCGAGTCGATCAGGGCTCTTGCCGATGGTGACGAATCCGCCGGGCAGCCCGTAGCCGGTCGTGTGACACTGCTGGCAGTAGGGGTCCACCTGCCGTCCCATCGCCCGGAGATCCATCCACGCCTTGGCATGCCGCGATGCATCCCACAATTCGTTATCTCTCTCGTGGCATTCGCGGCAGGTGTCGCTGCCGGCGATCTGATAACCAGGAGGCACATCCGGCGGAGCCGACGGCACGAGGCCGGTCTGATCGGGCTCGAAGGCCCTGTGATCCAGCTCGTCCAAGTATTGTTTCAGGTTGGCCAATTGGCTGCGATCGTCAGGCCAGTCGTCAGTCAGCTCCACGACCTGTCCTGTTGGCGCCCCGGCTTGAGTTGCGGTCGTGAATTCCAGTTGTACGAGGAACTTGCCTTTGTTGGTCGCCGCGGCCAGAACAGTCAGCCCGACCGCGCGCGGCGCAATCGCCTGTCCTGTCGCGCCGCCGATGACCGCGTCGACCTCGGGCAGTTCCGCGGCCAGCCGTTGCAGTTCATCCTCGGGCAGGTAGGCCAGCACCACCACTCCGTCGTGCCGTCCCTCCAGTTGTTGCAGCGATGTCAGCACGGCCGCCTTGGGGTCTTCGATACGAACGTCACCGGCGGCGTATTTCGGCGAGATCACGCCGATGACGGCCACTCTCCGGCCAGCCGATTCCACAATCGTCGACGAATCGAATATCGGCTGCCCCGCAGGGTCCCGCAGATTCGCCGAAATGAAACGCACGCCCGTCTTGCGGGCCGCTTCTTGAAGACTGGCCAGCCCCAGTGCAACCTCGGGCCCGCCGACATTGTGTGCCGCAAGCCCCATCAGCCGTTCACCCTTGAGGATCGCTTCGAACTTGAGTCGCTGATAGGGAGACGTGCCGCCGGGAGCACCTCCAACATCGAGAAGAACAACATCCGCCTCTTGTTTCTGTTTCTCGACATACGCCCCTCGCCGCAACAGGCCGCCCGACTGGTGCGTGGTGCACCCGCAGGGAATGATCCAGCCGGCCGTGTCGCCACTGACCACGACCACGACGCGCGTCGTGCCACTCTCAGGCTTTGTGTCCTTGCCGCAGGAGCACAGCCAGAGTGCCATCACAAAGGCGCATGCGCCGACGACCAGGCATCTGCGTCGAAGCGGATTGTCCGCGCGAACGATCATGCTTGCCGATCCGCTCAGTAGGTCAAGGCATAGGCCAGGACGTTCACGTTGACGTCAACGGCGTTGGTGATCTCGTTTCCCCCGCAGCAGCAGCAGCCCTGGGTGTGCTCGGTGTCGTTCAAGCCGTCCTGCGAATAGAGAACCGCCAGTCTTCCGCCCACAAGAACACCCTCAAGTGGTCGCGGCTTGCCGTGCTTGGCGTTAAGCGTCTGGATATCCGTGACCATGTGAAAGACCGGATGTTCCATGCCGATGCTCTGTAACGGCGTATCCGGGAATACCTTCGCCATCTCGTTTCGAAATGATCGGTCCCACTCGCGGGACGAGCAGCCCGCGGACGCGAGAAGGAACCCGCCGCGAGTGACGAACGTGCGGAGGTTCTCGCGTTCACCGTCCGGCAGGGCAAAATCGCCTTCGCCGGTCATGATGACCAGAGGGAAATTGAACAACTCGGCCGACGCCAGCTTGACCGCGTGAAACCGTCGGCTCGTCGAGATCGCGGATGACTTCTCCGCCTGCGCCAGGAAGTGGTCCGAGAAACACTTGCTGCTCTTGGTACCGGCGTAGACGAGATTGGCGACCTGCACGATGCTTTCAGCCTCGCCACCGACCTGCTTGGGGTCGGGAACCAGCCTCGGTCGCTGCCCGCCCGCCGGCTGCGACGCCGGCCGGGAAGTGGTCACCTCACCAGACGCGGCAGAAAGATATTGCGAGACCCCTGCCAGAGCTACCAGACAGATTGCTGCTGCCAGGAACCCCTGCGCCAACAACCCCTTGCCCAACGAGAACACTGATCTGCGAGTCATGGTGTCACCTCGTCACTGAACCCCGAACCCTCTGGCCTGAGCCTGTCGAAGGCCGAACCCTATTTGCCTGTTTCATCGGCCACGCGCTGAAAATACGAACCCACACGACTGCGATAAGTCACCGGCACGACAGCACTGGCCGCCCCGGCCGCCTGCAGCTTGCCGCCGGGATCCACAGCCCAGGGATTCTGCTCGTCGGCGCCGGAACCGGTTTGCCGGGCGAGAATGGCGGCCATCTGATCCTTGCCCTGTCCGCTGGCGGTCATTTCGCTCATCAGCGGTAATTGGCCATAGAGCCCGACATTCTGCAATGAATTGCGGCTGGCGCTGTAGCCGCTCGTTCCGGCCTGACCCATGCCGGACGAGCCCATGTTCATCCCCATGCTGTCCAGCAACTGGTCGATGCTGTTGCCCAGGCCCGACGCCAACGTCGGGGAGAATGTTAGGCAAGCTTTTCCACCCTTGCCCATGCTGTTGCACCGACCAATGAACTGATCGAGGATGTCGGCGGCTTCCTGCGCACCCGCATGGCCGCGAGTACCCGAGAATGCGGCCAGTCCCTCCTCGCCCTCAGCCATCGCCTCCGCCGCCCCGCTCGCCCGCACGTCCTTGGCAAACTGCGATGCCATCTCGCGGAACTCGTCCAGGCGCTCGTCTTCAGGCAACCGGGCGACGTGGTCCTCAATGTCATCGAGCAGTTGCCGCAGGTCCTCCCGCAATCGACGCTGCTCGGCCTCCAGGTCCCGCATCCGGGCTTTCAACTCGGGGTTGTCCTCGTTGTCGCGGCCCTTGAGCGAGGCCAGACGCTCGGCCAGGTCGCGTTGCTGAGCGTAGAGGTTGAGGAACCGGGCCTCGTCCTCCAGCAACGGAAAGATCTTCGCCAGATGCTCGATGGGCTCTGTTGCCTCTTCCTCATACTCCTGCTTCTCGCCGCCGAGACACTCACTCAGCTCCTTGAGCTTGTCCAACGGGCCACTGACGCTCGGGAAGCCCTGTTTGCCGTCTTTCTTCTCCTTCTTGTTGAGCTGTTCGAGCTCCCGGGCGGCCTCATCTAACGCCTTGGCGAGTTTCATCAGCTCCGGTGTCAGATACTTGTCGAGGTCATACGGCAGCTTGTGTTCGGCCGCCTCCCGGATCTCATCGGCGTCATTCCGCATCTGCTTGGCGAGTTGCTCCAGATTGCGCTGCATCTCCCGACTCAGTTCGCTGTCGGGCGATTCCTTCTCCAGTTCCTTCCGGAGCTTGTCGATCTCGTCCAGGACAGCCTCCATCCGCCGCTGGGCTTCCTGATACTTGGACTGCATCATCTCCAGGCCTTCGCGCACGAGCATCATCTTCTCGTATTCCGCCTGCGAGATGATCCGCACGATCGAAACAGGGCTCTCGGAACCCTTGGCGCCGACCGGGTCAGTGTCTTCGACACGAGCATAGAGCTTGATCTCATCGCCAGGTTCGAGCCTGTACTGTGAAAGCGGCAGTTCCGCCGTTTCGCCGCGACGCGTGGGAGCGGGCGGCTGCACTTCGATGTCCTGCGGAAGTGCGCGCGACTCGTTGAGGCTGCGGAACAACTGCAGCCGATTGATGCCGTAATCGTCTTCCGCGGACATGACGACCGGCAATATGGCATCGGGAGTCGCCAGCGACGTCGCCTGCGGCTCCAGCAGCCTGACGAAAGGCCGCTGATCGCTCAGCACTGTGATCGCTGCGGTCAGCCTGTCGCGAGAAGCCTGCCCCTCGACATCGGTTACGCCCATGCTCACCTTGCCCGACCGGTGGATCTCAAACGAGCCCGTGGCCTCGTGACTGCCGGGTGCCGTCGGCTGAAGCGACAGCGCGCCGGGCTCCTGTTGCGTGTCAAGCTGCACGTCCCCGCCGCTCAGTGGTCGATTGCTCTTGAGCCACACATCCACTCGTGTTCCCGGCAGGCCCGCCAGGCCGCCTTGCGGAAGCGGCCCCTCGTACGGCTTGAGGTGCGTGTAAGCCGGGGGCGTGACGCGGAACCTCGCTCCGTCCAGCCGCGGGACGGTGATGACGGAGATGCTGTGTCGCTTGCTTCGGGCCCGATGAGCTCGGATGAAGTAATCGCACTCGTCCGTAACGTGTACGATGCTCGTTCGCCAGCGCCCGTCATTCTCCGGGAACATGGGGAGGACTTCCTCGGCGGCGTCCTTTGTTCGCAGCACCAGTTCGAGGCGATCGACCACCGGTCCGTGGGTCCTCACGTGGATCTCCAGCGGATCACCGTAGACCACGGTCGCCGAGCCCGGTTCGATGTCGAATCTGACGCGTGAGTAGGGTGGATGATCGTTGAACGGATCGAAGAACCGCGCCCACTGCGTACCCACCAGCCCCGGAAGGGCAAGCCCCAGAATGCCGCTTGCCAGCAGGAACCCGCCCAATGAGCCAAACGCCCAGCCCACCGGGCGAGCGGGCACGGCTCGGGTCGGTACGACGCGCCCCGCAAGCTGGGCTGCCCGATCGACCGCCATCTCGGCCAGTCCTCGGGTCAGGCCCTTGCGCGGCCGTGAGTCCAGCAAAAGATCAACGCCGGACAGAATCTGCCCGCCGGTCCCCGCGACGGCATCCATCTTCCGTGCCAGATCGCCCGGCTTGCTGCGACGAAGCACGGACCATGAGGCCCACGCCGCCCAGACAAGACCAAACGCCAGCGCGACGCCTGCGGACGTGAACCGCAGGAAGGGCGGCAGTTCGAGGACCAGATCAACCCACATGCAGATCGCCAGGATGACCAGCCACACCAGCAGCGCCCAACCGGCACCGGCGGAGATGCCGACAAGAAGCATCCGCTTGCGGATGCTCTGGAGACAGTTGCGCAGATATGTGCCTGTCATACCAGACCTCCCGATCGACGAAGGCCCCAGGCCGCGCCCCAGACCACCATGATACCCACAAACACCCACCAGCGATCCCATGCGGTGGCGCGGGTGACACGGGATGGCCGGCTGCGGGCCATGTAGCTCTGGAAGCTGTGGTGAATCTCGGAGGCAGGGTCGGATTCAATCACCGCTCCGCCGCTGTCGCTTGCGATCCGGGCCATCAGATCCGGCCGGGCCTGCAAATCCAGCCGCTCCTCGGCGAAACTTCGAACGTCAAAGGTGATCCGGCCACTCTGGTCGTCCTTATCTTCTTTCTGCCCCAGGATCTTTGCTTCGTAACGCCCTTCGAGCAGCCGACCAAAATCCACTCGGAAGACGCCCGGATTGTCACCCGTGGCGACCGGTGCACAGGTCTCCGGCCGGTCGATTGCCGTGCCGGTCAACTCGACCGACGGGATCCGACCGCGGGCCGCTTCTTCGCGCATCAGCAAAGTGGCACTCACCCGCTCGGTCGTGCTGAAGGTGATCTTGTCGGCCTGCAACGTGCAATCCTGACCGGGTCGCAGATGTTCATTGGAGACCAGCCATCTCAGCAGGCTCTGCCATAGCGCCCCGTAGATCTCGTCATGTACTTGATGCTCGGGCGGCAAAAACGCCCAACGCCACATGCCCGCGCCTTCGACAACAACCACCCGCCCGATCCCGTAGGCCTGATAGGTCAACACGGGATCCGAGTCGCTTCCGCCTTCCGCCGTGCTGGCGGCCAGGACGACGGCCATCGGCTTGGGTTTCTCCGGCCGGGCGACCGTGGCCAGCGTCGGCAACTGCGGCAGAGTCTCGCCTTCGGTCAGGTCGCCAACCGTCGGCAGCCAGCGCAGGTCACGACCCTGTTCGGTGAGTTGCACCCGGAAACGCGTTTCCCGCGTCGGCGACCAGCGAACCGGAAGCAACCGTCCGAGCCGCTCGTCGACCTGGGCGACCGGCGCCCCCCGGTAGCAGACCAGCGAGCCCCCTTCGCGGGAAATCCAGTTGCGCAGGTTGGTGAGCGCCGCTTCATCGAGAAAACGCTCGGTATCGCGGCCAAGGACGATAATCTGATAGACCTTGATCTTCTCCGAATCAGCAAGCGTGTCGGCCGCACTCGTCAGGATGCTCCAGCTTTCCGGTCGTCCGCCGACAGGCTGCGTCGCGGTGCCTCCGGCGGTCGCAGAAGGTGCCTCGCCGGCATTGCCCGCCGCGGGTTGCGACGCCGCCCGACTCAGTATGCGCCGCAACAGGCGACCATCGGTAAGCCGCACGATGCTCTCGATCGCGATCGCCGGGTCCGCGGACAGCGTTCGCATCAGGAACTTGCCGTCCCAGTAAGGTTTGCCTTCGAGAAGCAGTACGCGAATCGGCTCATCAACGACTTGCAGGACACACGAGGCGGTATTGTTGACCTGCACAACTTCGCCCGGCAGGGGGTCGACCTTCACTTCGTAGCGGTAGAGACCTCGCTTCTCCTGACTGATGAAGAAACGGACGTCCGTAGCACCGTCCGGCATCAGCCGCGTTTCGCGCTGGTCCATCACCTTCTCGTTGTACAGCAAGGCGACTTTCGCCATTGCTCCGGGCAGACCGACATGCTTGACCGCCGCCCGGATCGGCACCTTCTGACCGATATAGGCAAGCTGCTGCGGTGAGTGCAGTTCCACACGGAGATCGTACACGCTGGCTTGGCCGCCGATGGTCTTTGTGTAGATGGGGGCGGACATCGCCTTAGCCAGATGGGACGCCGTTCGAACGCTGTCGATTCCTCCCGGCGCGTTGTGTATGCCGTCGCTGAGCAACAGCATCGCCTGCCCTTGGGGCCGATCCTGCTCCAGGCTGCCGGTGACCGCGGAGGCCAGGTCGGTCATCTCGCCCCCGGGGCTTCGGCCGGCCAGTTCTTCCGGCTCGGCCGGGGCGGTCAGAGAGTCGAAGGTCCGCACGCGCACATCGAAGAATCGGCGGAGATCGTGAGCGGTGCTCTGGGCAAGAAGCCGGGCAGCTTCATAACGAGGTTGGCTCTCATCCGCGTCGGTGGTCGCCATACTGGCGGATGTGTCAACGAGTACCGTCAATAGCGGCTTACCCGCCGGGGGCTCGATTTCATTCGTCCAGGTCGGGTTCAGCAGGATCAGCAGCGTGAGCAGCAGGCCGGTCGACATCAGAGCAATGACCGCCACCCACCGGCCTCGTTTCATCGATGCGGGCCGACGCGATGCGTAGACGACCATCAGCGCAGTCGCCATGACGGCGAGCGTCAACCACAAGGTCGGGGTAATCAGCGGCTCGAATGTCAGCTCAGCCATGTGAAGCCCGGCAATGTGCCCGACACGTCATGTCCGGAACACTCGCAACACACCCAACTCAACACACAAACACGCTACGCACGCCACCGCAAACCACAGCCAGATATCATCCTGCTTGTCCTGCTCGGCCGCGGCGCTGCGGTAGTGGACCGTTCTGCCTCCTGCAAGCCGGTCTTTGAAAACAGACTCGCTCAAGCTTGTCAGGTCGGATTCCTGTGCGGCGATCCCGGTGGCGGCGGCGAAAACGGTCTTGTCGTCGCGCTGGACCTGATAGACGCCTGGGTACCCGACCGCCGGCCATCGCCACACGACCCAGTTGCCTTCGGTGGCCAGTTCGCCGAAATCGCCCGTGCCCTCCGGACCGATGATCTTGAGCCCCACGGCCGCACCGCTGTCGGCCGGCAGGTACATGGCCAACGGCTCGCCGCAAGGAACGGCGTCCGTAGCCCGTTGCTGGCCCAGCATGCGGCTGACCAACTCGCCGATCAGCGGCACAAAGGCCGGTGATCGCGGAAGATTCGATTCTCTCAAATCCGCATTCAGCACGGTCAGATGGCCGGCCCCACACGCGGTGGTGACCAGGCACGCTGTCCGGTCGCTGTAAGTCGCCAGCAGGTCTTCAGCCAGGGCTACCTCCGTGCGTCGCGATGTCAGACCACCGCCAAAGCGAAGCGGACTGATCGCGGCGCCCACTTGGTCGCCGAACACGCTGAAGGGCGGCTCTTTCTCCCGGACCTCGGCCAGGAACAGGTTCTGCCGGACTTGGCCCGCCGCAGGCGGGGCAAACTCGACGGGCATCTGCAGGTCCGAACCGGCGGCATCGGCGATACGTTTGAGGTTGCTCGCGTCCACAGGCTCGGTCGCCACGTACAGAATCGCCCGTCCTCGCCGCATCATCGCGGCCAGCAGACCCGCCGCCTCGGTCGAGAGCGGTCCCGGATGATCCAGGGCAATCAACTCGGCCGACGCCAGCGCCTCACGGTTCAGTTGATCGGGTGGGATCCGCACAACCGCTTCCACGGTCTGCCCGGGCCTGGGTTCCAGCGGTACCAGCCCTCGTTCGAGGTAGTAGCTCGATGATGGGCGATCATCCGGTCGCTGACGGCTGACGATGGCGTAGGTGGGTCGGGGACGCACGTCGAGGACAAACGCGCGGCTGTTGTCGGCGGGCAGCGCGTCATCAATGCCCCGCAAGACGGCGTGCCCGATTTGCCAGCCTGAACCACGAAGCGTTACCGGGCCAGACAGCGTCGTCGAGATGCCCGGCGGGCAGAGGCCTTCCAGTTGGTAGGTGGCCTCGCCGATCTGCAGATCCACGGTTACCCGCTGGGGCAAAACGGAGTAGTTGCCCACTTCGACGTCCATCCGGATTTCGCGGTCTCGCTCCGGTCGTCCCTGCACACCCGCGCGGAGGATGGCCAGATTAGGCGGTGCCTCGGCCGGGCCGGCGGCCTCCAGTTCGATCACCGTGTCCGTCGGCAGGGGTGTGAAGTCGACGGTCGCCCAGTTCGATCGTTGGAAGTCGCTGACGATAATCAATTCCCGCCGCGTGCCGCTGTCGCCGCCGGTCGTGCTCAGCATCTCGGCCGCGACCGCAACCGCGGCCTGGACGTTCAGTCGTTCCGGCGCCACCTTGGTTCGCGACAATTCATCTTTCAACGCGGCGACATTGGCGGAGCATTGCTCGAAGATCGGGCGCGCTTTCGTCCCGGCCAGGATCAGGTTGGCACGCAGTCCCGCTCGGTGAGCCAGGTACTCAGCAGCCACCGACCGGGCTCGCTCGAGCACACTGATGCCCCGCGCCGAGGCGGCCATGCTCTGACTCACGTCCAGGATGACCACCCGCACCGTGTTGGCCGAATCATCCGCCCCGATCAGAGGCTTCTCGCCGATCAACGGCCGGGTGAACGCCCATGCGAGCAATCCCACCGCCAGCGTCCGAAGCGCCAGGATCAGAAAGTTGCGCAACCGGTGGAAAGTCCTCCGTTGGTGAATGACCTCCTGCACGAATCGCATGGTCGAGAGCGGCAGCCGCACCGGCCGCGGCCGAGTGAGGTAGTGGATGAGCACCGGCAGGCCGACAGCCACCGCTCCGAGAAAAAACATCCATGGATGCAGAAAGCTCATTACCCGGCGGCCTCCCTGGGCTTGCGATGAGGGTTCAGGGTTCGGGGTTCAGAGAAGAAAGGATGAAGGATGAAGGATGAGGGATGAAGGACAGACGAAACAGAGCCAATCGGGGCCTGTGGTGGTCGGTTCATGCGGATCTGGCGTTCACACAATCGGCTGCGTGGCGTTACCTTGGACTCTGGCGTGTCTCTGATTGGATTCCTCGTTTTCATCCTTCAGCCTTCCGCCTTCATCCTTCTACCCGGCTCTCTCCACCAGGAACCCTGCCAACGTCTGCAAATACGGAATCGCCGTCGACACCCGCCGATAGTCGCACCCGGCGGCCAGTGCAGATGTTCGAATACTGGCCACGTGGGCCGCGAATCTCTGCTGATACGTGGTCCGAATATCGGCCGGCGAGCAGTCAACATGCCCCTCGTTCTCCAGCCCGTCGAAGCGGTATGCCAGCCCTTGCGGCAGACGCTCCTCGTCCGGGTGAATCACGTGGAGAATGATCACTTCCCAGAACTGATGCCGGAACAGCCGCAGCGACGAGAAGACGGCCTCCAGGTCCTGATCGAGGAAATCGCTCATCAGCATCAGCACCCCGCGGCGAGGCGAGCGTTCGAACAGCTCTCGCAGTCCGTCGGCCATGCGGGTGGCCGGCTCGGTCACGATCCTCTCGATTCGCTCCTGGATTTGAGCAATGTGCCCCCGAGTGCTGCCCGGTGGGATCATCTCTGCCAGCTTGTCCGTCAACAGGGCCAGCCCAACCTGGTCCTGCTGCCGGCTGATGACGTGACTGAGCGCGGTGGCCAGGTACTGCACGTACTCCAGTTTCGATCCTCGCATGTCGCTGCGGCCGCGAGATCCGAACAGCATCGACCCGCTGGCGTCGATGGCCAGCGTACACAACAGGTTCGTCTCGTCTTGGTACAACCGCAGGTAGGCACGCCCGGTCCGAGCCAGGACCTTCCAGTCCAGGCGGCGCAGATCCTCGCCTTCGACGTATTCGCGAAAATCGACGAACTCACCCGCCCCACCTTGCAGCCGCGACTGGTGCCGCCCGCTGTAGACGCCCTCGATCCGGTGCCGCGTGGTGAACCGCATGTGCTCAAGCGAGGCCAGGGCTCGAAGGTCGAGATATCGGCTTCTTGACTCGGTTGACGGCGCACTCATGGCTGGCTCCCGGCCAAACCGTTAGTGGGCAACGGTTTCCAGCAGGTGGTGGATGATCTTCTCCGAGTTCACTCCGTCACCGACCGCCCGATGGTTCGGGATAATTCGGTGCCGCAGAATCGGCAGGGCCAGTGCCCGGATGTCTTCGACGATCGGTGCGGTACGCCCTTCCAGCAGCGCACGAGCCTTGGCCGCCCACATCAGATTCTGAGGACCCCGCGGCCCGGCACCCCAGGCGACGTAATCCTTGGCATATTGGTCCGCCCGGGGGTCCCCCGGCCGGCTCGCGCCGCACAGTCGGACGGAATAGCCGACCACGCTCTTGGGAGCAGGTACTGACAGCACCAGATCGCGCAACTCCAGGAACTCAGCCCGGTCAAACGCCGCCTCAGGCAAAGGCGGTGTTCCGCCGGTAGTCTTCTCGACGATCTCCTCCTCCTGCTCGGGAGTCGGGTAGTCGATGTGGATTTCCATCATGAACCGGTCGAGTTGGGCTTCCGGTAGCGGATAGGTCCCTTCCTGCTCGATCGGGTTCTGTGTGGCCACCACCAGGAACGGCTCGGCCAGCTCATGGGTCTCACCCCCGACTGTAACATGCTTCTCCGCCATGGATTCCAGCAGAGCGGATTGGGTCTTCGGGGCGGCCCGGTTGATTTCGTCAGCCAGCAGCAGGTTGGCAAACACCGGCCCCGGCCGGAAGGTCATCCTCGGCTGGCCCGTCTGTTCGTCCCGGCTGAGCAACTCGTAGCCCGTGATGTCCGAGGGCATCAGGTCGGGCGTGAACTGCACCCGCTTGAATTTCCAGCGAAATGCCGACGCTAAGGCCTTGACCATCAAGGTCTTAGCCAGGCCGGGCACGCCGACCAGCAGGGCATGTGAGCCGGTCAGGGCGCAAGTCAGCAGCAGGTCAATGGTCACGTCCTGCCCCACGACCACCTGGTGCAGGCTCTCCCGGATCGCCTGGACCCGTTCGGTGAATGATTCGACCTTCTCCCGCGCCAAATGCACATCGGTGGTGCTCTGTGAGATCATTGTCTTTTCCCTGCTGAATGGATTCTGTTCGAACGCGGGGCCGAACCCGGTCCCCGCCCCGTTTTGTGAGGTCAAACCCGAGCACCGCTTCTGCCCGTCCCCCGTTAAAGTGGGTCGAGGAGACCGCTAGTCGCCCGGGGCAGTTCTCCGCCTCATGTCGGACAAACAGCATACAGCGCCGGAGGCAACTGCTTCCAGTCGCGGAGCCACTCCCGGCCAAGTCGCTTCCCGCCGCGCCAAGGCCCTATGAACAAAGACCCCCTTACCAGGCAATCGTTACAGTGCGCCGGCCCGATCCAGCGTGGTTCCTTCGAGGCAGAGGCTTCCAGATGCTCTCAGGGACGTCAGGTTGTCTTACTGCTACTACACATATATACGCGCAAACACCCCAAAAGTTCCCAAAAAGACCAGCCAAGAAGCACGAAATCTGAGGAAGCGGTCCTGTTTTCGCGACCGGGTGTGCCCAGCTTGGCGGAAACGCAGAGACAACCATAGTGTGGGCCCGGCATCTTGCCGGTCGGGGACCGGCTGGAAGGCCGTCCCACACTGAGAAGGACTCTGTGTTCCCACTTGGCGGTCAAGGCAGCACGCATCGCCGCTGAGCCCTTCCCTTCGGCCCCTCAGCGCGTCTTCCGGATGGCAGCCCTGTTCATCGGCCTCATGTGCTGCAGATCCCGCCCCGACGTGAACATGGTCAACTTCGGCAGCCGGGCCATCAGCTTCTTGGTTACGTCCTTGCTGAGCGGATTCGGTGTTATGAAGGTCATCGTCCTCAGATCCGGATTCTGTTGCAGGCTCATCAAGCCCTTTTCGGTCAGGTTCCCGGAGATGGTCAGTAGACTGAGGCTCTTCATGTTTGCCAGATGGACCAGCCCTGCGTCGGTGATGCCCTCACCTCCGACTCCAAGCCGTCCCATCCTCGTCAGCCCCGCCAGGTGGGCCAAGCCCTTGTCACTGATCCCACGGAGCCAGTTCATGTGGAGCCACTCCAAGTTCGGCAGCTTGGCCAGGCATGCCAGATCCTCGTCTCGCAGCGCCTCGCCCTTGCGTGGAGGGCCGAGTGTCAACTCGCGAAGACTGGCCAAGCCCGAGATATCCAGCAAGACCTTGTCCGGTGAGACCTCGTCTATATGCAGGTGCTCCAGCTTGGCAAGACCGTTGAGTTGGGCGACGCCCCCCGTAGTCAGCTTGGCACCGTAGATCTCCAAACGTTCGAGTGAAGCCAGCTTGCCTATTTCCCCGAGCCCCTGATTGGTGATCGGGCAGTAGAACAGTGTGAGGTTCTTCAGTTTCCGGCACTTGGCGATGAAAGCCATGCCGGCGTCGGTGACCTGAGGCCCGCCGACATGCAGGTACTCGAGGTCAGCCATCTTGCCGACCTGCTCGAGCGCCTCGTCGCCGTAGGTGCAGTTCCCCATGTAGCCGTACTGCAGTCTCCGCAGATGCGGCTGTGTGGCCAGCAGCTCCACTAGCGCGGGTCGACTGACGCCATCTGCCACTTCCAGCATTTCGAGATTCTTGAGTTTCTGCAGGTGCTCGGCCCCAACATCGCCGATCTTGGTGTAGGTGATGTCGAGTTGCCGTAGCGAAGCCATCTTGGCAACGTGGGCCATGCCCAAGTCAGTAACCTTCTCGTTGTGGCACAGGCTGATCCGCTCGAGATTCGGCAGACTCGACAGATGCGCGAGCCCCTCGTCGCCGATCGTGCTCATCCTGAACGGCCAGAAGGTGCGTAGCGAGCGAACTGCCTTCAAGTGAACCATGCCCGCGTCGTCAAACGTCGTGCCCCACAGAACAAGGTAGTGCAGCTTCGGCAGCTTCTTGAGATGAGCGAGGGCGCCGTTGTCCATCTTCGTTCCGCCGAGGTTGAGTTCCTCCAGTTCGCGAAGGGCCGCCAGCTTGGCCACCCCCTTGTTGGTGACGTTGTTTTGTCTGAAATAGAGCCGTTTCAATCCCGTGAGCTTCGCGACATGGGTCATGCCGCCGTCATTCGTCAGACGCGGTATGTCCAGACACTCAAGTGATTTCATCTGTTCGATGTGGCGAAGACCCTGCCCGGTCACGTCGGTCATGGACAGGTTGAGTATCTTCAAGCCCGTCAAATGGGCGATGTGCGGCATGATCGAATCGCCGGCGTTTTGTGTGTGCAGCAGCCCGCGTTCTTCGCTGGCCTCGTGTGATAAGCCAGTGCCCTCGACGCGGAGTTCATAGAGGTCGTCGGGAGCCAGTTTTGCCAAGGGCGACAGATCCTTCCACCCCTCGCGTGAAACCATCAGCTTGACGCGCTGCCCGGCCGGGATGGTCACGTCGCCTTGTGCCTCGCCCAGTTGCCTCCATTTGTCGCTGACGCCGTCTTCGGTCCAATGGTAGAAAGTCGTGATCTCCCGCCGCAGGTTCGCGTCCTGGATCCACACCGTGCCGAGCGAGCGGTCGGTTGGGAAGTGCAGGACGCGGCTTCCTGCGGATGCGGTCGCCGGCCGGGTCTGCTGGCCGCCAACTGTTCCCGCAGAGAGTGCAACGCTGATGGCCAGAGTCAGCGCGGTGATTCCCGCGCGGCACGAACTGAAGACCCTTATTGGATACATCAGTACCTCCGTTGGGTTCTTGCTCGCCTCACAATCCCGTCTCATCTTCTCACCGCCGCCGCGAAGTGCCGGCCGCGCCGATTCCTACCCCTCCCCGGCCACCTTTGATCGGCCGCATCTTCTGCAGGTCAGGCCCGTAGCTGAAGAAGCCTAGTTGAGGCAGGTGCTCTGTCAAATGCTTGACCGTTGCAGCCTTGGGCTGCTTGGGACAGATCAGGAAGAGAACCCCAAGCGCCGGGTTCTGTTCAAGCTGCAGAAGACCTTTGTCTGTGAAATCGCCTCTGATGGTCAGGTTGTCGAGGCGCTTCATCTCTGACAGATAAGCCAGCCCCCGGTCCGTGACCTCTTCGCCGCCGATGCTGATCCGCTCCAGTCGGGTGAGGCCGGCTATGTTGGCCATGCCCGCATCAGTGAAGCTAAGGCCGGCTGCCAGCCATTCAAGCTGCCCGAGGCTTTTTAGGAAGGCCAGATCGCCGTCTCGAAGCTGTGGGCCCTTGTGTGGCGCCCCCAATGTCAGGTGCCGCAGATTTGTCAGGCCGGAGAGGTCGACAAGGCCCTCGTCGGGCGTGACGCTCGACACTTCCAGCCACTCCAGTCTGGTCAGGCCGTTGAGCTGCTTGAGACCCGACGTAGTGACTCTTGCCCGGTACATGTACAGACGCTCCAGGGTCGAGATCTTCCCCAGTTCCGCCAACCCCTGGTTGGTGATCGGGCAGGCGAAGAGCGAGACATCCTTAAGGCGAGTACAGCGGGTGAGATGGGCCAATCCGGCGTCGGTTACGGAGGTGCCCGACATCATGAACTTCTCCATCTCGGCCATCTTCCCGACCTGTTCAAGGATCTCGTCGCCGTAGGTGGGATTTGACGAGCCGGAGCATCTCAAATTGCGCAGCCGGGGCTTCGTCGCCAAGAGCTCGGCCATTGCCGGGCGGCTGATGCCATCGGGCAGCTCCAGCAGTTCGAGGTTCCCGAGCCGTTGCAGATGCTCAGCTCCGACGTCGCCTATGCCCGTGAGGCCTATGTCCAACTGGCGCAGCGATCTCATCTTCGCAACGTGAGCCATGCCGGCGTCGGTGACCTTCCCATTGTCGTACAGGTTGAGCCGTTCGAGATTCGGCAGGCTCGCCAGATGGGCAAGCCCTTCATCGCCAATAGTGCTCATGCGGAACGGCCAGAAGATCCGCAGCGAACGGATCTCCTTGACGTGAACCATGCCTGCGTCGGTGAACGTATCGCCCCACACCATGAGGTAGTACAGTTTCGGGAGCCCGCGGAGATGAACAAGGCCGCCGTCGTCCATTTTCTTGCCGCCGAGTTCGAGTTCCTCCAAGTCACGAAGAGCGGCCAGCTTGGCCAAGCCCTTATTCGTAACGTTATTGTCCTTGAAGTACAGGCGCTTCAGGCCGGTGAGTTTCGCGACATGGACCATGCCGGCGTCATTCATTCGCCGCGGCACCAAGAGACACTCCAGTGAGCGGAGCCCTTCGATGTGACGAAGGCCGCTGCCGGTGACCTCGGTCAGTTGCAGCGCGAGGCTCTTCAGGCCCGTCAGATGGGCCAGATGCGGCATGATCGCGTCGCCGGGACTGGTAGCGCGCAGAAAGCCGTACTCTTCGCTGGCCTCCGGCGACATGCCTGTCCCTTCGAAACCCAAGGCGTAGAGATCGTCAGCGGCGAGCTTGGCCAGCGGCGTTGGATCCCTCCAACCTTCGCGCGAGACCATCAACTGCACGTGTTTCCCGGCCGGGACGGTTATATCACCCCGGGCCTCGCCCAGCTTTTCCCACTGGTCGACAGCGCCGTTTTCGGTCCAGTAGTAGAAGGTCGTGATCTCTCGCGGGAGATTGGCATCCTGAATGAACACCGTGCCCAGCGAGCGGTCCTTCGGGAAGTGCAGGATGCGCGCCGGGGCGGCGGACGGAGGACGCACTGTGGCCGGCCGTGTCTTCTGTCCGACGGCCGTTGCCCCCGCGAATAGGACCAGGCTCACGGCCAGCAGCAGCCCCGTATCCCGCAAGGGCAGAGCCCACCCTGGCAGACTACGATGCGATGTTCGACCCATCGGAACCTCCCGCGATGACCTCCGCCTCCGCGTCCCTGAGTCTGCCCCGCCCCCCGCGCGCAGAGATACCCCCTACCTGCTCAGATGCTGTAACCTTCCGGGCGTTACATCTGTTGTTCATGGCAGGATCTGTCCTCGCGGACTCTACCGTCCTCGGCCCGAGCCGCGGCCGCCGAATCCCCCCGTCATCCTCGTCCCCCGCATGTGATCCAGGTCCGGCCCGAACTGGAACCTGATCAGATAGGGCAATCGGCTCGCCAGTTGGCCTGCGACGTCGTCGCCGAACTGATTCGGCGTGATGACCTCCAGATGATTCAGGGCGCGGTTTTGCCCAAGCCTCATTAGACCGCGCTCGGTGATGTTGCCGAAGATGGTCAGACTCGTGAGCTGCTTCATCTTCGACAGATGGGCCAACCCTGCATCCGTCACGTGCCCGCCGACCGCGAGTCGCTGTATCCGCGTCAAGCCGGCCAGGTGGGCCAGTCCGGCGTCGCCGATCCCGCGGCAGTCGTTCATCTGAAACCTTTCCAGACAGTCCAGTTTCGCCAGGCAGGCCAGGTCGCCGTCCCGCAGTGTCTCACCCTGGAGGGGTCCCCCCAGCGTCAGGTCGCGGATGCTGGCCAGGCCCGAGAGGTCTAGAAAGGCCTCATCCGGTCTAATCACCTCCACATGCAGATACTGCAGGCTCTTGAGGTTGTTGAGTTGGGCAAAACCGGAGGTCGTGAGGTTGGCGTTGTAGATCTGCAAATGCTCCAGGGCCGTCATCTTACCGATTTCGCCCAGGCTCTTGCTGGTGATCGGGCTGTTGAACACCGAGAGGTGCCGCATCTTCCGGCATCGGGCAAGATGAGCCATTCCCGCGTCGGTGACCTCGCGGCCGCCGGTCATGAAGCACTCCATCTCGGGCATGTTTCCAACCAGGTTCAGAATCTCATCATCGTGCTTGGCGCCGCCTATCAGTTGACGCAAGCGTTGATGCCTCTTCAGGAGGTCGACCATCGCCGCGGCACTGAGCGGCGGTAGTCGCAGTTCTTCCAAGTGTGGCAGTCGGTTCAACTGCGAGGCTCCGGCATCGCTGATATCCGCGCTGCTGATGGAGAGGGCTCGCAGGGAGGCCATCTTGCCGATCTGTTCCATGCCCGCGTCGGTGATCGGGCTCCCCCCGATCAGCAGCCGTTCAAGGTTCGGCAGGTTCGCCAGATGTGCCAGGCCCTGGTCTCCGACAATGCTCCACTTGGAAGGGACGACGATGCCACGCAGAGAACGGATGTCCTTGAGGTAGACCATTCCGGCGTCGGTGAACGTCTTACTTTGCAGGTCCAGGTATTTCAGGTTTGGCAGGTTCTTCAGATGAGCCAGAGTGCGGTCATTCATCTCCATCCGCGAACCGCCGAGTTCCAGTTCCTCCAGTGACGTGAGTCCGGCCAGTTGTGCCAGGCCAGCGTTCGTGATGCTGGTCCCCTTCACGTAAAGGACCTTCAAGTTGCGCAGCTTGGCCACGTGTCGCAGGCCCGCGTCATCGGTTGTCGGCGACAGCGTGAGGCGCTCCAGCGACGTGAGCTTGCTGATGTGGCTGTAGCCGGCCGCGGTGGTTTCCGCCCACAGCAGAAGCACCTTCAGGCCGGTCAGACGTGCGATATGGGGCATGCAGACATCGCCGATAGGCTCGCGCGGCCCCGCGATTTCCCTTTCATTCGCGGTCGAGCCATAAACGTGGAGTTCATACAAATCATCAGGTCGGAGGCCTCGCAGGGCGGAAAGGTCGAAATGGCCGGTGACAGAGTCGACGGTGAGCCTGACCTGTTTGCCCGGCGGAATAGGGACGTCGCCCCGGGCTTCGCCGACCCGCTCCCAATACTCGCTGGGATCGTCTCCAACCCAGTGCTCGATCGGCTCGACTTGCCGTCTCAAGCCGGCGTTCTGCACATACAGCGTTCCGACCGAACGGTTCTTCGGGAAATGCAGCACCCGAGCGCCACGGACGGTCGGAGTGGCGCCGGCCGCCGCATAGACGAGTTGCAGGCCGCTGAGAACGATCAACACCATGCCTGCTGCCACGCCTGCTGGCGCGACGCGACGAATCCCGGGTCGCGACGCGCCCACCTGGCCGGCCAGTCGGGACAGCCGCCGCATGATCTCCGCCGGGCGGGCCATCGGCACCCCCGCAAGAGCCGGAGCGGGAGCCAGCGCCGCCAATGCCACCCGGGCCAGCGTGCGCGAATAGGAGTCGCGGCCTCCGACATGGGCTGCCGCAACGGCATCGCATATTTCCTCGCAGGCCTGGCTGTGCGCCCGGCACATGATCCAGGTGAGCGGATGCCACCAGCACACCACTGCGATCACCCGCAGCAAGCCCATCCAGGGCAGATCGCGGTTGTGCAGGTGCGTGAGCTCATGAGCCAGGATGGCGGATAGCTCGCCGGACTCGGCCGCGAGCGCCATCCGTCGAGGAAGCAGAATCACCGGCCTGCGGATGCCCGCCAGCAATGGCCCGGCCACGCCTTCGGCGATGCGCAGTTGCACGGTCGCGTGGCACCCGAGCATCCTGGCGGCACGATGCAGGCACCGTTGCTCGTGCTCACCGGCTGCGGCTGAGACGCACACTACCCGTCGCAGGCGAGCCCACACGATCATCCAGCGGGCGATCAGCAGGCAGACCCCCGCCGCCCACGCCGCCATGAACAACTGGCTCCAGTGGCCGTCGATCCAATCTCCGACGCGCTCGGTCAGTGGGGGTGACGCTGCCGTGGATGCCGCGGCGAGGTTCACGCTGGCTGCAGGCTCGTGCGGCGGCTGATCAATCGGCGGTTCGTCGACGATCATCGGCGACAAGCGAGATTCCATGTCCACGGCGGTGAGGCCACCGGCCGAGGGCGACACTGCAATGGGAATCGCCGGCGTGAGCCACGCCAGCAGCGGCACGACCATGATCGCTATTCCCACCCCTCGCCAGAGCAGGATGCGCCAGTACGCATTGCGTTGCCGCAGCGGCAGATGCACCGCCCACGCAACGACCAGAAGGACGGTCACCTTGAGCAGGATACCGCAGGGCAGGGGCATTTCGATCAGCAGGCGCAGCCAGTGGTGGATCATGACTGTTCTCCGGGTTTGGAGGAAGGCGGGACGGACTCGGCGCGGGCGATATCCTGAAGTTTGCGGATGTCTTCAGGGGTGAGTTTCTCGGTCTTGACGAGTTGGGCGACGAGATCGAACGTCGACCCGTTGCAGAACACGTCGGCCAGCTTGCGGGCCATCTGGCGGAACGAGGCCCGGGCAGGCTTGGTCGGGCGATAGAAGTAGGCCTTGCCGCGTTTCTCTCGCTTGACATGCCCCTTTTCGAGCAGCACGCGGAGCACCGATCGCAGGGCGGCGTTGCCGATCGGACGAGGCAATCGCGACTCGATGTCCGCCGGTTTGAGCGGGCTCTCCTGCCAGAGCACTTCCATCACTTCCAGTTCGCCGGGCGTGAATCGTGACATAGGCGGGCACCTTGCTGCAAGCGGACTGCGGTCAAGCGGCGGGACCCGGAGGCCCTCGCGGTGGCTGGCCGTCGGCGAAGATGCTCTCCGCCGGCGTGCGTGGCTTGTTCTACCTGAAGATAATACCACACATTCTGGGGTGAGTCAAGACCGAAATGAAGATTTTTCTACAGATGGGCTTCCCCCCTTGCCAAGGGGGGACACAGGGGGGTCGCTGGGTCCGGGGGCTGGGGCAGGCAAGGGTCGTGGGACAAGGGTTTGAGCGCGCCGAACAGTCTAATAGTCGAGTAGTCTAACGGTCTACAAGTCTTGTCCGCGGATGCCGGAGCGATCAATCGAATCGCTGGTCCCGGATTCCCAATCCGTACATGTTTAGCGTGCAAGACAGCGGGTCAGGCACTTTTTGCCGTCTTTTTCGCGCCGCCGAGCCCCCGCCTGACTGAGCCAACCACTCCAGATTGCACGGCGAGCCGCATTGGGGCAAAAAGAGCCAGACCCTCAGCACGCTAAACACGTACCCCCATCCGGGACCCCGCGGTGGACGATTCCTATCGTCATTCATTCGTGAATGTGGACAGGATTCCACGAAAACGACGGCCCAGACATGACTCTGGGCCGAACGATCTCGCAGTCCTGTCCGCAAAGGCCGGAGTGATCAATCGAAGAGGTCCTCGATGTCGTCGAAGAACTCATCAAGATCGTCATCATCGTCGTCGACGTCGAACCGAATCCCATCCTCGTCTCCGCGTAGCGTGAAGTCGCAGTCGGAGCCGAGTGAGGCGGCCCCGGTCAGCGCCACCATCCCGATGAGCAACCATTGCTTCAAGTCGGACATCCTGTTCTCCCTTCTCTGTTCTCGGCCGCCGATGACCGCAGGTGCCGGCACCTCGTGGGACCGCACTGTCTGGAATGCCGGATCGGATCAGCCCTCGGCCGGCCCCGCCTTGCCACGGACTCCTGTCTTGTGGGTCTTCCGCGCCGCTATTGCCCTTATTATCGTAGCCAGGCGTGCCGGAAATTGAGCCAAACCAGTTGTGCCCACGGCCGGGGCCCTGTTATTGCCTTCTGCCTTCGCTCAGCAGGGCCAGGAAGCAGACTCGCAGGACCATCTGCAGGGCCTACCAGTACCAGCTGACCTTCACTGACGAGTGCGGTTCAGCGCGGTTGAAACGGGATGCCTTCGACTGCGGCTGCCACGCCGAGAACGACAAGGACCTGTACGCATTTCGTCTTCCGCCCGACGCGACCGAAGACCTGTTCCGTCAGCAGCTCGAATCCGACGTCATTGAATCGTGCCGATCCAAGCCTGTTCCGAAGGAATGATTGACAGAGCCGCAACAGAGGCGTCCGACACGGGGTTCAAGGGTTTATCGCTGTGATGGGTTGAACGGCTTTCCGAAGGCGTCGCTGCGGCGCCAGATGTCCTGCTGTTCCAGGGACAGGAGTTGCGAATATCGGTGCGGACGACGGTAGGCGCCGCCCCAGATCGTCTCCGATCGCACCTCGCGCAATCCGGCAAGGTCGAACGATGCCAGGTGGAGCCCTTCTTTCTCGTCGGCAATGACCCGACACTTGCCCGACGAGTCATAGGCGACGGAGTGACCGTTGTTGCTGGGCTTCGGGTAGTTCGCCATGGCCACGTCCACCACGTTCTCCCATGCTCGTATCTTGAACTGATCCAGCCGGAGCTCCTCCAGTTCGCATGCGTTGGGCACCAGGATCAGCTCGGCCCCCTTCAACATGAGGATGCGGGCACTCTCCGGTTGCTCGCGGTCAAAGCAGATCATTGCTCCCACCCTGACCGGGCCAACTTGCGTGTCCATTTCGGCGACGTAGAAGTCCGTTCCCGGTGTTGTCGAGGCCTCCATGGGGGCAAAGTCGCAAGTATGCACCTTGGCATAGGTCAGCACCTCTTTGCCACGGCGATCGAACAGGGTGACCGCATTTCGCGGGGCACCGTCCCATTCCTGTAAGTACGTGACCGCGATCGCCATGCGAAGCTCTTTAGCCAACCGTGAGAAATGCTGCACCCAAGGACTGTCGATCGGTACGGCCTTGGCCCTGAACACCTCGCGAGCGTCGGGCTTCTTCTCGTTGAACCCGCCGTATCCAATGCTCCACATCTCTGGCATCAGCGCGATGTCGGCCCCTCGGGCCGCCGCGTCGCGGCAGAAGCGGTCCGCCTTGACGAGGTTGGCCTCCCGATCACTGCCTGCCGGCGCCATTTGTAGAAGTGCCACAACGAGTTCGGATGGCTGCGAAGCAGGTCGGCTCGTCGCGGGTTGGCTGGTTGCCGGCTCGGCGACCACGGCCGTAGCGGTCCACGTCGACGCGAGCGCGATCCAAGCGATGATCCATCCGGTGGTACAGATGACCTGACGTGTCGAGGAGTATCCTCGCATGCTGAACAGACTCATAGGCGCTTCCTCCAGACTGAGGTCAATCATGATAACCGGAGCCGGCGAGGCTGGCCTGTGGCGGAGTATGCCCAGGGGTGCAGGATCACGCCTCTGGATAAGCTGTGGGGGCACCAGATGGAGCCGAGGCTCAGTCGTACTTGCTGATCACGAAAATCGCCTCGGCCGCCCGGACGCTGGGGAGGAAACGGACCGGGTCACGGCGGCCCTCGGCCAGGGGAATCATGCGGAGGACGTGGATGTGGTTTTCACGACAGTAGCTCTGGAAATCGCGGATGGTCAGGTAGTGCCGGTTCGGGGTGTTGTACCACTGAAACGGCAGGTTCTGCGTGACGGGCGTACGGCCGGTCAGCAGCATTTGCAGGATCGGCCGCCACTGGACGAAGTTGGGGAAGCTGACGATGCACTTGTGCCCGATCCGCAGCATCTCGCGCAGCGCGAGTTCCGGCCGATTCAACGTCTGCAAGGTCTGCGAGAGCACCACGTAGTCGTATGACTTGGTCGCAAAGCCGGAGAGTTCCGCCTCGACATCGAGGTCCGCCACGCGAATGCCTCGCTCGACGCACTCGCAGATGTTGTCCTGCTGAACCTCGATGCCCAGGCCGCGGACGTTCTTGTGCCGAATCAACCGACTGAGCAGAGCGCCCGAGCCGCAACCCACGTCCAGCACCCGACTGCCCGGTTCGATCATGTCCTCGATGCGATCGTAGTCGATTCGGTGGTGTGCCCAGGCCGTTTCGACCACCGGCCGCTGGCGATAGGGCTCGACGTCGACGCCATTGGGAATGGCGGGCTGCCCCGAGAGGTTCGCCAGGAACCCGCTGATCAACCTCCCAAGGGTTCCCGCCTCGAGCAGGAAGGAATCATGGCCGTAGGGCGAATTGATTTCCGAGTACGACACGTCCTTATCGCCGGCCAACAGGGCATCGACGAGCTGCCGGGCCTGCCGGGGCGTGAACAGCCAGTCACTCGAGTAGCTGACGACCAGGAAACGGGCCTTCACGTCCTTGAGAGCGTCTTGCAGCGACTCGTGACCGGCTTGCAGGTCGTAGTAATCAATGGCCTTGGTGATGTACAGGTAGCTGTTGGCGTCGAAGCGGTCCACGAACTTCTGGCCCTGGTAGTCCAGGTAGGTCTCGACCGCGAAGTCGCTGTTCTCCAGGTCGTAGCTGTAGTTGGTGCGATGACGCAGCTCGCGGCCGAACTTGGCGTGCATGCCCTGTTCGGACAGGTAGGTGATGTGCCCGACCATCCGGGCAATCGCCAGCCCACTGTCCGGTCCGGGACCGGTATGGTATTGACCATCGGCGAAGTTCGGATCGGCCAGAATCGCCTGCCGGCCGACGGCGTGGAACGCGATTGACTGGGCGCTGAGCCGGGCGGTGGTCGCGGCCGGAACCACCCCGGCCACGGCATCCGGGTACCGCACGGCCCATTCCAGCACCTGCATTCCGCCCATCGAGCCGCCAATGACCGCCAGCAGCTTGCCGATCCCCAGGTGGTCGATCAGCCGCTTCTGGACTTTGACCATGTCCTCGATGGTGATCACCGGAAAGTCCATGCCCCAGGGTTTGCCCGTTTCCGGGTTGACACTCGATGGGCCCGTCGTGCCCCTGCATCCGCCGAGAATGTTCGAGCAGATCACGAAGTACTTGTCGGTATCGATCCCCTTGCTCGGACCGATCATGATGTCCCACCAGCCGGGCTTGCGGTCGTCGGGACTATGGTACCCGGCCACGTGAGCGTCGCCCGAGAGGGCGTGACAGATCAGAACCGCGTTGCTCCGCGACTCGTTGAGCCGGCCGTAGGTCTCGTAGGCCACGTCGATTGGCCCCAGGGTCCGACCGCACTCCAGGTGCAGGACGTCAGGCGGCTCGAAGAGCCTCACCGTCTGCGTCCGGACAATGCCGACCGAACCGGCAAGCTTGTCTGGCGACGTGTCAGCGTTCATGCTGTCGAAGCATTATAGACACGGGTTCCAGTTGGCGCAACCAGGCCGCGCCTGGCTGACCCGTCAAACCCGCCGGCATAAGTTGAATGATGACCATGAGCCTGATCGGCGAGTATCGTCTGGATCGAACCAAGTTCTCCGTCGGGTCACCCGATGAGCCCAGCGACGAAAGGGCGTTCTGGCTGCGCCAGACACCAGCGGAGCGTCTGAGGGCCCTTGAGCACCTTCGCCAGGTTGCCCATGGCTACGACCCCGCTGCCACGCGACTTCAAAGAGCTCTTGAGGTTGCTCAACGAGAAGAAGGTTGAGTATCTCGTTCACTTCTGCGATGCCGCCAGGGCCTGATCGATGTCGGCGATGATGTCCTCGACGTCCTCGATGCCGATGGACAGGCGGACGTATTCGGGCGTCACGCCGGCCTCGGCCTGCTCCTGTTCGGTCAGTTGCGAGTGAGTGGTGCTGGCCGGGTGGATGCACAGTGACTTGGCATCGCCGATGTTGGCCAGGTGCGACAGCAGCTTGACCGAATTGATGAACTTCCTGCCGGCCTCCAGTCCGCCCTTGATCCCGAATCCGAGGATCGCCCCGCAGCCCTTGGGCAGATACTTCTTCGCGGCGGCGTGGAACGGATGATCGGGCAGGCCCGGATAGTTGACCCACTGAACGGCCGGATGCCCCTTGAGATGCTGAGCCACCTTCAGCGCGTTCTCGCAATGCCGCGGCATCCGCTGGTGCTGTGTCTCCAGCCCCTGTATAAACAGAAACGCCGCGAACGGGCTCATGCAACTGCCCATGTCC
>JAUCQB010000270.1 GCA_030372985.1 Phycisphaerae bacterium
CGCTGTCTCGTGGGCTCGGAGATGTGTATAAGAGACAGACCCAGACCATGGACACCGGCACATTTCCAGTCAGCCCGTATCAGAAGATCCTCTTCTGCACCGATTTCTCCGAAAACGCCGGTTACGCGTTCAACTTCGCCGTTGACGCCGCCGTACGTCGGCCGGGCTGCACGCTCTATCTGCTGCACGTCATCCCGGAAAGCGACGCCCAGTTCTGGAAGACCTATATCTACGAAGTCGACAATATCGACCAGAAAGCCAAGCAGGACATCGACGAGAAAATCGACCGCGATTACAGGCCCCGTGTGCCCGCCGGCGTGGATTTCAAGGTCGAGATGCGAGTCGGCAAGGATCATCAGGTAATTCTTGAGTTCGCCGAAGAAATGGACGTCGACGTGATCATCATCGGCCGCCAGGGCCGAGGCGGTCTGCAGAAAGCCCTGTTCGGCAATGTCACCGAGAAGGTCGCTCGCAAGGCACCCTGTGCCGTGCTCATCATCCCGATGGACTTCCAGAAGAAACACCCGCAGTAACGCGACTTGTCGCAGCTCTAGAGAGCCGTCCCATGACCAGACCGATCCATTGTCAGCTTATTGCCGTTCTGGTCTTCCTCGGAAGCACCGCCCAGGCCGTCGAGACGCAGCGATACTACGTCTCCATCCAGGGCAACGACCGTTGGTCGGGCAAGCTGCCCGAGCCCTCGGCCGACGGCCGTAACGGCCCGCTCGCCACCTTGTCGCGGGCGCAGGAAGCGGTCAGGGCGGACAAGAAATCCGGATTGAAGCAGCCTGTCGAGGTGATCATTGGAGAAGGCACATACCGGCTGGCCGAGCCGCTCGTGTTTGGACCGCAGGATTCGGGAACAGAGTCGACGCCGATCACCTGGCAGGCCAAAGGCAAAGCGATCCTCAGCGGCGGACGGACCATCACCGGTTGGCGCGAGACGACGCTCAACGGCAAGACCGTCTGGGCGGCGGATATCCCGGAAGTGAAAAATGGCCAATGGTATGTCCACCAGTTGTTCGTTAACGGACAGCGACGACATCGACCGCGACTGCCCAAGCAAGGCTCCTATCGCTTCACCGGCTCGCCTCAGTTCAAGAAGGGCGCCCCGTACAATCAGGGCTACGATCAAGTCAACTTCGAGCCCGGCCACATCCGCGATTGGCGGAACCTGTCAGATGTCGAGGTAGTGGCCCTGCACTTCTGGGTGTCACCGCGGCTGCAAATCGCCAAGGTCGACGAGACAGCCAACCTGGTCACCTTCACCGCCAAGACAAAGCGGCGGCTGACGAACTCCTTCGACGAAAGCAAGTTCGCCCGGTACTACGTCGATAACGTGCGCGAAGCGCTGACCGAACCCGGCGAGTGGTACCTCGATCGGGCCGAGGGTACCTTGTACTACCTGCCGATGCCTGGTGAAACGATCGCCGGCACTACGGTCATCGCGCCGCATCTGCCGGAGTTGCTGCGTGTTGCCGGTCAGCCCGGCGAGGGCAACCAGGTCCAATACCTGACCTTCCGCGGCCTGACATTCGAGCACGCCGAGTGGTATTCGACAAAGGAGAACGTCGCCGATGGCCAAGCTTCCATTGCGGTGCCCGGCGCGGTCTATCTCACTCACGCACTCCATTGCACAATCCGAGAGTGTGTTGTCCGCCACGTCTCCAATTATGGCGTCGAGGTCGCGGCTGGCTGCCATGGCATCACCATCGAGAACAACGTCGTTACCGACCTGGGCGCCGGCGGGATCAGGGTCGGCCACAAAACCAACCGCACGCGAGTCGCCAACAACGAAATCAGTAACGGTGGGCATATCTTCCACAATGCCGTCGGCGTGTGGATCGGCCAGAGCAACGAGAATACCGTCGCCCACAACAGCATCCACCACTTCTTCTACACCGGCGTGTCGGTCGGCTGGATCTGGGGCTACGCGCCCAGCATGTCGGCCCGAAACGTCATCGAGTTCAACCACATCCACCACATCGGCCAGGGCCTGCTCAGCGACATGGCCGGTGTCTACACGCTTGGCATCTCGCCCGGCACCTGCGTCCGCAACAACTTGATCCACGACATCGAAGCCGACGAATACGGCGGATGGGGCCTCTACACCGACGAGGGCAGCAGCGAGATCGTGATGGAGAACAACGTGGTCTATCGGACCACACACGGCGGCTTCCACCAGCACTACGGCAAGGACAACGTGATCCGCAACAACATCCTGGCGTTCGCCAAGCACGCACAGGTCGCCCGCACAAAGGAAGAGGAGCACAACTCCTTTACTTTCGAGCGAAACATCGTGTACTTCGACACCGGCAGCCTGCTCGGCGGCAAGTGGAAGAATGACCGGTTCAAGATGGACAACAATGTCTATTGGCGGGTGAACGCCCAGCCCTTCGACTTCGCGGGAACGACGCTCGAAGCCTGGCGCCAACGCGGCCACGACCGCAACTCGATCGTCGCCGACCCGCTTTTCGTCGATCCGAGCAAGGACGACTACTCCCTCAAACCCGCCTCACCGGCGGACAAAATCGGCTTTCTGCCCATCAACCTCAGTGGGGTGGGACGGGTGAAATGACGACGGCGCCGCGAGTGCAAGAACCTTCGCGATACAGCGCTGTCGTCATCCGAGCAAAACTCGTAGGCCTGAGATCATACCTATTATCGGACGTGAGAAACCTCCTCTGCGCCCCGGTTCCAGAGCATGACTTGCACCTCAGTACGCCCTTGGAGTTTCCGATAATTGTGGCATGACTTTCATCCAGGCCCAGCGAAAGCAGGCGGCTCGCCGTCGGCAAGCTCCCTCCGTTCATCATCCATCCGCTCGCGCGGGCCACAACGTTGGCATATCGCGCAGCTCCAACGACGCACGCCCCTGGGTCATTCCAGCCAATCTGTTGGGGCAAACAGACCACGACGGCTCGGCCGGCGATGGCGACGTCCTTGGTCGCGAACTCGGTGTTCGGCCACGACTGCTCGCCAAGGCTCTGACCATCCGCCGAACCGAGGAACGTCTGCTCAAGTTGTTTGCCGACGGCAGGGTCTCGGGCACCTTACACACCTGCATCGGGCAGGAATGGGCGGGCGTCGCGGTTGCTGATGCGCTCAAGAAAGGCGACTTCGTTTTCAGCAACCACCGCTGCCACGGACACTACCTCGCACGGACCGGCGATATCGAGGGCCTGATCGCCGAGATCATGGGACGCAGCACCGGCGTCTGTGGCGGCAAGGGCGGCAGCCAGCACCTGTGCAAGGATGGGTTCTTCTCCAACGGCATTCAGGGCGGAATCGTGCCGGTTGCGGCCGGCCTGGCGATGGCCCGGCGACTCGACGGCGGCAGTAACATTGCCGTGGTCTTTATCGGAGACGGTACGCTCGGACAAGGCGTCGTCTACGAGACGATGAACATCGCCGCGAAATGGTCGCTGCCTTTGCTGTTCGTCCTGGAGGATAACGGCATCTCTCAATCGACCTGCCAGGATGAGACGCTCTCGGGTTCGATCAAGGGCCGGGCATACGCGTTCGGCATCGACGTCCGATCCGCCGACACCTGGGATCCGCCCGAGTTGGTCAACGTGGCGGCTGCGGCAATTCGACATGTTCGCCAGACGCGGCACCCCCTGTTGCTGCACGTTCGCACCTACCGGCTCAAGGCCCACTCCAAAGGCGACGACACCCGCGAGATCGAGGAGGTCCAGGCCTTTGCCGAGACTGATACGCTCAACCGCCTGCTCAACGATCCTTCCGAGCCGGTCCTGAATCTGATCGAGAAGATCGACAGGCGACTCGACGAGGCTGTTCGACTCGCAGAGCAGGCTCAGCTCACGCAGCCCGCCGGCAGCTCGGATCAAGCCCCGGCCCAAGCCGAGGCCGTCGAATGGCGTCCCCTCGACTTCCGCCCGCAGCGTATCGTCGATGCGATCCGTACCGCGCTGGATGAATCGATGGCCGAGGACCGCCGAATCGTCCTCATGGGCGAGGATCTGTGCGACCCGTATGGCGGGGCGTTCAAGGTCACAGCGGGATTGAGCAGCAAGTATGGCAACCGCGTTCGGAATACGCCGATCAGCGAGGCGGCCATCGTGGGCATCGGCAACGGCCTGGCAATCGCGGGCTTTAAGCCGGTCGTCGAGATCATGTTCGGCGATTTCGTCATGCTGGCCGCCGATCAGATCATCAACCAGGCGGCCAAGTTCGCTGATATGTACAACGGGCAGGTGCAGGTGCCGATCATCATCCGCACGCCCATGGGCGGATACCGCGGTTACGGACCGACGCACAGCCAATCGCTCGAAAAACACCTGCTGGGTCTGCCCGGCACACGCGTCCTGGCAATCCACACCCGGTATTGTCCCGGCGACATGTATCGCAGACTTCTGGAGTCCATCGATCGACCCACGCTGGTCATCGAGAACAAGATGCTCTACGGCCAGCGGACCAATCCCGAGGCCCCGGCCGGATCGGTCATCACTGCGACTGCGACCGATTTCCCGACCATCCGAATCGCCCCTGAAAGCGAGCCCTCGTTGACGGTCGTGGCCTACGGCGGGCTCGTGCCCATGGCCGAGGCCGCTATCGAGTCGCTGATCGACGAAGATGTCGCCTGTGACCTGTTGATCCCCACCCAGCTCTACCCCCTGGATATCGAGCCGATCGTCGAATCGGTGGCCCGAACCGGACGTATTCTGGTGATTGAAGAAGGCCAGGGCTTTGCCGGATTCGGCAGTGAACTGATCGCGAGGCTAACAGAAGACCGCCGCATCCCGTCGCTCCAGGCCCGGCGCGTCCACGCCTCGCCCTGTGCAATCCCCGCCTCAAAGCCCGCCGAATCGGCCGCCCTTCCAAGCACCAGATCGATCCTCAACGCCGCTCTCCAACTCGTGCTCGAGTGACCGCCCTCAAAGGATGTAGATTCCCCAGCGAACCCCATCGCCTCGGCCTGATGCGAAATCCGCAGCGACATAACCGCGCAGGCGGTCGAATCCGCCTTCGGCCGATTGCTGTCGCCCCATTCGGTTGGCCCCTTTCACCAAACGACGGAGACAATCGGCTGGTTTGGGTGCTGCCTCCTGCCCGATAACCGGGGCGTTCAGCCTGCACAGGCCTTCCGAAGCCGGCCGGCGTTCGGTGAGTGTTTGCGTTTCCGCTGATGCCTCTGATATCATGAAGCTTCGCCGCGGTCTGGGCTCACGGAGATCTCGTGGCATGCCGAAAGATCGTTGTGCCAATGGTGCTGGGAGTGTCGGAGGGCGGCGGGCCCTGTCGGCGGCCCCGGAGAGGCCTGTCTGCAACGTGTGACGGAGAGGCAGTCAGGCATCGTCCGTTGCGCGGTCAGGGCGATCCGATCAATAGTCTGGGGGGCGTTCACATCCAACACGAAGGATTCTCTGAGGAAGAAGGACCAGCATGCGTTTTGTGATGTTTGCGATTGGGGCGGCGGGGAGCAATTTTAGTGACGCCAACCTCAGGGATTGCCAGGATCAGCCCAGCGCGATCACCGTGTCCGCCCTGGGCAGCGACGGTCGCTACTCGAATTACTCCAACTACGGGGCGGACGTTTTCGTCACGGTCCCCTCGAATTCGGCGAGCTTGTGTAGTATCACCACGACCGATCGCACGACGGAGGCCGACGGGTACAATCGCGCCGGCGAATCGTTCCCGGACCCGGACTACACCACCGAATTGGGCGGCACATCTTCAGCAACGCCACTGGTGGCGGGCGCCCTGGCCCTGGCCAAACAGGCCAAGGCCGCGCTGGACACGCGGTTTGCCAAGCACCGGCTCGCCCGGACCAGCGATATGGTCGACGCTGCGGACTCCACCCCCGAGAGCGACGGCGGATGGCGAACCAACGCCGCCGGATTCCATTTCAACCAGCGGTACGGTTTCGGCCTGATCGACGCCGACCAACTCACGCAGCAGGCCGCCGTGTACGACGGGGTGACGACCCTGGTCACGCAGAGCACGGGCACGACAGCGATCAACCAGACGCTGGCGAACACGGGCTCGCGCACCGTCCAGTTCGACCTGTCCGCGGGCCAGTCTCTGGAGGAGGTGCGGGTGACCGTCGACTTCGAGACGCCTGACGCTTATCCGGTCGAGGTCAACCTGACCACTCCCAGCGGGTACCGGACCCGGCTGATGAAGACGACCTCAGCGCGTTCGAGTCATGCGCGTTCGGGCCTGGTGTGCCACGGCCGACCGGTTGTGAGAACCGTGACTTTGACCACGATTTGGATGAATCTCTGTCCATTGAGCGCGGAGTGCCGAAACTGTGAAGAGACCAGTCATCTTGGTTTTCCTGATGATCAGCGCGGGCTGTGTTTCCGCTCAGGCTGATGTGAAGGTCTGGACCCGGCTCGCTGGGAGCACCAGCTATGACCCCGGCTACGCGGTGGCTGCGGACCCCCTCGGCAACAGCATCATTGCAGGGGGTACCCAGGGGTCTCTCGCGGGCGCGAATGCCGGACGCTACGACATCTTCGTCGGCAAGTATGACCCAACGGGAACCCGGCTGTGGCTCACCCAGCGGGGAACCACCGAGAGAGATTTCGCCTTCGGGGTGGCGACGGATGCCGCCGGAAACGTCTACGTGACGGGGTACACTGGCAGCGGTCTCGATGGGAACAAGAGCCTCGGGGAGTGGGACATCTTCTTGACGAAATTCGGCCCGGCCGGCAACTGGCTCTGGACCAGGCAGGATGGCACCAGCCAGGACGACGAAGGCCGTGCCGTCGCCACGGATGCTTCGGGCAATGTTTATGTCACCGGCTACGTGCGGGGCAACTTCCATGGAATTGCCCGGGTGGGGACGGCAGACGTCTTTATCAGCAAGTACGACCCGGCCGGCAACAGATTGTGGTCCGCGCTGTTCGGCTCGACGGAAGTCGATGAGAGCTTCGGAATAGCCTGCGACGCCTCCGGCAACGTCCTCGTGACCGGATGGTGCAGCGGAAGCATTGAGGGCAACCCCTATCTGGGCAACGGCGACAACTATCTGGCCAAGTACAACCCCAACGGGCAAAGGCAGTGGTTGAGACAGTGGGGCACGGTCAACAAGGACACAGGCTATTCGCTGGCATGCGACGCGGCGGGCAGCGTTTACGTTTCCGGCTACTCCGCGGGGCCGCTTTATGCTTCGCCGCTCGGCAACCGCGACTACTTCCTGGCCAAGTATGATGAATCGGGGAATCTGCTGTGGGGACGGCAGACAGGCACTTCCGGCCACGATCAAGCCTGGGGCGTGGCGACGGATGCTGCCGGAGACGCGTACGTGGCCGGAGAAACGGGCGGGCCGCTTGACGGAAACGTGCATCAGGGCAGTCTGGATATCTTCCTGAGCAAGTACGATCCCGGGGGAACGCGTTTGTGGACGACACAGATTGGCACCGCCGGTGACGACATCGCCGACGGGGTGGCGGTCGCCGCCAATGGTGATGTTTTCCTTGGCGGTACGACCACCGGCAACCTTGACGGAAACACAAACCAGGGTCTTCAGGACGCGTTCGTGATGAAGTTCTCCCCCGCCGCAGGTGTGCTTCCGGCTGAGCCGACCGATGCCCTGGCGGACCCCGCGGAGGTTTTCAGCGGATGCTCATCTCAGCTCTCCGCAACGCCGGGGAGCGGCGGCGATACGATCGAGTGGTTCGCCGTCAGTTGCGGCGGCACCGTGGTCTCCGGCGGGGCTTCACCAACGGTCAGCCCGAGTGTAACCACCAACTACTACGCAAGAACGACGGATTCCGCTACCGGCCTTACGAGCAGCACCTGTGCAACCGTGACTGTCACGGTAAAACCGCCTTTTCCCGCCGACTTGGATCACGACTGCGACGTGGATCAATCGGACTTCGACATGTTCGTGGCTTGCCTCTCTGGACCATCGGTTCCCTGGAGTGCGGGCTGCGATAGCAGTGACCTCGACAAAGACACCGACGTGGATCAATTGGATTTCGGCATCCTCCAACGCTGCTGCAGCGGGGCGAACAACCTCTTCGATCCGAACTGTGTGGATTGACGACGGCTGGGGCGCGAAACGGGGCCGGTGGCCGCGATTGACGCTCTCTGTGCCCATAACCCCGTCAGTCGCATAGGATCCGACAAAAGAAGTTGGCTGGTTCCCTGAGGACAGCCTTTTTCTCAGGTCGGCCGGGGCAGTCCGCAACTCCACGGGCGCTGATCCGCACCGCCATCCGCGGCATGCTCGTCCCGGATCACGCCCGCCGCTTCTATACGGCCGCGGCAAGCTGCTGGAAACCCTGATACTGATTTCGAGGGGCGAGGCATAGGCGCGGGCAATAGGTGTCACACTGGCGCGGACTTGAGGTTTCTCCATCCACAGCGCGAGCAGTCCCGTAAACATGCGTCGAGACAACACGCGACCTCGGGCCCCCGCCGGTAAGGGTCACCGTTGGCCAGCACAGGACGACTGACGCCGGACTGACGCCAGAGCCCGAAAACAGGTCAAATCGTAAAGCTGGATGAAGTCCCCGTGGAGATGACCCCCGTCATCTCAATCACCTCCAAACAGCCACCGGCCGGATTCGAACCGGCGACCTGCGGTTCACAAAGTCGGCCAGCCGGCTTTTTTCCTATCATTTTCCGGAGCAAACCCGCGTTTTTTCATGCGTGAAGGCCATCGTCATGCCAGTTGACTGCCAACGGCAGGCTGCAGCGCGCACCGCGCCATGCACTTTGGGGGCACATTTTGGGGCACGCTTCGCCGAGGATCAACGGTACCTCAGCCCTGCCACCATGCTCTCGTCCGACGCTATCTGCACTCAAAGAGTGATTGAGGAGCCGTCGGGTCTGCGGGAACCGGTGCTGGACCGGCAATCAAGCAACCGGAGCCACCCAACTCCGGATTCTTGCAACGGCAGGCGTTGAGCCTGATCCCATGTTGCCCACAAAGAGTCGAAAGACGCTCAAACCGGAGGGCACGATCCTCCAAGGAGGTCATTCGCCCGCCTCCGCAACCATCGACGAAATCCTGATACCGCCAAGCCAAGACGCTCCCCGCGAGCATGAATCCATCAAGCTGTGCGGAGAGGCGATCGGCAAAACATTGCCGCAGAAAAAGAAAACTGGCGGATGCGCGGGTGACCCCCGCCTCGCGCAGAGCCGCAAGCAGGGGGTTCATGTTTGCCTCGGTATCGGTGAGGTCAGGAATGAGGGGGTCTAACCTCGCTGTCGTTTCAATGCCGATTCCTCGGAGACTCCGGATCGATTCGACACGTTGGGACGGCGGGCCGGTCCGGGGCTCGAACGTTCTCCAGACCCCGGGATCCAGAGAGGTGATCCCTATCTGAGCGAAAACCAACTGCGGGGCGCCCTTGAAGAGCTGAAGGAAGCGATCAGCGACGAACCCCTTGGTCAAGAAGGCAACCTCGATCCCTGCTTCCAAGAGGACGGACATCGTCTGGAAGGTTACCTCCTGCACTTCCGGGAGATACTGGAACGCATCGCTGGACGGACTGAAATATACCCGGCGAGGTCGCTTTCGTTTCCGCCTAAGTTCATCACGCACGACCTCTGCCGTGTTCTCAAACAGAATGACCCGCTCGGGGCCGGGATAGTGGGAGTAACCTTGGATGTAGCAATAGCTGCATCCCAAGGCGCAACCTTCGGTGATGTTGATGGTCGGCAGGTGTCGCAGACAGGGGATCGCCGAGGAAGTCAGGATCGGCGGGCGCCGAAGCTTTCGGATGATCTCTACCATAATCTGTGTCCCTGGAAGCGGTCTGCCCAAGCGGGGTTGCACACGACGTACTGCAAAGCGACTGTGGTGCATCCATCCCCCTTGAGATGAATGGCCGCAGTGCCCTCCAGACCGAACCGTTCCTTATGCTGCAGCAGGTCGTCGGGCATCAGATCGACATCCTCGATGACGATCGCTCTCGCCGCTTTCATCAGTTGTCCAACAACGCTGCGGCCCGTGTACGTCGTCAGAGACGCAGGGTTGAAGCGTCTGATTGGCAGAAGACCTGCATTCGTCGAGCACGTTTCGATGGTTCCCGTCATGACGGCTCGCATCGCGGCGAAGTAATCGCACAACGACAACTGCAGCATGCTCGTCCCGGATCGCGCGCGCCGCTTCTGTACGGTCACGGCAAGCTGGTGGAAACCCTGATGCTGATCTCGAGGTGCGAGGCACAGGCACGGGCAACAGGTGTCATGGTTGTGAGTCTCTCCCTTCGGAAGAGGGACAGCCTCGATCGAGAAGTTGCTGGCGTTGTCAAGCAGTCTGGAAAGAACCGCCCAGTCGAACGGCCCGTGCGCAGCAAGCCAGGTGTCGTCGTCCAATAGTTTCCGGTAGTCTGCGGTGCTCCACTCGACGGAGGCGAGGTCGGTTATCCTTCCGCCCAAACCGACTGATCGCCCCACACACGGTTCTGCGGCATCCACACAATGGATACACACCTCCAGATGCGCCGTGCCTCTCCGAGACCTTCGCGCGTCTCGCCAGGCTTCCAGCATCAACCGTCCCATGCCTGCCCCGACGTCGAGCACTCGCAGTTCAGTTGAGCTGGCGCGAGCTTGGGGTTTCTCCATCCAAAGCGCAAGCAGCACCGCAAAGACCCGTCGAGACAACACACGACCCCGGGCTCGCCAGTACGGATCTGGGCGGCGGGTCAGCAAACCCACAAAGCGATCGATCACGCCGAAGCTGGCGGGACGCTTCTTGAGATCAGTCGAAGGGCTGACGAGGAGTCCGAGTCGGGAAGAGTTCCGCCACAGTAGTTGTCGGTAATGGTAAAACGGCTGCGTCTCGTTAGCGGGCAAACGAAGCGGCACATGACGCGGGGACGGCAGCGGAGCGTTCGCGGGTAAGCGCCCCAGGAGGTAAACAGGATTGCGGTTTGTTGACAGGCCGGCAGCACGGACGTCCTGCCCCGCTCGTTCAATGGTGAAGGCTTCAAATCCCAGGATCCTGCGCAAGGCAGGTAGAGCGTCACCTCGACGTGGTTCGCGACGGGTAGTCCACAGGGTGTGGTGCAAGGGGCCGAAGTAACGCCGGCAAGAAAGAGCTTGGGCGCGGCGACGGCCAGGGTGTCTCAAGACGTCATGCCAGGCCCTTCTCAGACAGTTGAGCCGATGAACCAACCGTGCATCAGCGCCCAGGTAGCGAGCCGCTGGCCTCCAGAAGCCCGCCCAGCGAACTGTTTCGATGAGCAACCGCGACCGGTCAATCTGTATGCCCACCACAAGGCGATCCATACGAGAAGCCGCCTCCAAATGGCGGCGGTTGCGCTCCTGCGCGGAACATGCGGCGATCAACATCTTCCCCTCCCCGGATCGTATACCCTAACATAAACCATACACCATGAACACACGGTTGTCCACAGAAACTGACCCTTCTTTCTTGAAAAACGGGCCACCCGGAGACGGATATCCGCCTGCGGCTAGTCTTGGACCGCACTCCCGGGTTGCTTGCTTTGGAAGGGATGCATGGACGGAGCCGCCCGCCTGCCCCGTCTTCGGTCTCGCGACGATCAGCAGCATCGCGCCCAGGCGGTGTCCCCGGGCCTTGGGGGCTCGCCAACACCCGGAGATTTCGCCCTTCTGGCAATGATGAGTCTGCACAGCGAGTTCCCAGG
>JAUCQB010000271.1 GCA_030372985.1 Phycisphaerae bacterium
CCGCTCCATAAAGGGCGTACCAACGGAAGGAAATGACCCTCGCGAAGTGGAAAACAACACAGAATCGCCCCTAAGCCCTTGGATATGAATCAGTTGCATCTGCTACTGGCGCTTGGGCCTATGAGCAGAATGTTGTGTCCGCCGGCGGCGGCGACGGTGACCGCCCGCTTGACCGACTCCTGGCCGCGGACCTCTGAGAAGCCTTCCTCGTATCGCGAGGCGTCGGCGAAGGCTGCATCGATGTTGATGCTGGTGGGGTCCAGGTCAAGCTGGCCGGTGAGGAAGTCAACCGCCTCGGCCGGCCTGCCGATGGCGATGATTTCGATCTCGCAGCCGAGGGCCTCGATCCCCATTAGAGCGACGCTGTGTAATCTGGAGAACATGGGGTCAAGCAGTCGGAAGCGTCAGGTGGGTAGCCTTCACTGCAGTCAGAGCCTCCTCACCGGCGTTCTTGGCCTCTCCGGCGCCGGGGCGATAGCAGCGCGAGACTCGATGCCAGGATCAGCACGCTGGAGGGTTCGGGAACGGCGGCCACATACACGCCGCCGGTGAATCCGGCGTCGTAAGCGAAAAAGCTCCGCAGTTCGACACCCGACTGTCCATCGAACACCTTCACATGAGACCCTCCGCCGGGGCCCGCGCCGGTGACAATGTCAGCCCATCCGTCGCCAGTGAGGTCACCAGCCGCCACGCGCACGCCGCCCGCGAATGTGCCATACGGCAGGAAACTGCGCAACTCGCTCCCGGTTTGTCCGTCGAAGACCTTGACGTGACCGGCCGCGCCGTCGTCGGTTCCGGTGATGATGTCGGCGAATCCGTCGCCGTCGATGTCGCCGCTCGCTACAAATATGCCTCCCGAGAATGTCGCGGGATAGGCCAGAAAACTGCGGAGTTCATTGCCCGTTTGTCCATCGAAGACCTTGACGTGAGGGCCGCCGCCGGGGCCCGCGCCGGTGATGATGTCGGCCAAGCCGTCGCTGTTGAGGTCGCCAGTCGCCACGCGCACGCCGCCGGTGAATGATGCACCGTAGGGATTGAAGCTGCGCGTCTCCAGACCCGTTTGCCCGTCGAACACCTTGACGTGTGCAGCCGTGCCGACGTCGGTTCCGGCGACAATATCGAAGATGCTGTCGCCGTTGATATCTCCGGCGCCCACGAACACGCCGTCAGACTCCGCCACGCCGTAAGCGAAGAAGCTACGCAGTTCGATGCCGGTCCGGCCATCGAAGACTTTGACATGCGGGCCACCGCCGGCTCCCGATGCCGGGCCCGTTCCGGCAATGACGTCGGCCGTGGCGTCGCCATTGACGTCGCCGGCCACCACGCGCACGCCGCCGGAGAACGACGGCGAATAAGGAAAGAAGCTAAGTGCGGTATCGCCCGTCTGACCGTCGAACACTTTGACATGGCCACCTGCGCCGGCTCCGGAGCCTGTGACGATTTGGGCTGCGGCCCAGGTTGGCGTAAGAAACAGGACGAACGCAGCAGTGATGCTCCTGCACATTAGCCACCTCATCAATTGCGAATTCCGGCAGCATTCTCCAGACCTGCGACCCTAAGATCGGTGCTGCTTGTCGACAACCGAAACGCGAGTTCAGTCGAGGATGACGGACGCCAGCCTGTGAGGGCATCGCTATACGGCCCGGCGCTCCACTGGTCATGTCGCCTCCGGATTCAGCGAGGAACGGCGCACCCCATGAACGCAGGTCAGCCAGCACCGATGGCGAACGAGTGCGGCCGCACCGAGGAGGACCATCCCGAGGGCAGTCGACGGCTCCGGGACGAGCTCAAAATCGTCGACGACAAACGCCTGTCCGCCGCCGGCCGGGTTGGGCATGCCGTCGATCATGGACACGCGAGCCCGAACGAAGGACGTACCGACAGGTGCAGTTGCCGTCACCGTGTACTGCTTGTAGTTGAAGGGCTCGCCATTAGGAGTGATCAGCCCGGCAGCCATCAGATCAAGCGTCGCCCCACTGATCAGCGTTCCGCCGCCGTTGAAGAACTCAATGGCGAACTCTGCGCCTGCCAGGAAGTTCGCCTCAGCGCCAGCCCAGCCCTTCAGGATGTACTGCGTCCCAGGCGTGGCAGGGACGTCCTGGTACAGGTGCCCGGTAGCGGCGCCATTGGCGGCGCTTCCCGAGAAGGCCTTGAAGAACACACCGCCGTCGGGACCGTTAAAACCGTCGGGAAATGGAGGAT
>JAUCQB010000272.1 GCA_030372985.1 Phycisphaerae bacterium
ATGGTGGTCAAGGGGCAATCGGTGGGTCAGTTTGTTCTCCGGTTTATTCGACGCCACGCAATAGTGGAGCACAGTCGGCAAGTGCCGACAGTTCGTCTCACACCCGAACCACCGAAATCCGAAGCGCGACCGATGATCGTAACACCGTTAAGACAGAGAAGTTAGACACCTTCAGACAAGCGCTTGAAACTGCTGGCACAGACGGGGCTGAACTACACCGCTCAGGATTCGAACCTGCAACCTTCGGTTCCGTAGTACGCGTTGCGGGTTGTAAAGCATTGTCGGAACAAGAGTGAACCCGCGTTTTTTGAGCAAAAACGAGGGTTGCAGGGGGATGACAAGTCACTGAGTACGACAATAAGAAGTCACCACCACGTGACGACTGACCCACTCAGTGACCCACTTTCAGTTGCCGGTTGCCTGCTTGTAGGGGGAGTTCCGGAACCAGCAGGCTCCGGCCGCTCTTGACCTGGGGATTCTCCACTACGGTTGCAGTCAAAGCCTCCGAGCCGATGCGGCCGATTAGTTCCGCGCCGACCGGCCACCAGTCATGCTTCTCACGTTCGTGGCCGACGCAGGACGTTGAGATCTTCGACTCTCTGGTCCGTTGCCGTTCGTGCTTTTCGCGGGCTATACCCCCTGCCTGGCTGACTTGGCAATGACGGGCGTGTGCATGCTGGCCTTCGAGAAGTGGTTGCCCCAACGGGAGAGCTAGAATCAAGGCGGCCCAGCGGCATCGCCTGACAAGGTTGCCTGTGAAATCCCGGGGCGATGCATTGCATCGCCTCTTGAATCCTGTAGCTTATAGCCGCCACCCGGCCGAGACAGGAAATCCAAGCCGTCAAAGGCATCGGAGGCAAAGACTATGGTCGCCCATCTTTCAAGCTCGTCCATCTCGCGAACCTTGTGCGTCTCGATTCTGCTGATCGCTACCGGCACCGCACAGGCGGCTGCCATACCGTCCACCGGCAGCGCGGGCGACGGCAGTCGCTGGACGATCCGGTCGGGGTCTACGGCGAGGATTGTCACCCTCGAACACGGCTCGCTCATCACCATCAGCCTCAAGGACACGGCGACCGGAACCGAACTGATTCCCACAGGTGGTGCGGCTGAGGAGTTCTTCCTCTCGATCGGCGACCCGCCGGAACGGATCGGGTCGGCATCAGGCGACTGGAAGCTGGTGGACGCGCAACGGACAACGCTCAAACAAGGCGAGATGCAACTCGACATCTCGCTGCGCCGAGGACCGTTGCTCGTTACGAAGGCGTACGTCGCCTACCCGGAATCCACGATTATTCGCGAATGGGTCACGGTGAAGAACGAGGGCGACAAGCCGCTGCGTGTCGTCGAGCCAAGCTTTCTGAGTACATGCCTGAAGACCGGTGATGTGGTCGGCGTAGACTTCATGTGGATGACCGGTGGCGAGAATCAGCCCGGCTCGTGGGTACTTAAGACGGAGCAGATCGACGTCACCAAGCCGCGTACATTCGACTCGTACGAGCCGTTCGGCGGGAAGCCCACGGCCGCCCCCGGCGACGGCATCAATGCCCGTATTGTGCTCAACGACCGTCAGGTCTGGCCGGCGCAGGGATGGCAGCGATCGGCGGACGCGTCCATGACCGTGCCCTTTGAAGTCGCGACAGATGTCGCGGCGGGGGATCGGCTGGCCTTCATTGTGAACATGAATGGTAACATCGGATGGGACACCACGCTGTTCAACCCCACGATCACCTACGCCGACGGCGAGAAGCATGAAGCCAGGGCGGAGTTCAGCGGCGAGCAGGGCAAGAGCGGCTGGCGCTACCAGTGCCTTGAGAACGGCAAGGCCGTGGAGCTGGTCTGGTATCCGCAGCACCAGCAATGGCGAGGAGCAGTCGACAACCCCGCAGGTGTTCCCTTCATCAGCGCCTCCAGTCAGCACCCGCAGGCCGGCCAGGACGTCGCCCGAACCTGGACGGCCGGCCGCGCGGGCAGGGTCCGCATTGCAGGGTCCGTGTGCAACAGCGGCAACCCTCCCGGCAGTGGTTACGGATTCCGTATGGGCACGTCCAGCTACGCGCCGTGGGCGGCGGTCTTCAATCGCCTGACGAAGCAAGGCGCGTTCGTTGGATGGGACTACTTCGGCCACTGGGCATCGTCGTACAAGCTTGCGCCGGACGGCTCTCTGACGGCGCAACTCCGCGTCGTCGGCCACAAACAGACGCTTGGGCCCGGCGAGTCGCTGGTGACGCCCAAGGCGTTTGTCGGCCTCTATCGCGACGACCTCGACAACGCCGGCAACGAGGCGCTCGACTGGCAGTACCGTTACCTGTGGGACTACACCCGCGACGGCTGGTTCCCCGCCATCCGCATGCTGGGTTACTGGATGAAGGGCACGTGCTGGACGAAACCGGAGTGCGGCTGGCTGGGTGGGAAGCCCGATTTCGCCAGCACGGAGCGGAAGGTCTTCCGTGTCGCCGACCTCATGCGTTACGTCGGCGCGGACGTGTATCACCGCGACTGGGGCTGGTGGGACCGGGCCGGCGACTGGAACGGACCGGACTTCCGCGCAACCGGCGACTACCTCCGCAAGTACGGCATGGGCCAGCTCATCTATGCCTTCCTGTACACCGTCGACAACGAATCCCGAGTTGCCCGCGAACATCCGGGCTGGCTGCTCGGCAGCACGCTGGACATGTCGCAGCCGACTGTCGTCAAGTTCATGGAGTCGCAACTCGATGGGTTCGTCAATCGCTGGGGCGACTTCGAGTGGCGTAACGACAGCACGCCGACGACCCCCCGGAACGGGGATGACACCCCCCTGCTCGGCCAGGACCAGGGCCTGCGGAGGGTGATCCAGGGGTTTCTCGACAAGCACCCGGGGTGTGCGTTCCAGGCCGTCAACGGCGGCGGCAACAACGTCGGATACGACTACGCCCGGTACGCCTCAACGGTTTCCTTCAGCGACGGGGCGGTGGGAATCATCCGCAACTACTGGGCGGCGCTCGTGCTTCCGCCCGACAAGACCAGCGACATCCCCGATGTCTGGGATCCCGCCAAGTACAACCCGGCAACCTGGCGAGGCCTGCTGTGCATCAACTTCGACATGACCGGCGACACATGGGACCCGGCCAAACTGGAGGGCATCCGCCAGCTCATCGACATCTATCATTACCTGCACAAGCAAGGCGTGGTGGGCCGATGGGTACACGTGTATCGGCCGGTCGTCATCGGCGACGATCCCACGATGTACATTCAGCGGCTCAGTCGCGATGGGCAGCGAGGCATCATTATCCCCAAGCGGTCGGCGCCCGGGCTGGTCACGATCAAGCCCAAGGGCCTGCGACCGGATACGGCTTACAACGTCTCATTCCAGGAGTCCTCGGCCACACGGACCCTGAACGGCGACCTGCTCATGCGGGACGGCATCAAGCTTGACACGATGCCGGCGGGTGAGTTGATCTATCTCAATCTGCCGCTGCACCCCGGGAGCAAGGGGGACACGCAGCCACCCGGTGCCCCTGGTCCGCTCACGATCGAGCGGGCCAAGGTCCTGGGCTATCCCGGCGTTGCGATCACCTGGGCCGCTGCCATGGACGACAACTGGATCTCCTATTACGAGATCTCGCGCGATGGCAAACCGATCGACAAGGTTGCCAAGGGCACGTATTACTTCGACCATTCCGCCGGCGCCGACCTCGCCGTCGTGTACAGCGTCCGGGCGGTAGATGGTGCGGGCAACGCGTCCCCGCCCGTCCATACAAAGCCGGCCGGCCACCGAGCACAGGTCATCGATGATGCGGACAGCACCGCCCGTCTGTCGGGCGCATGGCGGCATCAATCGAACCTGCTGCCGGCTCACGCGGGAACAATCAGTGCCGCCGATGAGAAGGGCGCCGCCGCCGAGATCCCGTTCAGCGGCAAGCGTGTCCTGTGGTTTTCGAAATTGGGTCCCGACTGCGGCAAGGCCCTGGTCTCGATCGACGGCGGCACGGTGGAGACGGCGGACACCTACTCCGCCGATGACATCTGGGGTGTCTGCGTATTCGAGAAAGAGCTCGCCACGGAAGGAGAGCACAAACTGCGGATCCAGGTGGCCGGCGAACACGATACGCGATCGATCGGAAACGCGGTCCATCTGGACGGCATCCGAGCCGAGCCACAGTGACCGGCCCACGACCGGTTCTCCCTCATTCGGAGGGCGGACGACCTCCGAGATGGCGTCGGTCACGTCGTCGGCATTCTCCCGCTTCCGGGAAGCGCTGGCGTTGCCCGCTGGTGACGGACCAAGCGATCGACGGAATAGAGCTCCCGCTACGTCGTGAAGAGAAGCGCCCTCGAAAGGGCGCGAAGAGAAAGAGAAGAGGGGAAGAGGAAAGGCGGGATCAGGTGCTCATTGGTTTCCAGAAGTCCCAACCGTTGGTGACACCACCACCTCTGCCGAGGTTGTTGGCCTGGCGGTAGGATTCTGTAGCCTCGATGGCTGCCCGCGTGGGGGTGAGGCAGACTTTGCCGCTGGACGAGCCGGAGGTGACCAGGACATACTCACGTAGCAGGTGGTATCATCGTTGGCGCAGGTCAGCCGGACGAGGTCATCTGGGAAGTCTCGGCTAGGAGACGTGCGCCCATGCGAAAGGCCCGCGCGGCACCCATCATCGAGGGTGGCGAACGCCCCACCCGCATCCGGTACAGGGTCGTCGGAATCGCGACCGTGCTCGCGATGATCACGTACCTGGATCGCGTGTCCATATCGACCATGGCCGACCACATTATGCGCGACTTGGCGCTGACCAAGAGCCAGATGAGCTACGTGTTCAGCGCGTTCGCGCTGGCTTACGCGGCGTTCGAGGTCCCCACGGCCTGGTGGGCCGACCGCGTGGGCACCCGGCGGGTGCTGGCCCGGATCGTGATCTGGTGGTCCAGCTTCACCATGTTCACGGGCGCGGCCTTCAGTTACGCCTCGCTCATCGTCACGCGGTTCCTGTTCGGCGCCGGCGAGGCCGGTGCCTGGCCGAGCGTGGCGCGCACCTTTGCCGCCTGGATCCCGCGGCAGGAACGCGGAAGAGCCCAGGGCATCTTCTTCGCCGGTGCCCACCTCGCCGGCGGGTTCACCCCGCTGCTGGTCATCACGCTGCTCAGAGTGATGAACTGGCGGACGGTATTCGGACTGTTCGGCCTCATCGGCCTTGCCTGGGTCGCGATCTGGTATGCGTGGTACCGCGATGACCCGAGTGAACATCGCGAGGTGAACGCGGCCGAGCGCGAACTCATCCTTGCCAACCGCCACGTCGCAGGCAGCCACCCGACAAGGTTGCAGTTCTGGCTCAAGCTGTTTGCCCAACGGAACACCATCGCGCTGTGCGTGATGTACTTCCCCAACAGCTTCGCGAGCTACTTCTGTATGACCTGGCTGCCCAGGTACCTTGCCGAGAGGCACGGACTCAGCGGAGCGAAGCTCGGCATACTGGCAGGCCTGCCGCTCGTGTTGAGCGTATTCGGGGATCTCCTGGGAGGAGCAACGACCGACTACGCGACCAAGCGATTCGGCCTGCGTGCGGGTCGGACGGTTCTCGGCGCCAGCGTCTACACCACCGCCGGCCTGGCCATGATCCTGGCGACGGTTACTGACGCCCCCCTGCTTTCGGCCGGTTTGATTTCACTGGCCGTGGCCGCCAGCATGTTCTCGCTGGCGGCGGCCTGGGCAACCTGCATTGACGTGGCGGGTGAGCATGCGGGAGTCGTCAGCGCGGTCATGAACACCTCGGGCCAGATCGGCAGCATGCTCTGCCCGATCGTGGTGATCCGGTTGGTCGAGAGTTACGGCAGTTGGAACGCCTCGCTGTACCTGATGGGCCTCCTCTTCCTCGCCGGCGCGGCCGCCTGGTGCGTGATTGACCCGAGAAAACGCGTGTTCGCGTGAGAACCCGGCCTTCGTCTCGCGCTGGCTGTTCACCAGCCATCGATTGCCCGGCATGGCGCGAACGGCACCGGCCTGGCGAGCCAACTTAACCATTGTGCGAACGCTCTCAGCAGTCTTATTCCGATGGGCGTTGTCGCCCGAGCAGTTGAGCCTTCCGGCGGATGACAATAACATGATTGACGCCCTCGACGGCATGCGCAAAGCCGATCTGCAACCACGCCCTTGCTCCCATTTGAGGGAGGCTCGTGGGGCACAACAAATCGGGGCCGGATGCCCGGTCAGCGGTGCGAGCCGGTTTGAACGCCAGAGAGGCGACTCATGAGCACGTCATCAAACGGTATCGGTCGATGGGTCTTGAGCAACTGCTTCGTCGTGCTGGGGCTGCTCGTTGGCGAGTCCGCCGCCGGAGCTGATTCAAACCAACAGCAACCGAGGGGGACACCGCTGCGTTTGGGGGCGTGCGATCCGTGGGGCAACAGACAGGTGGAGAAGTGGCGCGAGGAACCGAAGACAAAAGACGCAATCCGGCTTGAGGGCATGCTGCATGATTGGCTTGTGGCGGCTGCCGTTGTCCAGACAGACAAGCCGGTGGACGCTACCGTGCAGGTGGAAGGCCCGGCGGAACTGATCGCTGCGATGGACGTCAAGGTGGTCGGCGAAGTTCGCGGGCCGCAGCAGGCCGGCAGGACCACCTGGTGGCTCGACCCGCTCTTCTCGCGCCCGCAACGTCTTGGCGATCTTCAGGGGCATATTCGCAACTGGTCGGCGATTCGGGACTTCCCGCGCCTGCATCTGAAAGCCGGTGAACCGGTCATGCTCTGGCTTACCGTCAAAACACACTCGTTATCACCAGGCGAGTATAGAGGGCATCTGACGGTCGCGGGCTCGGGCGATGAGCGTGAGCGGCTGCCGATCGAGGTTGCGGTGCAGGCGGCCGACCTGCCGGTGGATAATCCGATCCACGGGTTCGGCTATCAATGCTTCAAGGACGATCGCGAGCTGGCCCGGCTCATGCGGGATTACGGCATCAACGTGTGCGGGTACTACGAGAACTGGGACATGTGCCGCGAGTTGGGCTACCGCTACTTCAAGTTCAACTTCCCGATCAGTCAGCCGAAGGGCGCCTCTCTGGACGTATCGGACAAGGAGATCCAGGACAACCTTCAGCCGATCCGCGAGACGGTGGAGCGATTGAAGCTGAAACCGCAGGAATGGGGCCTTGAGATCTACGACGAGCCGTACGACCAGGTTGCCTGGGCTCACGTTGCGTGGATGATCCGGATCCGGCGCCTCTGGCCGGAGGTGCAGTTCTGGTCCAACCTGGGTAACGCCCCTGCGAACAACAACTTCAGCACGGTGCCCGGCGTCGTCGAGCCATTCAAGCCCTACGTGAACGTCTGGTGCCCATATATCACAACGCTGACCTCGCTGGTGCCGGCGATCCGGGAGACGGGCAAGCCGATCTGGTACTACGTGATCGAATACCGTCACGGCCGACCTGAACGAGGCGGGCGCAGCATTCCCTGGCTGGCGTGGTGGTACAATCTGGACGGGTGGGTCATCTACTCCCTGGGCGGCAACCACGTGAACAATCCGGAGAAGGCCAGTTGGAAGGACGATAATTCCTGCGAGCGGATGTACCCCGATCACACCGTTTCGCTCTGGGTGGAGGGTCTGCGGCAGGGTGTCCAGGACTACAAGCGGCTGTGGTGCTTGCAGCAGGATGGCATGACGCGAGACCAACTATCCAAGCTCATCCTCAGGTTGATCCCTCAAGGTGACGCGCCTTGGGGCGGTGCCGATCCTCCCCTGTACGAGTCAATCCGGCAGAAGCTTGACACTCTGCTTCTGGAAAGGCCGCGAGCCACCAGCCGTCCCCGTGCCCAGTCGCAACCGCAGAGGGTGGACCGACCGGCGCCGCTCTCGGGGTGGCTGCAGGTGGGCCCAGAAACATCGAGACCAAACCGATAGACGTGTGGTGGCGTGGGAACCGGGGCTGGAGAGCGTGCCCTGACTTTACGCTTGCGCATGGGACGGCCCGCCCGAGAGTGAAATGTTGCGTCAAAACATGAAGTGAAAGTCCCTCCAGTGAATACAGGTGGCATTCTGCAAGCACATGTCGGTCCCAGCCAAATGGCCACATTGAGTCGCTTTTTGGCGGGATTCGTTCTTGCGTCCTGTGTGAAAGCGCAGTAGTGTAGATGCTACCGAGAATAAGGAGCGCACCCAACCGGCCAGACCGGGCGGAAGCCGGGCCACGAGTTCCTCGTTGCGAGGGTGCGTTTCAGATTCTGCCGCATCAAGCTTGCGCAATCCGTGCATCTCTTGTTCATAGGCAAGCGACGGCCAATTCTCTCCGGAGAGGAGGACAAGTATGAAGCCGATTATTGCCCTAGCTGCTGTGGTGTTGGTGCTGGCCGCGTTCGAGACCGCATGGGCGGGGCGGTGCCTGGACATCCCCGACAGCCAGATCGTCTGGTGCGACGACTTCGACAACTATTGCACCGCAAACAACCCCGACAACCCTTGGCCGGGCTATCCGCCGACCCCGGATACCATTTGCCCGACGGACCAATCGGGAGAACCTGACCAGGCCTTCTTCTGTGCGCATTGGTCGAATGTCTACTTTCCCCCCGGTTGTGACTGCCAGTATTACCACCCAGGAGATCCAAATTGCTACGAGGAGCAGGGGCCAGATTCGATCGACGAGACGCCGAACTCGCTGGAGGTGGTGGAGAACACACCGGATAGCCGCGCGCCGGCAAACAAGCCGCAGATGCTTAAGCTCGAACGCGCCGCCGCATCGCAGTATCACGAGTGGGACATGACCTCCGTGATCAGCACACGTCACCCGGGCATGGACGCAGTCAACGGCACGGACGACAATCCGCTCATCGTCAGGCTGTATTTCAGGAACGCCAGCCGCACCAACACTTTCATGATCAACCGAGATCCCCTCTACTTCGAGTTGCGCCTGGGTGACGATCGGGCCCCCACGGACTACGTGTCGTCTGCCAGTCAGGGTGCACCGCCCTGGTGTAATTGCGCCAGTCTTCATCAAGTTGGCTATTGCGACGAGGGCGCCGAGCAATGCATCGGCGGGCTATATGATGGGCAGTCATGCGGCTTCGACTGGCAGTGCTGGGACCCCACCTGCGGGGCGGGCGAGCAGGCGACCTGCCAGGATGGATTCGGAGCAAAGCTGGGGCAGCCCTGCACAGAGGATGCCGAGTGCGGCGGTGAATGGGTCTATCCCGTCGTTGTTCAGCAGGAGCTGCACGCCAGCAGGATACCCACGCCCCACCCGCAGCCGCCGTGGCCGATACACGCCAGCCTGGCGGTTGGCTACCTGGCGCAGCTCGACAACGGCGCCACTTATGGCTACCCGGCAGTCGAGCACCTGTGCACCTTTGACGGCGAGAAGTGGTACGACATCCATAGCAACCACTACCCCGGGCAAGTCGGCGGTTTCGGTGGCCCCGGTGAATACGCCTGGGTCACGGTGGAGATCAAGACCGACACATACGTGCTGAAGATGTGGGATAATAGGGATCCTCTTCTCTTCCCCGACTCACCAACCAGCTCGGCAACAATTCCGCGGCTGTACACCGGGCCGTTCAACAAGATCGCTATCGGGGCCGGGGCCAGTTGCGAGTTGAAATCGGAGGACTCGAACGACTGGTCGTGCAAGGATGGGGCCGAGCGCGTACCGTGGTCCCGTCCCTATCCCAAAGACCGGGTGTATACGACCAAGGGCACGGCAGGAGGAGTAACGTGGGGAAGGCATGTATGGCAGGAGGGCTGGATCGACACACCCGTCATTTATGGTGGCGTGTACGTTTCCCTGAATGGGGCCTGCTGCCTGCCCGATGGCTCCTGCAGTCCCCTGCTCCCCGATCAATGCAACGCGGCTCAGGGATCGTACCGCGGCTTCGGCGTGCCCTGCGATGAATCGATCTGCCTGGGGGCCTGCTGCATGGGGGAAGTGAACGGGTGCGCCGACACCAAGATCAACCAGTGCCCGCAGCCGTTCGTCTTCAAGGGGATCGGTACGCTGTGCGCGACGACCGAGTGTCCCTGCAGCGACCCGTTTGCTGATGCCGACCTCGACGGCGATGTGGACCAGATCGATTTCGCCGTCTTCCAGAGCTGCTTCAAGGGCCCGGCCGTCGCGCCCACCGGTATCTGCAAGTGCTTCGACCGCACCGACAGCACCGGCTCAGGCCCGCCTGACAACGCCGTGGATACGAACGACTACGCCAAGTTCGAAGTCTGTGCAAGCGGACCCGGCGTACCGCTGGATCCCACCTGCGCCAACTGACCTTGCGTCTGCGCGCGAATGTCAGGTCTTGGTCTGGCCCGGCGGGCGGCCGAACACGATAAGCGAACATGTTCGGCCGATTCTCACAAGGCCGGCACCCATCGCTAGCAGCATGGGGGCCACCCACATCACTGCGCGGGGCCCGTAGCGTCCGCATGATGAGATAACTGACGAGCGGAACACCAAGTCCGCACAGCAGCGGAAAGAGCCGCAAGCCCAGTTCGGGGCGTGCAGTCAGGGAGTTGAAGGCCTTGACGGCCACGGAGAACAGCGGGGGGATCGGCACATCCGTCTGGCGAAAGAGTTGCCCGTATGGAAGCTCCAGGGCCTTCTTGGCCACCCAGGCCTCATCGCTCCAGAACGGTCGATCGCGGACGCCGGTGACGCGGCCATAGGCTTCGGCAAGCAAGATCAGCGCCAGGAACACAGCGGGAAACAGGCGCACCCGTGAAGTCATGGCGGCCGCTCCAAATCCTGGCAAACCAGATACGTCTATCCACCTGGCGTTTCTCAGTCGGAGTGGCCGAGTCGGCGCGAGCGATGCTTTCGGCATCGTTCTATCGTATCGCGGGGCGATGCTTGCTGAGGCTCCGTTGATCCTGCAAAGAACGAGGCCGCTCGGCGGAGCCGAGCGGCCTCGTTTACTTCTCAGCCTGCAAGTCCGTGGCCGGATGAAACCGGCCCGGAAGGTGAGGTATCTTTCCCCGCTTCTCCCCTCGCAGGTTTCCGCCGCCCCGGGCTAGCGGCCAGGCCTCGAGAAAACCTTCTGAATCGAATCCCGACCTTGCAGTCAGGAAAGGTTCAGGTGTTCAGCGACGGCGCCGCAGCATCGCCAAGCCACCCAGAGCCAAGAAGGCCAGAGTAGCCGGCTCGGGGATGGTGACGAGGAAGCCACGTACAGTCGTAGTCGTACCGCCGTCTTCGGTCCATGCACCATAACCAGCCAGGTACGTAAGAGGACCGTCGCTGTGCACGCTATGGATTCGTGACAACACGGTCCACCCAACATCGCCGTTCATCAGGGGGACGCCATGGGCGGGGAGCCAATCAGCAAGGTAATTGGCATCTGGCACACCACCGTCCAGCACATTGACGTCCCAGAAGACAGCCTTGTTCATACCGGCATAAATGTAACCACCCAAGATCGTTCCATCCTGGTTGCTGTCGCAGATATTGGAGCTACTGGTCATTCCGGTAGTGTCGACATAATGCGCGGTCCAGGTGCCCCCCGACTGGGTCCAGTATACCGGGGCAAGGATACTTGAGGTAGTTTGCCCATAGCCCACAACCGTGTTGCCGTCATCGGAAATGCCGTTGGCAACGCTGTACCAGTAGTCGTAGCTGGCGGGGGGAAGGCTCCCGTCCTCGTCGGGCGTATCTCCACTCTTATACGCATGCTGCCACGCATAATGCCAATCACCATCTCTGTTGTGACCAGCGGTTGTACTGGCCGGGTTAACCCCGCCAATGGTATTGGAGCTGCTTGCGCGGGGGAGCAACCAGGTATCACTATCAGTAGTGCTCCCCGGTGTGGGGACCACATTTCCCTGGGACCCGTCTTGGGAGTCAACAGTAAACGTATACATTCTCGTCCTTTCGTTATTGATCCTGCCCGTGACGTAGTAACGCCGGCCGTCCTGGGATACTGCCAGCTGGTTGCCCCAGGCGGCATACGTTTGCCCAAGGTCTACCTGGTTGCCGCCATTCCACTCAGTGTCTTTCCTTTTGGACCAGCCATTGCCATCGAGACCAGCGATTCCGCTGTTCCAGTCAGAGGAACCACCTCCCAGGTTTCCAGCGACCACAATAGCACCAGCTTGGGTGCCTGCCGTGATCACGCCGATTCCCTGGGCATTGGTCGCAGTCCCCCCATCGCTCGCCGCCGGCAGGACGTTCCCAGTCACCGTGGCGCCTGAGACGGACCAGTAAGTGGCCCTTTGGCCACCATCGGCCTGGCTGTATCCGGCGACGTACACTGTGTGGTCCGGCCCCACCGTCACAGAACTGGCCGATGAAGCACCTGTGTACTCATCCGTGTTGGGCAGGGGTACTACCTGTATCACCGCATATGCGGATGACACCATGGCCAAAACTAACACACACGCCACTGTTCGCCTTATCATGATCAGACTCCTCCTTCTTGGGGCTTCGACGTCGGGCAGCCCCATGCCCGTTTGAAAGGAAGACTCAGCTCGTCGCCCCGCCGCCCCGCTCCTGAGTTGGCCAGGATTGGCCTGCACGAGGATCGGCGGCCATCGCGCCGGCTCCACACCCATTGCCGCCGGGCGCTCTTCGTCCTTCCCCACCCAAGGGAAAGGCAGGCGTATTCATTCTGATCATCTGCTCCCACGGCATGCGCCTGCTCCAGGCTGGCAGGGTCTACTGGACAAAGCCGTACAGAATTGACGCAGAGCGCATTCCGGAATGACCAGACAGCGTTGCCCACTTGGGAAGCTGCGCACCAGGAACGTACAAGCCCCTGCATGAACAGCGCGTCTAAGCGCCGGCAACCGCTACTTCCAGTGGGAAGGTGGAAGGTGAAAGTGGACGCCGCTCCTCGTGCAGCGTGACGCTCTCGATCGGCGTTTCCTCCTCCGCCTTTCCTTCTCCTGCCGCCTTTCTGCCCAGCAGGCTCCTTCCGTTCGTGAACCTCGCGTTTGAACTTACCCTGTTCCGCCGGTTCTAACTCAGATCAAGAGACTGGTGAGCCCTCGGTCCTCGCCTCTCTGGTCTGTTGGTCTACCCGGCTTTCGACATGCCAACACGCGAGGAACACCTACATGTGAAATCAGAGTACTCCTTAAAAAGCCCCCTGTCAACAATAAAACAGAACGGCTGGAGATATGTCTCTATGGGCAAGGCAGCAGAGCGCTGTGCAGCGATAACTCCAGCAGCGACAAGTGATAATGGAAAACCCGACAAGGCCAGACGGTGGATCTGAACATAGGGTGGCCTGAGACTGATGAGGCATCGACATCGCATTCGCCAGTCTTGACCAGTGGCTCATGGCTCATTGATCATCTGAACCAGCCCAGGAAGGCGGTGTCTACCCTCCTCTACCTGGCCGAGGTAGCCTTCGAGCCGGGCGCCAACAGATCGCGGTATGCCTCCTCCAGGCCCGCCTTGGCAACGATCTGTACGACGCCCTGGGGGGCTGTCGCCGTCGGGCGGGCGTCGAAGAAGTTGTCGTGAACCTTGCAGGTGTCGATCCGATTCTGGTCGCGGTTGTTGTAGTTCATCGGCTTGGGCACCCCGTAAACCAGGTTGCCTGTCACCTCGATGAAGCCGCTCCCTTCGTCCAGGTAGATGCCGCCAGGTATGCCCACATTATCGTGAATGTGGTTGCCGCGAATGACCGTGCCCGGCATGTTGCTCAGCGTATAGATCCCGCCTCCATCGGTGAGAACCATTGAGGTGTGGTGGACGTGGTTGTACTCGATTCGGTTGTCCCGAGCGGGCGTCGGCGTCTGATAGTAGAACGGCTGGGGATAAGCCCCCCCGCCGGCGTCTTCCTCGCCCCATCCCCATCCGACCGAGATTCCCGTGTACGGCAGGTTGTAGATCTCATTGTGGGCGATGACGGTCTCGCTGACGTAACCGGTGAAGATCCCCACGCTTCCCTGGAATTCCACGCCGACGTCGTGGATGACATTGTTGCGGATGACATTGCCCCGCACGATCATGCGGGGGTCGTCAGGGTGGTGATCGTTCTTCAGGACGTCGCCCACCTGAATGGCCGTGCCCGAAATGTCGAAAAAACGGCAGCCGGCCACGATGTTATCCTGGGCCCCAAACTCCAGGTCCAGCCCGCCGCTGCCCAATCGCGTGAACGTGCACCGTTCAAAGCGAATCGCTCGGGCGGCGTGACAGACGATGTTCGACGGTGCCTTGATCTGTTCGTTGTGGATGGAGGTTACAAAGGGCTTGATGCTGGTGTACTTCTTCTGGAAATCGTTGATGAAGTTGGCCTGGACGTCGACCAGACCGATCTCGCTGGGGCGCAGCCAGCCGGCGTCGGCGAAGGTAATCCCCTCGAAGCGGATGTTGTGCACGGGCCGATCCAGTGTGCCCCGCAGCTCCACAAGCCTCTCGATCGCAGGGGCGATCACCTCGGCCTTCGTCATGTCCTGGCCGGCTTTGGGGATGTAGTAGACGACGCCGGCCGGCCGGTCGAGATACCACTCGCCCGGCTCGTCCAGCAGCTCAAAGGCATTCTCCACTTGAGACGGCAGTTCCACCACGACACCCTGTTTGGTTCGGGCCATGGTGAAATGCGGCTGGAGCATGGTGATGACCGCCTCGTCGCCATCACGGTGGATGCCTTGAACCTTGCACCGCGTATGCGTCCAGGCCTTGCGCGGTCCCCAAAACACATAGAAGCACAGTTCGATGTCGCCGGGGTTTCGCCAATCGGCCATTCTCACCTCTGTCGTTCTGAACCCGTCAGTGCCGAACAGTCTGACGCCTGCGGGCGCGGGTCCTTGAGCACGACGCGCGCGAACGCCCTCCACGTAGAGCTGCCGGAAGTTGCCGACGTCCGTGTGGCCCTTCCATCGCCCGGCCGCATCCGGCTGCCAGCCGTTAACGACGCGGCCCCCGCTCACAACCGGCGTCTCGCCTGGAGCGCCCTTGTAGACGATATCGTGTCCTCCGCTCCCCGAATCCTCAGCGCCAAAAACCAGGGTCTCCGCCAACCGGTAGGTTCCACCGCGGAGCGTGACCAGGATATCGCCGCGCATCTGCTGAGTGAGCCGGCGCACGGCGGATTGAGCGCGCTGAATCGTCGCAAACGGCTTCGCCTCAGTCCCAGGATTGTCGTCGCTGCCGGTGGGCGAAACCCAGAACTGCTGCCAGACCTCCGCCGGCGTCTGGGCGGTCGTTCCCGCGGCCACTGCCGTGATGACACTCAGTAACACGTGGTACAGCACCGGGAGTCTCCAGCGAATCATTGCTCCTCCTTCGCTTCAGATCGTTGCGGATGTGGGGCTTCAGCATCGCTGAGCGACGAGAGTCGTCTGCTCGGCAGATACACATTCTACACTCAGGTTCCATCCACCGCACCCGAGTTTCGGCCGCGGTCATTGAAAACGGTCTGAGACCCCGGATAATGGTCGCTGACCTCCCACGGAGGCTATGGGCATGTCGGCATCGGGCAGACCTAGGATCAAAGAGCGGCACATGCCGGAACGGGTGAGCTTCAGCCGGCGAAGTCTGTTGAAGGGGACGGCCGCCCTGGTGGCACCTTGCTTTGTCCCTGCCTCGGCGCGCGGCGGAAACGACTGGAAGCCACCGAGCGAGCGGATAACCGTCGGATTCATCGGCGTCGGCAACATGGGCAGCGGTCACCTCGACAGCTTCCTGCGGGACGGGCAGCTCCAGGTGGTCGCGGTGTGCGACGTTGACGCGGCCAAGCGGAAGAGGGCCAGGCAGCGTGTCGAGGACAAGTATGCCGAGGCTCGGCGGACCGCGAACTTCAAGGGCTGCGACGAGTACAACGAGTTCGAGCGTCTGCTGGAGCGCAGGGACATCGATGCGGTGCTGATTGCCACGCCCGACCACTGGCACGCGATCATCGCGATTGCCGCGGCCAGAGCGGGTAAGGACATCTACTGCGAGAAACCATTGACGCTGACCATTCGCGAGGCTCGGGATGTTCTCCAGGCTGTCCGACGGTATGGGCGGGTGTTTCAGACCGGCAGCCAGCAGCGCAGCGAGGGCAGTTTCCGCCTGGCCTGCGAACTGGTTCGCAGCGGGCGGATCGGCAAGCTGCTGAAGGTTGACGTGGGCGTGGGCGGGCCGTCGTCGGAGGCGTATCTGCCCGAACAGCCTGTGCGCGAGGGTCTGGACTGGAACCGCTGGCTTGGGCCGGCCCCGTGGCAGCCGTACAACGAGAAACGCTGCAGCGGCGACTACAGCGGCGGCTGGCGGCGCATTCGCGACTACTCCGGCGGCGGAATGACCGACATGGGCGCCCACCATTTCGATATTGCCCAGTGGGGCTTGGGAATGGACGGCACCAATCCCGTTGAGATCATTCCGCCGGAAGAGCCGCCCCTCTTCGATCAGATACCCGATCCGGACGAGGGCGAGGGCCTGGTGTTCAAATATGCCAACGGCGTACCGGTGTACCACGGCGGGCCCGACGGCATCCTCTTCACCGGGACGGACGGCCGGATCGAGGTGACCCGTAGTCATCTCCGCACCTGGCCTGAGGAGATCGGCCGAGAACCGCTGGGGATCCGCGATGTGCATCTGTACGAAAGCCCCGGCCATCGGCAGGACTGGATCAACTGCATCCGCACGCGGCAAAGACCGGTGTGCGACGTGGAAATCGGGGCGAGTACGGTCACCACGTGCCATCTGGGGAACATCGCGTACTGGCTTGGCCGGCCCATCAGGTGGGACCCGGAGCGGCAGCAGATCATCGGCGATGAGAAGGCAAGCCGCTGGCTGGATCGGCCGAAACGTGCACCATGGTGCGCGTGCCTGTAGCCGAAGAAGCGGAATTCGCATAGCGACAGGTGGGTGGACCGAACTCTGCTCAGGCGGGTTGATCGCGAGAGAAACGTCGAAAAGCCATAGATAAGGTGAAGGTCTATGAGGCAACAACGGGAGTATCTCAGCGGGCCGGCGGCGATGCTGCTGGCAGTGGGAACCTTGATCGCGGGTGCCGGTTTGACAGGCATGGCCTCGGCCCGGGGAGAGGAGTCGACCGAGCTCACCCGGGCGCCGGGTCTTGTCTGGGGCTTGAATCTCCCCACCCGACCGGTGTCGAGGCGGCTGACTCGCTACTTCCAGCTGCAGGGGACCGACCCGATGGTGCTGGGAGAGCTTCAGGGCCCGGGGTGTATTCGGCGTTTCTGGGTCGCGGGCAAGAACTTCGACCGTGATGTGGTGCTGCGCATCTATTTCGACGGCCAGCCGGTGCCAGGCGTCGAGGCCCCCCTGCCGGACTTCTTTGGCGTGATGCACAATCTTGCCAACCCGGGAGAGGCCTACCAGATCAACACACCGTGCCTGGACGTCAAACCCAGGAACGGTTTCACGGCCTATTTCCCAATGCCTTTCGCGCAGTCGGCTCGCGTGGAGATCGTCGGAGGCGGCAAGCCGAACAACCATTTCTATTACATGATCGACTGGCACGAATACCCGGGACAGGAGCTGAAAGAGCCGATGCGATTCTGCGCTCGGTGGCGGAGGGAGGCGCCGGTACGCGATGGCCAGGACGACTTCCTCATGCTGGATGCTGATGGACCCGGGCGGCTGGTCGGATTCGCCTACAGCGTGGACATGCTGGAAAGCCGCCAGACCATGCGTTGGAGCCACGCCGGCGGGGACCGCATCTATATCGACGGCCAGGGCGACGAGCCGGCCCATCTGCGCGGGCTGGGCGGCGAGGACACTTTTGGCGTGTCTTACGGCGGCAACGAGTACAAGGCGCAGTCGTCTCTGTTTGCCGATATGCCCTACTACGTCCAGAAGGATTTCCAGGGGGAAAGGCAGAAACTGGCCGCATACCGTCTCTTGTTTCATGATTCAATCGACTTCCGCGAGTCGATCCACATGCGGTTCGGCTCGCGAGCCCATGATGTGGCGGCGACGGTGTACTGGTATTCGGCCAGGCCGGTCCGCCCGTTCTTCACCATGCCGCCGCTGGAGAAGCGGCTGCCCGGCTCGGAGATTCGTCGCGGCGAATACGACCTGCCCTTGCCGGACAGCGGTCAGTGGTGGATTGCCGGGCCGTTCGGACTCGATTTCAAGGAGGCGCTGCCGGGCAAGGGAGATCTCGATCCCAGGCAGCCGTTCCAGAACCGTCCTTGGCAGAAGGCCGCGGCACTGCGCGGGTTTGTCGAGTTCAACCATTTCTACCGTCCTCCTCCGAGCAACGACAACTCGCCGACGCTCGAAGGTGTCGCCGTGGCTTGCTGCTCTCTGGAGAGCGATCGGGCCACGAAAGCCGTATTCACGCTTGGCTGGGATGATCAACTCGTTCTGCAGATCAACGACCAGGCGCCCATGGACCTGGGCACGCAGCCCTGTTTTCGATCCCGAACTGTGGAGGTACCGCTGGTCCAGGGCAGAAACGTGGTGGCCTTGCAGTTGAGCAACAGGGTAGGCTTGACGCGCGGGGCGTGGAACTTCTCGTTTCGCTGCAAAACCGCCGAAGGACAGGTTTTACTGCCCCGGGTCCAGGAGCGACCACAGTCTCGGGCGATTGAACGCACGAGAGCGGAGGTGCGGCGGCCTGATGATCCAGGCGGAGAGTAACCCAAAGGACTCGATCTGATGAGAAAAACGCGGCTGCATCGTGTGTCCGGCCTGGCGCTGTCTCTTATACACATCTCCGAGCCCACGAGACAGCG